>NZ_UIHC01000088.1 GCF_900499075.1 Roseinatronobacter ekhonensis | reverse complement strand
GGCGGCAGCATCCGCTTCAGCACAGCCGTTTTTCGTTCCAGTGAATAGCCCAAGTCATCATCCTATCCCGCCCACCTGAGAAATAGAGGAAAAGTAGAGCAGCGGACAACATCCCTGACAGACGGGGGCCGCAAAACATCTCGTATCTTCCGCATCGGCAATCTCTTCATCGGGCTTCCCTCAAAGCTAAAAAGCCAGACGGTAGCCAGTTACAGATTGCCTCGCAGCATCACATCACAGGGTGGCCGGATGCTCCGGAATCAGTGGCCGGATAAAATCGGAATGGGTGGCCGGATACTTTCGGAATCACTGGCCGGATGACCCCGGAATACGCACGACTGAAGGGCGCTGGACTGGAGCGCCCCATCGTTAAAATCGAACGTCACGATCCCGGTCGGGAAACATGAACAGGGTCTGTCCGGTTGTGAATCCGCGGCTGTCATCGACCCGCGCCACGACTTGGCCCATATTGCTTCCTTCCATTCCCGCGCAAGGATCGCACCATGAAACTGCGGGATCAAACACCTAAGTCCCCAAAAGAGCGAATGGATCACCGATTGTGGTCTTGAGCCATCCGAGTGATCCATTCGTGCTTGTCCGGGGTTTGTATTCGGCGCCAAGCGGCTGTTGATAGCCGAGATCATCAAGGACCTTGAATATATGCGGGAAGTTGACTTCACCGGCGTCAGGCGGTCCACGGTCAGGGACTGAAGCAAACTGGATATGGCCGATGATCTCAAAATGTTTTTCTAGCTTATGGCTCAAGTCGCCTTCCATCAATTGAACATGATAGCAATCGAACATCAGCCTTAGATTTGTAAGACCCGTTTCCAGAATAAGCTCACGGGCTTGTTCCGTGCTTCGCAAGAAATATCCCGGAGCGTCGTAAGTGTTCAGCGGTTCAACCAAAATACCAATGCCATGCTCCGCGGCCTGTAGGCTGGCGTATTGCAGGTTCTCAATAAACGTCTGACGTGCCAACTCTCCCTCGGCAAATCCTGCCATCACGTGCACATTGCGCGCTGAGATCGCATTTGCATAGCCGATGGCTTCATCAATCGCGTTGCGTGCTTCGTCCTTGCGCCCCGGCATGGCCGCGAGGCCATTCTCACCAGCAGCGACATCCCCTCGGCGTGTGTTCAGTGCCAGCATCGGCAGATTTGTTTGCTTCAGCGCAGCCCGAACTTCTTCAACTGGCGTGTCATAGGGCCAGTGGCATTCTACCGCGTGAAAACCCGCCTCGGCGGCGGCATGAATGGCTTTGGGAAGGGAAAGTTCCGTCCATAGAAACCCGAGGTTCGCCGAAAACCGCGTCATTCACTCCACTCCAAATCAAAGTGCTCTACAAGATCCTTGATCTGGTAGTCGCTCAACATGTTTACCGCTATACCTCGTGTCAGGAGTGCCAACCGCGCCGTTGCCTCCAGCTCCTCTATTGCATCGCAGGCTGCGGTGACGGTCTGTCCTGCCACAACGGGTCCATGATTTGCGAGCATAACAGCTGACCGTGCCCCGCCCAGATCGCGCAAAGCTTCACCCAGTCGCTCGTCGCCCGGCCGAAAAAAGGGCAACATCTTAACTTTGCCAAGTTTCATGATCGAATACGGTGTGATCGGAGGCAAGAAATTCTCGGCGTTCGCATCGGGCATCAGGGAAAGCGCCACCGAATGACAAGAATGTAGATGAACGACAGCGCCGGTCGCCTCGCGCGTTTCATAAAAAGCGCTGTGAAGGGGCATTTCCTTGGTCGGGAGATCGCCACTTATGAGCGTGCCGGTCGAATCAAATTGGCTTAGCCTTGCCGGGTCTAGCCGCCCAAAGCTGGTTCCGGTGGGCGATACAAGTAGTCCGCCGTCCGAAGTTCTGGCAGAAATGTTCCCGGTGCTGCCACTTGTCAGCCCGCGATCGAACATAGATTTCGCCAAAGTACAGATCTGTTCACGCAGCTTGCTATCCGTGGTCATGATTGCACCTGCGACAGCATCGCGGCAGCTTGCGCAAAAAAGTCAGCTCCACCGAAGTTGCCTGACTTGAGTGCTATCACCAATCTCTCGTTACAACGCAAAGCTGGAACACCGGGTGCGATCTCGGGCCCGATCTCCATTGCAGAAAGCCCAAGGCCCTCGACAACGGCGCCTGAGGTCTCACCGCCCCCGACAATGATGCTTTCAATGCCGCCCGCTACCAAAAGCTGCGCCGTGTTTGCAAAAAAATCTTCAAAAGCTCGCGCGGTTTTTTCGCGGCCAAACGCAGCTTGGTTCTGCTTGACGACCTCCGGGTCTGCCGAACTATAGGCGAGTGGTGTGCCGTCCGCCGCGAGGAGCCAGCCCGCAACGTCCTGCGGCGTCAGTTTGCCAGAAAGTACCTGCTCTGCCTCTATTTCAAAAATTGGATGGTTTTGGCTGTGTGCGGCGATTTGACCAAGGGTCGCTTTAGAGCAGGAACCGCTAAGCACAACCGCTTTTCCAATCTGCCCGGCCCAAGACCGGGGAGTAGCCATTATCGCGCCGCGTTTTCGAAAGTTCTCTGGCAAGCCCAAGGCAACGCCAGAACCTCCGGTTACAAGCTTGAGACCATTTGCAGCCTCACCAATCTGCATCAGGTCGTCATCGCGCAGTGCGTCCAGAACAACAAGATGACGGCCTGCCTTTGCTTCACGGACCAAGGCTGCCTTGATGGCCTCGGAGCCTGCCAAGATATCCGTTGATGCGACATGCCTCACGTTGTTTTTTGTCTGATAACCGAGCCACCTGCGAATATCGGGATCCGTCATAGGGGTCAGCGGATGATTTTCCATTCCGCTTTCGTTCAGCAGTCGGTCGTTCACAAACAGGTGCCCTTGGTAGACGGTGCGACCGGCCCCAGGGAAGGCAGGGCAAACAAGAACCTGATTGACCTGAAGAGCCTCTGCAAGAGCATCGATAACCGGCCCGATGTTTCCCTCGCGCGTGGAATCGAAAGTCGAGCAATATTTGAAAAAGAACTGCTCGCATCCTTGTTCAATCAACCAATCTAGTGCGAGCAAGCTTTGGCCAACCGCATCTTTTGGTGAAATGGAGCGAGATTTGAGGGCGACGACGGCTGCTTCGGCCGTGACGTCCGTCGCGTTCTTCGGAATGCCATTATACAAAACGGTCTTCATACCCTGCTTGGACAACGTGTTTGCCAAATCACTGGACCCGGTGAAGTCATCTCCGATACATCCTAGCAGCATTTTATGCCTCCATCCCGGATATGACTTCGTGCAAAAGTCATCTGCGGCTTCTGTGTGGTCTGGCTTGTGTATGATGCACCGGAAGCCAATTTTCGCTTTCGGGAGCATCATCCTTTATGCACGTTCACCGATGTCGCCGCCCCGGAAGGGAAAGCGGCGACATCGGACGCGTGGCTTACGGATGGTTTTCGATGAAACCCTGAACATTTTCTGAAGTGGTCAGCGTCACGTCCAGCAATTGTTCTGCCGGCAGCTCTTCGCCCTGAAGCAATGCCAATGCAGAATCGATCGATAGCCGACCCATCAGATTGGTCTGTTGTGTCGCGGTGGCATCCAGTGAGCCGTCACGCACGGCTTCAAGCGCGACAGGTAGACCATCGAATCCCACAACCCAGATTTTGTGATCGATATTGGCCACCTTGATAGCCTGGGCAGCACCCATAGCGGGTGCATCTGACCGCCCGACAAAAACCGTGATGTCTGGGTTTGCTTGCAGCATGTCTTGGGCAATGTTGAAGCCTTGGTCTTGCAACCAGTTTGCTGGCTGGGCGGCCACAATTTCCATGCCCGGATGACCCTCGAACGCCTCCATCAAGCCTTGGTCCCGCGCAATTTCCGGGGTTGTCCCGATCTGTCCTTGAAGGATCGCAACCTTGGCGGTGCCACCGGTCATTTCAACAAGATACTCGCCGATATTGCGCGCGCCGGCCACACTATCACTCGCGATAAAGGTGTCTCCGGGCGCGTTTGGAGGATTCCGATCAAGCGTGACGACAGGAATGCCGGCCCGCTGGGCAGCGCGCACCGGAACGGCAGCCGCTGTCGCACCTGCTGGCACATAAACCAATGCATCGATACCGCGGCTGATCATGTCCTGCACCTGATCGACCTGGCGGGCTGAATCGCCATTGGCGTCCACAATAATCAACTCAATCCCCAAGTCCTCTGCATGGGCGGACGCCGCACCACGGATTTGGTCAAAAAAGTCCAAGGTCAGGCTGGGCAGGGCCAAGCCGATCGTCACTTGCTCGTTTTGCGCCATCAGCGCTGTTGCGGATACGGACAGGCCAAAAGCTGCTGTTGCCGCAATGAGAGTTCTTCGGTTAAACATTTGATTTCTCCTCCTAAGTTGGGTGGACACCGCTTGGTTGAATTGGTGTCCGATTGTTGCGCGATTTTATGTTCGCGCTTCAGCCTCGTCTGAGACGCAACTGATCCAGAATGACGGCGAAGGCGATTACCAAGCCGATCACAATTTGTTGGATGAATGGTGAAATGCCGATAAGATTCAGCCCATTACGCAAGACGCCAATAATCAGAACCCCGATTACGGTACCCCCGATTGACCCGACACCACCGCTCAGGCTGGCCCCACCGATGACAACGGCAGCGATCGTATCCAATTCCCATCCCAAGCCGGCGCTAGGGTCGGATGAGTCGAGCCGCGTGGCCAAAAGCACGCCACCAAAACCTGCGGTCACGCCACAAAACACATAGATCCACATGGTGTAGGCGCGCGCTCTTATCCCTGCTAGGCGGGCGACTTCACTTCCGCCACCGATCGCATAGATCTTCCGGCCCATGGTATGGTAGGAAAGCAATACTCCACAAACCAAAGCCAAAAAGATGAAGAATGCGACTGTAGCGGATAGCAGGCCGCCGTACCGAATTATTGAAAGCTCCGAAAACCAGGCCGAATAGCCGGTAATCTGCGTACCATCGGTGGTGATATTTGCCACACCGCGTGCGATTGACATCATCGCCAGCGTTGCAACAAATGACGGAACACCAAGCTGGACAACCAACACGCCGTTTGCAAACCCGCCAATAGCTGCGGCCATTACTCCGGCCAGCATTGCGATAGGCAAAGGCACGCCAGCATATGCATTCAAAGCGCCCATGACCATGGTTGACACGGCAAGCAACGCCCCAACCGAGAGATCAATTCCACCAATCAGAATGACAAACGTCATTCCAATGGCCATAACTCCCAGAACAGTTACCTGATCCATAACGTTGAGCAGGTTGTTCTTGGTCAAAAAGCTGTCGGTCATCAAAGACAGGACCAGACACAGTAGAAGCAAGCCGATCAGGGGGCCGGTGATCTGTTTTAACCAGCCCACAACTGCGCTTAGCAGAGGTCTTTTTTGCATTCTCTTGGCGATTGGTTCCATTCTTCGTTCCTCCCCGAAACAGCGAATGCCTTTGAAGTTGCGCTGGATGACGTGTTCTCCATGATTACGGAGAGACGCTTTGCCTCAGACGCGAGGTCCTAATAGGGCATAAGCCCAACCGTCGCTTTTCCCGAGTAGTTCACATAGACGGTCTTTTTGCGCATATAGACCTCCAAGCCATGCGAACCGTCATCCCCGGCGACGCCGCTATCTTGCCAGCCCCCGTGAAAACCATGCACACTTTCAGGGCCTGCGCGGTTTACGTAGACCTCTCCAACCTCGATCCGATCGATTGCTTCCATTGTGGTCTGGAAATCACGTGTGAAGATGTAGCTAGACAACCCGAACGAGCCCTCATTGGCGATGGCTACTGCGTCGTCAAAAGTGTCGAATGGAACACTGGGAGAGATATGCGCAGAAGTTGGTGACGCCTGATCAGGCGGCGGCTTGAACGTGGCGGAGGCCGTCGCGGAACTCAACCCCTTGGATGATCTCGGGCAGGCGGTTCCGGCCATCGAGTTTGCGCCATTTC
>NZ_UIHC01000104.1 GCF_900499075.1 Roseinatronobacter ekhonensis | reverse complement strand
CAAATCCACAGTGAAAATCCTCCCGCCCTCCCTGTCGCCAGAAAGGGTAAAAGTGGACGACTTTTACGCCGCCCGCAGCAGGCTCATCCCGCCGCTACCGTGGCCGACTTTCGCACCGCCGTTCTCAACGCGATTGATGGGCGAACCTGACGAAAGCAACCGCGAATGGCCAGTTGAAATCAGTCCCGACGGCATCAAAGCCGCGCCGGAATGGTCCGACCCAAAGGTCTTCGGGTACATGGCGATGGCGGAGATGCCGCCGATCATGGTTGGTCCATTAGGCGGGGGCTTCGCTGGTTTCACCGATCTTGATCGGCATGAGGCGCAAGGCGATCGGGAGACCTCCGGAAATCCGAAAGTGGACGGATTTTCGCACCTTAGTGACTGGCTGGGCTTGCCGGTTTTCGGTCAGAACGGCGAAGTCGGTACCCTGATCGATATCTTGTTCGAACCTAAGACCGGATCCCTGTCGCATCTGGTTATTGACACCGGAGGGGCGATTTCTGCACAGCAGATGGTCGTGCCATATGATCGGCTGCTTCATCTGGCCAAGGGCGGCAGCCATGTGGTGATGAACGTGACTGAGAAGCTGCTACGCGAAGCGCCGCCGCTTGAGCACTTTGACATGCTCAATCGCTCATGGCTGGACAAGCTGCGGGCCTACTATCAGCTGGCGCCGAGGCTTTAAAGAGCGGCGCGACATCCTGCTTTGAACCGCGCCGCCCTGACGTTGATTTCAGTAAGAACGCCAAAGGCATCGAAGACGCCGCCGGGTTTCCATCTACTGGAATGGGAAATCCCAGACACTATTACAGATTAACAGCTGCCCGCGCGAGCGAGAGAGGACGCGATATGCCCAGGCAAAATGATGGCCCGGAAGAACCGGGTCCTTGGAATACGACAAAGAAACGCCGCGCGCCGGAGATTGATGCGCTGCTTCGCAAAGGTCGGGAACGGTTGGGCGGATTGGTGCCTGGCGGGCGACCGTCGATGAAGGGCTTTATGGTAGTCGGAGCAATCGCTCTCGCAGCAATCGGGGTCTGGACATCCTATTATACGGTCCCGAGCGACTCTGTCGCCGTTGTTCAGCGTTTTGGAAAGTACAAATCAGAGGTTCCGCCCGGTCTGCATTTCAAGGTCCCGCTCGGTGTAGACGTCGCCACGCTGGTGCCGGTGAAGCGCCAGCTGAAGCAGGAGTTTGGCTTCTCGACGCCGGGCGCGACCGAGCCGTTTCAAAGCCCGGTTGACGGACGTCGTGAAACCGAGATGGTGACAGGCGACCTGAACGCCGCCCTTGTGGAATGGGTTGTGCAATACCGGATATCCGAGCCTTTGAAGTTCCTGTTCGAGGTGCGTGAGCCGCGCGCGACGCTGCGCTACGTCTCGGAATCCGTGATGCGTGAGGTGGTCGGCGACCGGACGGTAGACGAGGTCATCACGATCGGTCGTCAAGAGATCGAGAATGAAGCGCTGTTGAAAATGCAGGCGCTGGCCACGAAATACGCGATGGGCATCAGCATCGACCAGGTGCAGCTGAAGAACATCAACCCGCCGGGCCCGGTTCAATCGTCCTTCAACGAGGTCAACCAGGCACAGCAGGAGAAGGAGCGCCTGATCAACGAGGCGCGCCGGGAATACAACAAGGTCATCCCGCTGGCCGAGGGCGAAAAGGACCAGCGTATCCGGGAGGCCGACGGTTACCGGCTGAAAAGGGTCAACGAGGCGGAAGGTGATGCCGCGCGGTTCACGGCGCTCTTTACCGAATATGAGAAAGCGCCAGAGGTTACGAGGCGGCGGATTTACATTGAGACCCTTCAGGCAGTTTTGCCCGGTATTGGATCGAAGATCATCGTCGATGGGCCCTCCAGCAGTATTCTGCCGCTTTTGAACCTTGATCGCCAACAGGAGGATCGGCCATGAAGATCGGATTAGGAATTCTTGCAGGAATTGTGGTCGCCGCCGTCGTGACGGTTTCAAGCGCAGTCTACACCGTAGGTGAAGTTGAACAGGCCATCATCACCCAGTTTGGTAAACCTGTCGGTGAACCGATCACATCGGCCGGGTTGAAGGTGAAGCTGCCCTTCGTTCAAACGGTCAATAGAATTGATAGCCGGGTTCTGGAGTGGGATGGCAACCCTTCCGACATGCCCACCAAGGACAAGCTCTACATCTCCGTCGATTTGTTCGCGCGGTGGAAGATCACGGAGCCACTGCAGTATTTTCTTCGTCTGCGCGATGAACGCAGTGCCCAATCCCGACTCGATGACATTCTCGGCAGCGAGACTCGCAATGCCGTAGCCAAGCATGAACTCATTGAGATCATCCGCACGACCAAGGGTCGAACTCCGTTGAGGGACACGCTCTTGACAGACGAGGAAATTGCTCAGGATATCGGTTCGCTGGTTCCGATCCAGAAGGGGCGGGCCCTTGTGGAAAGGGAGATATTCGAAGCGGCAGCTGAGAAGGTCCGCGTATTTGGCATCGAGCTTCTCGATATCCGGTTCAAGCGGATCAATTATAATGAAAGCGTCAGGCCGAAAATCTATGACCGCATGATTTCAGAACGACGTCAGATTGCTGAGCGTTTCCTCTCGGAAGGTAACGGCGAAGCGGCGCGTATTCGCGGCAACCGCGAGCGGGATCTGAACAAGATTCAGTCCGAAGCCTACCGGGCGGTTGAGAAAATCCGCGGAGCTGCGGATGCCTCCGCGGCACAGATTTATGCCGGCGCATACACGAGTGGTCCCAAAGCAGCCGAGTTCTATGAATTTACGCGAACCATGCAGGCCTACGGTGACATGATTTCCGGTGAAACAACGCTTGTTCTGACAACGGACAGTGATCTCTTCAAATTCCTTAGAGGAATGGAGGCTGGCACGTCAGATGACACTGAAACTATTCCCGATCTTGGGGCAAACACTGTGGCGAAGCGATGAAGCGAACGGGAACCAAGCAATGACCTGTGACCGGTATGATCGCAATGAGGCAAACCGTGAATCTTCCGTAGGCCGGGAACATCCAGCCCTCCGCGGCCTGCTTGGCGAGCGTTCATGCCCAGCACCAATTTCATCAAGGAGTTGATTAATGACGGAACTGACAAGGTCGAGTGTATTCAAACCATCCGCACCCCGAGCGGAAACGCCGATGGACAAGACCACGCGCGCCGCGAGGGAAATCCTCGACGGAGAGATGGAACGCCGTCAGGTCAAGACAGCGCGTCTTCGCAAGGCACGTCTCGAGAGAGAGGCCAGCCCGGCTGTCGAAGTCGTCGCGCCCTCAACCAGCAAAGTACGCAATAAGCCACCGGCCAAAGCCATCCCATAGGGTGGTCACATGGTTCATGCGAAACACTGCCACAATTTAAGGGGCGGGGGTGCCGTAGTCATTCGAAAGGAAGAAGCTCAATTGCCACCTTCTGAATGGAACGGATTTTGGCAAGGTGTCGAGAACTGATCCTCTCCAGGAGCATTCTTGCGCTGACAGGAACCTTTGTTTTTTGAGCCGCGCTTCGGGTTCTGCCGTGGTTGTCGCTGTCGATCAACGTTTGGCTGGCGTTGCCCATTGGGATGGGAAATTCAGCCCTCCTGATCCGCCTGTTCATGATCTAGAATGATTGGGGGCATGGGGCGTTCGTTAGGAACCGTCGGCTGGGCGACCGGCTGCCTTGGACGGCCGTATTCATGTTCTCCGGCGAACCATGCTTGTCGATTGCCTCAAGACCCATCTTTGTCCTCAGACGGTGTACCCCCGATGGCGACCGACGATCGTTCCTTCCCTGCTCAGACAGGCTGCGATCCGGTGGCTGCCGAAGAACGGATAACTTCCGAAAGTTCCTGTCCAACCATCGGGGAGCACCTCACCGTGCCGATCTACAATGGCCAGACGATCAACAACAGCGGCAGACTAACGACGACCACCAAGACTTCGACCAGAAGTCCCAACCGCCAGTAATCACCGAACCGGAACCCACCGGGGTGTGAATCCCGGAGACAAAATGCCCACAGAAACGGTCTGATGATCTGACCGTCGCGGAGTAAAATTCCGCAATCTGACACCTGAAGCTGATGAGCGGAGGGTGGGGAGATGTATTCTGTGGACTTAT
>NZ_UIHC01000027.1 GCF_900499075.1 Roseinatronobacter ekhonensis | reverse complement strand
CTCAATCCAATTGAACGTCTTTGGGCGGTCTTGCACCATTATGTCACCCACAATCGCTACTACCGAAGTCAGAAGCAATTCGCCGACGCCATCCTTGCATTCATGCGTGAGACCATCCCGCAGGAATGGAAGAAATTCCGCGACAAGGTGTCAGATAACTTCCGCGTCATAACACACGAGAACTTTCGGGTTTTGGAGTAGAAGAAGTATAAAGCAAATCTTTACGCGTGAAAATAGTGGGCCGTGGCGCGGCGGGTGTGTTGCGGGTGTCGCCTAGCGCTGCACCTGTTGCAACACGGCGCAGGGTGGCAGGTCTGTGCCCTGCCATGTGATCGTCTGTGACCCGTGGTTGAACCAGAAGCGAGTGCGCCCGTCCGACCGTGTGCGCAGCGCCGGCGGCAGGTCCATGGTCGCAAGCCCTTGCGCGTGGCAAAGATCGCGCAATACTGCAAAGAGCGTGTCATCATCCGGCCACCCGGCCAGATAGTGCAGCCCGTCTGCGCGCACCATGGCCGGTTGGCCATTGGCACGGGCCAGAACGACCTCTGCACGCGTGTCCAGATCTTCGGCCCAATGCACGAAATGGCCCCCGCTTTCCAGGCCCACAGTGCTGCCCGGCGGCAAGCTCTCAACCCGCGCAACGCGGCAGTCCAGCCCCGGCAACGACGGCCCCAGATCAGACGGAATGCTGAAATCTGGCAGGCGCGAATTGGCGCGCGGGCCGAAGACAACCGCGCCCTGACAGCTAGGCAAGGCCGCGCGCAGGCTGTCGGACAAGGTAAACAAACCCGGTGCCAACACCACGCGCCAGCGCGACAGATCGGCGGTGTCGGGGGCGATGATGTCAATGTTCAGCCCCAGCCGACGCAAAGCCCGATACCACGCAAAGCACAGGCGGACATAGTCGAAATCCGCGCCTTGGGGCTGCGTGTCCCATGCCCATGCGCTGGCATAATCGAACACCAGTGCCACATCGGCGGGCGCGGCCTGCGCTTGTGGGGAGTCGGCCAGTTCGCGGGCGACGGCCTCTGCCTCTGCCAACCCCGGCGCGGGCGCGCTGTCGGGCCGCAGCAATCCCGCATGCATCTGTTCCTGCCCGAAGGGCGCTTGCCGCCAGCGGAAATAGCACACGGTTTCCGCGCCATGGGCGAACGCCTCCCACGTCCACAGGCGGACCATGCCGGGCAAGGGTGCCGGGTTGTAAGGGGCCCAGTTCACCGGCCCCGGCTGTTGTTCCATAACCCACCAGCGCCCGCGCCCGACGGCGCGATACAGATCATGATGAAACGCCTGAAAATCGGGATCGCCCTGGCGCAGGAACGCGGCCTTGTGGTCGTCTGACGCCTCCAGCCGGTCCGACAAAAACCCAATCGGGTAGCTGTCCCATGACGCGATATCCAGATCGGCGGCGACCGCGTAATGGTCAAACCCGGTCTCGCGTCCCATGTAATTATGCGCGATGGGCGCGGAAGTGTGGCGGCGCAGGATATCCACCTGCGCTCGGTTGAACGCCACCACCTGATCGGACGCAAAGCGCCGGAAATCCATGACATGCGCCGGGTTGGGTTCGGTTACGGTCAGGTTGGGCAGGTCAATCTCGTCAAAACCTGCATACTCCATCGACCAGAACACATTCCCCCAAGCGCGGTTCAGCGCATCAAGGCTTTGGTAGCGCTGCGCAAGCCAGTCGCGAAAGGCCATGCGCGCCGCGTCGGAATAGCTAAGGATCGTATCGTGACACCCATATTCATTGTCGGTTTGCCACGCGGCGACATGCGGGTTACGGCCATAGCGCTCGGCGAGCAGCGCGACGATGCGCTTGCACTCTGCCAGATAGCCGCGATGGCTGAAGCAGTAGTGCCGGCGCGACCCGAACTTGCGCGGGCGACCGTCAGCATCGACCGCGAGCATGTCGGGATGGCGGTCCAGCATCCAGCGCGGCGGCGTGGCGGTGGGCGTGCCCAGCACAACCTGTAACCCCGCGTCGCCCAGCACGTCTATAGCGCGGTCCAGCCAGTCGAATTCCAGCTTGCCGGGGTCCGGCTCCAGCCGTGACCACGCGAATTCACCGATCCGCACCCATGTCAGACCGCTGGCCACCATGCGCGCGGCATCGTCATGCCATTGGGCTTCGGGCCAATGTTCGGGATAGTAGCACACGCCAAGGCTGCGTTTCATTGTGGCGGCTCCGTCTGGTTGGTGCGGTCGAAACTGTAGCGGGTGGTGTGGCGATAGGTCTGCGCCGCAAGCAGGGTGGCCGAGGGGAAATCAGGCCGGTTCGGCGCATCCGGCCAGTGCTGCGCTTCCAGCGCGATCCCGGCATGGCGGCGCAGCGCGCGGCCGTCATGGCCGATAGCTCCGGCTTGCGGCAAATGGCTTGCGGTATAGACCTGCAGGCCCGGTTCGGTGGTCGCAACCTGCATCTGCAAACCGGACCGGTCCGAGCGCAGCCACGCCACCGGGCGCAGCACAGCAGGCGCATCCGACAGGCAGAAATTGTGGTCAAGGGCTACGTCTTGCAGCGGGCGCGGGGTTTGAAAATCGAACCCTGTGCCCGCGACAGGCGCACTCCGGCCCGTCGGGATCAGGTCATCATCCACCGGCAAGTAATGCTCAGCGGCAATGCGCAAGCCGTGCTCTGCCAACGACCCGCTGTCATCCAGCACGAAATAGCCGTGATGCGACAGGCTGCACACCGTGTCACGGTCGGTCGTGGCGCTGTGGTCAAAGCTGATCGCAGCATCCGACAGCGCGATGGTCAACACAATGCTCAACCGTCCCGGAAAGCCCATATCACCGTCGGGTAGCGTCAGCGTCAGGGTTGCAGTTTCCGCAGTCGCATCTGCAAGCGTCCAAAGCTGCTCGGCGCACCCCAACTCGCCGCCATGCAGACAATGCCGCCCGCGAAAATTGCACGACAGCCGATGCGTCTGGCCGTTCAAGGTGAACGCGCCGTTGGCAATCCGGTTCGCATAGCGACCCACCGTGGCCCCGAAATAGTGCATTGGCCCCAGATAGGGCGCAAGGGTGCCTGCCCCCAGCACCAAGGGGTGGCTCGCACCCTCCAGCCGCAAATCCTGCACGATGGCCCCAAGCGTCAGCACCTGCGCGCGCATTGCGCCCTTTTGCAGCGTCACCCGATGGACCGTGGGGCCATCGGGCATCTCGCCGAACCGTTCCACATCAGACGCCAAGCCGCACCTGATGCTCTGGCAGGCCTCGGGCGGGCGCAGCTGCGCAAAAGGTCGCGCCATCCAGCTCGTGCGGGTTCTGGCGCCCCTCGCGCGCGGTGGTGCAAAACAGCGTTTGCAGATCGGGCCCGCCAAAGGCGGGGCAGGATGTATGCGGTGCGGGAACCTCGACCGCTTGGATAAACGCTCCGTCAGGGCCATACCCCGCAACCCGTCCTGCGCCCCATTGCGCGACCCAGAACGTACCCGAAGCGTCGTAGACCGCGCCATCGGGGTTCAGGGCCGTGTCGTTCAGGTCCAACCAGCAGGCGGGCGCGCCTTTGGGCCAGCCTTCGGCATCCAACGCCACGCGCATGACACGGCGTGTGGGCGTGTCGGTAAAACACGCGCTTTGCCCGTCAGGCGCAAAGCAGATCGCGTTCGGTATGGTGAGGCCGGGGAACAGGCACCGCAATTCACCACGGTAATACCGCCATATTGCGCCCGCGCCCTTCTCGGCCTGTTTGCTCATGGTGCCAATCCAGAACCCGCCTTGCGGGTCGGCACGCCCGTCATTCGAGCGGGTTACGGGATTGTCCGCTTCCAGCGCACACAGGGTGCGGCCCGTCCCAGCTTCCAGATCAAACAGCATCAACCGTGCATCGGTGGCGATCACCACCTCGGCATGGCCGACCCAGCCCATGGCAGACGGCATTTCATCGAAATCCCAACTCTGCGCCAGCGAATGCAGCTTGCGCCCGGTGATATCGAACCAGAAGAATTCGCCACGCTCGGGGTGCCAGAACGCGCCTTCGCCCAACGCGCAACGAGTGTCATTGACCGGTGTCACGCGCAGGCATCCCACGCCGCGACCGCGTCACGCGCGCGCGCGCCGACATCTGCTGCGGCCATGCCGGGCGCATAAAGCGCGGTTCCAAGGCCAAACCCCGCCGCCCCCGCGCTGCGCCATGTGGCAAAATCCTCTGGCCCGACACCACCCACGGCATAGATGGGCATGTCCGGCGGCAGCACGGCGCGCATGGCGCGCAACCCGTCCACACCCATCTTGAACGCCGGAAACAGCTTCAACCCCGTCGCGCCTGCGCGGATTGCAGTGAACGCCTCTGTCGGGGTAAAAACGCCGGGATAGCTCAGCAGCCCTGCTGCGCGCGCTGCCCTGATCACCTCGGGGTTGCAATCAGGCGACACGGCCAACCGGGCCCCGGTCGCGGCAAGACTGGGCACCTGCCCCGCGTCCAGCACCGTGCCTGCGCCGATCTGGGCGTGCGTGCCGAATTCGGCGACTATGGCGGCAATGCTGTCCAACGGGTCGGGCGAATTCAACGGCACCTCTATCTTGGTGATGCCCGCCTCGATCAGCGCATGGGTGACGCCCAGCGCCTCTGACGGGGTGATTCCGCGCAAAATGGCGATTATCTCGCGCATGTCGCCTCCTTTGTGTGCGCCGCGCGCGCGGCGGCCAGCCCGGCCAATGTCGCGGCCTCTGCGGTATGGGCGGACACGGGAACGGACAAGCCGTCCAGTGCACGCGCATAAAGCGCGGCCAGGTCGCCCGCGCCAAGAACGGCCACACGCTGGCCCAGCCAATAGGGTTTCGCCGCCGCCAGTTCCGCGCCGACCAACAGTCCCGACAGGCGCGCGCGGGCGGTGGCGGGGTCCAGCCCGTCCAGCAACCCTTCGGCGCGCAATGTGAAAAGCCGCGACAGCAAGCGGTCGGGGCGGTCCAACCCTTGCGCCAGTCCGTCGTCAAAGCCCGCGTCGTCCCAGCCGTCCATGCCGTGGCGCAGCACAGATTGACCGGACAAAAGCGCAAAGGTCTCCCCCGTCAGAAAGGTCTGGAAGCTGACCACCTCTCCGGCGCTGACATGCACCCATTTGCTGTGCGTGCCAGGCAGGCAGATCACGCCGTCCCAACCGGGGTTCAGCGCCAGAAAGCCCGCGATCTGCGTTTCCTCGCCGCGCATGACGTCGGCGGGACGGGGCTGTTTCAGCCCCGGCAAAACATAGACTTGCAGGCGCGGATCTGTCTGAGGGGCGGCCACCAATCCGCCGCCCAAAGGCGCGCAGGGCACCGTACGGTAGGGCGCTTCGACCCAGCCCTGACGGCTTCCGAGCATGCCGCAAGCAAAGGCGGGTATGCAGCGCTTCTCGGTCAACCAGTCTTGTACAAGCGCTGTCAGCGCAGGGCCGAACGCGTCCCGGTCAAGCGCGCCTGTGCCCGCGTCACTTGCGACATGCGCGACCGGTCTGCCCCCCACCACCGCCCATGCGCGGAGGTGCGAGCCGCCCCAGTCCAGCGCGATCCAGTCAGGGGTTTGCACCAGACCGCTCATCCCGTCACCACCACGCCACCGTCGATGACCAAGGCTTGCCCCGTCATCGCGCGGCTGCTGTCGGATGCAAGGAACAAAACACCGCCCGCGATGTCGTCGGGCGACAGCGTATCGGGCAGGCATTGGCGCTTCATGTGGTCGGCCAACCCTTCGGGCGTGACCCATTGGTCCAGTTGCTTGGGCGTCATCACCCAACCGGGCGCAAGCGCATTCACGCGAATGCGGTCGCCCCCAAGTTCGCGCGCCAAGCTACGCGTCAGCCCGTTCAAGGCAGAATTGGCCGAGGTGTAAAGCGGATAGCCCGCATTCGCCATCATGTAGCTGATCGACGTGATGTTGATGATTGACCCCCGCCCCATGGCGCGCATCTTGGGCGCCACTGCCTGACAGGCGGTCACATAGCATTTGAAATTGATCGCCAGCGCCCAGTCGAGGAAATCCTCGGTGATATCCTCTAGCTTATGGCGCTGATCATTGGCGGCATTGTTCACCAGCACCGAAACAGGACCATGCGCCTGCGCGGCTTGCTCAATCGCCGCGACGAGCGCCGCGCGGTCGGTGATGTCGCATTGCAGGAATAGCGGTCGATTGCCGGTCTTGTCCGTCATCTCGTCACAAAACGCAGTGGCGTCCGAGCGCTGCACAAAGGCCACGCGCGCGCCTTGGCGCAGGAACGCTTCGGTCAGCCCCGCGCCAATGCCGGACCCGCCGCCGGTGATAAAGACAGACGCGCCGTTCAGGTCGGGATAGGTGGGCAGGGTCATCAATGGCTCTCTCTGGTCACGGGGCGGGTATCCTTGCCGACAAGGAAATCAAGGTCGGCCCCCTTATCGGCTTGCAAAACGTGGTCGACATACAACTTCGCATACCCTCGGGTATAGTGGGCCGGGTCCGGCTGCCAGCTTGCTCGGCGGGTGGCAAGCTCTGCGTCGTCGACCAGCAGCGTCAATTCGCCCCGGCTGGCTGACACGCGAATGCGGTCGCCGGTTTTCACCAGCGCCAGCGGACCGCCCGCCTGCGCCTCTGGCGCGACATGCAGGACCACTGTGCCAAACGCCGTGCCCGACATGCGCGCATCCGAGACGCGGACCATGTCGCGCACACCCTGTTTCACGAGCTTGGCGGGGATGGGCATGTTGCCGACCTCTGGCATGCCCGGATAACCCTTGGGCCCGCAGCCTTTCAGCACCAGAACGGTGTCGGGCGTCACGGGAAGGTCCTCGCGGTCGATTTCGGCTTTTAGCTGCTCAATGGTCTCGAACACATAGGCTAGGCCTTCGTGTTCCAGCAAAGCATCGGTCGCGGCAGAGGGTTTCACGATTGCCCCGTCCGGCGCCAGATTGCCGCGCAGCACACGCAGGCCCGCCGCCGGTTTGACGGGGTTTGAAAGCGGGCGGATCACATCATCGTTGAAAATCTCTGCCCCGTCCGAATAGGCCGAAATATCGCCGCCTAGCACGGTCTGTGCAGGCCGCAAATGCGCGCGGATCTGTGCCAACACGGCAGGTACACCACCCGCATAGGCGAAATCTTCCATCAGGTATTTGCCCGATGGCATGCAGTTGACCAAAAGCGGAATATCGCGGCCCAATTCGATATCGGCCAGCGTCAGGTCCACGCCGACACGGCCCGCAATCGCCAGCAGGTGCACCACGGCGTTGGTGGACCCGCCCACGGCGGCATTGGTCAGGATCGCATTTTCGAAACTCTCGCGGGTCAGGATATCCGATGGCTTCAGGTCTTCCTCGACCATCTCCACAATCCGGCGGCCTGTGTGATGCGCCAGCGCCGTGCGCCGCGCATCAACCGCAGGCAGGGCGGCATTGGTGGGCAGGGACAGCCCCATCGCTTCGACAAGCGATGCCATGGTGGACGCCGTGCCCATGGTCATGCAGACACCCGCAGAACGTGACATGCCGGATTCGGCGGCCATGAAATCTTGCAGCGTCATGTCGCCCGCGCGCACGGCCTCGGAAAACTTCCAGACATCGGTGCCCGACCCGATATCCTTGCCGCGCCATTTGCCGTTCAGCATGGGGCCGGAGCTGACCACGATGCTGGGAATATCGACAGAGGCCGCGCCCATCACCTGACCCGGCGTGGTCTTGTCGCAGCCACCGAGCAGCACAACACCGTCAATGCCATACGCGCGGATGCATTCTTCCACATCCATCGCCAAGAGGTTGCGAAACAGCATGGCGGTGGGCTTCATCTGGGTTTCGCCCAGACTGGTCACGGGAAATTCGACCGGAAAACCGCCCGCTTCCCAGACGCCGCGCTTGACCGCTTCGGCCAGCACCCGCAACCCGCTATTACAGGGCGTCAGTTCCGACCATGTGTTGCAAATGCCAATGATCGGACGGCCATCAAACGCATGATCGGGAAAGCCCTGATTCTTCATCCAGCTTCGATGGATGAAGCCGTCCTTGTCCAATTTGCCATACCAAGCAGCAGAGCGGCGGGGTTTTGTCATATCGAGCGGTGGTCCTTTGGGGCCGGTATTGGATTTTGAGTATTTTTGGCAAGATGAAGATCAGGCCGCGCGCTTCACCCGGCACCAGTCGGGCATCCAGTCGCCATGGGCGGCCAGCAAGTCATCCACCAACGCGCGGATCTGGCGCAGATCCAGCTCTGCGCTTGTGTGCGGATCCAGATAGGCGGCGTGGTAGATGTGGTCGCGGTCCTCATGCAGCAGCGCCTGCACGGTCAAGTCCTGCACGTTCAGATTGGTGCGCATCAGCGCCACCAGATGCGGCGGCAGATCGCTGACGACGGTGGGTTGCAACCCGTTGGCATCGACAAGGGTTGGCACCTCGACCGCAGCGCCTTGGGGTAGTTGCGGGATGAAACCGTCATTGGCCACGTTGCCATAGATGACAGACGGCGTGCCGGTGACGATGCTGTCCATGATCGTGGCGGCGTATTCGTTCGAGGCGGTGTGCTCAATCCGTGGCGCGGATTTCAGCGCGTCTGCTTGCTCGGACCACGCCGCGATCTGTTCCTCGCAGCGTTTGGGGTATTCATCCAGCGGGATGCGGAACTGCTCAACCAAGTCGGGGCGGTGCGACTTGATGAACCACGGAACATATTCGGCGAAATGTTCCGAGGATTCGGTCACGAAATGCCCGAAATGCTGCATCACCTCGTAGCGCACAAGGTTGGGGCAGCGCGGGTTCCAGTGGCTTTCGAGCGGGATGCGGCCTGCGCGGTAGCCGTCGCGCAGCGCCGGATAAAGATCGCGCCAACCCGCGCCATCGCGCGCTTCCAGCGACAGATAGAACGCCATGTGGTTAATGCCTGCCGCGCGGTAGCGTAGGTCGGCCACGTCCAGCCCAAGATCGCGCGCCAGCTCATACGCCGTGCCCTGCACCGAATGGCACAAGCCCACTTGCGCAATATCGGGGTAGCGCGCGGTCAGAGCCCATGTGTTGATGGCCATGGGGTTGACGTAGTTCATCAACAGCGCGTTGGGGCAAAGCTGGCGCATATCCTCGGCCACGGCCCAGATATGCGGCACGGTGCGCAGGCCGCGCATGATACCGCCAATGCCCAGCGTATCGGCAATGGTCTGGCGCAGGCCATAGGCTTTGGGGATCTCAAAATCCGTGACCGTGCAGGGTTTGTAGCCACCGATCTGGAAGGCGAGGATCACGAAATCCGCCCCGTCGAGCGCCGCGCGCCGGTCGGTGGTGGCGGTCACGGTTGCCCCCGCGCCTAGGCTGGCCACCAATTTGCGGGCGACCAGCGCGGATTCGTCCAGTCGCGCGCGGTCGATATCCATCAACGCGATTTGCGCATCTGCCAGCGCGGGGCGCAGCAGTGCATCGCCGATCAGGTTTTTCATGAAGACGGTCGAGCCCGCCCCGATAAACGCGATTTTGGTCATTTGACGGCTCTCCTCACTTCACCGCACCCAATGTCAGGCCCGCGATGAAGTGTTTCTGCATAAGAAAGAACATCATCACCGGCGGCAGAGCGGCGATAATGCTGCCCGCGCTCATCATGTGATAGGCGGCGCGGAACTGGCTGTTGAAGGCGGTGATGCCTGCGGTCACGGGCTGGGTTTCGACCCCTTGGGTCAGTACCACGGCCCAGAAATAATCGTTCCAGATGAAGGTGAAGATCAGCACCGACAGCGCCGCGATGGCCGGCCGCATCAGCGGCAGAACGACATACCAGAAGATGCGGATTTCCGACACGCCTTCGACCCGTGCGGCCTCTATCAGCTCGCGCGGCAGGGCGCGGATGAAATTGCGCATGAAGAGCGTGCAGAACCCGGTCTGGAACGCGATGTGGAACAGGACCAGCCCCAGCCGCGTGTCATACAGGCCAAGGTTGAGGGTCAGTTCGCGGACCGGAACCATCAGGATCTGGAACGGCACGAAATTCCCCGCAACGAACATGAAGAACAGCCAGATATTGCCCTTGAAGCGATATACGCCCAGCGCAAAACCGGTCATGCAAGACAACGCCACAGCGCCGATCACCGTGGGTACGGTGATGAAAACCGAGTTCAGCAGATAGCGCGGCATGGCACTGTCGGTGAAGACGCGGGCATAATTCTCAAACCCTGCGAAACTGGTTGGCCAGCCCCACAGATTGCCTTGGGTGAAATCCGTGTCCGGCTTGATCGAGAACAGCGCAACCATCAACAACGGCAACAGCCACAGGATAAGTGCAATCGGCAAAAGCGCGGTATAGCCCGCTTGCACCGCGGCAGAGCGCTGTTGGACGGGGGTTGGAAACATCTAAAAATCCCCTCTGGCAGGCAGGGCGTCGCGCGCAGCTTTCTTGAGGCCGCCGCGCACAAGGTCATAGGACACGACCAGCCTGTGGTGGGCATCCTCCAGACCGGTTGCATCGAAAGGCAGGCGCACCCAAGAGGCATGGAAATAGGGCGCCCGCTGGGCGAGCCCTGCGTCGATCAGCATACGGGCGGTGTCGATATCGGCGCATTTCACTGAAACGCCGGACGGATCGCCATTGGCGGCGAAACAGGCGAACATCTTGCCCCCGACCTTCCAGCTTGTCAGCTCTGGCGGGCGGGCAAATTCGGCACCGGGAAGCGCGGCGCAGATTTGGTCGATCTGCTCTTGGGTCACGCCCATGCCTTAGCCCTCCCGCTCTTCGCGCCACATGCGCCACAGGAAGAACGCGATATAGACCAGCATGATCAGGAACAACACCACGGCAATCGCCGCGCCATATCCCATGCGGAACCCGTATTCGGACAGCGACACCTCGAACATGTAATAGGCCAGAACGCGGGATGACCCGAACGGCCCGCCATTCGTCATGACGGAAATCATGTCGAAACTGCGCAGCGCGCCGATGACCGTGACCACCACGGCGATGAACGTCGCAGGGCGTAGTTGCGGCAGGATGACATACCACAGCATTTTCAACCCCTTGGCGCCGTCCAGCCGTGCGGCCTCTACCTGGTCTGGGTCCACCGCATTCAGGCCTGTCAGATACAGGATCATGCAATAGGCAATTTGCGGCCAAAGGCCTGCAGCGATAATCCCGTAGGTGACAGTGCTGGGGTTGCCCAGAACGTTCATGGGGCCAAGACCGAACAGGTCAAGAACCGGGTTCAGCAACCCAATAGACGGGTTGTAGAACCACGCGAACACCAAGCCGACGACGACTTGGCTAATCACGAAGGGAAAGAAAAACAAGGACTTATACAGCCGGATACCGCGCACCTGCTGGTTCAGGAACAGCGCGATGAACAGCCCGCCGGGGATGGCCAGAAGATACAGCACCAGCCATTTCACGTTATTCATGAGCGAGGTGTAGAACGCCGCGTCGTCCAGCAACTGGTCGTAATTATCGAGGCCGATATAGCGCGCCTCGCCCAGACCGTCCCAACGATACAGGCTGATCTGGAAGCTCTGGAAGATCGGGATGATCACATAGAGCGCGAAAAAGGCAATGCCGGGGGCCAGAAACAGCCACGGCGCGGCCCGCATCTGGTTGCGGCGCCACCAGCTTGTGCCTTGCGGGTCGGTTTGTGCCGTCATTGCGAACGCCTTCGAAGCTGTAGCGGGGACAAGGGCGGCGCAAAGCCGCCCTTGCAGATGGTTTTATTCGGCGTTCAGGCGCTGGCGCACCTGTTCCAGCCGGTCAAGGATCGCATCCAGATTGTCGGGCAGGACCATGAACTCCTGAAAGCCCTGCATGCCTGCGGACGCCATCTCTGCCGACGCATCGCGGTCGAAGAACTGCGCGATGCCGCCTTCGGCATTCGACAGCAGCTCGAACCCGGCCTGGATGAACTTGTCATCAGGCACGGTGGCGTTGCGGTTCACCGGCAATTGGCCGAGCGTTTCGTTCACGATGCCCTGGTTTTCAGCGCTGGCCATGTAACGCAGAAACGCACGCGCGTTTTCCTTGTTTTCCGCCTGCGCCGGAATGTGCAGCGTATCGGTCGGCGCATCTTCGGCCATCGGAATGCCGGGCGTGATTTCGGGGAACTGGTAGAACCCAAGCTGGTCATCCGTCAGACCGGCTTCGCGCATGGGGGCGACCACGAAATTGCCCATCAGGTAGGCCGCGGCTTCGCCATTGACCATGAAGGGCTGCGCTTCCTGCCAGCTATAGGCGGTGTGGTCGTCGATGAACGCGCCCATATCCAGCAATTCGCGCCAGTTGGCGAAGGTGTCGCGCACGCGCTGGTCGGTCCACGGAATTTCCCCGGCGGTGAGCGCCATGTGGAAATCATAGCCGTTGGTGCGCAGGTTCAGGTAGTCGAACCAGCCGCCCGCGGTCCACAGGAAACGGGTGCCGATGGTGTAACACTTGCGCCCGGAATCGAGGATGACCTGACAGTTGGCTTTTTCCTCTTCCCATGTGGTGGCCGGGGTCAGGCCCAGTTCTTCATAGATGTCCTGACGGTAGTAAATACCCCACTGGTAATAGGTATAGGGAACGCCCCACTGCTTGCCGTCGATGGTCATCGCGGCGCGGGTGGACGCAAGCTCTTCGCCCAACTGGCCGTCCCACAGGTCGGACACATCCTCGAACAGTCCGGCTTCGACATAGGGACGCATACGGTTGCCAGCATACCAGCCGTTTATGTCGGGCGCATTGGCGGTCAGGTAATTGCGAATCTGGGTCTTGTTCGCCTCGCGGTCGATCAAGGTCAGTTCGATGTTCATGTCGGGGTGCATTGCCTGAAAGCGCTCGACAGTGCCTTCGATCGCCGCTTTTGGCGCAGGGTTCTGGTCATCGAAGAAGATGCGCAGATCGCCGCCAAGCTCGGCGCTGGCGGCGCCCGCCAGTAGTGTTGTCATGGCGAGACCGGCGGCCACGCCTTTGAAGATGGACTGCATGTTTTCCTCCCTTGCAGGTTCCAATATGTGAAACTTGTTTTTATATATTGAAAAAGATGGCAGGGCTGGGTAGCCTTTGTCAAGCAGTAGTTGCAAAGGGGGGCGTCAGATGACAGCGACGGCAGGCGACGGCACCGTGGCCAAGGCACTCGACGTGCTGGACCTTGTCGCGGGGTTCGGACACCCGGTGCGGTTTTCCGACCTTCTGGACCACAGCCCCTACCCCAAGGCCACGCTTTACCGCCTGCTGCAAACGCTGGTCGCGCAACGTATGCTCAGCTTCGATGCGGATCGCAGCACATATACAATGGGGCTGCGGCTGGTGCGTCTGGCCCATGCCGCATGGGAGCAAAGCGCGCTGGCCCCCATCGCACGGCCCCATCTGGATGATCTGTCGGCAAAGGTGGGCGAAACCGTCCATCTGGCGCAGATGGACCATGCCCAGGTTCTGTATGTCGACAAGCGCAACGCCCGCGATCCGATCCCGATGTATAGCCAGGCCGGCAAGGTGGGTCCGGCCTATTGCACCGGCGTGGGCAAGGCCATGCTGGCCTATCTGCCCGAAGCGGATTTGCCCGGCATCCTGTCGCAGCAAAGCTGGCATCCGTTTACGGCCAAAACCATCACCAGTGCCGCAGCCATGGCGCAAGATCTGGCCACGACCCGCGCGCGCGGTTTTGCTTTTGACAATGAAGAGCACGAACCCGGCATCATCTGCGTGGCCGTTCCGATCCTGTCATCGGGCGGCGCGGTGCTGGGGGCTTTGTCTGTCACCTCTACCACCGCGCGCACCAACCTGTCCGCGCTGGCCGATCTGGCCCCGCTGATTTCAAGCATTGCCCGCACCATCGGGCAGGAAACCACAGACTGGCGCTTCCCAGAGCAAGCCGTCCAGCCAAACCGCAAAAGGGCCTGAACCATGTCCGGTGTCGCATTATCGAATGTCATCAAGAAATACGGAGAAACGCAGGTCATCCACGGGGTGGAACTGGCGGTCGAACCGGGCGAGTTTTGCGTTTTCGTCGGCCCGTCGGGCTGCGGCAAATCCACCCTTCTGCGCATGATCGCGGGGCTGGAAGAAACCACCGGCGGCCAGATCAGCATTGGCGCGCGCGATGTGACCAAGGCCGACCCCTCGCAGCGCGGCGTCGCAATGGTGTTCCAGACCTACGCGCTGTATCCGCACATGACCGTCGCTGAAAATATGGGGTTCGGGCTGAAGATGAACGGCCACCCCAAGGCAGAGATTACCGAAAAGGTCGGGCGCGCCAGCGACATCCTGCGCCTGAACGAGTATCTGACCCGAAAGCCCAAGGCTTTGTCGGGGGGGCAGCGCCAGCGCGTCGCGATTGGCCGCGCCATCGTGCGCGGGCCAGAGGTGTTTTTGTTCGATGAACCGCTGTCGAACCTCGATGCCGAATTGCGCGTGGAAATGCGGGTCGAGATTGCCCGCCTGCACCGCGAGCTTGGGGCAACGATGATCTACGTCACCCATGACCAGGTCGAAGCGATGACGCTCGCCGACAAGATCGTGGTGCTGCGCGCAGGGCGGGTCGAACAGGTCGGCGCGCCGCTGGACCTGTATCGCGACCCCGATAATCTGTTCGTGGCAGGGTTTATCGGGTCGCCCGCGATGAACCTGCTTCCGGCGACCCGCGTCAAGGATGGCGTAAATGTCCCGGCGCTGGGCGGCATTATCACGGCGGAACAGCTGCCCGGCCATACGCCCGACAAACTGGTGATCGGTCTGCGCCCGCAAGATATTGCCATCACCGAAGGCGACAGCCACACGGTCGAGATGACCGAGGCGCTGGGCGGGGTATCGTTCATTCACTGCGCGGCCCCGGGCCAGCAAAAGCTGGTCATAGAGGCACGCGGCACCCATGTAGAGCGCCCCGGTGCGAAAGTCGGGCTGCGCGCCGACGCGGATGCGCTCTACCTGTTCAATGCCGATAGCGGTCTGCGCATCCGCTAACTCTGCTTATGCGACCTTTTCCGAGATGCCGGAGATAGCCTGAATCAGGTTGTCCTCGGTCACTTCCTCGGCCGTGAAGTCGCGCATGATGCGCCCGTTGAACATGGCCACGATCCGGTCGGACACGCGCAGAACCTCTGGCATTTCAGAGCTGATCACGATCACCGCGTAGCCTTGGGATGCCAGATCGCGGATCAGGTTGTGGATCTCGGATTTTGACCCGACATCAATGCCGCGTGTGGGTTCATCCACGATCAGCACATTGGGGCGCATGGACAGCCATTTGCCAATGACAATTTTCTGCTGGTTGCCACCCGACAGGTTGCCCACGGTTTGCCGCCAACCGGGTGTGCGAATGTCCAACTTGTCGCGATACTGATCGAAAATCGCGATTTCGGCCCCGTCGCTGACAAATGGACCCGCTGTCAGGTCGTCCACCTGTGGCAAGGTCATGTTGTCGCGGCAATTCATGCCCAACACCAACCCTTGGTCCTTGCGATCCTCGGGCACCAGGGAAATACCGCGCTGCACAGCGTCAATGGGCGAGGTTATCCGCACTTCTTCCCCGTTCAACAGGATCGTGCCAGCCGACGGGGTGCGCAACCCGAAAATGGTTTCCGCAATCTCTGTCCGACCTGCGCCGACAAGGCCATAAAAGCCCAGAACCTCGCCTTTGTGCAGTTTGAAGCTGACATCCTCGAACAGCGACCCGCAAGCAAGCCCGCGAACTTCCAACGCCACATCGCCCAGTTCGTGCGTGGCCTCTGAGCGCGACAGATCAAGGCTGCGCCCGATCATCAGCTTGGTGACGTCATCCTCGTTAGTTTCGGCGGTTAAAAGCGTACCACGATATTGCCCGTCGCGCAGAACGCTGATGCGGTCGGTGATCTTGAAAATCTCTTCCATCCGGTGAGAGATGTAGATGATCCCCACACCCTTTTCTTGCAGGCCCGCGATCACTTGAAACAACACAACCTTTTCGGAGTCTGTCAGCGATGCCGTGGGTTCGTCAAAGATAACGGCGCGGGGCGACACGGTCAGCGCGCGCCCGATCTCGACCATCTGCTGGTTCGCGATGGACAGATCACCCACGCGGGTTTTCGCATCAAACCCGACATTCAACGTTTTCAGAATTGCGTTGGTGTCGTCATACAACTTGCCCCAATCGACGCGCCCGAACCCTTTCAGGGGCAATTCGCCAAGAAAGATATTCTCGGCCACAGTCAACTCGTCGGCAAGGCTAAGTTCCTGATGGATGAACACCACCCCTTTGGCCTTGGCATGCTTTGGCGAGGTCATCGTGACAGCTTCGTCGCCGACGAAGATCTGCCCTTCGTTCGGAGCGTGAATACCGCCCAGAACCTTCATCAGTGTGGATTTGCCCGCGCCGTTCTCGCCCATCAGGGCATGAACCTCTCCGGGGCGCACGTCGAAAGAGACGCCGTCCAAGGCCCGCACGCCGGGAAACGTTTTGACAATGCCCTCAAGGCGCAAAACCGGTGTCTGGTCGGTCATATCTTCAACTCCCCTTGGCCCTTGCGGTTCAACTGGCGGTCCAGCACCAGCACAGCGATCAGGATCAAGCCAATCACAAGGTTCACCGTTTGCGTATCCGCCCCGATATGGCCCAACCCCTTGCGCAGCAACTGGATCGCGATGACGCCGCCCAACGTGGAGATGATGGACCCATATCCCCCCGCCAGCTTGGTGCCGCCCAAGACAACGGCGGTAATCGCCCAAAGCTCATACAGCATCCCGTCATTCGGGTTGACCGAGCCGCTCTCGGAATAGAACACCACCGCTGACAGCGCGGCCAGAAAACCGATCAGCATGAAGTTCCAGATGAAATGCGGCCCGACACGAATACCTGCATTCACGGCCGCTTCGCGGTTGTTGCCGATGGCATAGGCGTTGCGGCCATGAACGGTTTTAGTCATCAGCAGCCACAGAACAAGCGCCGCGCCCAGCAGGAACCATGTGGCCGTGTGCAGACCCAGAAACTGCGCCTCGGCGAAATCCACGAGCGTCCAGTTCAGGTGGCTGGTGGGCTGCTCGCCGTTGAACATAAAGACGATACCGCGGAATCCCAGCATCGCCCCCAGCGTGACAATGAAGGCATCGACCCCGGTTTTCCAGACGATGATGCCGTTGATTGCCCCCATGATAACGCCTGTCGCCAATGCAAACAGCCATGCCAGCGGGATTGCCCAGTCGCCCATGGCCTGCATGAACGGCCATGTCATGCTGTCCAGCATTACGATGGCGGCCAGCGCAAATGTCGCCCCCACACTCAGGTCGATATTGCCGTTGATCATGACTATCGTCATACCGAGCGCGATAATCCCGATGGGGGCCGATTGCTTCAGCACCAACAGCATGTTGTCATAGGCCAGAAACGGCTGGTCAGAGACCGACAACTGGTCGCCAATGATCGAGAAGAACGCCAGTTCCAGCAGGATAAACCCCCAGATCGCGCCACGTTTCAGCATGTCTTTGCGGTTTGCGGATGTCATATCTGCCGCTCCCTTATGCGATCGGGGACCACAGACGGCCCCTCTTGGCGGCCACATCCAGCCAGACGGCAAGAATGATGATGGCCCATGTCACGATATACTGAACATAGAAATCCAGCCCGACGAGCAGCAGTCCATTCTGGATAAACCCAAGGATCAGCACGCCGATCACGGTCTTGAACACGGTGCCGGACCCGCCTAACAGCGATGCGCCACCAAGGATGACGGCGGCCAGCACCTCCAGCTCCAGCCCCTGGCCCACGGTGTTCTGACTGCCAAGGCTACGGCTGGCCTGCAGCAAACCGGCCACCGCGACGCAGAAAGCAGAAATCAGGTAGGTGTAGAACACCACGCGTGCGCGCGGGATGCCGGAAAACGTGGCGGCTTGTCCGTTGCCACCGACCGCATAAACCTTTCGGCCAAATGGGGTCTTCGACAGTAACAAGGTTAACACCGCGGCAAGTAATGCGAATATCAGGATCGGAACGGGAATTCCCATAATGCGGTCCTGCCCGAAAACAGAGAACCAGGTTCCGGCCTTGTCTGCGATGTCCATATTCTTGCCGCCCGACCATGTCAGCGTCAGTCCATGAATGGCCGAGAGCATCCCAAGCGTTACAATCAAGGAATTGAGCTTCAGATAGCCGACAAGGAACCCGATGAAGGCACCCAGACACAGTGTCAGCGCGAACATGGCCGGAATGGCCAGCGCGGGTCCGATCTTGTCATGCAGGTCCAGCACCACGATGGTGGAAAACGACATCATCGACCCGACGGACAGGTCCAGATTGCCGCCGATCACCACGAAGGTCACGCCCAGCGCCATAACGCCCAGAATGGCAGAGGACCGGATCACGCCCGCAATATTGTCGATGGCAATGAAGCGTTGGTTGGCCAGCGCAAACCCGATCATGAAGACGATAAAGGCAATCAGAATGCCCTGCTTGGCCAGCAGCCTGCCGATATCCTGCTTGTTGAGTGTCATTCCAGAGTCCTCCCCTAAGGCGTCGCTTTCAAACCAGCGTCATGCCCCCGTCAATCATGATGATCTGGCCGGTCATGTAATCGCTGTCGCGTGACGCCAGAAATGTCGTCGTTCCGGTGATATCCTCGGGCAGCGCGACGCGGCCCTTCAGAATATCGGCGGAAAACTCTTCCATCGCCTGACCGGGGCGCTCTGCCGCGCCAATGGCCACAAGGTCTTGGTCGACCTGTTCCCACATCTCTGTTGCGACCACACCCGGCGCAAAGCCGGTGACGGTTATGTTGTGCTGCGCCAGATCGCGCGCGCCGGACTGGGTCAGCGACACGACGGCCCACTTGCTGGCGCAGTAAGGGGCCACGTTACCAAAGCCCTGACGGCTGGCAATACTGGCGGTATTCACGATCTTCCCGCCGTCGCCCTGCGCGATCATTTGCTGGGCGGCTTCCTGCATTCCGATCATGCAGCCCAAGCCATTGATACCCATTATGAAATTCCAGTTATCTTCGGTCACATCCAGAAAATTCATAGGCTTGTTCACGCCGGCATTGTTGAACTTCACATCCAGGCGACCGAATTTTGCAACCGTGTGTGCGATCATGGCACGCACCTGTTCGCGGTCGGTCACATCGACCGGTGCATGGGTCACTTTGGCCCCGGCATTGGCGGCGCGTTCGCCGTTCGCGTCAGCGACCTCTGCCACCTTGGCGGCGTTGATATCGGCAAAACAGACATGGGCCCCCTCGGCCAGAAGTGCCTCGCCGATCGCACGGCCTATGCCCTGCGCAGCCCCTGTCACGATACATGACCGCCCTGAAACGCGCGCCATATCGCCCCCATCATTTTATATGTGCAGAGTGTAAAAGGCGCGGGGCAGCTTGACGCTACCCCGCGCACCCTCGGGAGAGATCAGAACACCGGCTTGGTGAACTCGTCCATGTTGTCCTGAGTGATCTTCGGCGTGTCGAAGTAGTTCAGGAAGGGCACGTCTTCGCCGTTCAGGACGTCGATGGCGGTTTGCAGCGCGGCTTCGGCGTCATCCACTGGCGACTGGTAGATCGACCCCCAGTAGGTGCCTTCTGCCATCGCGTCATAACCAACTGCGAAGTTGGTGGCGCCGACGAAGGTGATGCCGTCAACACGGTCCGCAGCAATCGCGGCGTTCATGGCGCCGACACCCATGTTGTCATCGCCGGAGTAAACACCGTCGATATCGTCATACTGGACAAGGAAAGCCTCCATGACCTGCTGCGACTTCTCGCGGTTCCAGTCGCCGGGCTGTTCGTCGATCTGCTCGACATTCGGGCAGACTTCGGGCAGGCGATCGTTGAAGCCTTGCGCGCGCTCGATGGCGGTCGTGTAGCCCGGCTGACCGGTGATGTGCACAACTTTCGCCTCGTCCTCGATGCCCAGTTCCTTGAACCGGTCGCACATGATTTCTGCGGAGCGCGACCCTTGGGTGACGTTGTCGGGGCCCGAGAAGGCAGAGATGAAATCAAACCCGGCTTCGGCGATGTTGGAATTGGTGATGACCACCGGAATATCCGCTTGCGACGCGCGGCGCACTGCGGGGATCACAGCCTCGCCATTGGTCGGCCAGATAATCATCGCATCGACCTCTTGCTGGATCAGGTCGTCAATCTGGGCAAGTTGGCGGGCCACGTCACCACCTGCGTCCAGCACAACCACTTCAACATCGGGGTTGGCTTCTGCGGCAGCGATGAACGCTTGCTCATAGGTCGTTTGATAGCTGTCGACGCCCACGTTGTTCTGGGTAATGCCGATGGTCATGTCTTGTGCTGCAGCAGCGGTGCCGATCAGTGCGGTCGAGCACGCGAGTGCAACTTTCAGTGCTGTTTTCATTTTCCGTTCCTCCCATGGAATTGTCAGCGCGATCGCGAGCATCCTCCTCACTCGAAGGGACATGCCCCAACCGATCACACCCCAATCATTGCGATTCTGTCCGATCACGCCTCCGGCAATTTATCAATATTGAACTTGATTGCTCTCATTTTGGATATTTCGGTGATATTTTCCACGTTCAATATGAGCAAATTGAAAGAGGAGTGATCGCATGCGCCGCAAGTCGCAGCACAGCCAGCCACCAGAATCAGAGTCGATGAAACACAGCACGGTAAGAAATGCTCAAATCGGACAATCCGCGGCAATCGCGCCGATGGAGGCTGTGATCGCGTCCAATGATCCCGATCTCGACCGCGTCACAGACTTTCTGACCGACCTGTTGGTGGAACTCGACAGCTCTTTGGAACCCACCACGCCGAACCCGCATCTGAAGATGATCCTGCACCTGCTGCAAAGCCATTCCGAAGGTCGGATCGTTTCACCCTCGTCCCTTGTTGCGGCGGCGGGCGTTCCCTATGCAACGGCGACACGCAAGCTGGCAGAGGTGGAAGCGGCTGGGCTGGTGGACCGTCGCGTGCGCACCCGCACCGGCAAAAGCCATTCGCTGCATCCCAGCGCCAGCCTGCTTGACGGGTTCAGCCAGTTGGCCGACCGCATTGACCGCTTGGCGCGCCGCTCTTTCGGGCTGGCCGGCCCCGCGCAGGAAACGACCGATTACTATTTCGGCGGGTCATACCAGCCGGGGCGCGCCGCCATCGCGCCACCCCGCGCCCTGCCAGAGCCGCTGAAGCTGTCGGGCGGATTGCGCATTCTGGTGCATGGCGACCCGACCTTCATGGTGATGGAAGGGCTGAAACGCCAGTTCGAACAGATCGTCGGCACCAGCATTCACCAGCGCGCCTTTTCCATCGACCGGCTGCGCGAGGAAGCCCTGCGCAATGCTGAACGCCCCAAAAGCCGCTACGACCTGATCGCGGTGGACCTGCCCTGGGTGGGCGAGTTCGTGGAAAAGGGCATCATCCGGCCACTGGACGAAGTGATGAATGTGGCCCTGCTGGACCCGGCCGATTTTCACACCGCCGGGTGGCGGGCCGCGCATTGGGGCGGGCGCCCATACGGTGTGCCCAGCCAGACCACGCCTGAATTGATGTTCTACCGCAAGGACTGGTTCGCCAACGAAGGGCTGGACCTGCCGACCACCACGGATGCGGTACTTGCCGCCGCGCGCCATCTGCACAACCCGCAGCGCGGACGCTACGGCGTGGCGTGGAATGCCGCGCGCGGCACAGCGCTGGGGCACACGTTCATGATGACCTGTGCCGCTTTTGGCCAACCGATCATCGACATGCCAGCGATTGCAGGGGGCTATGACACCGACCGCTTGGCACAGGGCGGATTCACCCCCACGCTGAACACCGACCGCGCGCTGGAAGCGGCGGAGTATCTGATGCAGCTTCTGGATTATTCGCCGCCCGATATTCTGTCCATGTCGTGGTATGAGCGGGTCCGCCCTTATGGTGCGGGGCATGTTGCGATGGCCTATGGCTATACCCTGCTGGCCCCGTATTTCGAGCTGGACGAAAACAGCCCCGCGCATGGCAATACCGGCTACCTGCCGCACCCGCACGGGCCAGAGGGCAGTCCGATTGCGCCCGTCGGCGGCTATGTGCTGTGTGTCCCCGCCAATCTGGCAGAGGACCGGATTGACGATACGGTCGAGGCGCTGATCACCTTCACCTCGCCCGGAGCGCAAAAGCTCTATGCCCAAAACGGCAGCCGGACAGAGCCGCGCTATTCCGTGGGCGCCGACCCAGAGGTGCGGCGCCTGTCACCGATTTTCGGGCTGCTCGACCAGATGTCATGGCGCGACGAACTGCAATTCTGGCCGCGCCCGCCCATCCCGCAAGTGTCGCAGATCATCGACCTATGCGGGCGCGAGTTGCATGACATGCTGCGCGGGATCACGCTCCCGCGTACTGCTTTGGACCGCATCCAGTCCGAGGCCGAAACAATCCTGAAATCCAAGGTCACTTAGGGAGGAAACCATGGACCCCAATCGCCTGAAAGGCAAAAACATCCTGATAACCGGTGCCGCGCGCGGCATGGGTGCCGCCAATGCCGAAGCCTTTGCCGCACAAGGAGCGAATGTCTGCCTGGGCGATCTGGACTTGCCCGCCGCACAAGAGATGGCCGACAAGATCAACGCTGCCGGAAACGGCAAGGCCATCGCGGTCAAGATGGATGTGACAAAGCGCGAGGACAATGCCAGCGCCGTTTCTGCCACGGTCGAGGCGTTCGGGTCGATCAATGTCGGGGTCTTCAATGCGGGCCTGAACAAGCCCCGGTTCTTCATGGATATCGATGAAGACAACTGGGACATGATCATGAACGTCAATACAAAGGCCATGTGGCTGGGCATGCAGGAAACCGCGCGCCAGATGATCGCCCAAGGCCCGATGGAAGGGCATCCTTACAAGCTGATCAATGTCGGCTCTATCGCCAGCCGCAAGCCGCTGGTGGATGTCACGGTCTATTGCACGTCGAAATACGGCTGCCTTGCGCTGACCCATTGCGGCGCAATCGGTCTGGCGGAACACAACATCACCGTGAACGGCTATGCGCCGGGCGTTGTGGTCACGCCGCTGTGGGAGCAGTTGGACAAGGATCTGGTCGATATCGGCTTCAAGGAGCGCGAAGGGCAGGCCTATGACGACATCGTGCGCGATGCGCTTCAGATCAAACGCGTCAGCTACCCCGATGACATCACCGGCACCGCGTCATTCCTTGCCAGCGATGACAGCGACTACATGACCGGCCAGATGATCCATATCGATGGCGGCTGGTGCATCCAATAAGGCGCGCGGGGCGTGCGCGCCCCGCCACCCGCCGCACCTCGCCTATCCCTGAACCAAAAATGGCGGACCCGCGTGTCCGCCTCACGGAGTTTTTGCCATGAACCGCGCCCTTATGCCGAACCTTCTGACCCCGCAGGATCTGGAACCCAACTGGGAATGGCGCGACCGCCTACCCGCCTGGGGCCACACCTCTGTCGATTTCGAACGCCGCGTTGACCATGACCGCCTGCGCCGCTACCGGCTGGCGCGCACGCGCCAAAGCTTGCAAAACTCGCAGGCGGGGTCGCTTTTGTTGTTCGATGTGAACAATATCCGCTATGTCACCGCCACCAAGATCGGCGAGTGGGAACGCGACAAGATGTGCCGCTTCTGCCTGCTGACCGGCGATGACAGCCCCTATGTCTGGGATTTCGGCTCTGCCGCCGTGCACCACCAGCGCTATTCAGACTGGCTGGAGCCCAGCCATTGCCTGGCCGGTGTCGTTGGCATGCGGGGCACCATCCCGCCCGAATTCGGGCTGATGCAGAAATATGCCAAGATGATCGCGCAGCTGATCAAGGATGCGGGCATGGCCGATATGCCGGTGGGCGTGGATTACGCCGAAACCGCGATGTTCCACGCGCTGCGCGAAGAAGGCATCAACGTGGTCGATGGTCAGCAGATCATGCTCGCCGCGCGCGAGATCAAGAACTGGGACGAAATCCAGCTTCTGACGCAGGCCGCAGCGATGGTCGATGGCGTCTACCACATGATCTATGAGGAACTGAAACCCGGCGTGCGCGAGAATGACATCGTCGCGATGTCGAACAAGCTGCTGTATGAAATGGGGTCGGACGATGTCGAAGCGATCAACGCCATTTCGGGCGAGCGGTGCAACCCGCACCCGCATAACTTCACCGACAGGCTGATACGCCCCGGCGATCAGGCTTTCTTTGACATTCTGCAATCTTATCAAGGCTACCGGACCTGTTACTACCGGACCTTCAACGTGGGCCGTGCAACGCCCTCGCAGAACGACGCCTATGTCAAGGCGCGCGAATGGATCGACGCGTCGATCGCGATGATCAAGCCAGGTGTCACCACCGACAAGGTTGCAGAGGTCTGGCCGACAGCCGAATCGCTAGGATTTCCGAACGAGGACGCGGCCTTTGGCCTGCAATTCGGGCATGGTTTGGGTCTGGCGCTGCACGAGCGGCCCATCATCAGCCGCGCTGTGTCTCTGGATCATCCGATGGAAATCCAGACCGGCATGGTCTTTGCGCTCGAGACCTATTGCCCGGCCACCGACGGCTATTCCGCCGCCCGGATCGAGGAAGAGGTCGTCGTCACCGAGACCGGGTGCGAAGTCATCAGCCTGTTCCCAGCCGAAGAGTTGCCGATCGCAAACCGGTATTGACCAACCCGTCCCGGGCTTGACCCGGGACCTCAACGGTGGAGGCCCCGGGTCAAGCCCGGGGCGCGTATAACCCATGACCAAGACAAACACCGAAGACTACCTGCGGATGTATACCCAGATGGTGCGCATCCGCACCTTCGAGGATAACGCCAACCAGCTATACCTGTCCGCCAAGATGCCGGGCCTGACGCATATGTATTCCGGCGAGGAAGCTGTCGCGGTGGGCATTTGTGAAGCGCTGACCGACGATGACCGCATCACCAGCACGCACCGGGGTCACGGGCATTGCGTGGCCAAGGGCGCGGAATTCAAGGAGATGTTCTGCGAGCTTCTGGGCAAGGCCGAGGGCTATTGCCGGGGCAAGGGCGGGTCGATGCATATCGCCGACCAGAGCCACGGGAACCTTGGCGCGAACGCAATTGTCGGAGGGTCCATGGGGATCGCCACCGGCTCGGCGCTGCGGGCCAAGCTGCAAGGCTCGGACGATGTGACCGTGTGTTTCTTTGGCGACGGCGCAACCGCGCAAGGGCTGTGGTACGAGGTCATGAACATGGCCGCGCTCTGGAATCTGCCGGTGATCTATGCCTGCGAAAACAACGGCTACTCTGAATACACCAAGACCGAGGAAATCGCGGCAGGTTCGATCACCGCGCGGGCAGAGGCTTTCGGGATCGAGAGCCACCAAGTGGACGGGCAGGACGTGCTGGCGGTGAACGCGCTTACCAACAAGCTGGTCGCCCGTGCCCGCAAGGGTGAAGGCCCATTCTTTCTGGAACTGATGACCTACCGCTACCACGGCCACCATGTCGGCGACATCAATCGCGAATACTACCGGTCCAAGGACGAGGAAAAGGACTGGAAAGAGAATCGCGACCCGATCGTGCGCTTCCGCGGCTATCTGGTCGAACAGGGCATCGCCACTGAAGACGAGATAGAGGCGATCAACACTGCGGTCGAGAAGGACGCGACCGACGCCGTCGCCTATGCCGAAGCCGCCGCCTACCCCGATGTGTCCGAAGTGGACATGCATGTGTTTTCCGACATCGAACATGCTTTGGCCTGACGCGATGAGGGACCCCAAACGCAAACCGATCCCGGGCCTGACCCGGGATCTCAACGCAAGTCCGGCCCGGAGGCCCCGGGTCAGGCCCGGGGCGGGCATCTCCCGGTGCTACGGAAGGAGCAGATAATGCGCGAGATTACCCTGTCGCAGGCCGTAAACGAGGCAATTGCCGAGGAAATGCGCCGCGATCCAACCGTTTTCCTGATGGGCGAAGACGTGGCCGAGGCCGGCACGCCGTTCAAGGTTCTGTCCGGTCTGGTCGAGGAATTCGGCACCGACCGCGTGCTGGACACACCCATTTCGGAACCGGGCTTCGTCGGTCTGGCGGTCGGCGCCGCGATGACCGGCGCACGCCCCATCGTGGACCTGATGTTCGGCGATTTCATCTACCTGGTCATGGACCAGCTGTGCAACCAAGCTGCCAAGCAGCACTACATGTCGGGCGGCAAACTGACCGTGCCGATGGTGCTGCGCACCAACATAGGGGCTACCCGTCGCTCTGCCGCGCAACACAGCCAGTCCCTGCAGGCTTTGGTCGCGCACATTCCCGGCGTGAAGGTCGCGATGCCGTCGTCGGCCTACGAAGCCAAAGGCCTGATGAAAACCGCCATCCGCGACAATAACCCGGTGGTAATTTTCGAAGACAAGCTGATGTATCAGGACAAGGCGCCGGTCCCGGAAGAGGAATACCTCATCCCGTTCGGCGAGGCGCATATCAAGCGTGAAGGGTCCGACATCACTTTCATCGCCACGTCGTCGATGGTGCAGGTGGCCGAGAAGGCCGCCGCGCTACTGGACGCCGAGGGCATCAGCGCCGAGGTGATCGACCCGCGCACCATTGTGCCGCTCGACGAGGCGACGTTGCTGGCCAGCGTAAAGAAAACCAGCCGCGCGATCGTGATTGACGAAGGCCACCAGAGCTACGGCGTGACCGCTGAAATCGCGAGCCGTCTGAACGAAAAGGCGTTTTACCATCTGGATGCACCGGTACTGCGCATGGGCGCGATGGATGTGCCGGTGCCGTTCAGCCCCGCGCTGGAAGATATCACCGTGCCCACGCCCGAAGGCGTGGCCGCGAACGCCCGCAAGCTATGTGCCGGGGAGATGATTCATGCCGCATGACGTGACAATGCCTCAACTGGGCATGGCACAAGACGCGGGCAAGATCGTGGCCTGGCTGAAAGCGCCCGGCGACGCGGTCGCAAAGGGCGACGCGCTGTTCGAGGTGGAAACCGACAAGGCCACGATGGAGGTCGAGGCACAGGCAGCGGGCTATCTGACCGGGGTTGTGGCGTCCGAGGGCGATGACGTGCCGGTGGGGCAGGTCATCGCGCGGATTTCCGACAGTGCCGAAGATGAGACGCCGGCACCTGCCCCCACGCCAGAGCCCGCGGCCGATGCGCTGCCAGAGGGCCGCCAGATCACCATGCCACAGCTTGGCATGGCGCAGGATAGCGGGCAGATGGTAGGCTGGCTGGTCGAGCTTGGCGCGCAGGTCGGCCCCGATGATCTGCTGTTCGAGGTCGAAACCGACAAAGCCACGATGGAAGTGCCTGCCGGGGCCAGCGGCTATCTGGCCGCAACACTGGCGCAGGCGGGCGAGGATGTCGCGGTCGGTGCGCCGGTCGCGATCCTGAGTGCGGATGCGCCAACGAACACCGTGGCACGGTCTGCCCGTGAGGCAGCGGCCCCCGCCGCTCCGACCGAAGCCAAGGCGCCCGAAGCGCCAGAGCCGCCAAAACAGACCACCACACCCGCGAAATCGCCCGGACCGCAGACGGGGGGGCGCATCTTGGCGTCACCAAAAGCGCGGCGCTTGGCTCTGGAACAGGGGCTGGATCTGGACCGCTTGGTCAAGGCTGGTCACCCCCAGCCCTTCCATGTCGCGGATCTGGAGGTGTTGCGCGGATTGCCCAGTGACACGACCCCATCCGCCAAAGCTGCAGAGGCGGGCCGCCGCCTGACCGCGCACATCCCCGCCCACGGGCTGGCAGAGTTCGCAAGCTGGGCCACGGCGCATGCGGACAGCACCGATGCGGTTCTGGCCGCACTGGCCGGTCAGGGCCATGTCGCGGTTGTCGGCGTAGAGCGGTTCGGCGCCTGCCAAAGCTATGCCCTGCCGGACAATCGCCGCCTGTCGCAAGTGGCTGCCACCGATGATGCGCCAGAGCTGATCCTGCGCGATCTGCGCGGCAGCTTTGTGCAATCGGTTGCGCTTGGGGCCGAAGAGGTGCCGGTGTTGACGCTGATGCCGGATGGCGACGGGCTGTCGCTGGTCTTGGAATGCGCAGGCCATCACCTAAGCGCACAGGCCGCGATCGCCCTTTTGAACGATGTCGCAGGGCGGGTGGCGCAGCCACTTCGCCACCTGCTGTAACATAGCTTTTGCAATACGGGGACCGAGATGGACCATACCGACCTTTATATCAACGGCGCGTGGGTGAAGACCGACACGCGCTTCGACGTCATCAACCCCGCAACGGAACAGGTGCTTGCCTCTGTCGCAAGCGCCGAGATTGCCGATGCTGACGCTGCCCTGGATGCCGCCGAAGCGGCAATGGCCGAATGGGCCGCGCGCACCCCGCGCCAGCGGTCAGAGGTGCTGCGCAAAGCGTGGGAGCTGATGACCGCGCGGCTGGACCATTTCGCCAACCTGATCACGCTGGAAAATGGCAAGGCAGGCACCGACGCCAAGGGCGAGGCTACCTATGCCGCCGAATTCTTCCGCTGGTTCGCCGAAGAAGCCGTGCGCGCAGACGGGATGATCACCCATGCCCCGGCATCCGGCGCGCGGATCATGGTGCAGCACAAACCCGCGGGTTTGGCCATCCTGATAACCCCATGGAACTACCCCGCCGCGATGGGCACGCGCAAGATTGCGCCTGCTTTGGCGGCAGGCTGCGGCGTCATCATCAAGCCGGCCTCGGAAACGCCGCTGACCATGCTGGCGCTGATGCCGCTGTTAGAAGAAGCAGGCGTGCCGCCGGGCTTGGTCAATGTGCTGCCGTCCAAGCGCACAGGCGCGCTGGTTGACCACATGTTGCACGACCCCCGCGTGCGCGTGGTCAGCTTTACCGGCTCCACCGGTGTGGGGCGCACACTGCTGAAGGGCGCCGCCGATCAGGTGCTGAAACCCGCGATGGAACTGGGCGGCAATGCGCCCTTGGTGGTGTTCGAGGATGCCGATATCAATGTCGCCATAGAAGGCACGATGCTGGCCAAGATGCGCAACCTAGGCGAGGCCTGCACGGCGGCGAACCGCATTTATGTTCACGCCGACATTGCCGAGGATTTCACCGCCCGCCTGACCGCTGCCATGTCGGCGCTGAAGGTTGGCGACGGGGCCGACCCAAGCGTGGATGTCGGCCCGCTGGTCAACGCGTCGACCCGCGACAAGGTGTCGGAGTTCGTGGCAGATGCCGTCGCCAAGGGCGCGAAGGTGGAATGCGGTGGCGTGGTGCCCGAGGGCACCGGCTATTTCTACCCGCCCACGGTCCTGTCGAATGTGCCCGAGCATGCCGAGTGCGTGCAGGATGAAATCTTCGGTCCCGTCGCCGCGATCCAGACCTTTACCGATCAGGAAGATGTCATCCGCCGCGCCAACGACACCGAATACGGGCTGGTCGCCTACGTATTTTCGGGCGATTTCAAACGCGGTTTGCAGGTCTGCGAGCGGCTGGATTACGGTATGGTGGGCCTGAATCGCGGGCTGGTCAGTGACCCGGCAGCACCCTTCGGCGGCACCAAGCAATCCGGGCTTGGCCGCGAAGGCGGGCATGAAGGGATGCTCGAATTCATGGAAACGCAATATATCTCGGCCAGTTGGTAAGGGGGGGTCATGGAAATTCAGGCAAGCCCAAGCACCAAGCATTACGCCGCCACAAAAGGTGTCGATCTGGATGATCTGGCCCGCCAGACCGGACGCACCACCCTGGGGCGCGAGGACGTGGACGCGCATCTGGGCGGGCGTGTCGCCGCAGCGGCGGGGCCGGAGCATAGCCGCTATTGGGAGGTCGACCACGCGGCCCATGGCCCCGTGAGCGAGGAGCCGTTGTCGCGCATGTCAAAACTCGCCGCCGCGAACCTTGGCGCGGCCAATGCCATGATTCCGCAGGTCACGCATCACGACCGCGCCGATATCTCGGCGGTGGACGGGTTGCGCAAGGGCTGGCGTGACGAAGCGCAGGCGCGCGGGCTGAAACTGACCGCGCTGTCGTTCCACGTAATGGCGCTGGCGCGCTGTCTGACAGAGTTTCCGCGCTTCAACGCTTCGCTCTCTGCGGATGGCGAAACGCTTATTCTGAAGGATTACGTCCATATCGGGATTGCAGTGGACACGCCCAACGGCCTGATGGTGCCGGTGATCCGCAACGCCGACCGCAAGGGGCTGTGGGAGCTGTCGGCCGAAATCGCCGACCTTGCCGCGCGTGCGCAAGCCCGAAAGATTGGACCGGATGAAATGGGCGGCGCATCTATGAGTATCAGCAATCTGGGCGGGATTGGCGGCACGGGGTTCAGCCCTATCGTGAACCCGCCGGAACTGGCGATTCTGGGGATTACCCGCACAGAAACCGTCACGGTCTGGGATGGCGATACGCCCCGCCCCGTGCCCATGGTGCCGCTGGACCTGTCCTATGACCATCGGGTGATAAACGGGGCCGATGCCGCCCGCTTCATGGCGCGGTATTGCGCCCTTGTCAGCGACCCGCGCAACTTGCTGCTTTAGACCGTTGCGCGGGCAGCGCGCGCCGCGCTGACGCGTTGCTTACCGCCTGGCGCTAGGGTGCCCCTGAATTCCCGGTTCAGGAGGCCCGACCATGTCAGAGCTATCGCCCCGCCTTGGGCTGCCGTTTCTGCTGCCCGCGCAGGCGCAAAAGCATGTCACCCATAACGAGGCATTGGAACGGCTGGACAGTGTCGTCCAGCTTGTGGTCGCGGGGCTGGATGCCATCAACCCGCCCGCAAGCCCAGAAACGGGGCAGGTCTGGGCACTGGGCACGGGCGCAACCGGCGATTGGGCGGGGCAGGACACGGCCTTGGCCGTATGGATGGGGACAGCGTGGCAGTTCATCACGCCGCAAACCGGATGGTGCGCAGCATTTGGCACGGCTTTGTATATCTGGGATGGCAGCGCATGGCAGCCTGCCGCGCCCGAAAGCCTGAACAACCTGTCGGGCGTGGGCGTCAACGCCAGCCATGACAGCGTGAACCGGCTGGCGGTGTCGTCTGACGCCAGCCTGTTTACCCATGACGGCGGCGGCCACCAGATCAAGGTGAACAAATCCGCGCTATCCGATACGGCAAGCCTGCTGTTCCAGACTGGTTTTTCTGGCCGCGCGGAAATGGGGACGGCGGGGGCCGATGCCTTCAGCATCAAGGTCAGCGCCGATGGCAGCACATGGCACGACGCGATGGTGGCAGCGCCCGACAGCGGGCAGACCAGCTTTCCCGCCGGGATTGTCGTGGACGGCCAGATCGGCGGCAGCGCCATCACCCAAAGCCCGACAGATGCCACCTTGGGCCGCCTGCTGAAGGTTGGGGATTTCGGGCTGGGTGCAGCGACGCCGTCCGCCGTCTCAGACCTGACCGCAGCGCTTGTACCGGGCCTGTATCATATCGCGGATATGGCAACCGCCAGCGGGGTGCCTGCGGGGCAAACCGGACAAGCGACGTTGCTGGCGATGCGCGGGGTTGACGGGCGCGGCACATTCTTGCTGGGCTTGCCGGTTGGCAGCAGCGCCGCACAAGGGTTCTGGCTGGGATCGCGCGCCACGCCGACGGGCACGATAATCTGGGCAAAACTCTGGACTTCGGCCAATACCACGGTCGATGCGAACGGGTTTCTGAAAGAAGCCTAATCGTGACTGGCGGGCAAGGCCAAAGGGTCAGGCGAGGTTCATCAGTTCTTCATGGCGGGTGATGGCCTGTTCGATATCGTCAAAAAACTCCAGCATCCCATGATGCAGCACCAGCCCGCTGTTACAGAAACTCCGCATGTCGGACATGTTATGACTGATCATGATCGCGTCCGCCTTGGCCATGCGGGCGCGAAAAACCTTGTTGCTACGCTCTCGAAAGCTTTTATCCCCGGCGCCCGTGACCTCGTCGATCAGGTAGGTGTCGAACGGAATACCCATCGCCACCCCGAAGGACAGCCGCGATTTCATCCCTTGCGAATAGGTGCGCAGTGGCATGTGGAAGTGGTCACCGATCTGAGCGAACTCCTCTACATAGCGCGCAAGAGAATCGCTATCGATCCCGTAGCACCGTGCCAGAAAACGGGTATTCTGAAGCCCGGTCATGTCCGGGTGAAAGCTGTTGGCACCTCCGATCGGCCAAGAAATCTTGCCCCCTCGGATCACCCGCCCCGCGCTGGGTTGCATCGTGCCGGCAATGATCTTCAACAAGGTGGATTTGCCCGCCCCGTTGCGTCCCAGCAACCCGAGCGAGCGTCCGGGCGGCAGGTCAAGCGTAAGGTTCTGGAACACCGAATGGGTGCCGCCCGGAATCTCGAAGCTTTTGCACAGGTCGCGAAGCTGGATCATGCCATCCCCATTCCGGCGCCGGGTTCTTTCATGGGGCCGTTAGCCCCTGTCGCGCAGACTGTAATACACCAGCGCACAGATGGACCAGATCATCATGGCGAAAAACGCGGTCAGCCCGATCAACATCAAGTTGCGCGGGTATTGCGCGGTTTCCGCTTCGGTCGGCGCGATGAAGGTCGCCAGATACAGTTGTTGCCGCTCCGCGGTTGCGCGGGCTTGGTTCAAGACCGTCAGCGACAGTCTATAGATCTCTTCCGCGAACTGCACATCCACGCGCAGCCCCTCATATTGCGCCAGCAGACTGGGGTAGCTGTTGTCATCGGAGGCGAATCCGTCGCTTGAATAGCTCGCTCTCTCTCCCGCAATGCGCTCTTCAATCGCTCGAATGCGGCGGTCCAGTTGGCGCACACGCGGGTCGGTATTGTCGGTGGCCTGCAACAACAGATCGTAATCGACCAAAGCCTGCGCCAGTTGCTGCTGCAAGTTCGCGACAACACCCATACGCCCCTGAATATCGGCTTGCGGGTCCAGTATCTGGGTCCGGGCCTGAAACGCGACCAACGCCTCGCGCGCATCGCGCAGGTTCATCAGCGCATCGTCAAGATCGGCTTCGGCATTCGCAATACTATCGCGGCGGGCCTGCACGTTCAGCGTGTTGATCATCGACTCGCTCTGCGACACGATTTGACGCGCGATGTTCCGGGCCATTTCCGCACTGCGTGCCCGCACCTCGACCATGATGACGCCCGACGATTTGTCATAGGTAATCCGGATCATGCGCCGCCAGAAACTACCAAGATCCTCGATCGTGACATCCGGCCATATGGAATAGACAGGGTCCATCGGCCAAGTTTGCGAATAATGGCTGACAAGGTCCAACTCTGCGTTTATCCGGCGCACGATTTCCTGGCTTTGGATAAATTCGAACAGCAGGTCGGAATTGCTGGCGGATTGCGTGCCCAGAACCTGCGATAGCCCGCCCAGCATCTGGCTGGCAGAAACGCTTTCTTCCTGTCGCACGACAAAGCCGGTTTCGGACGCGTATTGCGGCTGTGCCAAAATGCCCAGATAGAGCGCGGTCACAACCACGGGCAGAACGACCATCGCAACAAGGCTGGCAATCAACCCCTTGTGGCGCGTGTGCATCACGGCGTGGACCGCCGTGCTGCGCGCAAGCCTCTCGACCTTGGTCTCGGTCTGTTGGGGCACTGGTGCGGGGGAATGGGTATTCACGGTTTGAAATCTGCCTTGGTTGCCTGATTGATTCCTATCCGGAAAACCTACATACACGAAGCGGTAAAAACCAGCTTAGAGGCTGTCAATGCCCGCCCCGCCGCCGGAAATCGCCGATGCGCCCCTTCCAGAGGCCGAAAGCCCGTTCATAGCCGCGCTGCGCTGCATTGCCGCGCTGACCCTGCGCGAGATGGGCACCCGCTACGGGCGCAGCCCCGGTGGCTATGTCTGGGCCGTGTTGCAGCCGCTGGGCATGATCGTGATGATCGCCTTCGCGTTTTCCTTGCTGGCTCGCTCGCCCGCGCTTGGCACCAGCTTTCTGTTGTTCAAGGGCACCGGCATGCTGGTCTTGCAGGCCTTCACCAATCTGGGCAGCACGGTGGGCCGCGCCATGAAGTTTTCGCGCGCGCTGCTGTTCTATCCAAGGGTCACATGGCTGGACGCCGTTATCGCGCGGTTCTTTCTGAACACCCTCGTATCGCTGGCCGCCGCCTGCATCATCCTGACCGGGATCATTCTGTTCGAAGATATCAAGACCGTGCTGGACTGGGGCCAGATATTCTTGGGATTCGGACTGATCTGCGGCTTGGGGTTGGGGGTCGGCTGCCTGAACTGCTACCTGTTTCAAAGGTTTCCGGTCTGGGACACAATCTGGGGTATCCTGACCGCACCGCTTTTTATCATCTCGGGCGTGCTGTTCTTATACGAAGACATGCCACCCTTCGCGCAAGATATCCTGTGGTATAACCCGATCATGCATATCACGGGCATTGTGCGTGACGGGTTCTATCCCGTCTATTCACCTGGATATATCTCTCTTCCCTATGTGGGCACCTGCATTCTGGTGCCCTTGGTCCTCGGACTGATGCTGCTGCGCCAGTATCACCGCGACCTGCTCAATCGCTGACGGCCCGCCGCGATGCGAACCCAAGGTCGACACCTTGGCGTGCCTTGAAACCTGTTGCTGCCATGCGCGCCACCCTGTGTTAGAGTTTACCCAGCGACTCTGCATCGGGGGGCGACCATGCTGCATCTGCTTCATCTTGCGAAAAATACTCTGCGGGGGGGGCCATGCCGCGCATGGCGGGGGGCGCAAAGCCCCCCTCTGCGGCCTGATCCTTGGCGCGGCGCTTGCCCTCGGCACGACGGCAGATGCGCAACAAGACAGCCCCCTGCCACCGCGCTTCGCGACAATGTTCGACAATACCGACCTGCCCGGCGGCGATCTGACCCCGATCTTCAACACCAATCTTGCCCAGTGCCATTCCGCCTGCCTGCGCGACACCGAATGCACGGCCTTTACGTTCAACCAGCGCGCCGGCGCGTGTTTTCCCAAGTCGCAACCCGGCGCAGCGGTCCCGTTCGAAGGCGCGCTCTCGGGCCGGATTGCAGAGCGTCCTGCCAGCGCCGCAGCCCGTGCGCGTGACATGCGCGCCCGGCTTGGTTTTCTGTCGGCCCGAGATTTCGACCTTGCGCGCGGACAGGCCGAAACCATGGCAGAGCGATACTATGCCAACGGGATGACCGAAACGGCGCTGCTGGACGGTGCGACGGGTGGACGTGCGGTTCTGTTCACCGGCGCCGCTGCCACCGTGGCAGATTCGGGGGCGGCGTGGATTGCGCATGCCAACGCCCTGCTGGCGCAAGCTGCGCGCGACAACCAGCCCAGCGCGGATTTGCAACGTCAGGCAATCCTTGCCGCGACCAATGCGGCGTTGCGCCTGTCCGACCCGGCCCCTGCACTTGTCACCATGGCGGACGCGCTTGAAAAACGCTTCCGGGGCGAGGATGCGCTGGCAGCCATCCGCTTGGCCGAAGCACTGCGTCCCGGCATCGCCCCCGACACGCTGACCCGCCTGCGCGAGCAATACGGCTTTCGCCTGCTCTCGCATGATGTGGACAGCAATACCGCGACGCCGCGTATCTGCGCACGGTTTTCCGAACCGCTGGTTGCCAGCCGCGATTATGCGCCGTTCCTTGCGGGCGACGCAGGTGCGCTTGTCCCAGAGGTCGATGATCGCCAGCTTTGTCTTACCGGCGTCGAATACGGCGCGCGCTATGAAATCCGCCTGCGCGCGGGCTTGCCAGCCGCGGGCGGCGATACGCTGGCGCGTGATGTGCCTTTGGCGGTCTATATCCGCGACCGCGCGCCCTTGGTGCGGTTTCTGGGCCGGGGCTATGTTCTGCCCGCCACAGGTCCGCGGGCGCTGCCGGTGGAAACTGTCAATTCCGATGCGCTCGACCTGACACTCTATCGCGTGTCCGACCGCAACCTTGTCGCCACCATCCGCGACGGCAATTTCGCACAAGCCCTCAGTGCGTGGGAAGGCGAGCGTGTCACCAATGATCTGGCCGAACTTATCTGGCAGGGCACCGCCACGCTGGACGGCGCGCTCAACCGCGAAACCCGGTCGCGCCTGCCCTTGGCCGAAGCGGGCGCGCTCGCGCCCGGCGCTTACCTGCTGCAAGCAGCGGTGCCGGATACCGATCCCTATGCCACGCCCCCGGCCTCGCAATGGTTCATGGTATCCGATCTGGGGATGACCAGCCTGTCGGGCCGCGACGGGCTGCATGTGGTGGTGCAGGCCCTGTCCACCGGCCAGCCCGTGAACGGGGCAGAGATACAGCTGGTCGCAGAGTCCAACCGCGTTCTTGGCAGCGCGCAGACCGATGCGCAGGGCATGGCAAGGTTTCCGGCCGCACTGGCGGCAGGCAGCGGCGCTAGCGCGCCCGCGCTTCTGACCGTTACCCAAGGCGATGACATGGCCGCGCTGTCGCTGGCCGACCCCGAATTCGACCTGTCGGACCGCGGGGTCGAGGGGCGCGCCGCCCCCGGCCCGGTGGATCTGTTCATCGCCACGGACCGCGGCGCCTACCGGCCCGGAGAGGTGATCCGCGTCACCGCCCTTGCGCGCGACCCGCAGGCCCGCGCCTTGCCCGGCCTGCCCATGATCGCACGGCTGATGCGGCCTGACGGGGTGGAATATTCCCGCGCACTCAGTGCCGATGGCGTTGCGGGCGGTCATGTCTTTGCCCTGCCGCTTGGCGCGGATGTGCCGCGCGGCGCGTGGCGGCTGGATATGCTCTTGGACCCGGACGCACCCGCGCTGGCCAGCACCCGCCTGCTGGTCGAGGATTTCCTGCCAGAGCGCATTGATTTTGACCTGTCGCTTTCGACAAAGACGCCGGTGGACCCGCTGAACCCGCCAGAGTTGCAGATCAATGCGCGCCATCTGTTCGGGGCCGCCGCCGAGGGATTGACGTTGTCGGGCAGCGCAATACTGCGCCCCGCAACAACGCGCGAGGGCTGGCCCGGCTACCGATTTGGCCGCCATGACCAACGGGTTGACCCGCAACGCTTCCCCTTGGGTGATGCCGTGACCGACGCCGAGGGCCGCTTGCAAACCCGCCTTTTGTTCGAAAACGCAAGTTTTGATGCGCGACCCTACACACTTGACCTGAATGCTACGTTGCTGGACGGGGCCGCCCGCCCTGTAGAGCGCACTCTGAGCGCACCCATGGCCGCAACCCGCCCCATGATTGGCATTCGTCCCGCATTTGACGACACCCTGCCCCAAGGCGCCGAAGCCGTGTTCGACCTCGCGCTTGTTTCCCCCGACGGGCAGGCCATGCAGGGCGCGCTGACATGGCAGGTGGACCGCGTGGACACGCGCTACCAATGGTATAGCGTCGATGGCCGCTGGAACTGGGAACCCGTGACCGAACGCAACCGCGTGGCCGAAGGGTCGGTCGACAGCACAGGACAAATCACCGTGCCGCTGGATTGGGGGCAGTATGAGCTGCGCGTCACCCATGACGGGACCGAGTATGCCAGCGCGTCCACCACCTTCGCTGCCGGATGGTATGGGGCCACGGCCGGGCGCGACACACCCGACCGGCTGGCCGTGGCGCTGGACCAAGACAGCTACCGCCCCGGCGACACCGCACGCTTGCGCCTGTCCGGCGAGGGGATGGCGCTGGTCAGCGTGCTGTCGGACCGCGTGATCGACATGCAACTGGTTGAGGTTGCGGGAGAGGCCGAGATCACCCTGCCAGTGACGGATGATTGGGGCACGGGCGCCTATGTCACCGCCACGCTTCTGCGCGGGGCGGGTAGCGTGACCGACATGCCCACTCGCAGCATGGGGCTTGCCCACGCCGCGATTGATCCGGCCGCGAAGGCGCTGGCGGTCACGCTAGATGCACCAGATGCCGCAGACCCGCGCGCCCGCATGGAGGTGACGCTGAACGCTGAGAGCGACGGACCGGTCTATGCCACGCTCGCCGCAGTGGACCTTGGCATCCTGACACTGACGGATTTCGACAGCCCCGACCCAAGCGCGCATTATTTCGGGCAGCGCCGCCTTGGCGTTGCCTTGCGCGACATTTACGGACGGCTGATCGATGCGCGGGCGGGGGCCATGGGGCAGGTGCGCTCGGGCGGCGATGCATCGGGCATCGACCGCGCGGGGCCAGCCCCCACAGAGGCGCTTCTGGCGCTGTTCGAAGGTCCGATCACGCTTGAAAACGGCGAAGCGACCATCGGCTTTGATCTGCCCGCCTTCAACGGCACGGTGCGGCTGATGGCGGTGGTCTGGTCCAACACCGGCGTGGGGCAAGCCAGCACCGATGTCTTGGTGCGCGATCCGGTCGTCGTCCAGCCCAGCTTGCCGCGTTTTCTGACACCGGGCGACACCAGCCGGATGCGGCTGGAACTGACCCACGCCACAGGCGCTGCGGGCGAGATGGCGCTGCGCGTGACCGGCCACGGTTTGGGCGATGTGCCCGACACCGTGACGCTGAGTGAGGGCGAACGCGCCGTGCTGGACCTGGCACTGGCGCCAACCATCTTGGGCGATCACCGCTATAGCGTAGAACTGACCACGCCCGATGGTCGTGTGCTAACCCGCGATCTGACGCTGACGGTGCAGCGCACCGATCCCGAAATCGCGCGTAGCTCTCAATTCGTATTGGCACCGGGCGAGAGTTTCCGCTTTGACGCCAACGCGCTGGACGGGTTGCGCGACGGTGCGCGCGCCACTTTGGTGGCCGGTGCGGGTGCAGCCCTTGATCTGCCCGGTCTTGTGCAGCGGCTGACGGGCTACCCCTATGGCTGCACCGAACAACTGGCATCCGGGCTGCAACCGCTTCTGCTGGCGTCGGGTGCGGCGATCGAGCTTGGCCTTGTCACCGAAGCAGAGGCGCAAGCGCGCATCCAGTCGGCCATTGACCGCATCCTGACCCGCCAATCGCGCACCGGCAATTTCGGGCTTTGGGGCGCGGGCGGATATGACCTGTGGCTCGACGCCTATGTCACCGATGTGCTGACCCGCGCGGCAGGCCAAGGTGCGGATGTGCCCGACACCGCCCTGCGCATGGCGCTTGACAACCTGCGCAACGAGGTGGCGCAGGCGGGTGATTTATATGACAACGCGCCCGCCATTGCCTATGCGCTGTATGTGCTGGCCCGCGCGGGCGAGGCGGCGATTGGCGATCTGCGCTACTACGCCGATACGCTGGCCGAAAAATTCGACACAGCCCTGTCTGCCGCGCAACTGGGCGGGGCGCTGGCCGCCTACGGCGAACAGGCGCGCGCCGATGCGATGTTCCGCCACGCCGCGGACCTTGCGCGGGCCGATGACGCAGACGGGTTCCGCCGCGACTATGGCACGGCCTTGCGCGATCGCGCGGGGTTGTTGGCGCTGGCGTCAGAGGCAGACAGCGGCGCAGTGGACCGCGTGCTTCTGGCGCGGCAAATCGCCCAGCGCGGCGCGGTGCATGAATTGTCAACGCAAGAAGCCGCGTGGTCGCTGCATGCTGCCGTGGCGCTTGGGTCGGAAGGCGGTGGCCTTGACGTTGACGGGCGTGCGGTTGCGGGCAATGTGGTGCAGCTTTATGATGGCAGCACGCGGACCATAACCAATACAGGTGACACACCGACGACGGTCACGCTGACCGCCTTTGGTGTGCCCGATGTCGCCCCGCCCGCCAGCGGCAACGGCTACACCATCTCCCGCAGCTACTATACGCCGGATGGCGAACCCGCGCGGCTTGACGGTCTGCGGGTGGGCGAACGGCTGATCGCGGTTCTGGACGTGCAGCCGGATCGCGGCACGCCCGGCGGTCGGCTGATGGTCGATGACGCGCTGCCTGCTGGCGTCGAAATCGACAATCCCAACCTGTTGCGCGCGGGCGATATCCGCGCGCTGGACTGGCTGAACCTGCACAGCTTTGCCCAGATGACCGAAGCCCGCAGCGACCGCTTTCTGGCCGCCGTGGACTGGACCGAAACGGCGCCCTTGCGGCTGGCCTATGCGGTGCGCGCCGTGTCATCGGGCGAATTTCACCATCCGGCAGTACAGGTCGAGGACATGTATCGCCCCAGCCTGCGCGCGATCACTGACACGGGCCGTGTGACCATCGCACCATGAAAGCGGTGCTCGGCCTTGTTGCGGCGCTGGTGCTGACAGGCTGGCTGGCGCTGGAACGCTGGGTGGTGGCGACCGATCTGCCGCCGCTGAACCCGCCGACCTCTGCCGAGGTGTTGTCCGAAGACGGCACACTCTTGCGGGCCTACACCGTGGCAGACGGGCGTTGGCGGCTGGCGGTGGACCCTGCCCGCGTGGACCCGACCTACCGCGCCATGTTGCTGGCCTACGAGGACCAGCGCTTTTACACCCATATGGGTGTCGACCCGGTCGCGCTGCTGCGCGCGGTGTGGCAATCGGTGCGTGCCGGGCATTGGGTGTCGGGCGGGTCCACCCTGACCATGCAGGTCGCGCGGCTGCTGGAGGACGGGCCAACCGGCACATGGACAGGCAAAGCGCGGCAAATCCGGCTGGCACTGGCGCTGGAACGGCATCTGAGCAAGGACGCGATCCTATCGCTATATTTACACTTGGCACCCATGGGCGGCAATCTGGAAGGGCTACGCGCAGGCGCGCGCGCGTGGTTCGGCAAAGACCCGGCGCGCCTGACACCCGCGCAATCCGCGCTGCTGATCGCGCTGCCACAGTCACCCACCCGGCGCAGCCCCGACCGCCACCCGCAGGCCGCGCGCGCCGCCCGCAACCGAGTGTTGCAACGGGCCGTTGCCGCGCGCGTGCTGACCCGCGCCGAAGCGGATGCCGCCCGCTCCGAGCATATGCCCGATACCCGTCGCCCCTTTCCCGCGCTGGCCCCACATCTGTCAGACAGGTTGGTGGCAGAAAACCCCGCAACCGGGCTTCACCGCACAACGATAGACGCGGGCTTGCAAGCCATGCTGGAACAAACGGCGCAGGACACGCTGCGCGCGCTGACCCCGCGCGCGGGGCTGGCCATTTTGCTGGCCGATGTGCAGACAGGCCGTGTCCGTGCCCATATCGGTGGCGCTTACGGCGTCGACATGCGCGCCGGGTTCAACGACATGACACGGGCCATGCGCTCGCCGGGATCGACTCTGAAACCGCTGGTCTACGGGCTGGCCTTCTCGGACGGGCTGGCGCATCCTGAAACACTGGTCAATGACCGCCCCGCCAGTTTCGGCGGCTATGCTCCGCAGAATTTCGACGGGCGGTTTCGCGGCCCCGTCTCGGTGCGCGAGGCGTTGCAGCTTTCGCTGAACCTGCCGGTGGTCGAGATGACCAACACGCTTGGCCCGGCCCGGCTGATGGCAGCGCTGCGCCGTGCGGGCGTCACGACCGCTTTGAACGGACCGCCGGGGTTGGCCGTGGCCTTGGGTGGGGTGGGCGTGTCGCTGGAAGGGCTGGTGCAGCTTTACGCCGGAATTGCGCGGGGCGGGCAGACGGTCACTTTGCAAACTGCGCCCGGCCCCGTGAAAACCGGCCCGCAGATCATCGCCCCCGAGGCCGCGTGGCATCTGGGCCAGATCCTTGCGCGTGCGCCGCGCCCCGCGCATCTGCCGGGCTGGCCGCTGGCGTTCAAGACCGGCACCTCTTACGGGCACCGCGATGCCTGGGCGGTGGGCTTTGACGGGCAGCATGTTGCAGGCGTCTGGATCGGGCGGGCGGATGGAACACCCCTGCCCGGCACATTCGGGCTGGATGCCGCCGCCCCCGTCCTGTTCGATGTCTTCGCCCAGCTTGGCGCGCGCCCGGTGCCGCTACCGCCCGCGCCGCCGCGCACACTGGATGTGGCGCATGCCGACCTGCCCCCGCCCCTGCGCCGTTTCGGACCGCAACTGGCAATGGACACAGATGCACCACAACTCGCCTTTCCGCCCGACGGGGCTGCGCTGCGCCCTGTTGCGGGCCGTGTGCTGGCCCGCGTGGACTGGGGCCGCGCGCCGTTTACATGGTTTGCAAATGGCGCGCCGGTACTGACTCGTAGCTTCGAGCGCGCGGCGCAACTACCGCTTATCGGCCCCGGTTTCGTCACCCTGTCCGTGGTCGACGCGATGGGCCGCGCGGCGCGTGTGGAGGTGGAACTGCAATAGAAAGGGTTGCGCGGTTTGAAGGCCCTGCGACATGAGTATTTAGAGCGCGTCTGGTTCAATCAGTTTCATATCCAGCGGCCTTGAAGAAGTTGTAGCATTCGTCAGGGGTGAACAGGTTACAAACATGACCGACCGCCTTCCATAATTCGTCATATGTCCGTGCAG
>NZ_UIHC01000136.1 GCF_900499075.1 Roseinatronobacter ekhonensis | reverse complement strand
GCGCTCGACAAACGCACCCCAGACGCGGCATACTTCGAGCAAGCAGAGATACGAAAAGCGGCATGAACATAAATCTGATGCATCTTAGACAAGCCGCAAACCTGTCCTAAAAAGCAGGACCACTTCAGGGTGCGTTGCTGTCATCGCGGGAACCTGCGTCAAGACCCTCGCGAACCTTGCCAACCCACTCATGTAGCGGTCGGGAGATATCGGGAGTGCCGAGGGATGATTTATCAAGCCATGCGATCAACTCCCACGGGGCGGCACCACGGGTGAGGGGCAACATTTGGTCGGCGAGGGCAGATGCAATTAGCACCTTGGCTTTGGTGAGCATTTCTTCTGCACTCAAGCTACTGTTCTGCCGCCAGATTTCCAGAGGATCCACCGCCCGCGCCAGAAAGTCTGACGGGTAGAGGAGCAACATCACCCGCATTGAGCTGCCCAAATCTTCCGCTGCGCTACTCAGGCGCAGCAGCCTCGCTTCCTTCTTCTTTGCAGGACCTTTGATCCCGCGCTCATGACGTAGCCTGCGCTCTGCCTCGTGCGAGGTCAGGGCCGCAATGGCCTCAGGGACCATTTGCCAATCAGAAAATACCAGCGATTTGGTCAGAGGCGGCTGACCGGACAAATAGGGCAGGCTGGCGGGTAACCACAAACGTCTGTGAAGTTCACCTTCCTTGAAGACGTTTTCCATCAGTGCTCGCATGCGACCATTGTCGGCTGGTACAGCTTCGAAGTTATGGATCCGACGTTTTGATAAAAGTGCTGGGCGCGCAGTGCTGGCAAGGTCAGCGCGCTTGTCGGAACCAGCAATTTTCCTGGCGAGATCGAACTCGCCGGGCATGAAGCTAAAAAGATACGGGGCGGATTTCCAGTAATCCGCGCGATTGTGGCCGCCGACCTGCCGGGCAACACGGTCTACAGCCAGAGCCTGCCGAAGATCTTCCGCCCGTATATCTGCTGTAATCTCTTCGCGGCGCAGCCCGGCATCGGTGCTAGTCGCGGCAACCCTTTCCTGGCGGCTCATGACACCGCGCAAGCGGTCTTCGACTTGATTGCGCTTCTCTGCCGCCTCGTTTGGCAGACCCTGCGCGTAGCAGCGCAGATTCTCGCGGAAGAGCCGCATCTCTGCTTTCAGCTCTTTTGCGGCGGTGTTCCCGACCTCGCCCCCACCATGCAACATTCTAATGGCTGCGAGAAAGTCTTCCTGGTGATCGCCCTGTTCCGGGTCATCACCTTTGATCGTCAGCATCTTGTAGGGGGTTGCCGACAGAAAAAGTATTTTTGCGCCATGATGTTCTGTCCGGAGAAACTGCTGCATCAGGGCCTGCGCTTCACTCTCCGTATCGGAGAAAAGGTCGCGGAACTTCTGGAACTCGTCGAAGATGATCAGTTTCGGACGCAATGAGGTCAAAGAATGCGCGGCAAGACGCTGCAGCAGGGCCTTGGTAATCGGATTGCGTTCCTCGGAACGTTTCAGGTTTGCATCCCGGATACTTACTTCCATGTCCCCGGCCATGAGCACAGAAGCGGTTTCTTCACGGTATCCCGCTCCGAGTTGGGGGACGTCGTTCAGGTAGCGCTGCCAGTTTTCTTTTTTTCGAACAGTGCCGCGCAGCAGGTTTTTCAGTCGGGTTGCATGCACCTTGCCGCGCAGGAGATGATGGACAAGCGCCCGCTCCCGCGCGAGGCCAAGCCCGCCGGTCTTGTCAAAGCTGGTGCCGGGAGTAAGCGCGATGAAATTAACCCCATTTTCGTGCAGATTTGTTCTCGGATCGGAAAGCAGGGTCAGACGTGTGGGCAGAACCTCACCATCGTGCAAGACATTCAGGATCTGCAGGTTTTGGCGCGCGATCGCCGCATTGGAGCAGACATAGATAATATCGGCCCGCTCGCCATCGGACAGTTGAGAAAGCAGCACCGAGATCACTCCCTGCGCGACCCGCGTCTTGCCAAGGCCAACCTCGTCCGCGACCAGAAACCGCTGCGCGCCTGCCTGAAACCGGCCAATGACATATTCCACAGTTGCGCGCTGGAAGGGCTTCAGTGTCGACAAAACCGGTTCAGGGTCAAAGCTCATCTGCGTTTTCCGTTCACGGCAATGAATTTGGACCAGAGGTCATGAAATCCGGCGGCAGTCTGGGTGTCGCGTAGCCCTTAATTGTGAGATGAGAAATTCAACGAAATCAACGGCTGTGCTTTGCCCTTAAATATGAGATTTTGCCTTTAACTCCGATATTTTTGCCCTTAAACCTGAGACAGGGTTCACAG
>NZ_UIHC01000028.1 GCF_900499075.1 Roseinatronobacter ekhonensis | reverse complement strand
CTCAATCCAATTGAACGTCTTTGGGCGGTCTTGCACCATTATGTCACCCACAATCGCTACTACCGAAGTCAGAAGCAATTCGCCGACGCCATCCTTGCATTCATGCGTGAGACCATCCCGCAGGAATGGAAGAAATTCCGCGACAAGGTGTCAGATAACTTCCGCGTCATAACACACGAGAACTTTCGGGTTTTGGAGTAGAAGAAGTATATGAAACTTCTCGGCCTTGCTATGTAACAAGTTGCGTATGTGTACCGAACAGAGGGCGTGAATAGGTTGGACGATCTCGACTCTTTGGAGGACCTTATGCGCGCGGCCAATCGTGGGGACACGGGCGCCTATCACAAATTGTTAACCGCAATCACGCCGGTGTTGCGAAAAGTCGTGCGCGCGCGCGGCGCCGCCCTTGGACCGGAGGGGTGCGAAGATGTGCTGCAAGACGTATTGCTTGCGATTCACCGCAAGCGGCACTTGTGGCGTGACGATGCGCCCCTACGTCCTTGGATATACGCAATCGCGCGTCACAAGGTCGTGGATGCGTTTAGATCGCGCGGCAGACGTGTCGAGCTGTCGATTGATGATTTCGCTGAGGGGCTTGCGGCAGAGCCCGGCCCCGACCCGACCCAAGGACGCGATATGGAAAAGATCTTTGGTGAGCTGGAACCACGCGCGGCAGAGATCGTGCGCGCCTTTGGCTTGAAGGGAGAGACGACCGCCGAAACCGCAGCACGGCTGGATATGTCCGAAGGGGCGGTACGTGTCGCCCTGCACCGGGCGCTAAAGACCATTGCCCGGTTGCGCGAAAGGATGATCGAATGAGAACCCAAGACCTGATTTCCGCCCTCGCTGCGGACACTCTGCCGCAGCCGCCCGTGATCCGGCAAATCAGCCGGGCGCTGGTGCCCGCTGTCGCGGTGTCGGTCGTTGCATTCATTCTGTTCTGGGGCGCGCGGCCGGATATCGTGGCCACCCTGGGGTCCATGGCCGTTCTGAAAACGCTTGGGCCGCTGGCGCTGGTGGCACTGTCTGTCGCGTATGCCCTTGCGCTATCGCATCCCGGCGTCGCGGATGAACGCCGCAAAATCGCGCTTGGTGGCGCGCTTTTGCTATGCGCGCTGTTATTTGTGGTGGTTTTTGCTCAACAGGGATTGGCGGGGCTGGCTGGCGCATTGTCAACGCCCAGCCTGCTGGTATGCCTGCTCTCCGTCCCGGTCCTTGCCGCGCCCTTGCTGGCCGCCATGCTTTGGGGCCTGTCATCCGGGGCGTCGATGCGCCCGCGCGTGACAGGGGCCGCCGCTGGGCTGGCCGCTGGTGGGGCCGCTGCGGCGCTCTATTCGTTCTATTGCGACAAGGACATGGTGCTTTTCGTCCTGCCTGCCTATTCCGTCGCGATCGGAAGTGTCGTGCTGGCGGGCGCATTGCTTGGCCCGCGTGCTCTGAAATGGTAGCCGTCGAATAGCTTATGCACCGGTCCCATGATGCCCAGTGTCACAGCCTATCGCAGTGACCTCAAACGGGATCCGTTTCCAATTTCGTGAGAGGCTGGTGCGACGTTTGCCGGCGGTTGTGCGCACCGGCCAGCGAACGCAAACGGTGTTGCAAGGGACCAAGCGCCATTGCCACGGCATTGCGCGGCCGGTTTACCCCTGCTCCGGCACCAGAATCTCGCGCTTGCCGACATGGTTTGCGGGGGTGACGAGCCCTTGGTCTTCCATCTGCTCCACCAGTCGCGCGGCCTTGTTATAGCCTATGCCCAATTTGCGCTGGATGTAGCTGGTCGAACATTTGCGGTCTTGGATAACCACCTGCACGGCCTGATCGTAAAGCGCATCCTCGCCATTGGTGTTGCCGCCAAGGCCAAGAACGGCGTCGATATCAGCTTCCTTGTCGGATTCCGGACCGTCGACCACGCCGGATTTGTAATCGGGCGGGCCGAAGGATTTCAGATGGTTGACGACCTCTTCCACCTCTTCATCGCTGACGAACGGCCCGTGAATGCGGCTGACACGCCCGCCACCGGCCATATACAGCATGTCGCCCATGCCGAGTAGCTGCTCGGCCCCTTGCTCACCAAGGATCGTGCGGCTGTCGATTTTGCTGGTCACCTGGAATGAAATCCGCGTCGGGAAGTTCGCCTTGATCGTGCCGGTGATCACATCGACAGAGGGCCGCTGCGTTGCCATGATAAGGTGAATGCCCGACGCCCGCGCCATTTGCGCAAGGCGCTGGATGCAGGCCTCAATCTCCTTGCCCGCGACCATCATCAAGTCGGCCATTTCATCGACCACAACCACGATGAAGGGCAGCACTTCGGGTTCGAATTCCTCGGTCTCGAACACGGGATCGCCGGTTTCATCGTCGAATCCGGTCTGGATGGTGCGTTTGAACATCTCTCCCGCGGCCAAAGCCTCGCGCACGCGGCCATTGTAGCCATCAATATTGCGCACGCCCATTTTCGACATCTTGCGGTAGCGTTCTTCCATCTCGCCCACGACCCATTTCAGGGCCACGACCGCCTTTTTCGGATCGGTCACAACGGGCGATAACAGATGCGGAATGCCGTCATAGACTGACAGCTCCAGCATCTTCGGGTCGATCATGATCATCCGGCAATCTTCGGGCGGCAGCCGATACAGCAAGGACAGGATCATGGTGTTGATCGCCACCGATTTGCCGGACCCTGTGGTCCCTGCAATCAGCAAGTGGGGCATCTTGGCAAGATTGGCGACGATCGGCTCGCCGTCAATGCCTTTGCCCAGCGCCAACGGCAGGCGCATATTGCTGTCACCAAAGTCGCGCGCGGCAAGAATTTCACGCAGCACGACCTTTTCGCGGTGCGCATTGGGCAATTCGATCCCGATAATCGACCGCCCCGGAACGGTCGAAACCCGCGCGGACAGCGCCGACATGGACCGTGCAATGTCATCGGCCAGACCGATCACGCGGCTGGCTTTCAGACCGGGCGCAGGTTCCAGTTCGTATTGCGTGACGACGGGACCGGGCCGCACGCTGACAATCTCGCCGCGCACGCCGTAATCGTCCAGCACCGCTTCCAGCATGCGGGCGTTTTCCTCCAGCGCGTCATCGCTCAGGCTGAAACGCTCCACCTCTGACGGGTTTTGCAGCAAACCGAGCGGCGGCAACTCGAAACTGGGCGCGTCGGGCTCAAACCGGAAGGCGGGTTCCGCTTCGGCCTGCGCCTGGCGGGACGGTTGCACCTTTCGCGCAGTCGGAGCCACCACGCGGCGCTGCAAGACATGGGCACCGGCCCGTGGCGCGGGTGCCGCAGCAGGTGCCGGCTCTGCGGCCTTCGGCGCATCGGCAACGGGGGCAGAAGCGCGCATCCAGTCTGGCATTGGAACGGCGGGCATTTCAGGAGAGATGCTCGCCGAAAGCTGGGCGGAGAATTGCGGATCGGACTGCGTTTGCGCAACCTGCGGTTCCGGGTCCGGCGCGGTGACGCGCGGCTCTGCGGGACGCTGGTCGCGATCAAACTGGAAGACCGGCTTTGCAGGTTTTCGGTGCCGGATCGCATCGGCAATGCGCGAGCGGATCTGGTCGCCCGCTGGCGCGTTGGCCATCGCCGCACCATGGGTCAGCGGCGGCTCTATCAGTTCAGGCTCTGGCATCGGCTGCGGGGCCTCTGGCCGCGCGCTCAGTGATTTGAGCCGCGCCAGAAGGCTGGGACGTTCCTCGTAGCTGTCGTCATAGGCCGCTTGCGCCGGTGCGGCAACAGGCATGGGGGCCGACATCGGCGGCTCCACGGGTCTGCGTTGCGCAGACAGGGGCGGCTCTGCCATTGGCGCGTTGGCGCGAATGACCGGCGGCGCGCGGCGCGGCGCGGGTTGGGCTGTGTAGGGCGGGTGGGTTTCCCACAGTTCCGGCTCCGGCTCAGGCGTCTGGCGCTGCATTGCCCGCGTCTGCGCCTGCTGACGGGCCTGCAACATTGCCCCGCCAGCGCGCTGCGCCCCTTTTATGCCTTGGCCCACACCGCCGCGCAGCAGAGCAACCAGGCCGGCATACAGCAACACCACACCTGAAATCAGGAAAGTGCCGAACTTCAGAACCTCGCGCAGGGATACGCCCAGCACATAGCCCCAGACCGCCAAGGCCCCCACCAGCATCAGCACCGACATAACACGGACACCCGCGCCTGCGCTCATTGGCAGGGCATTGACAACGGCACCCAGAACCGTGTCGCCGAACACGCCGCCAAGACCCGTCACCGGTTGCCAGTCCGCGCCGGGCACGAGGGTGGCGCACCAGACCGCCGCCAGCGCCAATGCAATGGGCAGAAAAACGCCGCGCGCCATCAGCCCGTCATGCCCGCGCGCCAGAACCAGCCGCAAGCCCCATCCCAGACAGAACACCACCAGACCCCAACTGGCCAACCCCAGAATAACCATCAGCGGCGCGGCCAAGGTCGCCCCCGCGCGACCCAGCGAATTGCGCACGGGTTCGTCAGAGGCCGCCATCCAACCCGGATCTTCCGGCGTGTAAGACCCCAGCATCACCGCAATCAGAAAGGCCAGCACCAGAAAGCACAGGCCCACCAGTTCGCGCCCGCGTTTCTGCACCAAGGCCGACAGGTTACTGTCCAGCAACGGGTCACGCTGATTGATGTTGTAGGATGCCATCGGAAAAGACCTCTCAGCGATACAGACAATCGCGCAGGCGGACCAGCGCGGCTTGGATTTCATCAATGGGCGTGACCATGGCCACACGGATAAAGCTGTGACCGGGGTTCACCCCGTCCTGTTCGCGCGCCAGATACGCGCCGGGCAGCACGCGAATGCCGGTTTCACGCCACAGCCTCAATGCCGCCGCTTCGCCGTCGGGCACCGGCAGCCAAAGGAAAAACCCGCCTTCGGGGCCCTTGTATCCCGGCGTCTGCGCAAAGACCCGGTCAGCCAGCGCATATTTCTGCTGATAGAGCGCGCGCGAGCGGTCGACGTGACGCTCATCCGCCCACGCGCTTGCGGCAACATGCTGCAACGGTTCGGGCAATGGTGCGCCGGCGTAGGCGCACAACTGGCGAATGCGGCGAATGCTGTCGGGGCCACCGGCCACAAAGCCAGAGCGCAATCCGGGCAGGTTCGACCGCTTCGACAGCGAATGAAAACTCAACACGCGCTCCGGGTCGGCACCCGCATCGCGCGCCGCTTCTAACGCGCCGGGGGGCGGCGCACTGCGGTAAATCTCGGAATAGCATTCATCCGCAAAGATGCGGAAGTCATGCTTTTCCGCCAGCGCAAGCAGGTCACGCCAATAAGCACGATCCGCAACCGCGCCTTGCGGGTTAGAGGGCGAGCAGACATAGGCAATTGCCACGCGGTCCAGCAATTCGGGCGGCAAGGCGGTGTAATCGAGCAGATAGCCCGTCTCTGCCGTGGCGGGCACGAAAACCGGTTCTGCCGCGACCGCCAGCGCCGCGACGGCATAGACCTGATAAAACGGGTTCGGTGTCAGGATGACAGGGCGTTTGCCGTCCTTTTCCTCGGGGCAGAGCGCAAGGGCTGCGTTGAACAACCCTTCGCGCGTGCCATTCAACGCCATGATCTGCGATTGCGGCACCGTGACGCCATAGCGCCGCGACAGCCAACCGCTGATCGCGTCCAGCAATTCGGGAATCCCCTCATTGACCGGATATTTCGCGAATAGCTGGGTATGGGACTGCAACACCTCTGCCAGAAATGGCGGCATCTCGTGGCGCGGCTCGCCAATCGTCATCGCGACCACCTCGCCCCCCGGCGCATGGTGATCTAGCAACGCCCGCAGGCGCGGAAACGCGTATTCAGGCAGGTTCGAAAACCGCTCTGGAACTTGCATGGACTGCCTCTGGTTTTCGGGATCTTTTGCCCCGATATTGGTTGCAGCATAGCGCGCCGCTGCGCTTGCGTCCAGCTTCTTGGGTGAAGAGTGCGCCATAACCCCGCGAAATTGTGGCATTTTCGCAGACTGCGCAGGGCACACCAGATTTAGCGTTGAACAGCGCGCGCGAGCCCAAATTCTAGCTGCGCACCACCTGTTCCGCTGCTGCGCCAAGCCGCAACAGCCGGTTATCCTCCATCGGTGGGCACATGAAGCTGACCCCGGCGGAAGGCGTGTTGGTCGGCAGGGTCAGCGCACACAGGCCCAGCATGTTCGCGATGCGGGTGTTGCGCAGGGTCAGCAGGTTTTCAGTGGCATAGTAGCCCTCGTCGGCCATAAGACGTTCAGCATTGGGCGGCATGTTGGGGGCGGTCGGCAGGATGACAGCATCATACCCCGCCACCTGCGCAAGATAGCCTTTGCGCAAGGCATTCAGCCTGTTCCATGCGGCAATATAATCGGCGGCGGCATGATCCGCGCCGGAACGGAACCGCGCCAGAATGGGTGGAAACATCACATCGGGGCGTGTTTCGATCAGGTCGCGCCATTCGGCCCAAGCCTCTGGCGTGTAGATGATGGCCGATAGGGCCAGAACCTCGTCCACGACTGGTAAACTGACGCGGGACAAGCGCGCACCCGCACACTCCAGTCGGGCAACGGCATCATCAAACGCGTGCATCGGCTCGGCGCGGATATCCTCGAATGCGGCACCATCGAGCACAAGAATCCGCCGCCCCGCAAGGCTAGCGCCGCGCAAATCGGGCGCAGGCCGCCCTTCAAGCATTGCCAGAAACGCTGCGCAATCCTCTATGCTGCGGGCCAGTGGGCCGACCGTGTCGAACCGGCGCGCCAACGGAACCACCCCGTCCAGCGGCAGACGCCCATGCGTGGTTTTCAACCCGACCAGATCGTTCCACGCCGCCGGAATGCGCACGGACCCGCCGGTATCCGACCCGACGCCAAGCGCCGCCAGACCAAAGGCCACCGACGCCGCCGCCCCGGATGAACTGCCGCCCGGCACAGCGGCGCGATCATTCACGCAAGGCGGCGTGCCGGTCACGGGGTTCAGGCCCAAACCGGAATAGGCGAATTCGGTCATGTGGGTTTTGCCCAGACAGATCGCGCCCGCTTGTGCGGCGGATGCCAGAACATGCGCATCGCGGGCCGGGACGCGGCCCGCCAACAAGGCCGACCCGGCCTCTGTTGCTGTGCCTGCACTGTCGAACAGATCTTTCCATGACAGTGGAACGCCGTCGAGCGGGCTGCGGCGCAATCCTGCCCGCGCCCTGCTGCGCGCGGCCACCGCCTCGTCCAGCGCGCGGGAATCTGTGGTCGTGGAATAGATCCGATCACGCAACGGGTGGTCATGGATCGCGGTCAGACAGGCCTCTGTCAGGGCAAGCGGGCAAAGCGCCCCCTGCCCGATCGCGCGCCCCTGCGACATGGCGCTTCTGGTCAACCAGTCTTGCATCTAACCCCCGGTCTTGCGGTTTGCCCGTGTTGTGGCAGAGTATTTGGAGCAAGATGAAATTGGAACGATCAATATGCCACATGGACAGTCGGCATACGCTGCCGCATATGCCCCGATATGAAATATGATGCTGATATTCTGATCGTGGGCGGCGGGCTGAACGGCCCGGCCTTGGCCTTGGCGCTGGCAGGGACGGGCCAGAGCGTAGTCGTGGTCGATGCACTGCCGAAAGATACGCGCGCCGAAGCCGGGTTTGACGGCCGGTCCTATGCGCTCGCACTGGCCTCTATTCGGGTGCTGGACGGAATCGGGCTTTGGCCGCGTGTCGCTGAGCACGCGCAACCGATGCTGAAGATCGTTGCCAGCGACGGGCGCGCAGGCGAAGGCGCCGCGCCGTTTTTCCTGCAATTCGACCACGCAGAGATCGAAGAAGGCCCAATGGGCCATATGCTGGAAGACCGCCACTTGCGGCCCGCGCTGATAGACGCGATGGACGCCGCCGGAATCACCCAGCTTTCGGGCGAAACGGTCGTTGCGCAATCGGCGGATGCGCATGGCGCGACAGTTCAGCTTGCCTCTGGCCGAAGGTTGCGTGCCCGACTTGTTGTCGGCTGCGACGGGCGCGACAGTGGCACTGCCACGCGCGCAGGTATTCGCCGCACAGGGTGGGATTATGGCCAGACCGGATTGGTCTGCGCGGTCGAACACGCGTTACCGCATGAGGGTGTCGCGCATCAGTTCTTCATGCCTCCGGGGCCTCTGGCAATCCTGCCGCTGCCGGGAAACAGGTCCTCGATTGTCTGGAGCGAGACGACCGCGCGCGCTGCGGAAATTCACGCGATGGACGACGCAGCCTATCTGGACGTGCTGCGCCCCCGCTTCGGCAGTTTTCTGGGAGAGATCGCGCTTGCGGGCAAACGCTATGCCTATCCGTTGCGTCTGAGTGTCGCCAATCGGTTCATCGGGCCACGGCTGGCGCTTGTCGGCGATGCCGCGCATGGGTTGCACCCAATTGCCGGGCAGGGATTCAACCTGGGGCTGCGCGATATTGCGGCGCTGGCCGAGGTTGTGACCGAAGCCGCAAGGCGCGGCGAAGATATCGCAAGCCCGCTTGTGCTGGAGCGGTATCAACAATGGCGCCGGTTCGACACCATGCTCATGGCTGTGGGAACCGATGGCGTGAACCGCCTGTTCTCCAACGACAACCCGGTGCTGAGAGGCATTCGCGATCTGGGGCTTGGGGTGGTCGGTGCGTTGCCCGGACTGCGGCGCGCCTGTATCAGAGAAGCCGCTGGCCTGACCGGCGACATGCCGCGCTTGATGCGCGGCCTGCCGATCTGAGGCGGCATTGGCGCCGGTTTACCCGTTGCACATTTGCGCAACCCGCATGGCGGCAGCATCGCGTTTGCGGTATAGTTCCTCAACATTTGCGGATGGCGCGGCACTTGCGGATTGTGTGCAACGCACCTGCCCCGACCGTCCCGGCGCGCAATGATATGTCGCCATTCCGCGCGATGCGAACTGCCCCGTGAAGACACCTTTTCCTGTGCTTTGGGCATGTGCGATTGCTGAATCGGCTTCTCGCAACGCCGCCCGCTCATCGGCGCACTCTGTTGAAAAAACTGCGCAGCCCGGCAAGAGGCCGCAAAACGCCAAGATACATACGTTGCGCATGCGCGCCTCCGATGTGTGAGTGAAATGGCTATGACATCAAATTGTACAAAACCCTGCCGCAGCTAACTGCGACAGGGATTTTTGTGGCCCGCCAGATCACGCCAACACTGCAAAGTTACCCGCAATGCAGGTCGGTGTGACGATGGCGGGGCATGGCCTTAGTGATGGCACTTCGCAGGCTTCATGACGTAGTGGCCAGCGCGCACGAGCGTGCGGCTTTGCTCATACACGGCCGGGTAGTGCACACGCACGACCTGCATGTGCTTGCCCTTGCCGCGATGCTCCAGCTTGGTTTTGGCATGCTTCACCAAGTGCTTGGTGTATTTGTATTCGGGGGCCACATAGACCTTGTCGAAACATTCAACAACGTGACCTTCCCATGCCGCCGCCGGTGCCGAGAAGAAGGGGGCCATTGCAAGTGCAAGGGCCGGGAGCGCGATTTTTTTCATTGATAGTCCTCCAAGTATGAAAAATTTTTTATAGTTGACTGCTCAAATCCTCTTAAGTGCGCGGATACCCGCTTATCACGGGAAAATCTCACACTTGTGAGAAACGTAGCACCTGATTCTGGTTGTGGCAACAATTCTGAGCACGCTTATGCAGCTTAACCTCTTGTTAGTGCTTAATGTGCAGGCTTGCGGCATGGGACAGTCGGATTCAGGTTTTCAAGATGGCGCGTTGCCCTTGTTCGCAGACGCGGCCAGGGCAGTGCCCGATCGCGATGTAGAAACAGGCCGCGACAAACAGCCGTCTTACCTGCGCGACCACCGCAAGCGGCTACGCGCGCGCTTCCTGACAGGGGGTGCGGATGCCGTTCCGGACTATGAACTGTTGGAGCTGCTCTTGTTTCGGGCGATCCCCCGGCAGGATGTGAAACCATTGGCGCGCCGGCTGATTGATGATTTTGGCGATCTGGCCCGCGTGGTGTCGGCGCCGGAAACCCCATTGCGCAAGGTCGCAGGTGTCGGCGATGCTGTTGTGCTCGAATTGAAGCTGGCCGCAGCCTGCGCGCAACGTATGGCGCGCGCCCGCGTGATGGGGCGGCCGGTCATTTCAAGCTGGGACGCGCTGCTTGACTATTGCCATACGGCAATGTCCCACCGGGAAACCGAAGAGTTCCGGGTGCTGTTTCTGGATCGCAAAAACAGTCTGATTGCGGATGAGGTGCAAGGCAGCGGAACCGTGGACCATGTGCCGGTCTACCCGCGCGAAATCATGCGCCGCGCGCTAGAGCTGAACGCTACGGCCCTGATTCTTGTTCATAACCATCCGTCAGGCGACCCGACACCCTCGCAGGCCGATATCGCGATGACCGAACAGATACAGCGTGCTGGGGAGTGTTTATCTGTTACTCTGCACGATCATCTTGTTATTGGAAAATCTTGCGAAATCAGTTTCCGCGCCACCGGGCTTTTGTGACCGGCAAGGCGCTGTCTGGATCGCGCTCTCAAGACTGGTCTGCGGTAAATTCCAGCCCGGCGGCCTCTGGGGTGGCGGCGTCAAACGGCAGATCTACCTGCACGAACCCGTCACCGGTGCCACAAGCGGGCATTGCCACACGCAGTTCGCGCGGTTGACCGGCCTGCGCACCAGCCGTGGACATGACGTAGGCCGACAGGTCATTCCCACAGGTCTGTGCCGACGTGCCAAGTTCCAGTTGCAAACGCGTGTCCGTGGCTTGTGCCAAAGGCACGGAATAAACCTGTGCCAACATCGGTTCCAGCGCCTCCGAGTCACCCAAGGAAACAAGAAACGCTTCTTCCAACGCCGGGTCAAACGGGTTCATAGAGTGGATATGCCCCTCCTCGCCATACGTCGCGCCACGGTGATAGGCGTGCAGCGCCAGTGTGTCCTCGCCGCTCCATTGCACGATCATGCGTGCATATTGGTCGAAATCGGGCACTTCGGTAGATGCCTGCAAAAGCGTGTCATCAGACAGAAAGGCATCGACCGCCACTGTGGCAGACAAAGCAGGCAGGTAGGCAGAAAATTTGCCCTCCTGATCAAGCTTGGTGGTAAAGGCAAGGTCGCCATGGCTGACCACAACCCGTTCGCCGGTGTTGCACGGCGCCGAGATGCGGAGTTCGAACAATCCGTCAATCGCGGGGCTTGCTGTCATCTCGGATGCGCAAAGCGGTGTTTCAGGCTCTGCCAAAGCAAGAACGGGGCTGATGTCGCTCTGCACATCGGGCGCGGCAGCTTTGTCCTGTGACGAATCGAGCGCCGTGAACTCCAGTGTCCCGCGCTCGGAACCACGAGGAGCCGCCGCTTGATCGGGGGCCGAATCGGTTTCAAGGAATGCCAGCGATGGGCTCTTTGAGCCATCCGGCAGCGTTGTCTGCGGGGGTGGCGAGAAAGACGAACCGCCGACAAGGCCGGCCCCACGTACCTGGGTGGCATCGCCCGACACCACACCAGAAGGCGCAATCGCGCTCTGATCCCCGAAAAACTGGCCCGCCGCAAAAACAGAGGCCGCAATCGCCGCTGTCGAAACGGCTACACCGCGTATAATCAATTGCCGGTTCATCACTCTCACCCACATGTTCACCTGTGGATAAGCTGGCACCGAAATCGGGCGGGAAAGCGGCCAAAGATTGGCCGTTTGACGGTATTGATGCCGAAACGCGTGCAATCAGCCCCAAATTAAAGAATTTGGCCGTGGCAATGTTTGAATTTCTTGCCAGAGCCGCAGGGGCACAGGTCGTTCCGCCCGGGATTGCCCCATGTGGACGGGTCATTCTCGTCAAACCCGTCGACCAGCGGTGTCGGAGCAGCCCCGCCATTCTCATCCGCTACTTGCTGGGCCTGTTGTTGCAGCGCCATCTTCTGCAACATTTCCTTTTGCTCTTGTTCGGTCAACGGGCGCATGCGCGCCAGGTATTGCGTGACATCCTCACGCAGCGAATTCAGCATCGCTTCGAACAATACGAAGCCTTCGGCCTTGTATTCGTTCAGCGGGTCTTTCTGAGCATAGCCACGGAAGCGCACGGCAGATCGCAGATGGTCCAACGTCAGCAAATGTTCGCGCCATTTGCGGTCGATCGTTTCGACCAGAACCTGTTTTTCCAGATTTCGCAGCGTATCGGACCCGAATTGCTCTTCTTTTTGGGCCATCAGCGCATCCGACGCTTCGGCCACACGTTCGCGGACAACGTCTTGGTCAACGCCATCTTCTTCGCCCCATTCGGGCGCGGGCAGGTCCAGCCCCATCTTGTCGCGCAGGGCGGTTTGCAGCCCGTCCATATCCCATTGCTCTGAATAGGATTTGGGCGGCATATGCGCGTCGATCAGATCGTCGATGACCTGATGGCGCATGTCCCCGGTGATTTCCGACAGGTCATCGGCGCGCATGATCTCCAGACGTTGGTCAAAAATGACCCGGCGCTGCTCGTTCATGACGTTGTCGTATTTCAACAGTTCCTTGCGCATGTCGAAATTGCGACCCTCGACCTTGGCCTGCGCTTTCTCGAGCGATTTGTTCACCCACGGGTGCACGATCGCCTCGCCCTCTTTCATGCCAAGGGTGGACAGCACTTTTTCAAGACGCTCGGACCCGAAAATCCGCATCAGATCGTCTTCGAGTGATAGGAAAAACACCGAGCGCCCCGGATCGCCCTGACGGCCAGACCGCCCGCGCAACTGATTGTCGATGCGGCGGCTTTCGTGGCGCTCCGTCGCCAGCACGAACAACCCGCCCGCGTCGCGGACCTTGTTTTTCTCGTCAGCGACTTCGGCCTCTATTCGGGCGCGCGTTTCTGCCGGGTCCGCATCGGGGTTCTCATCCAAATCCTGCATGACCCGCATATCGACATTGCCGCCAAGCTGGATGTCGGTGCCGCGCCCGGCCATGTTGGTGGCAATAGTCACAGCACCCAAGCGGCCCGCATCGCCGACAATCTGGGCTTCTTTTTCATGCTGGCGGGCGTTGAGCACATTATGCGGTATGCCCGCTTCTTTCAGCATGGCCGCCAGTTCTTCGGACTTTTCGATCGACGTTGTGCCGACCAGAATCGGCTGGCCCTTGGCGTGAGCCGAGCGGATTTCCTCTAGCACGCCTTGCAGCTTCTCTTTGGCGGTGCGGTAAACCTGATCGTCTTCATCCAAGCGGGCAATTGGCAGGTTGGTCGGAATTTCCACCACACCAAGGTTATAGATTTCCTTGAATTCCGACGCCTCGGTCGTGGCCGTGCCGGTCATGCCCGCCAGCTTTTCATACATGCGGAAATAGTTCTGGAAGGTGACAGACGCATAGGTCACGTTTTCGGGCTGGATGGCCACGCCTTCCTTGGCCTCGATTGCCTGATGCAACCCTTCCGACAGGCGGCGTCCGGTCATCATCCGACCGGTGAATTCGTCGATCAGCACAACCTGCCCGTCGCGCACGATATAGTTTTGGTCCTTGTGGAACAGTTTGTGCGCGCGCAGGCCCTGATTTACATGGTGCACAAGCGAGGTCGCCTCAGGGTCATAGAGCGACATGCCGTCTTCCAGCATACCGGTCTCACGCAGCTTTTCCTCGATGAACTCGTTACCTTCCTCGGTCAGCGTGGTGTTGCGAAGCTTTTCATCCAGCGTGAAATGCTCTTCGGTCAGCGACGGGATCAGCGTATCAACCTTGGTATACAACTCCGACCGGTCATCAGCCGGGCCAGAGATGATCAGCGGCGTGCGGGCCTCGTCGATCAGGATAGAGTCGACCTCGTCCACGATCGCATAGAAATGCGGGCGCTGGTTCATGTCCTCGACCCGTGTGCGCATATTGTCGCGCAGGTAATCGAAGCCCAACTCGTTATTGGTGGCATAGGTCACATCAGCGGCGTAGGCGTCGGGCTTCTCAGCGTCGGGTTGCTGCGAATAGACAACGCCCGTGCGCATGCCGAGCTTTTCGAAAACCTTGCCCATCCATGTCGAGTCGCGCTGCGCCAGATAATCGTTCACGGTCACAATATGCACGCCCTTGCCCGCCAGTGCGTTCAGATAGGCGGGCAGCGTGGCGACAAGGGTCTTGCCCTCGCCCGTTTTCATTTCCGCGATATTGCCTTGGTGCAGAAAGATGCCGCCGATCAACTGCACGTCAAAAGCGCGCAGGCCAAGCGCGCGGCGCGCGCCTTCACGGCAGTTGGCGAAGGCTTCGGGCAACACATCGTCCAATGACGCGCCTTCGGCCACGCGGGCCTTCAACTCTTCGGTCTTGGCGATAAGGCCCTCGTCTGACAGTGCCTCGAACTCCGGCTCCAGCGCGTTGATTTTGGCGACCAGTGGGCGCACCGCCTTGACCGTTCGGTCATTGGCCGTGCCAAAGATCTTTTTCGATACTGCCCCAAGACCCAGCATGCTCTCTCCACCTGTTGGCGCGCGCACGCGCCGCTGACCAAATCGTCATTGCTGCCTGCCACGCGCCGGGGTTGTCGGCACGCGCAGGCTTCCATAGAAGGGCAGGTGAACCGCACGGCCCCGAACGTCGCAGAACCTATGCGGCGGTGTTAATGGGCGGCCCTGAGACTGTCAACAAAGCGCGCCCGCCGCGCAGGAAATGGAGAGCCCAATATGGTCAGAATTTCGCGAGCTTTGCCTGCCTTTGCCCTTGCTGTCGGGCTGGCAACGGGTGCCAGCGCCCAAGAACCCGGCCCGGAAACGGTTGTCGCCACGGTAAATGGTGTCGAGATTACGGTAGGTCATGTTCTGCAAGCCCGCACCAGCCTGCCCGAGCAATTCCAGCAGATGCCCATGGACTCTCTGCTGGAGCCCTTGGTGAACCAACTGATCGACCAGACCGCATTGATGCAATCGGTCGAAGGGACGCTGTCTGTCGCCGACGAGGTTGCGCTGGAAAACGGGCGGCGCGATTTCATGGCCAATACGGCGCTGACCCGCGCGGCAGAAGCCGCGATCAGCGACGAAGCCATCGAAGAGGCCTATACCGCCTTTGTCACCGAGTTCGACGGGCGCGAGCCGACGCCAGAGTTCAACGCCTCGCATATCATTGTCGAAACCGAGGAAGAGGCGCAGGCGCTGAAAACCCAACTGGATGAAGGCGCGGATTTCGCGGAACTGGCGCGTGAGAATTCGACCGATGGCGCGGCAGCAAATGGCGGCTCGCTTGGTTGGTTCGGACTTGGCGCTATGGTGCAAGAATTCGAAGAGGCCGTCACCAGCATGGAAGTCGGCGAAATCGCTGGCCCGCTGCAAACTCAATTCGGCTGGCATCTTGTCATCCTGAACGACACCCGCATGTCGACGGCCCCCGCGATGGAAGAGGTGCGCGAGCAGCTTGTTCAAACGATCCAGCGCGAAGCCGTCGAGGCCGAGATCGCGCGCGTTACCGAAACCGCCGACATTTCGCGCAATCTTGACGCCTTGGCACCGGTTGCATCCGGCGACGCCGAGGTTCTGGACGAGTAATCACGCAAGGTGTAGGGACTTACCCCATGCCGCCGGCCCCGTCGCGGGCCGGCTTTTTCATGGGGTGTCCGATGGGCAAGAAAACCAAGAAGCTGAAAGCCAAGATCAAAGCTCTCAAGGCACAGCTAAAACACGCCGACATGCTACAGGCAGGTCTTGCCAAGCCGGACGCGACGATCTCTCCGCTGGCACCCGACGCATTCCCAAAACTGCCGGTCATCCGCGGTGTGCGCTTTGCCACCGCCATGGCAGGTGTCCGTTATGCGGGCCGGGCCGATGTGATGCTGGCCCATCTGGCACCCGGAACCGTGATGGCGGGCACCTTCACGCGGTCAGCAACGCGCGCGGCCTCTGTGCTGGATGCGCAGGCCAAGATCGGCGCTGACAGCGACACTGGCGCGGCCATTCTGGTCAATTCCGGCAATGCCAATGCCTTTACCGGTGCTGCCGGCGGCCAATCGGTGCAGGCGATAGCCGGTGCCGTTGCAGAGTTGCTTGAACTGCCCTCGTCGCGGGTGTTCACCTCGTCCACCGGCGTCATTGGCGAGGCTTTGCCGGACCAGCGCATTACAGATGTGCTAGAGGGGCTGTCCGGCGCGTTGGCAGAAGATGCCTTGCCCGATGCCGCCCGCGCCATCATGACCACCGACACTTACCCGAAGGGTGCGGCCGCAAGTGTCACCATCGGCGGTGAAACCGTGCAGATCGCGGGCATTGCCAAGGGATCGGGCATGATCGCACCCGATATGGCGACAATGCTGGTCTACATTTTTACCGATGCAAAAATCACGCGCAGCGCGCTGCAATCCATCGTGTCGCGCGGGACGGATGCCAGCTTCAACTGCATTACCGTCGATAGCGACACCTCGACATCCGACATGCTGCTGGTCGCAGCCACGGGCGCCAGCGATGCGCCGCTGATCGACGATGTTGCAAGCCCAGAGGCAAAAAGCTTTGCCGACGCGCTGAACAGCGTGATGCTGGACTTGGCGCACCAGGTTGTCCGTGATGGCGAAGGTGCCACCAAGTTCGTCGAGGTTGCCGTGTCCGGCGCGCGCTCTGACGCCGATGCCCGCCGCGTCGCGATGGCAATCGCCAATTCGCCGCTGGTGAAAACGGCTGTCGCGGGCGAAGATCCGAACTGGGGCCGGGTTGTCATGGCTATTGGCAAGTCCGGCGCAGAGGCTGATCGCGACCGTCTGTCCATCCGTTTCGGACCGCATCTGGTGGCTTATCAGGGGCAGGCCGCCCCCAGCTACACCGAGGAAATCGGGGCAACCTACATGCAAGGGCAGGAACTTGTGATCGGTGTGGACCTGCGCTTGGGCGTGGGCGCGGCCAAGGTCTGGACCTGCGATCTGACCAACCGGTACATCGAAATCAACGCGGATTACCGGTCGTGAAGGTCGTTCTTGTCTCTGCCGTTGCGCTGATTGACCCGGACGGGCGCGTGCTGCTTGCCCAGCGCCCGACCGGCAAATCCATGGCAGGGTTGTGGGAGTTTCCCGGCGGCAAGGTCGAACCGGGCGAAACACCCGAAGCCGCGCTTATCCGCGAATTGCACGAAGAACTGGGGATAGAGACATGGGATTCCTGTCTGGCCCCGCTGACCTTTGCCAGCCACAGCTATGACAGCTTTCACCTGCTGATGCCGCTATTTGCCTGCCGCAAATGGGGCGGCCAACCACAATCACGCGAAGGGCAGGCGTTGAAATGGGTGCGGCCAGAAAATCTGCGCGACTACCCAATGCCCGCCGCTGACCTGCCGCTGATTCCCATACTGCGCGACTGGCTTTGAACAGATCGTTCCAATGCGCGCAACAATCGGGGGTGAAACCCTCGAATAGCCGCCAAACGGCGACAGCGTTAACTTTTTAGCCGCAAAAAATGGCGTGAATTGGGCAGATTGTGGTTAGCACCGATTGGCGTTGTTGCCGGATTTGCTAGGTTGCTGGCAACACGAAGGACATCATCATGCTCGCGACCATACGCATCGGACATCACATTCTGGCACAAGGGCCGGTGGTGAAGCGTTTGGCAAATGGCATGATCGTTATTCGGGTCGGTCAGAAGGTCCTGACCGGGCGCCCGATCTCCAAGCGCGTCGCCTGAACAACGGCGCGTGGTTTCTACTCGGACAGCCCTGACCGAAAGGTCGGGGCTTTTCCATATTCACCACAGCTCAGTCAATTTCGCGCGCTTCATCCACAAGCATGATCGGTATGCCATTGCGAATCGGGAACGCCAGATGCGCGGGGCGCGACACAAGCTCTTGCGCCGCAGCGTCATAGCGTAACTGCGCTTTCGTGATGGGGCACACCAACGCTTCCAGCATATGGCGGTCAAAGCCGCGTTCGGGCGCGCTCATTGCAGCGTCTCGTCATCCCCGCCATGCAGGGCAAACTGCATCAGCGTGACCAAGGTTTCGCGCCGTGTCGGCAAGGAAGGCGCTTCCAGCAAAGCCTGCTTTTCATCGGGGTCGAACGGGCAGAGCATGGACAAAGAGTTTATCAGCATCTCGTCATCCGCCTCTTTCAGGCTGCTCCAATCCGTGGACAATGCGTGATGCGCGAAAAACTTTTCCAGTAGCGAAAAGAACGCCTCGCGCTCGAAGCCGCCATCATGCTCGGCCTCTCCACAATCGCGATTGAAATCGGCCCATTCCACTTCAGCCCGCCGGTAGGGTGTGAAGCCGGCAACCTCTTGACGGACACGGAAACGCGACACGCCGGTCAGCGTGATCATGTAGCGCCCGTCTTCGGTTTCGGAAAACGCGGTCAACCGCCCGGCACAACCGATGGAATGCCACCGATCCGCGCCGTCTGGCGCGCTGCGGGGTTGGACCATCCCGATCAAGCGGTGCGGCGTTTTCATACAATCTTCCAGCATGGCGATGTATCGCGGCTCAAAGATGTGCAACGGCAGTCGGGCGCGCGGCAAAAGCAGCGCACCCGGCAAGGGAAAGACCGGGATAAGGTCGGGGAAATCTTTGATACGCGTCATGCGTTGCAACCTAACCCGAACCCGCCCTCAGGCAAATATCATTGACGATAGTCGGCGGCGTCCTTTGGCAGCCAGCGGATCATTCGGTTTGAGCGCGTCGAAAATGGTGAACAACTGCGCCTTGGCCGCCCCGTCATTCCACTCGCGGTCGCGCCGGAACAGGTCCAACAAAGTTTCGATCGCGTCTTCAACCTGCCCGTTGGCATATTGCGCCTGTGCCAGATCGAACCGGGCTTGGTGGTCATCTGGGTTCGCTTCGACCGCCGCGCGCAGATCATCCAGCGGTCCCGCGCTTGCGGCCTGCTGTGCCAATGCCAGCTTGGCACGGGCGGCGTCCACTTCCGGGCCGGACGCAATCGCGGCCGGGGCATTGGCGATCAGCGCTTCTGCCTGATCCAGATTGCCCGCCGCGATATGTGCGCGCGCCAGCCCGCCGAATGCGCGGGCATTCTCGGGCTCTTCGGACAGCACGGCGGCAAACACCTGCGCGGCATCGGTCGCGGCGCCGTCTTCCAGCATCTGCTCGGCCTCGTCCAGCGCCGCGCCCAGCCCGTCATCACCGCCCATAGCGGCCAGTTTGCTGACAAATTCCTTCAACTGCGACGGTTGCTGCGCGCCTTGAAACCCGTCCACCGGTTGGCCCTGAAAGAAGGCATAGACGGTGGGGATGGATTGGACCCGCAACTGCCCGGCCACGGCTTGGTTTTCATCGACATTGACCTTGACCATGCGAACCTTGCCGCCCGCCGCCTTGACCTCTGCCTCCAGCGCCGGTCCAAGCGTTTTGCACGGCCCGCACCATGGCGCCCAGAAATCGACGATCACCGGCACCTCTTGGCTGGCCTCGATCACATCGGCCATAAAGGTCTGGTCGGTCGTGTCCTTGATGACGTCTTCGCCCGCGCCCGCAGCGCCTGTCCCAAATTCCAGCATCTTGGTCCTCTTGGTCCGAAAAATTACGCTCTTGCCATATATGGGCGCGCGCGGCCCGAAACGAAAGGGTGGCTACAGGTCGAAACTGGCAAAAACCGGCGCGTGGTCGGACGGTTGTTCCCACCCGCGCGCGGCGCGCAACACGCGAGAGCCATGCGCGGCGCCTGCAATATCGCCGCTGGCCCAGATATGGTCCAACCGGCGGCCCTTGTCGGCGGCATCCCAATCGCGGGCACGGTAGGACCACCACGAATAAAGCTGCCCCTCTGGAGTATCGGCGCGGGTCACATCGACCCAGCCGCCCGCATGCTGTGCATTGCCCAAGTGTTCCACCTCTATGGGCGTGTGCGAGACAACTTTCAAAAGCTGCTTGTGCGACCAAACATCATCCTCGCGCGGGGCAATGTTCAGATCGCCTACAAGGATAGATTTCTCAGGCTGGTTGGCGCCGAAATGGTCGCGCATTTCCGTCAGCGTATCCAGCTTGTGGCCGAATTTTTCGTTTACCTCGCGGTCCGCAACATCGCCCCCCGCCGGAATGTAGCAATTGTGGATGGTCACACCATTTTCCAGCGTGGCGGCGACATGGCGGGCATCCCCTTTGCCGCACCAGTCGATATGGCCTGCATCCTGCAACGGCATGCGCGACAGGATCGCCACGCCATTATAGCCCTTCTGCCCGCGCGCGGCCCAGTACCCGTAGCCCATCTCGGCAAACAACTCGAACGGGATCTTCTCGACCGGGGATTTGCACTCTTGCAGGCACAGCACATCGGGCGCTTCTTCGGCCAGCAGCTTTTGCACCAGCCCCGCGCGTAGACGTACAGAGTTGATATTCCATGTGGCAAGCGTGAACGGCATCCGGTCTCTCCTTGGTCTGACCCTTACATGCACGCGCAGGCCCAAGGCGACAAGGGCGCGAATTGATACATCTGGACAACCCTGTCCCGTTTCTGTTCTGTTGGCACAAACACCGTCCCGCGCTTCGGCACCCGCGCGGAACGCGATAAGGGAGGATAGGGTATGCCAAGCCAGCCAGCCCCGGACCTGTCACCGCAGGTTTCGGACGAGGTCCGCAAAACCACCTGTTACATGTGCGCCTGTCGCTGCGGGATAAACGTGCACATGAAAGGCGGGAAGGTGGCCTATATCGAAGGCAACCGCGACCACCCCGTCAACAAGGGCGTGCTCTGCGCCAAGGGCAGCGCCGGGATCATGCAGCACAATTCACCCGCCCGGTTGCGCGCGCCTCTCAAGCGCGTCGGGCCGCGCGGGTCTGGAAAGTTCCGCGAAATTTCGTGGGAAGAGGCGCTGCAAACCGCCGTTGACTGGCTGAAACCGCTGCGCGAAACGGCACCGGAAAAACTGGCATTCTTCACCGGGCGCGACCAGTCGCAATCGTTCACCGGATGGTGGGCGCAGGCGTTTGGCACCCCCAACTGGGCCGCGCATGGCGGGTTTTGCAGCGTGAACATGGCGGCGGCGGGCATCTACACCATGGGCGGCGCGTTCTGGGAGTTTGGCCAGCCCGACTGGGACCGCACCAAGCTGTTCCTGCTGTTCGGCGTGGCCGAAGACCATGACAGCAACCCGATCAAGATGGGCCTTGGCAAGCTGAAATCGCGCGGCGCGCGTGTGATTGGCGTGAACCCTATTCGGTCTGGCTACAACGCCATTGCCGATGATTGGGTCGCCATCACCCCCGGCACAGACGGGCTGTTCATCCTGTCGCTGGTGCATGAACTGCTGCGGGCGGGCAAGATCGACCTTGGCTACCTGATCCGCTACACCAACGCGCCCTACCTTGTGAACGCGCATAAGGGGCCGGAAAAGGGGCTGTTCCTGCGCGACACGGACGGCAAACCCATGGTCCGCGACCGCCGCACGGGCCACGCCGTAGCGTGGGATGCGCCCGACATTTCCCCCGACCTTGGCGCGGGTGTCGAGATCGGGGGTGTCACGCATCTGCCCGCTTTCCGTCACCTGGCCGACCGCTACCTGTCGGACGATTACGCGCCAGAAGCGGTGGCCGAGCGGTGCGGCATCGCGCCCACGCGCATCCGCGCCATTGCAGCGGAAATCGCCCGCGTGGCGTTCGAGGAAGAGATCACGATCAACCAACCCTGGACAGATTTTCGCGGGGTGAAACACGACACAATGGTGGGCCGCCCCGTGGCGATGCACGCCATGCGCGGGATTTCGGCGCATTCCAACGGCTTCCAGACCGCCCGCGCGCTGCATATGCTGCAAATCCTGATCGGGTCGGTGGAAACACCGGGCGGGTTCCGGTTCAAACCGCCCTACCCCAAACCGCCCGAAGCGCACCCCCGCCCGCATGCCGGCCATGCGCCGGGCCAGCCGCTCGATGGCCCGCACTTGGGCTATCCGCTGGGGCCGGAACACCTGCTGCTGGATGACACGGGCCAGCCCAAACGCATCGACAAGGCGTTCTCATGGGACGCGCCGCTGTCTGCGCACGGCATGATGCACATGGTCATCAGCAATGCGCATGCGGGCGATCCGTATAAGATCGACACGCTGTTCCTGTATATGGCGAACATGGCGTGGAATTCCTCCATGAATACCAGCGCGGTCATGGACATGCTGACCGATCAGAACGACGACGGCAGCTATAAAGTCCCGAATATCATCTATTCCGATGCCTACAGCTCGGAAATGGTGGCCTATGCGGACCTGATCCTGCCAGACACAACCTATCTGGAACGGCACGATTGTATCTCGCTCCTCGACCGGCCCATCTGCGAGGCAGAGGCGCTGGCAGACTCCATCCGCTGGCCCGTGGTGCAGCCCGACCGCGATGTGCGGGCTTTCCAGTCCGTGCTTCTGGACCTTGGCGCGCGCCTCGGTCTGCCGGGTATGGTCAAAGACGACGGCACACCGAAATTCGAAGATTACGCAGATTACATCACCAACCATGAACGCCGCCCCGGCGTCGGGCCGCTGGCGGGCTTTCGCGGCAATGGCGACGGCAAGGGCCGCGGCGCCCCCAACCCCGACCAGATCGCGCGCTACATCGAAAACGGCGGCTTCTGGATCGACCATATCCCGGCAGAAGCGCAGTTCTTCAAACCATGGAACGCCGCCTATCAGGATTGGGCGGTGGAACGCGGCATCTATGACAGCCCGCAGCCTTATGTGTTCAATCTGTACTCCGAACCGCTGCGCAAGTTCCAACTGGCCGCCGAGGGGCATGGCCACCGCCAGCCCCCCGACCATTTACGCGCGCGGCTATGCCAAACGATGGACCCGTTGCCAATCTGGTATCCGACCTTCACCGATGACGTAACAGACCCGGCAGACTACCCCCTGCACGCCCTGACCCAACGCCCGATGGCGCACTACCACTCATGGGGCAGCCAAAACGCATGGCTGCGCCAGATCCACGGGCAGACCCCGCTATATGTGTCGGGCGAAATCTGGACAGCGCATCAGTTCAAACAAGGCGACTGGGCCATCCTCACCTCGCCCCACGGCCGCATCACCCTGCCCGTGGTGCGGATGGACGCGCTCAACCCCCATACCGTCTGGACATGGAACGCCATCGCCAAACGGCGCGGCGCTTGGGCGCTGGACGACGACGCGCCGGAAGCGACCAAATCGCAGCTTCTGAACCATCTGATCCATGAACTCATGCCCCCCAAGGGCGACGGGCTGCGCTGGGCCAATTCCGACCCGGTCACAGGGCAGGCGGCGTGGTATGACCTGCGCGTGCGGGTCGAAAAGGCGCCTGCAGGCCAGAGCGTCGCCCACCCGCATACCGGCACCCAGGACAGCCCCGTACCACCCGCCCCGCAAACCGTGACGCAGCAGGTCAAAGGCTGACCCATGCAATTTCATCTTGCCCCAAATACTCATGGCACCACGCGCGTCACACGCCGCGCGGCATCCGGTGCGCGGGCCATTTGCAAAAGGCGCTTGTGATGGGCCGAACCCTGCTTCTCATCTTCGCCTTCATCGCGCTAATGCTCGGGTCGTTCATCTGGTTCGTGGCGACATGGGACTCCCAGCAACGCGCACCGCTCTCCATGCAGCCCATGACAACGGAACAGCCCGCATGACCCAGTTGCCGCAAACCACCCAGAAGAAACTGGGCCTTGTCATCGACCTTGATACCTGCGTCGGCTGTCATGCCTGTGTGATTTCGTGCAAGGGCTGGAACACCCAAGCCTACGGCGCGCCTTTGTCGGATATGGACGCGTATGGCGATCAGCCCGAAGGCACCTTCCTGAACCGTGTCCACAGTTTTGAAGTGGCGCGCGACCAAGCCCCGCCCATGGTGGTGCATTTCCCGAAATCCTGCCTGCATTGCGATGACGCGCCCTGCGTCACCGTCTGCCCCACCGGGGCCAGCTACAAGCGGTCAGAGGACGGGATTGTTCTGGTCAACGAGGACGCCTGCATCGGCTGTGGGCTATGTGCTTGGGCCTGCCCGTACGGCGCCCGAGAGATGGATGGCGCTTCAAGGGTGATGAAGAAATGCACCCTCTGCGTGGACCGGATTTACAACGAAAACCTGCCTGAAGAAGACCGCGAACCCGCCTGCGTGCGCACCTGCCCGTCGAATGCGCGGCATTTCGGCGACCTGTCGGACCCAGACAGCGACGTGTCGAAACTTGTTGCCGCACGCGAAGGGTTCGACCTGATGCCGGAACAAGACACCGCCCCGGTCAACAAATACCTGCCGCCGCGTGCGCGCGACAATCTGGATATCCCCGATCTGGCCAGCCTGTGCGACCCGGTGCCGGGGGCAGCGGACGCACCTGCGGCCAAGGGGTTCCTTGGCTGGCTGGACCGCGCGTTGGAGAAGATCTGATGCATCCAGCCCCATCCCTGATCCTGTTCACCACGCTGTCGGGCATCGGCTTTGGGCTGTTGGCGTGGCTGGGCTTTGGCCTTCGCACGCCCACCGGGTTCGCCGCAATCGTGTTTTTCGGCTTGGGTTACGGTCTGGCGGGCATCGGGCTGATCGCTGCCGCCTTTCACTTGGGCCACCCCGAACGCGCGCTGCTGGCGTTTACCCAGTGGCGCTCTAGCTGGCTCTCGCGAGAGGCAGTTCTGTCCGCCGCCACACTGGCTATAATGGCACCCCATGCCGCTGCGTCTGCGTTCTGGGACACACCCCTGCCAGTTCTAGGCTGGATCGGTGGAGCGCTGTCACTTGTCACGATCTTCGCCACCGCCATGATCTATGCTCAGATCCGCGCCGTGCCGCGCTGGCACCATTGGTCCACCCCGCCCGTCTTTGTGCTGGCCGGGCTCGCAGGTGGCGCGCTTCTGGCTGCCAAGCTGACAATTGCCTTGTGGCTGATGCTGGCGTTGTCGATGGCCATGGTCGCGCATTGGGTCGCGGGCGATCGGCGGCTTGCCGCCTCCGGTAGCGATGCAGGCACGGCGACGGGCCTTGGCGGCTTGGGCCGTGTCCGCCTGCTGGAACCGCCACATTCGGGGCGCAACTACCTGCTGCGAGAGATGGTGCATATCGTGGGCCGCAAACACGCGCATAAACTGCGCCTGATCGCGCTGGGCTTGGGCGCGCTGGCACCTGCTCTGTTGCTCATGCTGCCTGCGAGCTATGCGGCAGCCTTTCTGGCACTGGCGCTGCACTTGGCCGGAATGCTGGCGCAACGCTGGCTGTTCTTTGCCGAAGCGGAACATGTCGTTGGCTTCTATTACGGGCGGTGACAGGGCAGCCCGGCCATGATACTGTCGCCGCGTGATAAGTTCGCAAGGAGTAACGCGATATGAGCCTTCTGAAATCCCTCACCGATATGGTGCTCAATTCCGGTGGCCAAAAGGCCGGTCTGGCCAGCATGGTCATGCAAAACCCCAAGCTGATGGAAGGGGTCATGGGCCTTTTGTCCAAGGACAGCCCCGTGGGCGGTGTGCAAGGATTGCTGGCCAATTTCCAGAATGCGGGCATGGGTGATGCCGTGCAAAGCTGGCTGGGCGACGGGGCCAACAAAGCCGTGGCCGGTGCTGACATCGAACAGGCGCTGGGCGGCGATGTGGTGCAGCAACTGGCTGCGAAGGCGAATATGGCACCGTCAGAGGCAACTGACGTGCTGTCGCAAGCTCTGCCTGCCATGATCGACAAACTGTCACCGCAGGGCGAAGCGCAGGACATGGATTTCGGATCGCTGCAATCCATGCTGGGCGGATTTCTGAAGGGCAAGCTGTAACACCACGATTGGCGGTTTTCAGCACCGCGCGAAACCCGTAAACTTCGGCCCCAACGGGCCGAAGTTCAGGGGCAGCACTATGGCAAAATCGATCATGCAGCGTTTGCAGACGCACGGCGTGCGCCTGACAGACCAGCGCCGCACCATCGCCGCTGTGCTGGACGAGGCCGATGACCACCCCGATGTCGAAGAATTACACGCCCGCGCCAATGCGCGCGACGCGCAGATTTCGTTGGCAACCGTGTACCGCACCGTCAAATTATTCGAGGAAGCGGGCATACTGGACCGCGTGGAATTCGGTGACGGACGCGCGCGGTTCGAAGACAGCCAGCGAGACCACCATGACCACCTGATCGACATGGACACAGGCGAAGTCATCGAATTTTGCGACCCGGAAATAGAGGCACTGCAAGACAAGATTGCGCGACGTCTGGGCTATAAGCTGGAAGGGCACCGGCTGGAATTGCTGGGCCGCAAGATCAAGAATTAGTCGCGGCCGCGGTCGCGCGCAATCCGTTCGGTGCGCTGCTCCAGCCGGTCGGCCACCTCTGCCCGTGCCGCGCGGTCCAGCGTGGACAGGCGCATCACAAGCTGGCCTTCCAAACGGTCGCCGATTTGCAGCAATCGCCCCTGCGCCGCGTCCAGCCCGGCGCGGAATGCGGCTTCGTCAAAGGTTTCGGCGCGCAACGCCGCCAGCATATCGGCCCGTGCCGCGCGCAGATCGCCGCGCCCGCGCGTGCCGCGAAACGCCTCTCGGCCTTCTCGGCGCATATCGCGCCGCGCGTCATCCGGCAATGCACCGATCGTCGCGCGCATCAGGCTTCCATCTGGACCGCCACGCAGCACCACGCCGCCGAGCATCCCCACCAGCACCAGGTTCAGCGTGACCGACCCGACCAACGCCCATGTTTTCCAGCGGCTTGTCTTTTTCCGTGTCTCCGTCATCTTAGAACCCCAGTTCCAGCGGGTCTTGAACACCGACAATCGGTGCCGTGACCGTCTCGAAAACGCCCAGCGCGCTGTCCATCCAGATCGGCGCGTCATACATCGACAAGGGCATAACCAACCCCAGATACAGCCCCGCCAGCGTGGCCCCGACACCCCCGGCAACCGAGGGCATGGCCCACCCGCGCGCCCAGTCGCGCAACACCAGCCGCCAGCCGGAAGCCGTCTGTTTGGCCAAGCACATTTCGGCATCCGCCAGAATGCGGGTGCGCAAGGCATCGGGCAATTCCTGTTGCTTCCCGGCCTCAAGAAACAGCGACAGATCGTCGTCAGGTATCTTCTGCGTCATATCCCAATTCCTCTTTTCGGCCGCTCAGCAGGGCGGTCAGCTTGCGTTTGCCGCGCGCGGTCAGGCTTTCGACCGCTTCAACCCCCACCATCAATATGGCGGCAATCTCGGGGTTCGACAGCCCCTCTATGTGGCGCAGGATAACCGCCTCGCGCTGCCGGTCGGGCAGTTGTGCCAAGGCGGCATCCAGCGCCTGCGCGCGGGCGGTCTGCATCATTCGGGCGTCGGCACCTGCCGCGTCGTCGGGCAGGTCCGGCATCTCTGGCACCATGGGCTTGCGGCGGCGCAAACGGTCGGTGCACAGGTTCCGCGCCACCCGAAACGCCCAGGTCGAGGGCTTGGCCTGCCCTGCCTCCCAATCCGGTGCCATGCGCCACAGCCGCAACATGGTGTCTTGAGTCACATCCTCGGCCTCTGATCGGTCGCCCAGCATGCGGGTGGCAAAGCGTAGCAAGCGCGGGGCCAACAGGTCGGTCAGCGCCTGCGCTGCGTGCAAGTCGCCTTGCGCGAACCGCGCCAGCAAATCGGCCTCGTCCTGCTCTGACAGCACCTGTCATCCTTCCATCGGGCGGGGCAAAGGCGCCCCGCCCGCATCCGCTATGCTTAATGACGGCCCCAACGGCCTTTGCCACGGTTCTCCATACGCTCTGCCATGCGGTCGGTGAAGGCGGCATATTCCTCGGCGTCGACAACGCCATCGTCATTGGCATCTACGCGGTCAAACATACGTTGCCCGCGCTCGCCCATTTGCGCGGCACGTTCTTTCATACGCTCGGCGCGCTTGGCTTCGATCTCGGCCCGGCGCGCTTCGCCAAATGCCTGAATATCTTCCGGCGTGATCTCGCCATTGCCGTCACGGTCAAGCTCTTCAAAGCTGGGCAGGTTGCGCGGGCCCATATCGTGATTGCCACGCGCGCTGGCAACGCCAGCCCCCAGTGCAACAGACAGGGCGATTGCGGGAATGAGTATCTTGTTCATGATCGGTGTCCTTCATGTTGCGCGGCCCCTCTGGCCGCCCGATATGTGTTCAACGCAGGCCCGCACGGTTTCCGTCGCATGAAATGCAAGCACCGCATCGGCACAAACTTGCGACACGCTGACGCAAATTCTGTATTGCAGGTGCATTTTTCGCGGCAGGGGCGTATGCGGGCTAGCATAGTAGGAGCGAGCGCATGACACTTTCACAGACCGACAGCCCAGAGCAGATAGACGACCGCCCGCTGGGTGAGGCCGTGCTACGCGGTATCCGCTGCAAATGCCCTGCCTGTGGCGCGGCCCCTATGCTGCGCAACTACCTGACCGTGCGCGAATGTTGCCCCGCCTGCGGCGAAGACCTGAGCCATCAGCGCGCAGATGACGGGCCGGCCTATCTGACCATGCTGGTCACACTTAAAACCGTCGTGCCGCTGATGGTCTATGTCATGTTCAACTACAACATGAACCCTACGCTTCTGTTCGTATTGTCCGCTTTGTTGCTAGTGGCGATGACCCTCTTCCTTCTGCCGCGGTTCAAGGGCATGATCGTCGCGTTCCAATGGGCGAAACGCATGCACGGGTTCGGCGATGAGCGAGAGCACTAATACCGGCGTCATCGACAAAACGGCGATCCGCGACGCGGCCACCATTATCCTGCTGAGGCAAACCGCGCACGGCCCGGATGTGTTGATGGGCCAACGTGGAGCCAAGGCAGCGTTCATGCCTGACAAATTCGTCTTTCCCGGCGGCGCGGTAGATACCACGGATGCCGATATTCCCGTGACCATGCCCGACCCTTGCCGCGCAAGGCTGGCGCAGGCACATGACCTGCCCGACGCCTTGGCCGCTGCCGCCATTCGCGAGATGTGGGAAGAAACCGGGCTGATGATGGGCCTGCCGGGTGACTGGCCCGATGCGCCCGCCGACTGGCAGGGCTTTGCCGCCCATGGGTTGCGGCCCAGCGCCAAGGGGCTGCGATTCATCTTTCGCGCGATCACCCCGCCGGGCCGCCCCCGCCGGTTCGACGCGCGGTTTTTCCTAGCCGATGCAGGCGCGATCACCGGCGATCTGGATGATTTTTCCGCCGCCTGCGAGGAGCTGTCACACCTGCATTGGGTGCCATTGGCAGAGGCCCGAAAACTGAACCTGCCCTTCATAACCGAAGTGGTTCTGGCCGAAGTGCAAGCCTTCGCCGCGGGCGAGGACATGCCCGACACGGTCCCGTTTTTCGACAATTCGACCGGGGTTTCGACCTTTCGACGGATTGCCTGAGCGCCCTAGCCGCCAACAAAAAAAGTCCGGGCAAAGCGTGCCCGGACAGTCCAACAGGGAGGAACTCTGCGTCTAGACCCCGACGCAGTAGGGATTTCGAGGACAATCATATTGTCATACTACCATTACATTAGATTCTGGCAACAATAAGACCAGCTTTGGTCATTACGATGCCAAACGGTAGCCGCCCGATTCCGTCACCAAGAGCGAGGCGTTGGAAGGATCGGGCTCGATCTTCTGCCGCAGGCGGTAGATATGGGTTTCCAGCGTGTGTGTGGTAACACCCGCGTTATAGCCCCAAACCTCGTGCAGAAGAATATCGCGCGGCACCACACCTTCGGGTGCACGATACAGGAATTTCAGGATGTTGGTCTCTTTCTCAGTCAGGCGGATCTTGCGCTCTTTCTCGTCGATCAGCATCTTTTGCGCCGGTTTGAACATATAGGGTCCAAGCTGGAACACCGCGTTTTCCGATTGTTCATGCTGGCGCAACTGCGCACGCAGGCGGGCCAGCAGGATCGGCAGCTTGAACGGCTTGGTGATGTAGTCATTCGCGCCGGAATCCAGACCCAGAATGGTATCGGCATCCGAATCATGCCCCGTCAGCATCACCACGGGAGATTTGAACCCGGCTTTGCGCATGCGTTTGCACAGCTCGCGCCCGTCCGTGTCGGGCAGGCCCACATCCAGCACCGCCAGATCGAACTGTCCGGCGCGGATCTGTTCCATGGCGGCGGCCCCATCGGCGGCTTCGCACACGTCGAATTCATCGGTCATGACCAGTTGTTCAGCCAGCGCCTCGCGCAGGTCGTCATCGTCATCTACCAAAAGAATGCTGTTCAGCTTCGGCATGGCGGTCACTCCTATGTTGGTCGCATGTTACCCACATGTCGGTGCGCCATGCCCAACCGCAACAAATGCTACAATGCTGTCACGCGTATGTGTCGGACATGCAGGTTTTATTTCAATATCGCGGCGCGCGGGCTACATGTCGTGAAAGGGAAAAGGGTCTGGCATGGCGTTCGGTCTTTCATTGGTGGAACAAATAAACCGCGCGCGGTCGGATTTGCGGCTTGGCGTGCCGATTGTGATACGCGGGCCGGATGGCCCTGCGCTGGTTATGGCCGCCGAAACTGCTACCACCGAACGGCTGGATGCGGTGCGCCTGCCCGGCCTTGTTCTGGTTCTGACGCGCCACCGTGCAGAAACCTTGAAAGCTCGCCCCTATGACGGTGATGTTGCGCGCATTCTTGTGCCGCGCGACGGCGGGCTTGGCTGGCTACGTGCCATGGCAGACCCGGCCGATGACCTGCGCCACCCCATGAAAGGGCCGTTCCAATCGGCGCGGGACGGGTCCGCCGATTTGCACCGCAGCGCGATCGGGCTGGTCAAGACCGCGCAGCTTTTGCCCGCCGCGCTGGTTCTGGGTGCTCCGCCGCCAGAACTGACCGCCGGTCTTGGCCTGACCGAATTGCCGCTGGAACCGCTTGCGCGGGAACTGGCAGGCGCCAGCATCATGGCGCCCGTGGTCAACGCCCGCCTGCCCATGGTCGCGTCACAGGCTGGACGCGTCCATATCTTTCGCCCCCGCGATGGCGGAGAAGAGCATTACGCCATCGAGATCGGCCAGCCCGACCGCGCGCAACCCGTGCTGGCACGGTTGCATTCCGCCTGTTTCACAGGCGATGTTCTGGGCAGCCTGAAATGCGATTGCGGGCCGCAGCTGAATGCCGCTCTGGCCCAGATGGGGGCAGAGGGTGCGGGTGTTCTGCTGTATCTGAACCAGGAAGGGCGCGGAATCGGTCTGGCCAACAAGATGCGGGCCTATTCGTTGCAGGATCAGGGTTTTGACACGGTAGAGGCCAATCACCGCCTTGGCTTTGAAGATGACGAACGCGATTTCCGGATTGGCGCGGGGTTGCTGCGCCAGATGGGCTTCTCTCAGGTGCGGCTGCTGACCAACAATCCGCGCAAGGTCGACATGCTGAACGCGCACGGGCTGGAGGTGGTCGAACGCGTCGCCCTAAAGGTTGGCGAAACCGCCCAGAACGCGCGGTATCTGGCCACAAAGGCCGCGAAATCGGGGCATTTGCTGTGAACCGGTTCGACATGGTGCTGACCCGAACCGGCCTACGCTTTCTGGGGCGGCGCTATCCATGCACCATCGGGCGCGGCGGAATTCGCGCCGACAAACGCGAAGGCGACGGCGCGACACCTGTCGGCACACACCGCATTGTCGGCATGCTGTACCGGCCCGACCGAATGGCACGACCGACCGATTGGGCCTTGCCCATCGGCCCACGCGACCTGTGGTCGGATGACCCCGCGCACGAGGATTACAACCTGATGGTCCGCGCGCCCTATGCCTTCAGCCACGAACGCCTGCGCCGCGCCGACCCGATGTATGACCTGATCATCCTGACAGACTGGAACTGGCCACGCGCGATACGCGGTCGCGGGTCGGCCATTTTCATCCATCAATGGCGCGGGGCGGGGCGGCCCACGGCAGGCTGCATCGGGCTGGGCAGGGCCGACCTGCGGACCATCGCGCCCCGCATACGCTACGGCACACGGCTTGTCTTCGCGCCGCATCTGGCGAGCTGAGGCGGGCTTTTATCGCAGCCCCTCGTTTATCCAAGATTGGCCAAATGACGCGACACATCCGCCCGGAAGCTGGCATGGGCGTCCTCATACGGGGCGACAAGACCGGGGATCGGGTCATAGCTGCGACAGGCACGCGGAGGCGTCACCACGCTTTCGGGCGCACACCCCGTCGCCGCGATCATACCCAGCCGCGTAGCGCCGAGGGCGGCACCATGCACACCTTCGTCCGGCGCGCGCAAAGGCAGGTTCAGCACCGTGGCGAGCAGATGCAACCAATAGTCGGACCGGCTGCCGCCGCCGGTTGCAAACAGGTATTGCGGCGCGGCGCCTGTCGCGCGCAGGGCATCCAGATTGTCGCGCAGACCAAAGCATACGCCTTCCAGAACCGCGCGGGTCAGGTCCACCCGGCTGGTATTGGCGCCAAGCCTGTCGAAACCGGCGCGCAAATGCGGGCTGTTATGCGGCGTGCGCTCGCCTGCCAGATAGGGTCGAAACACGGCCTCTCCGGGGTGCTGAACTTGGTCGCCCAGTTCCCCGACCAAGCCTTCGGGCGTCTGGCCGGTCAGTCGGGCAAACCAGTTCAGATTGTCGGTCGCCGCCAGCATCACCCCCATCTGGTACCACCGCTTGGGCAGCGCATGGCAAAAGGTGTGAACCGCAGTTTCAGGGGCGGGCCTGTAGCCGTCGCGCACTACCATCACCACGCCGGATGTGCCCAGCGATACGGCCCCCTGCCCTTCAACGGTCAAGCCAAGCCCGCAGGCGGCGGCGGCATTGTCGCCCGCACCGCCCGCCACGATCACCGGCCCTGTCAGCCCCCAGTCGCGGGCCAGATCGTCGCGCAACTGGCCCGCAGCGGCGCAGCCTTCGACCAGGCGCGGCATCTGATCCGGCTGCATCCCCGACAGGCGCAGCAATGTGTCCGACCAGTCACGCGCACCCATATCCAACCATGATGTCCCCGCCGCGTCCGACATGTCCCCGACGGTGTCGCCTGTCAGAACATGGTTCATATACGCAGCGGGCAGCAAAACCTTGGCAACCCGCGCGAAAACCTCCGGCTCGTGACGGCGCAGCCAGACCAGCTTGGGCGCGGTAAAACCGGGGAACACGATATTGCCGCTGATGCCGCGAAACGGTGGGTCCGCGTCCATCTCGGCGGCTTCGGCATGGGCGCGTGTGTCATTCCACAAGATACAGGGGCGCAGAACGGCGCCCTGCGCATCCAGCAAGGTCGCCCCGTGCATGTGGCCCGACACACCGATCCCGCGCACCCCGCCAAAGGCAGGATGGCGCGCGTGCAAATCGGCCACGCAGCCATGCAGGGCCGCAACCCAATGTGCGGGGTCTTGCTCGGACCAACCCGAACGCCAGTGGTCTACGGGGTAGCTGCGTGTGGCTTGGCCAATGACCGCGCCATCGGCATCGACCAGAAGGGCTTTCAGGCCAGAGGTGCCAAGATCAAGCCCAAGGTAGCTCATGCCACCCTTTCAGCGCAAAACCGGTCAATCGTGGCCGCGACGCCGTGGTCATTCAACGCGGTCAACCAGCGGCAGAAACTGTCGGCAAACCGCGCATCTTGGTGCAGCTTGCCATAGAGCGACTCTTGCTCCAACCACGCCATGGGGCGGGTGCGGGCGGCCAGCGCCGCCTTGTGCAAGGCGGGCCAGTTGGGGTCGTTCGGCGCGACGGCCTCGCCCGCTTCGGTCTGGCCTGTGCAATACCGCGCCCAAAGCGCCGACACGAACGCCAGTCCTTCGACGGATACACCACGCGCCAGCCCGTCCCGCACCGATGGCAGGATGAAACCGGCATGGCGGCTGGACCCGTCAAACGCCACGCGCCGTGTGGTATCGGCGATTTCGGGGTTGGAAAACCGCGTCTCTATCAACGTGATATAGTCTTGCGGTGTCATGCCCGGAACCGGCGCGACATGGGGTGCGATTTCATGTGCGGCGATATGCCGAAACATCGCGCGAATGCCCGGATGCGCCATCGTCGCGGCAATCGTGCCCAGACCCAGCAGCTCGCCCGCGGCACAGATAACCTGATGCCCCCCGTTTAGGATGCGGATTTTCATAATTTCATACGCGTGAACATCTGACGAAAACACCGCGCCCGCGCGGTCCCAGTCGGGCCGCCCGGCGCAGAAATCATCCTCGATCACCCATTGGCGAAAATTCTCATGCGTCACCGGCGCTTGGTCGTCCACGCCCATCTGCCGCGCCAAGGCGATTTCGGCCGGTCCGGTCGCAGGCACGATGCAATCCACCATGGAATTCGGAAAACTGCACTCTGAGTCGATCCATCTGGCGAGATCAGGGTCTGACAGCAGCGCAAGGCCGACAATCGCCTGCCGCAAGATCGTGCCATTGCCTTGCAGGTTGTCGCAGGACAGGCCCGTAAACGGCCCCAGCCCCTGCGCGCGGCGCACGCGCAAGGCCGCAACAATCGCCCCGAATGCGGTGCGCGGTGTGGACGGGTTCGCCGCGTCGTGCTGAATGTCTGGATGACGGGTATCCAGCGCGCCCGTGGCAGGGTCTGTGTAATACCCCCCTTCTGTCACGGTCAGCGACACGATGCGGATCGCAGGGTCGGACATGCGCGCAATCAATGGTCCGTTCTCGGGCGTAACCGCGACGAAATCTACCATCGCGCCGGACACCTCGGCGGATTTGCCTGTAGGGTCCAGTTCTATCAGCGTGCTCAGACAGTCCTGCGCCAGCAGCCGTGCGCGCATGGCGCTGTCGCCGGGCCGCACGCCGGCCCCGACAATCGCCCAGTCCTTTGCCAACCCCATCTGCATCAGCCGGTGAGTATACCACGCCTGATGCGCACGGTGGAAATTGCCCAGCCCGATATGCACAATCCCCGGCGTCAGGGTCGCGCGGTCGTAGCCGGGGCCGACAACGTATTCGGGCAACTCGGCCAAAGTCGCGTTAGACAGGGGAACGGGGCGGGTATTCATCATCAGCTCATCCATTGGCCGCCGTCGACATTATAGCATTGCGCGACGATGTAGTCGGCTTCGTCAGAGGCAAGGAACACCGCCATGCCAGTCAGATCCTTGGCCTGCCCCATGCGCCCGTAGGGCACACTGGCACCAACCTCGCGCTTTTTCTGACCGGGCGCCTTGCCCTCATACTTGGCGAAAAACGCATCCACGCCGTCCCAATGCTCGCCATCGACCACGCCGGGCGCGATGGCGTTCACGTTGATGCCGTGCTCGATGAGGTTCAGCGCCGCCGATTGGGTCAGGCTGATCACGGCGGCCTTGGTCGCACAATAGACGGCGACAAGCGGTTCACCACGGCGTCCGGCCTGACTGGCCATGTTGATGATCCGGCCCCTGATGCCGCGCTCTATCATGTGGCGGGCGACGGCCTGCATCATGAAGAGCGTCCCGGATACATTTATGTCGAAACACCGCGCGTAATCTTCGCGTGCAATCTCGGCAATCGGGGCGGCGGTGAAAATGGCGGCGTTGTTTATCAGAATGTCGATCTGCCCAAAACGCGCGACTGTTTCGGCAATGCCGCTGTCGATGCTGTCCTGACAGGTCACATCCAGCTCTATCGCGATGGCGGCGTCGCCCAGCTCTTGGGCTGTGGCGCGCGCACGGGCAATGTCGATATCGGCAATCGCCACGCGCGCGCCCTCGCGGATATAGGCCTCGGCAAAGGCACGGCCAATCCCGCGCGCCGCGCCGGTGATCAGCGCATTTTTTCCGTCCAGTCGTTTCATGCTATGCGCAGCCCATTCTGGTCGAAACGGTGAATCTGCTCGGGGCCCGGGCGTAGCCAGATCGTGTCGCCATACTTCACATCGACCTCGCCGCCCACGCGCACGGTCAGCGGGGCCGCGATCCCCTCGCAGGTGACATGGAAGAACGTATCGGACCCAAGATGCTCTGATACGCCGACCGTGCCTTTCCAGTCACCACTCTCGGGTGACACTGAAATATGCTCGGGGCGGATGCCGATGGTCTTGCAATCATGCTTGTCCGCGGCGGCCCCGTCGATCAGGTTCATCTTGGGGCTGCCGATAAAGCCCGCGACAAAAAGGTTGCGCGGGGCGCGATACAGTTCCAACGGGGAACCCACCTGTTCGATAAGACCCGCACGCAGCACCACGATCTTGTCGGCCATGGTCATGGCCTCGACCTGATCGTGGGTCACATAGATCATCGTGGTTTGCAGCCGCTTGTGCAGTTCCGAGATTTCCAGCCGCATGCCCACGCGCAAGGCCGCGTCAAGGTTCGACAAAGGCTCGTCGAACAGGAACGCCGCCGGTTCGCGCACAATGGCGCGCCCGATAGCCACACGCTGGCGTTGGCCGCCCGAAAGCTGGCCGGGACGACGGTCCAGATAGTCGGTCAGGTTCAGAACATCGGCGGCCGCAGTGATCCGGCGGTCTTGCTCTGCCGGGCTCATCCCCGCCATCCGCAACGGAAAGGCGATGTTCTTGCGCACCGACATATGCGGATAAAGCGCGTAGGACTGGAACACCATGGCCAGCCCGCGCTTGGCGGGCGGCACCATCGTGGCGTCCGACCCGTCAATCCGGATTTCCCCGCCAGAGACATCTTCCAGCCCCGCGATCAAACGCAGGAGCGTGGATTTACCGCAGCCGGATGGGCCGACGAAGACCACGAACTCGCCATCCTCGATTGTCAGGTCCAGCGGCGGGATGACTTCGACATCGCCGAATTTCTTGGTGATCTTGTCGAGCGTAATGCGTCCCATAACAGATATTCCTTATTTCACCGCGCCGAAGGTCAGGCCACGGACAAGCTGTTTCTGGCTGAACCAGCCAAGGATGAGGATCGGCGCGATGGCCATGGTAGAGGCCGCGCTGAGCTTGGCGAAGAACAGGCCCTCGGGGCTGGAATAGCTGGCGATGAAGGCCGTCAGCGGCGCTGCGTCGACCGAGGTCAGGTTCAGCGTCCAGAACGCCTCGTTCCACGCAAGGATGAAGTTCAAAAGCATGGTCGAGGCGATGCCGGGGATCGCCATGGGCGTCAGCACATAAAGTATCTCTGATTTCAAAGACGCCCCGTCCATGCGCGCAGCTTCCAGAATGTCGACCGGAATCTCGCGGAAATAGGTATACAGCATCCAGACGATGATCGGCAGGTTGATCAGCATCATCACGATGATAAGCCCCGCGCGGCTGTCGAGCAGCCCAAGCTGAATGAACAGCAGGTAGATGGGATACAGCACACCAACCGCAGGCAACATCTTCGTCGAGAGCATCCACAGCAGGATATCCTTGGTCCGGCGCGACGGCACGAAAGCCATGGACCACGCGGCGGGCACCGCAACCAGCAAGCCCAGAATGGTGGACCCGCCCGCGATCAGGATCGAATTCCACAGGAAGCGGGCATAGTTCGACCGCTCCATGACCACGCCGTAATTTTCCAGCGTCCAGTCGAAATTCAGGAACAGGGGCGGGGCGGCGATCGCCTGCGCCTCGGACTTGAAGCTGGTCAGGAAGGTCCACAGGATCGGAAAGAAGATGACCAAACCGACAGCCCATGCGGCGGCGGTGTTGATCAGCTTGCGGCGAGAGGTCACATCACGGGCCATGGTCAATTATCCAGGTTCTTGCCGACGATCCGCATCAGGAAGATCGCAACAATGTTGGCGAGGATGATGGCATAAACGCCACCGGCGGACCCGAGGCCGATATTCTGGCTTTCCAGAACACGCTGAAAGATCAGGTAGGTCAGGGTGCGGGTGCCGAACGCGCCGCCTGTGGTGACGAAAATCTCGGCAAAGATCGACAGCAGGAAGATCGTCTGGATCAGGATTACGATCGTGATCGCGCGGCTGAGATGCGGCAGAATGATGAAGAAAAACCGTTTCAGCTTGGTCGCGCCGTCCATTTCTGCGGCTTCCAGCTGTTCGCCATCCAGCGACTGCACGGCGGTCAGCAGGATAAGCGTGGCGAAAGGCAACCATTGCCACGACACGATCATCACGATCGACGGCAACGACGCGTCGGACAGCCAACTGACGGGTTCGGCCCCGAAGAACCGCCAAAGATGCGCGAATAACCCGTTCGTTGGGTCCATGAACATGTTTTTCCAAACCAGTGCCGACACGGTCGGCATGACGAAAAACGGGGCGATGACAAGGATGCGCACAACCCCCTGCCCCCACATCGGCTGATCCAGCAAAAGCGCCAGCAGGGTGCCGAACACGACCGTGATGACCAATACACTGCCGACCAGTATCAGCGTGGTCTGGATGGATGGCCAGAACGCACTGGAAGAGATGAAGCGGACATAATTGTCAAAGCCAGCGGCGCCCAGATCGCCCCCGCGCAAAGGCAGATAGCTGCGAAACGAGAACCAAATCGTCATCGTCAGCGGCACCAGCATCCAGCCCAGAAGCAGGATCACGGCGGGCGCCATCATTAGTCGGGCGGCGGATCGGGACGCTTTGGTGGCCATTGGATGCACCTCTAACGTGGACAGGCGCAAGCAGCGGCACCGTGTCGACAGACGATCAGGGAAATCGGGAGAGAAGACCAGGGGCGGCGCAAGGACCGCCCCTGAAATCATAGGCCGGAGTTAGCGGTAGCCCGCTGCTTCCATCGTCTCGTTGGTGATGGCTTGGGCTTTTGCCAGCGCCTCTTCAACGGTTTGCTGACCGGCATAGGCCGCCGAGAATTCCTGGCTGACCTCTGTGGCCATACCTGCGAATTCCGGGATCGCCACGAACTGGATGCCAACATAGGGGACCGGATCAACCGTCGGGTTGGTCGGGTCGGCGGCATTGATCGAATCCAGCGTCATCTGGGCGAAAGGCACTTCCTGGTATTCCGGGGTTTCATACAGCGAGGTGCGCGCGCCAGGCGGAACATTGGCCCAGCCTTCGTTCTCTGCAACCAGCTCAATATAGTCTTTCGAGGTCGCCCACTCGATGAACTGCTTGGCTGCATCTTCCTGCTGTGTGCCTGCCGGAATGGCCAGCGCCCATGCCCATAGCCAGTTCGAGCGTTTTTCAACGCCTTCAGCATTCGGAGCCAGCGCGAAGCCAACGCTGTCGGCCACGGTCGAATCCTCGGGGTTGGTCACGAAAGACGCGGCAACGGTCGCGTCAATCCACATGCCGCATTTGCCCTGCTGGAACAGCGACAGGTTTTCGTTGAACCCGTTGGTGGCGTAGCCCTCGGGGCCGTAGTCGTTCATCAGGTTCACGTAGAAATTGACCGCTTCGGCCCATTCCGGCTGGTCGAACTGGGCGTTCCACTCTTCGTCGAACCAGCGCGCGCCGAACGAATTGCCGGTGACGGTGATGAACGCGCCGCCTTCGCCCCAACCGGCCTTGCCGCGCAGGCAGACGCCGTTGATGTCGTTTTCGGGGTCATCCATGGCGGCAGCCGCTTCGCGGATGAACTGCCATGTCGGCGCTTCGGGCATTTCCAGACCAGCGGCTTCCATCAGGTCGGTGCGGTACATCACCATGGAAGATTCGCCGTAAAAGGGCGCTGCATAGAGCGTGCCGTCATGCGACAGACCATTGCGCATTGCGGGCAGGATGTCGTCCACGTCATACTCTTCGGACAGGTCATCCAGCGGCACCAGCCAGTCATTGGCCCCCCAGATCGGGGTCTCGTACATGCCGATGGTCATGATGTCGAACTGGCCACCATTGGTGGTGATGTCGGTCGTCACGCGCTGGCGCAATACGTTTTCTTCCAGCGTCACCCACTCGACATTGATGCCGGTCTGTTCGGTGAATATATCGGCATAACCCTGCATACGGATCATGTCGCCGTTGTTCACGGTGGCGATGGTGATCGTGGTGTCTTGGGCTATGGCGGTCGTGGCAAATGCGCAGAGCGCAATGGCACTTGTCGCACGAAGTGCGGTCTTGATGGACATCCTTATCCTCCCTGGCTTGGATGCTATATTCGCGAGGTAAATTTACGCGTGGAAACTTTCCCGCGTCAAGAATTTTATTTACGCGCGTAAATATTCAGTCAGGCAGAGGCTCGCAAGATTAGCTTTGCGGGGATCAATGTATCGTCCCTCGCAGAAAAGCGCCTCCCGGATTCGATCATGGAAAACAATGTTTCCATGCACTTATCCGCGACCAGGTCATATTGATGCGCCGCCGTGGTCAGGGCCGGACAGGTAAAGCGCGAAAACGGGTGGTCGTCATGCGATGCCACGCGCAGGGCGCATCCCTCGCCCCGGCCGACGCGCAAACCACGCTCATAGCACCCTGCCAGAAACCCGATGGCAAGGCGGTCATTGCTGAACAACACGGTATCTGTGGGCAGGGATTGCGAATCAAGCACCGTATGCGCGCCTTGCCGTCCGATTTCCTCGAATCCCCAGCCTTCCCCCTCGACAGACACGACATGTGGCTCCAGCCCTTCCGCTTCCATGATCGCGATATACGCGTTCCTGCGCTTGTTGGCATTGGGGTTAACCGGCTTTGACATTTCGAAAAAACAGGGGCTTGATCCGGTCCGGCCTAGATACTCGACGGTCAACTGCACGAAACTGTAGTTGTCGGACCCGACAAATGCCTCTCCCATGCCTTCGATATTGCTGTCGAACAGCACCGTCGGAACGTCACGACAGAACCTTTCTATGGCGCGGCGGTCCGATAAACGACCCAGTGGCGCGAAAAAAACTCCGGCGGGCTTGAGCGCTGTCAGCCCTTCCATGATCTCGTTCTCGATTTTCTGCTCGCCATGCGAGCTATACAAGATCGGCGAAAACCCGGCTTCAATGCTGCGGCGCTCGATAATGCGTGCGATCTCGGCAAAGAACGGGTCGGCCAGATACGGAACGACAATGCCGACATTCTTTGTCAGGCTGCGGTTCTGATTGACCGCATAAATGTTGGGCCGATAGTCGAACACTTCCAACGCCTGTTCGATGCGCTCTCGTGTGGAACTGCGCACGCTCGACGGATCATTGAAGTATTTGGAAACTGTCGGGCGTGAAATGCCGGACAATCGCGCAAATTCTTCCATGTTCTTGATCGTACTCATCAGCCGCCTGCCCGATATCCCAAAGCCCCAAACTTACTGAAACTTTCCCAGGGATATACTCCGAGTCCTGCAGAAGCCGAATTTGTTGACTTGACTGCTGGGTTTGGAACGATTCAGCTATTGCTTATGATCCGCCCTGACTTTCTTTCCTCACCAGCCCGCCTCGAGCTTGAGGCTTGCG
>NZ_UIHC01000012.1 GCF_900499075.1 Roseinatronobacter ekhonensis | reverse complement strand
CTCAATCCAATTGAACGTCTTTGGGCGGTCTTGCACCATTATGTCACCCACAATCGCTACTACCGAAGTCAGAAGCAATTCGCCGACGCCATCCTTGCATTCATGCGTGAGACCATCCCGCAGGAATAGAAGAAATTCCGCGACAAGGTGTCAGATAACTTCCGCGTCATAACACACGAGAACTTTCGGGTTTTGGAGTAGAAGAAGTATACCAAAATGGATAGCCCGAAATCATGACGATTCAAACACACGCCCGCGTGAGGCCATCTATTCAGGTAAAGCGCACTTTGCCTATATAGGGCAGGTTGCGATTTCTTTGTGCATAATCAATGCCGTAACCCACGACGAATTCGTCGGGTATTTCGAACCCGGTCCAGCGCGCACGAATATCCACTTCGCGCCGCGAGGGTTTGTCCAGAAGCGCGCAGACCTCCAGCCGTGCCGGGTTGCGCGCCAGCAGCATTTGCAAGACGTGGTGCAGCGTGAAGCCGGTGTCGACAATATCCTCCACCACCAGCACGTCGCGCCCTTCTATTTTGCCAGACAGGTCTTTCAAAATCCGCACCTCTCGCGAGGATTGGGTGGAATTGCCATAGCTTGACGCTTCCAGAAAATCGACCTCTACGGCCAGGTCAATCTCGCGCACAAGGTCCGCGATAAAGATGAACGACCCGCGCAGCAGGCCCACGACGACCAGCTTTTCGGTCGCGGCGAATTCGCGGCTGATCTCTGTGGCCAGTTCCTCAACCCGCGCCGCGATTTGCTTGGCGCTGATCATCTGGTCGATCTCATAGGGTTTTTGCGACATCTCGGCCCCTTGATTTTTCACCGTAACTCTAAGACATGTCCAAGCCAGACAAAAGCCCGGAACCGCAATGCCGACCCATACAGAACACCGCCATATGCCCTACACGGCCCGCCAGATATACGATCTGGTGGCGGATGTGGCGCGCTACCCCGAATTTCTGCCATGGACGGCGGCCGCGCGCATCCGGTCGCGCACCCCCATCGACGGCGGAGAGGAGATGCAGGCCGATCTGGTCATCTCGTTCAAGGTGTTCCGCGAGCGTTTCGGCAGTCGGGTACAGTTGTTTCCCGAGGATGGCGTGATCGACACTGCCTATCTGGACGGGCCGTTCAAGCATATGGAGTCGCGCTGGACCATAAAACCCGCCGAGGATGGCGGTTGCGTGGTCGATTTCCACGTCGATTTCGAGTTCCGCAATCCGATGCTGCAAAAGATCATCGGGGTGGTGTTCGACCAAGCCATGCGCCGTGTCGTGGGCGCGTTCGAGGCCCGCGCCAAGGCGCTTTACGGCTGAGCTTGCAACCGCGCCAGAACCATCGCCAATGCGTGGTCCACCGTTGCCGCGCGCACCGCGTCACGCCCGATGGCGCCGAACTCCACTGTTTCCGCGATCACGCCCTGTGCATCCGCCAGCCCGAAACACACGCGCCCCTCGGGCTTGTGCTCTGACCCGCCGGGGCCAGCAATGCCCGTAACCGCGACTGCGATCCGGGCTTCCGACCGCGCCAAAGCGCCCGCGGCCATTTCCCGCGCGACCGCTTCCGAAACCGCGCCATGCGCCTGAAGCGTCGCGGGCAACACCCCCAACATCTCGCATTTCGCAGCGTTGGAATAGGTCACAAAGCCCCGGTCGACTACATCGGACGAACCGGGCACGGCCGTCAGCGCCGCCATTATCATGCCCCCGGTGCAGCTTTCGGCGGCGGCCAGTGTCACGCCCTTAGCCCGCGCAGCCTCTAGTACCGCGCCCGCGCTCATGCGCCTATCATCCCGTGGCTGACCACCGCGGCCACTGCGACAACCAACGTGGCCAGCGCGCCCGCGATCACATCGTCCAGCATCACCCCCAAGGGCGTATGCATCCGGTCGGCCAGCCCCACGGGCCCGGGTTTCCAGATGTCGAACACCCGGAACGCCAGAAACGCCGCCACCCAGCCGGGCCAGAGCGCTGTCACATCCACGCCCTGCATCATCGCGCCCAACGACACCGGCCATAGCGCGATCCACATGCCAACGACCTCGTCGATGACAATCTCGGACGGGTCGGCATCCGTGCGCCCGCGCGTCTCGGAAATCGTCGCCCACCAGCCAATGCCGAAGGCTATGAACGTCCCTGCCAGAAGCAGCCAGAATCCGCCAAGGCTGTGCAAAGCCAATGCCACAGGCAGCGCCGCAAGCGTGCCCCATGTTCCGGGGGCGGGGCGCAGATAGCCGACACCGCCGAATGTCGCGATCAAGCGTGTCAGTGTCATGGGCGCGCTCTCCTTCATCTTGCTCTAAATACTCACAGGGGGTGAATTGGGCCACAGGCCCAAGAGGGGGCGTGTGCGCCCCCTTACGTCGCCATCAAACATGCCGTGGCCAGTGCGGCAATGCCTTCTTCCCGCCCGGTAAAGCCCAGACGCTCCGAGGTTGTCGCCTTCACGCTCACCCGCGCAACATCGACCTTCATGATCGTCGCCAGTGCCGCGCGCATCGCATCCGCATGCGGCCCGATCTTGGGGGTCTCGCAGACCAGCGTCACGTCGCAATTGGCCAGTGCGTAGCCGCGCGTGTGCGCCAGTTCTACCGCGTGACGCAGGAAGATATGGCTTTCCGCGCCTTTCCATTGCATGTCGCTCGGCGGGAAATGACGGCCGATATCGCCCTCGGCCAATGCGCCATAGATCGCGTCTGTCAGGGCGTGCATGCCGACATCGGCGTCGGAATGGCCCTGAAGCGCGCGGTGATGCGGCACCTTGACGCCGCACAGCCAGCAGCCGTCGCCGGGGCCGAAACGGTGCACGTCATAGCCATTGCCAAGGCGGATATCGGTCATGGTCGGGCTCCTTGCGTCCAGCAGCGCTGCGGCGCGGTCGAAATCTGCGGGGTAGGTCAGTTTGAAATTGGTTTCGCAGCCATCTGTCAGCGCCACCCGCAGGCCGTGGGCGCGGGCGATTTCCACATCGTCTGGCGCGTCGCCGGGCCAGGCTTTGTGGGCGGCGAGCAGAGGCGCGAAATGAAAGCCTTGGGGGGTTTGCGCACGGAAAAGCCCGTCGCGGGCCACCGGCGCGCTGACCGCTCTGTCGGAACCACGCCAGAGCGCATCTACCACCGCAAGGGCCGGGGCAGCAGCGGGCGCGTGGTCCAGCGCGGCCAGCACATCTGCGATCACGCGCGCCGACACGAAGGGCCGCGCCCCGTCATGGATCAACACGCGGTCGGGCGGGTCGGTGGCCAGCGCGTCTAGTGCAGCGCGCACCGATGCGGTCCGCGTGGCCCCGCCCATGACCAGCATGACCCCGTCCAGAGGCAGGCGGTCCGCTTTGTTCATATCGTCCGGGTGCAGCACCAGCACCAGCCGCGTCAACCCGCCCGCGCGTAAGGCATCAAGCGTATGCGCTATCACGGAACGCCCGCCAAGCGCGCGCCACTGCTTTGGCAGGCCCGCGCCCGCACGTGTGCCACGCCCGGCGGCGACGATAATGGCGGCTGTGGACATGCGCTCAAACCCCCTGAAGTCCTTTCGCCTTCTATAAGCTCAGGCGCGGGGTGCTGACAATGCACGCGATCATTTGCAAGCGGCGCTCAAAAAATGGGCGCATGATGAAAAATGCGCCAAGCTCGCGGCGGTTCGGTTGGACTCGGGGCGGTCAAGGGGCTATCCCTTCACGCATGAACAAACCCGGCCACGCCCTGTCATGACCTTTTCTGCCGCGCTCTCTCTGGGCAGTGATTGCCCTGTAATTCTGGCCCCGATGGCCGGGATTACCGACCTGCCGTTCCGGCGGGTCGTGGCCGGGTTCGGGGCATCCTTGGTCGTGTCAGAGATGGTTGCCAGCGAGGATATGGTTCGCGCGCGCCCCTCGACCCGCGCCAAGGCCGAACTGGGTATGGGCGATGGGCACACGGCGGTGCAGCTCGCGGGCCGCGAGGCGGGCTGGATGGCCGAAGCCGCGCGCATGCTGGCGGATCAAGGCGCGCGGATCATCGACATAAACATGGGCTGCCCTGCCAAAAAAGTTGTGGGCGGGCTGTCGGGCTCTGCACTCATGCGCGATCTGGATCATGCGTTGCGGCTGATAGATGCCGTGGCGGGCGCTGTGGATGTGCCTGTCACGCTGAAGACCCGTCTGGGCTGGGACGAGTCCGGTCTGAACGCGCCAGAGCTTGCGCGCCGCGCGGTTGCGGCGGGTGTGCAGATGGTCACGATCCACGGGCGCACACGCTGCCAGTTTTACAAGGGACAGGCCGATTGGGCGGCGATCGCGTCGGTGGTGCAAGCCGCAGGCGTGCCGGTCATTGCCAATGGCGATATCACCTCGCCGCAGGCGGCCCGTCAGGCGCTGGCGCAGTCTGGCGCGGCAGGCGTCATGGTCGGGCGCGGGGCGCAGGGGCGCCCGTGGCTTTTGGCACAGATCGCGGCCAACCTGTCGGGCCAGCCGATTCCGCAGTCCCCGCAGGGCCGTGTTTTGCACGCGCTTGTGGCCGAACACTATGACGCGATGCTGGCGTTTTACGGGCGCGATCTGGGTGTGCGCGTCGCGCGCAAACACCTTGGGTGGTATGCCGATGCTGCTTGTGGCGATCCTGCCGCGCGCCGCGCGGTGCTGACGGCCACAGACCCGGCGCAGGTTCTGGCCCTGTTGCCCGACCTGCTGTCGCCCGTGCAAGAGGTTGCGGCATGACGCCCCCTGCCACCGGCACGATCTGGGCGGCGTTGCCCGCACCGGCCTTTATGATCGGGCAGGATGACGGGCTGGAATGCGTGGCCGATTGTAACCCTGCGGCAGAGCAGTTCCTGAGCCTGTCGCGCCGCGCCTTGCTGGGGCGTCCGCTGGCGCGGCTGTTGCAGGTCGATGCCGAAATCGACCGCGCCCTTGCGCGCTGCCGCGAGAACCGCGCACCGGTTTTCATCAACGATGTCGGCGTTACGATCGGCACGCGCAAACCGGTTCTGTGCTCCATTCAGCTTGCGCTTTTGGGCGACCGGCGCGATCTGGTTCTGATGCTTGTCACCCCGCGCGAGATTGCGGGCAAGCTGGGGCAGGCGGATGGCATTCGCAACGCCGCGCGCTCTGCCATTGGCATGTCGCAGATGCTCGCGCATGAAATCAAGAACCCGCTGGCAGGGATTACCGGCGCCGCGCAACTGCTGTCGATGGGGCTGGAGCCACGCGACCGCGAGTTGACCGATCTGATCGTGGCCGAGACCCAAAGGGTCGTGAACCTTCTGGACCAGGTCGAGCAATTCGGCAACCAGCGCCCGCCCGAATGCCGCGCGATCAATATACACGACATACTGGAACGCGCGCGCCGCTCTGCCGAGGTCGGCTTTGCCGCGCATATGCGTATCCGCGATGCTTATGACCCGTCATTGCCGTCGGTCTGGGCAGATGGCGATCAGCTGCTTCAGGTCATGCTGAACCTGCTGAAAAACGCGGCCCAAGCGCAGCCCGACGGAGGGCAGATCCGCATCCGCACCTTCTTTGAGCAGTCGCTGCGGGTGCGCGCGGCCAGCGGGCGTGATGTCGCCTTGCCCATTCATGTCGAGATTATCGACGACGGCCCCGGCCTGCCGTCAGAGATTGCCGACGAGGTGTTCGACCCGTTCGTGTCGGGACGCGAGAACGGCACCGGGCTTGGTCTTGCGCTGGTGTCGAAGATCATCGCCGCGCATGACGGATGGGTCACGGTCGAAAGCCGGCCCGGCCGCACGATGTTTCGTATTTCCCTGCCGCGCGCGCCAGAAGCAAAGCGCCGTGCCGCACAACAAGAGGAGCTTTCCTGATGGATGGCACTGTTCTGGTTGCCGATGATGATCGCACCATCCGCACGGTGCTGACGCAAGCGCTGACCCGGGCGGGCTGCAAGGTGCACGCGACCTCCAGTCTGACCACGCTGATGCGCTGGGTCGAAGAAGGGCGCGGCGATCTGGTCATCACCGATGTGATGATGCCCGATGGCAACGGGATAGAGATGATCCCGAAGATCAGCCAGGAGCGCCCCGACTTGCCGGTGATCGTGATTTCGGCGCAAAACACCATCATGACCGCGATTCAGGCCAACGAGGTTGATGCGCATGATTACCTGCCCAAACCCTTCGATCTGCCGGACCTGCTGAAGCGCGCCGGCACGGCAATGAAGAACCGCAAACTTGTCGCGGCGTCGGCACAGGCGGAGGCCGCGCCGAAACCCGCGCCACGCGGCGACATGTCCAGCATGGAAGGGCTGCCGCTGGTCGGGCGCACGCCGGTTATGCAAGAACTTTACCGGCTGATTGCACGGGTGATGAATTCGACCATGCCGGTGCTGATCACCGGCGAATCCGGCACCGGAAAATCGCTGATTGCGCGCACCTTGCATGATTTGTCGGACCGACGGGGGCAGCCTTTCATCTCTGCGACCTCGGAAGATTTCCGAAATCCCGACGCCGCGCAGGCGCTGGTGTCGCGGGTGCGTTCCGGGTCCTTGCTGCTGGACGAGCTGGCGTCATACGACCCCGATGCCCAGCTTCGTGTCGCGCGCTTGCTGGACAGTTTGTCCGATGACGGTCCGCGCATCATGGCCACTGCGCAAACCAATCTGGCGCAGTCCATGGGCGAGGGCAGCTTGCGCGAAGACCTGTATTACCGCCTGAGCGGGGTTACGCTGGCTGTGCCCGCACTGCGCGAACGCATCGACGATCTGGAGCCGCTGACACAGCATTTTCTGTCGCAGGCCGCAGATGACGGGGCGACCATGCGCGCCTTGTCCCCCGATGCGCTGGAACTGGTGCGCGGCTATTCGTGGCCCGGCAATGTCCGCCAGTTGCAAAACACGCTGCGGCGGCTGACGCTGACCGGGCAAGAGCCGGTCATCGCCCGCTCGGAGATGGAACTGGCGCTGAAAAGCCAGCCCTCTGCCATGGCATTCGGAGAGGATATGGGCGGCGAATCCTTGTCGGATTCGGCCGCGCGCCACTTGAAACGCTATTTTGACCTGCATGGGCAGGATTTGCCGCCACCTGGCCTGTACGCGCGCATTTTGCACGAAATAGAGGTGCCCCTGATCGAGATCGCGCTCGACGCCACAGGCGGCAATCAGGCGCGCTGCGCCGAGCTGCTGGGGATTAACCGCAATACGCTGCGCAAGAAGATCACCGAGTTGGATATCGAGGTATCGCGCCGCCGCAAGCTGGCCTAGCGCCGCCAGTTTGATGTAGAAATACCACATAGCCTGTGGCACAATCCACACAATGTGGGGCGGCAAACGACCCCAACGCAGCGATGCATAGCGGGGAAGCCTTGGGGCAATCGGTGTTCTACTCGGGCCTGTTGGGGCAGTTGACCGGCTTGCGCGACCGGCGCAGTTCGGCCGGGGCGACGCTTGCACTGGTCTTGGCCGGTCCGCTTCTGGTCTTGCTGACGCTTTTGGCGCTCGGCCCGCTGGACAGGATGTTCAATACATCCGGGCTGGCGTTGGTGCTGCTGGCTGACCTTGTCTACATGTTGCTTGTGGCCGGGCTGGTTGCCATTCGCGTGGCGCGGCTGGTTGCCGCGCGGCGCAAGGACAGTGCCGGTTCGCGATTGCATTTGCGCTTGTCCACGCTTTTTGCGGCTATCGCGATGGTGCCCACGATTACCGTCGCGATTTTTGCCGCGATCACGTTGAATGTGGGGTTGGAGGGCTGGTTTTCCGACCGTGTGCAGCGCGTGGTCGGCAATTCGCTGGCCGCCGCAGAGGCCTATCAGTTCGAACAGGAACGCGACCTGCGCAGTGATGCGCGCGATCTGGCCGATTATCTGGACACGGCGCGCCGCGTCTTTCCCATGATGGACGAGGGCGAGTTGCGCAACCTGTTGTCAGAGGCGCAGGCACGGGTGCAGCGCGGCTTGCGCGTCGCCTTTGTCATTGACGCCACGGGAGAGATCCGCGCGCGCGGCGAGCGTTCCTACCGCTTCAACTATGTCCCCCCCGCGCCCGAGGATCTGGACCGCGCTCAGGATGATGTGGCACTGATCCGCGACTGGCCCGCGAACGAGTTTCGCGCCCTTGTGCCGCTGGAAGAGTATTTCGACCGCTTCCTGTATGTGTCACGCGCGGTCGATGGAAATATCCTGTCGCTGTTGGACGAAACCCGCGAAACGGTGGCGTTTTATCAACAGTTGGAACAGGATCGCGGGCGGATCCTGTTCCAGTTCGGTGCGCTTTATCTGGGGTTTGCGCTGATCCTGATCCTTGCCTCTGTCTGGATGGGGCTGAACTTTGCCGAGCGGCTGGCCCGGCCCGTGGGACGTCTTGTCGAAGCGGCGGAACAGGTTGGCGACGGTGATCTGGATGTGCAGGTCCGCGTTATGCGCGACGATGATGAAGTGGCGTTGTTGGGCCGTGTGTTCAACCAGATGACCCGCCAGCTAAAGGGGCAGCGCGAACGCCTGCTGGAAAACAACCGCCAGATAGATGCGCGGCGACGACTGTTCGATTCGGTTCTCGGGTCGGTCACGGCGGGGGTGATCGGGCTGGATGCAGACGGGCGGCTCGCGTTTATCAACCGCGCCGCCGAAACCTTGCTGGATGTAACCTGCGACCCGTCCGACGCCCCCGAACTGGACGACATTGCCCCCGAATTCGTCGGGCTCATGGAACGCTTGCGCGCCATGCCGCAAGGGCAGGGGCGCGTACAAGAGGAATTGCGCCTTGTGCGTTCTGGCAGGTTGGAAACCGTGCTGGTGCGCTTTGCCGAACGCCGCCGCCGCGACGGGCGGCTGGAGGGGTATGTGGTCGCCTTTGACGATGTGTCGGAACTGGTCAGTGCGCAGCGCATGGCCGCATGGGGCGATGTGGCCCGCCGCATCGCGCATGAAATCAAGAACCCGCTGACCCCCATCCAACTATCGGCAGAACGGATCGCGCGCAAATTCGGCCGCAAGCTGGACGGCGAGGATGCCGAAAGCCTGTCGCAACTGACCTCTGTGATCGTGCGCCAGACAAACGACCTGCGCCGGATTGTCGACGAATTCTCGCGCTTCGCGCGGATGCCCGAACCCGACCGGCGCCCGCATGATCTGGTCGCCATATTGCGTGATTGCACGCTGCTTCAGGAAAGTGGCCAGCCCGATATCACGTTCAGCCTGTCACTGCCCGGTGCGCCTGTCTTGGTCGAGGTGGATGACACCATGATGGCGCAGGCATTTACCAACCTGATCAAAAACGCGGGCGAGGCGATTGCCAGCCGCCATGCAGAGGATGCAGACAGCCCCAAAGGCGAGATCCGCGTGGTGTTCGACGCCGGGGACGAGCGGTTGCGCGTGACCATTACGGATAACGGCATCGGCCTGCCCCAAGACCGCAACCGCCTGTTCGAGCCGTATGTGACCACGCGCGCTGAAGGCACGGGGCTTGGCCTGTCCATCGTGCGCAAGATCATTGAAGAACACGGGGGCACCCTGCGGCTGGCCGATGCAACGGCCCCCGATGGCACGCCCCAACGCGGGGCAATGGCCGATATCCACTTGCCGCGACTGGCCGCGGCCCAGATTTCAGACGACCAACAGGAAGATGGTTAACGCTTATGGGTGACATTCTGATCGTCGACGATGAACGCGATATTCGCGAGCTGATTTCGGAAATTCTGCAAGACGAGGGGTTTACCACCCGTCTGGCCGCGAATTCCGATCAGGCGATGGCAGAGGTCAATGCCGATCCGCCCGCGCTGATGATCCTCGATATCTGGCTGAAAGACAGCAAGATGGACGGGATCGACATACTCATGTCGGTCAAACGGTCCAATCCCGATATCCCGATTGTCATCATCTCGGGGCATGGCAATGTCGAAATCGCGGTCGCCGCGATCAAGCAGGGCGCGTATGATTTCATCGAAAAGCCCTTCAATATCGACAAGTTGATGGTGGTGATCGGGCGGGCGATGGAAACCTCGCGCCTGCGTCGCGAAAATCAGGATTTGCGCCGCCGCGAGGTTGGCGCCTCGCAGCTTCTGGGCGATTCTGCGGCCTATCGCGCCCTGTGCAGCCAGTTGGAGAAGGTTACGCAATCCAACGCGCGCTTGATGTTCACGGGCCCGTCGGGATGCGGCAAGGAAGCTGCGGCGCGCTTCGTGCATGAGAATTCCGAGCGCGCGTCTGCACCCTTCGTGACAGTGACATCCGCAGCCGTGGAACCCGACCGCATGGAAGAGGTGCTGTTCGGTCGCGAAGGGGCCGACCGCGGTGTGGAACCGGGACTGTTGGAACAGGCGCATGGCGGCGTCGTGTTTTTCGACGAGGTGGCCGATATGCCGCTTGGCACGCAATCCAAGCTGTTGCGCGTGCTGGTCGAGCAGCAATTCATCCGCACGGGCGGCGCTGACAAGGTGCGGGTCGATCTACGGGTGATGTCTGCGACCACGCAGGATCTGGCCGCGCGTGTGCGCGAGGGTCTGTTCCGGCAAGAGCTGTTCGACCGGCTGAACGTCGTGCCCATCCGCGTGCCGGGGCTGGAAGAGCGGCGCGAGGACATTCCGCTGCTCGCAGAGCATTTCATAGAAATCTTGCACAGCACACAGGGCTTGCCGCGCCGTGCGCTGGACGACGCCGCAAAGGCGCATCTGCAAACCCTGACATGGCCCGGCAATATCCGACAGTTGCGCAACATGATCGAGCGCGCGCTGATCCTTGGCGATGCGGGCAAGCCCATCGACCTGGCCGACCTGCAAAGCGACAGCACCCCCGATGAGGAGGGCCGCAGCGTGCTCTTGTCGGGATCTCTGGCAACCTTGCCACTGCGCGAGGCGCGCGAATTGTTCGAGCGCGAATACCTGCTGGCCCAGATCAACCGCTTTGGCGGCAATATCAGCCGCACCGCAAGCTTTGTGGGCATGGAACGCTCCGCGCTGCACCGCAAGCTGAAATCGCTGGGTGTGAACACCGCGCGGCTTTCAGGCAAGGGCTAAGCCCCTTGCACCCCCGTGCGACTGCTGGCAAGGCTAGGGGTCTGAACGCCGCAACCGAAGGACGCGGGCCATGAAGATCATTGTCTGCGGGGCAGGGCAGGTTGGCTGGCAGATCGCCCGCCATCTGGCCGGAGAGCGCAACGACGTTACCGTTGTCGACAACAACCCCGTTCTGGTGCGGCGCGCAACCGACACGCTGGATGTGCAGGGCGTGACAGGCTTTGCCAGCTACCCCGCCATTCTGGAACAGGCCGGCGCGCGCGATGCCGACATGGTCATCGCCGCAACCTATTCCGACGAGGTGAACATGGTCACATGTCAGGTCGCGCATAGCGTCTTTGGTGTGACCAAGAAAATCGCCCGTCTGCGGGCCCAGACCTATCTGGATGCGCAGTATTCCGACCTGTTTCGCAGCGGGCATCTGCCCATCGACGTGATCATCAGCCCCGAGCGAGAGGTCTCGCTGGCGGCGATGAAACGGGTGGCCTACCCGTCGGCATTCGACGTGCACGAGTTTTTTGGCGGGCGCGCGCTTTTGTTGGGTCTGGTGCTGGACGACAAATGCGCAGTGCTGAACACACCCCTGCGGCAATTGTCGGACCTTTTCCCGACCTTGCGGGTGATGGTGGCAGGCGTGCGCCGCGCGGGCCGCATGTTCGCCCCCGAACCCGAAGACCAGCTTTTTGCGGGCGACGCGGTCTACCTGTTGCTGGAAGCCGATGACGTGGCGCGCGTGTTCGAAGTGTTCGGCAAGGAAGCGCGCCGTCAGGAACGCGTGTTGGTGATCGGCGGCGGCAATGTGGGCCTGTCCGTGGCCAGCATGCTGGAACGCCAGCCCGAGCGCGTGCGCGTCAAGGTCATTGAGCGTGACCGCGCCCGCGCCGAAGCGGCCGCCGACGCGCTGGAGCGGTCCATCGTGCTGCATGGCGACGCAATGGATGCCGATCTGCTGGAAGAGGCGCGGATTTCCCGAACCGATGCCGTTGTCGTGTTGACTGATGACGACAAGACCAACCTGCTTGCGGCGGTGCGCGCGAAATCCTTGGGCGCGAAAATGGCGATTTCGCTGGTCAACGACCCCGGAATGGTCCCGCTTGCCGATGCGATGGGGGTGGATGCCTATATCAACCCGCGCGCCCTGACCGTCAGCTCCATCCTGCGGCATATGCGGCACGGGCTGGTGCGCTCTGTCTATATGCTGGGCGACAGAGAGGCCGAGGTGATCGAGGCAAAGGTGCTCGCCAGTTCGCAGATCGCGGGCCGCGCGGTGCGCGACATCCCCTTTCCCGAAGGCGCGTTGCTGATCGGTGTTCTGCGCGGCGGCGCATTCAAGAAACCCAATAGCAGCATGGTCTTGCAAGAGGGCGACCAGATCGTGATCTTTGCATTGACTGCCGATGTGCAGAAGGTGGACGAATTGTTGCAGGTCGCGTTTGAGCATTTCTAGACGGCGGGCGCGGGGCGCCGGGCCATTTTACTGGGGGGCGCTATGACGGAAAGCGCACGCGGCACAACGGTTATGGCTGCGCTGATGGCTGTGACCGCAGGAGCGATGATCCTGCCGGCCGCGCTGGGCTTTACCCTGCGCGAACACGACAGCGCGCGCGCGTTCGTGTATTCGGCCTGTTTGTTGGGCAGTATTGCGGGGCTGATGTATCTGGCCCGCCGCAACCTGACACGCAAGCCAAGTGCGCTGTCGCACCCGTTCTATATACTGACCACAGCCTATCTGGTTGTGCCGTTGTTCATGGCGCTGCCGGTGACAGAGGCCGTGCCGGGCGGTTTGCCGCTGTTCGATGCGTGGTTCGAGATGGTCGCCGCGTTCACCACCACGGGTGCGAGCGCCCTGGACCCCGATATGCCGCGCAGCTTGTTGATGTGGCGGGCGCTGGCCGCATGGCTGGGGGGGCTGTTCGTGCTGGTCTATGCCGCCGCGCTGCTGGCCCCGATGAATATGGGCGGGTACGATCTTGTCACCGCGCGGTCGCAAACCATCGGGGCATTGCCGGACTGGTCGCGCAAGATGCGGCAGACCCAGATCGGGGCAGAGTCGGGCCAGGCCGATCTGGGGCGGCTGTGGTCGCATATCCGGCTGATTGCCCCGGCCTATGCCGGGCTGACAGGCTTGCTGTGGGTGTTGCTGTCGTTGCAGGGCATGCCCCCGCTGGTGGGGTTGACCTATGCCATGTCCACACTGTCGACATCCGGGATTGTGCCGAACTGGGATGCGGGCATCGGCACCGGGTTCGGGGCGGAGCTGCTGATCGCGCTGTTTCTGGGGCTGGCGCTGACCCGTCGGGGCTGGCCGCGCGCGATTGTCCCGCAAGATTCCGGCCGGATATGGCTGGATGACGAGTTGCATCTGGCGGGCGCTCTATTGGCCTTGGTCGCGGTGGGGCTGTGGGTTCTGAACGGCGCTGGCGGTTTGGCCGACGCGCCGGTGGCAGCACTTGCAGAACTGTGGGGAACGGCATTTACCGCGCTTTCCTTTCTAAGCACGACAGGCTTTGTCAGCACCATTGGCGCGCCAGAAGCCACTGCCTATGCCGGACCTGCGGGCATTGTGCTTCTGGGTCTGGCCATGCTTGGCGGCGGGATTGCCACCACGGCTGGCGGGCTGAAGCTGCTGCGCGGCTTTGCCTTGTTGTGGCAGGCCAAACACGAGTTGGAAAAGCTGGTTCACCCGTCGGGCATGGGCGGTGACGGCCCCCGATTGCGGGGCCTGCGCAGCGAGGGGGCCTTCTCGGCGTGGCTGTTCCTGATGGTGTTCATTCTGGCGCTGACCGCCGTGGTCATGGCGCTGGTCTTGTTGGGCCACCCGCTGGAAGATGCACTGATCTATGCCAGTGCGGCGTTGACGACCACCGGCCCGCTGACCCAGATTGCAGGGCCAGAGCCATTGTCCTTTGCCGCGCTGGGCGATCCGGCACGCGGGGTTGTCGCACTCGGGATGATCCTTGGGCGGTTGGAATTGCTGATGCTTTTGTCGGTGCTCTGGCCCCGCTTGGGCCGCTAAGCGCACGCCCGCGCCCAAGAAACCCGCCCAAGCCCGCATTTTTCCGCGTGCCGGGGCTGGAAGTTTTGCAAAAGCCGTTTCATAGTGGGCGGATAGGGAGACGAGGCTCTCTGCGTATAGCAAACACGCCCTGACAAAAAGGCAAGCGCATGGCCAGCGATAAACAAAATCTACAAGACGCATTTCTGAATCACGTTCGCAAGAACAAGGTGCCGGTGACGGTATTCCTGATCAACGGGGTCAAGCTGCAAGGTGTTATTACCTGGTTTGACAATTTCTGCGTGCTGCTGCGCCGCGATGGGCAAAGCCAGCTTGTGTACAAGCACGCGATCTCGACCATCATGCCGGGACAACCGATTTCGCTTTACGAGGGTGAAGGCCAATCGCCCGCGAGTTGATTGACCTGACAGAGCTTGGGGGCGAGGGCGGCAAACGGCTGACCCGCGCCTATGTGCTGCACCCCGAAATCAAGTCCAATCCGGGCCCGAGAGAGCCGGAGGATGCCTTGGCCGAGGCCATGGCACTGGCGCATGCCTTGCCGGGACTAGAGGTCGCAGGTGGGCAGGTGGTGCGCTTGCCGCGGGCCCATCCGGGCCAGCTGTTCGGCAAGGGCAAGCTCGAAGAATTGCGCGCGATGCTGGAAGCTGAAGAGATTGAGCTTGTCCTGATCGACGGTCCAGTCAGCCCTGTGCAGCAGCGCAACCTTGAAAAGGCATGGGGCGTCAAATTGCTGGACCGCACCGGCCTGATTCTGGAGATCTTTGCCGACAGGGCCGCCACCCGCGAAGGCGTGTTGCAGGTAGAACTGGCGGCGCTGAGCTACCAGCGCACGCGCCTGGTGCGGGCATGGACCCACCTTGAACGGCAACGTGGCGGGCTTGGCTTTGTCGGCGGTCCCGGCGAGACGCAGATAGAGGCTGACCGCCGCGCCATTGACGAGCAGATGACACGCCTGCGCCGCCAGTTGGACAAGGTCGCCAAAACCCGCGAATTGCACCGCGCCGCGCGCCGCAAAGTGCCTTATCCCGTGGTCGCGCTTGTCGGCTATACCAACGCTGGAAAATCCACCCTGTTCAACCGCTTGACCGGTGCGAATGTCATGGCCAAGGACATGCTTTTCGCCACGCTGGACCCGACAATGCGTGCGGTGCGCCTGCCCACGGGCAAGGATGTGATCCTGTCGGATACGGTTGGTTTCATCTCGGACCTGCCCACGCTTTTGGTGGCCGCGTTCCGCGCCACGCTGGAAGAGGTGCTGGAGGCCGATCTGATCTTGCATGTCCGCGATATCGCCCACCCCTCGACAGAGGCGCAGGCGGCGGATGTGGCCAGCGTTCTGGCATCGCTTGGCGTGCAGGACGACGTGCCGCGCATCGACCTTTGGAACAAGGTCGACCAGCTGGACACAGAGGCGCGCGCGCAGGTTGACCGACAGGCGGCGCGTGCCGAGGGTGTGTTTACGGGCTCCGCCCTGACGGGCGAAGGGTTGACGGCCCTGTTCGACGCGATCACGGAAAAGCTGGATGATGCCCGCTACCACGACACGGTGCGGCTGGCGCATACGGATGGCAAGCTACGCGCGTGGCTTTTTGCCCAAGGCGTGGTCGAATCGGAAGCGCAGGACGAAGATGCCACATCGCTTGTTGTGAACTGGTCGGACCGGCAAAAGGCGCAGTTCCGGCGCCTGAAAGACAGCGGTTAGGTGGTCCGAAGCCGCCTTTGTGCGCTCGAAAAAATGCTTAACAAATTCTTGCCGCAAAGCTGCCCTTTCCACACCATGGTTAACCCTCATGCCTGTCTGCAGTAGAAGGAGTAGGTATCGCCATGAGTAGTCTCAGTGCAGCCCCCACCGCGCTGCGTGACCAGCCCGTGTCCAAAATTGATGCGATGGATGGCGATTCCCCCGTGCCCGGCCACTACGACACGATCTTTTACCTGATCCGCCAGACCATCGGCGCGCGCCATGTCACCATCCAGTTGGATGGCGACCCGCGCCCGCCTGCCGATGATCATATGGTGTGTCTTGAATCGCCGCTTGTCACACAGGGACGCCGTTTCGGAACCCTGCGCGCCTACGCCGAAACGTTCGAGTCCGGCGCGTCGCATCTGCTTGCAGGCTTTGCTGTTCTGGTTGCAGAGCAGCACGCGCTCTGGTCCGAAGCGCATCTTGATGTCTTGACCAAGGCACTGACACGGCGTGCCTTTATGTCAGATCTGGGCCGCGCCGCCGCGACCTATCAACGCAGCGGGCGCGCTTGCAGCCTTATCATGTTCGATCTGGACCACTTCAAGGCGGTCAATGACACGCATGGCCATGCGGCAGGCGACGCTGTTCTGCGCGCGGTCGCCCATGTGGTTCAGTCCGAGTTGCGCCGCTGCGACGTGCTGGGCCGTCTGGGCGGCGAGGAATTCGGCGTGCTGGTGATGGCCGATCATATCACGGCGCTGGAAATTGCCGAACGCCTGCGGGCGGTTGTTCAGGCGACCGTCGTGCGTGATTTTCCGAAGGTTGCCTTCACTGCCAGCCTTGGCGTGGCCACGACCGATGACAGCACCGACACGCGTGACGGGCTTATCGCGCTGGCCGATGCCCGGCTCTATGCCGCCAAAGAATCCGGTCGCAACCGGGTTCAGGGCGCGGTCGATGCGGATAATATGGCCGATCTTTTCGCCGCTGAATGATCGGTATCTGGTCCCTAGGCCGGCAATGCGCCGCTGTTTTTGCGTCAAAGCGCAATTTGGGGCTTTGATTGGGGCGTGTTAATCCATAAATGGAATGCGTATGGACCGGCATTTCCCATGGGGAAACCGGCGAAGGGAGAATGACATGCTCAACAATATCGGCCCGGCGGGCTTTATCATCATCGCGGTTGTCGTGCTTGTGCTGTTCGGGCGCGGCAAGGTCAGCGCGCTGATGGGCGAAGTCGGCAAAGGTATCACGTCTTTCAAGAAGGGCCTGAAAGATGGCACCGACGAGATCGAGAAGCAGGATGACGATGCCGCGAAAACCGCGCGCGATGTCACGCCGGAGAGCGGTAAAGACAACGACAAGGACCGGGCCTGATTGTCGCTCGCGTGACGGGGGGCGTCGCGAAATCCGCAAGCGGGCAGGGGTGTCGGCATGTTTGATCTGGGCTGGACCGAACTATTGGTCATCGGGGTCGTGGCGCTGATCGTCGTCGGCCCCAAAGACCTGCCCAAGATGTTTCGCACCTTGGGGCAAATGACCGCCAAGGCGCGCTCCATGGCGCGCGAGTTTTCACGCGCGATGGAAGATGCCGCCGACCAGAGCGGGGTAAAGGACGTTGCGCGCGACCTGCGCGGGATGGCCGACCCGCAGGGCATGGGTCTGGACGAATTCAACAAGATGAAAAACTGGGATCCGCTTCGGGACGATCCGAAGGGGACAAAAACACCAGACTCCGCCGCTGCCGCTGGCGATGATGAGGACGAGATGGACCGCATCGCCGCCGAGATGGATGCCATGCGCAGCGATGCGGCGAAGCGCGCCGCGCCGAAGCCGTCCGACGCGACGCCGGCCGACGCGCCCGATCAGGGCACGGCACCCAAACCTGCTTCCGTTGCCGATGCGTCCGACACTGCGCCCTCGACCGATCAGGCTAAACCCAAGCCCAAAGCGAAGGCCAAATCCAAGGCCAAACCAAAAGCGAAAGCCGACCCAGAGGGCAGTACGGACAGCACCACATGAGCAAGGCCCCCGAGGACGATATCGAAGATTCCAGCGCCCCGCTGATCGAGCATCTGGCGGAGTTGCGCAACCGGCTGATCAAATCGGCCTTGGCGTTCATCATTGGCATGGTTCTGTGTTTCACGGTTGCCACGCCCATCTTCAACTTCCTGACCGCACCTTTGTGCAGCGCGCTGGCCGAGCGCGGGCAGGATTGCGACCTGATTTTCATCAGCCCGCAAGAAGGCTTTTTCGTCGCGATCAAAGTGTCGTTCCTTGGGGGCTTCATGCTGGCCTTTCCGGTCATCGCGACCCAGCTTTGGCGCTTTGTCGCGCCGGGGCTGTACCGCTCCGAGCAGGGCGCGTTTCTGCCGTTCCTGATCTCGTCGCCGGTGATGTTCCTTCTTGGGGCCTCTTTCGCGTTCTACGTTGTCACGCCGCTGGCCTATGATTTCTTCCTTGGGTTCCAGCAATTTGGCGCGGGTGGCGAAGCGGTGGTCGAGGACGGCCCGAACGCAGCCCCGCTTTCGGTGGTGTTCCAAGGCTCCGCGCAGGAATATCTGAACCTGACGATCCGCTTCATCGTCGCCTTTGGCATGTGCTTTCAGTTGCCCGTGCTGCTGACGCTGATGGGCAAGGCCGGGTTGGTGTCAGAGGCAGGCCTTAAAGCCGGTCGCAAATGGGCCGTCGTGGGCATCTTGACGCTGGCTGCCTTGGTCACACCGCCCGATGTCATTACCCAGGTGATCCTGTTCATCGTGGTATACGGTCTTTACGAAGTGTCGATCTGGCTGGTTGCCCGCGTGGAACGTGCGCGCAACGAGCAACTGCGCCGCGAGGGGTTGCTGGACGACGAGGATGACGAAGACGACGCGTCGGAGACGAAATGAACGACGACGCCCTGACACGGATTGCGGAGGCGCTGGAGCGCCTCTCTCCGCCCCCCAGCGCTGCACCTGACCTAGATGGGGCGGACGCGTTTGTCTGGCACACCAGCCCCGACCGCTTGCAGCCGGTGCCCCGCGTGAACCGCGTTGCACTGGATTTGCTGGTCGGCATCGAGCGGGCGCGCGACACCCTATTGGCGAATAGCTTGCAATTCGCACGCGGCCTGCCTGCGAATAATGCCCTGCTATGGGGCGCGCGCGGCATGGGCAAGTCGTCGCTGGTCAAGGCCGTGCATGGCGCGGTGGTCGCGCAGATGCCGGATTGTGGGCTGAAACTGGTCGAAATCCAGCGCGAGGATCTGCCCAGTATCACGCGCCTGCTGGACCTGCTGCGCGGGGCGGAAGGGCGCTTCATCCTGTATTGCGACGACCTGTCGTTCAGCCATGACGATCAGCATTACAAATCGTTGAAAGCGGTGCTGGATGGCGGGGTCGAAGGGCGGCCCGACAACGTGGTGCTATACGCCACGTCCAACCGCCGCCACCTGATGCCGCGCGACATGATCGAGAATGAACGCGGCTCCGCCATTTCGCCCTCGGAAGCGGTCGAGGAAAAGGTGTCGCTCTCGGATCGGTTCGGGCTGTGGCTTGGGTTTCATGCCTGTGATCAGGATGACTACCTGTCCATGATAGAGGGCTATTGCGCGGCATACGGGCTGGCCATTGATGCTGATCGCCTGCGCGCGGAAGCCATCGAGTGGCAGACGACGCGGGGCAGCCGCTCTGGGCGCGTGGCATGGCAGTTTTTCACCGATCTGGCCGGACGCGAAGGCGTGAAGATCGCGCGCTAGAGCATGGCGCGCAAAAGTGGTTTGCGGTTTTGCGCAGAATGGCATGCGGTCACAGAAGATGAGAGCGTGTCGCGTGAATGCGCAGGCACGCGACACGCTCTGTGCTGTTCGCGCGGGGGGCTTTGCCCCCGCCCGGCCCCGTGCCGGGGCCGGACTCCCCCAGGATATTTGAGCAAGGATGAAAAGAGGGGGCGGTTTACGCCGCCACCTCTGCCAAAAGCTGTGCGTTGCCGCCCGAGGCGGTTGTATCGACGCAGAGATGACGCTCCAGCATGACATGCGCGCGATCGGGCTGGTCCGTGATCAGCGGCACGATCGGGCCGTCGCGCTGCGCCAGTGCCTGCGCGATCTGGCGCGCGGTGCCCGCGTCGCCCCAGAACAGCACGCCAGAGAAGCCGTCTGCGCGGTCAAGGTCTTGCGGCACCCCGTCAAGTGCTATGGCCCGCCCGCCAAGCGCCTCGACGGCGCTTACCTGCATGGCGGCCAGATCGGTGCCCGGGCCAAGGCAGAGCAGCGGCGCGCGCGTCACCTCGCGCAGGCGGTTCGATTCGCCGGTCGGGCCGGGCAGTCCGTGCTCGGTGGCGATGGATGTGATATCGGGGCCGACCGCCTTGGCCACCGCGCCCGCGGGCAGGTACGGTGTTTGGCGTGTCACGGTCTGCGCCTGCGCGCCGGTAAAGCGCGCCAGATAGTGCGGACCGCCTGCCTTTGGGCCGGTGCCCGACAGCCCCTCGCCACCGAAGGGCTGGCTGCCGACAATGGCGCCGATCTGGTTGCGGTTGACATACATGTTGCCCGCATGGACGCGGTCCACCACATGCTGCACGCGCCCGTCAATGCGGGTGTGCAGCCCGAAGGTCAGCCCGTAGCCGGTGGCGTTCACATCCGCGATCACGCGGTCGAGATCGGAAGCCTTGAAGCGGGCGATATGCAGGACGGGGCCAAACACTTCGCGTTTCAGATCCGCGATGCCGCGCACGCGCAGCGCCACGGGGGCGACGAAATGGCCCTGCTCTGGCGCATTGAGTTCGTGCAGCACACGCCCTTCGGCGCGGGCCGCGGCCACATAATCCGCGATCTGGGAATGGGCGTCCGCGTCTATCACGGGGCCGACATCGCTTGCCAGATGCCACGGATCGTCCAGCCGTAATTCGTCCATCGCGCCAAAGAGCATCCGCTCGAATTCCGGCGCGACATCCTCTTGCACATAAAGGCAGCGCAGCGCCGAGCAGCGTTGTCCTGCCGACTGGAAGCTGGATGCCAGCACATCGCGCACCGCCTGTTCGGGCAGGGCGGTGCTGTCCACGATCATGGCATTCAGCCCGCCGGTTTCGGCAATCAGGGGCGCGCCGGGGGCCATATGGTCGGCCATCGCACGCTGGATCAGCTTGGCGGTATCTGTCGATCCGGTGAAGGCCACACCATGCACCCGCGCATCCGATGTCAGCGCCGCCCCGACCGTCGCGCCATCACCCGGCAGCAGTTGCAACACGTCACGCGGCGCGCCGGCGTCATGGAGTAGCCGGGCCGCGTAATGCGCGGTGATCGGGGTCTGTTCGGCGGGCTTGGCCAGCACGCCGTTGCCCGCGGACAGCGCACCCGCGATCTGACCTGTGAAGATGGCCAGTGGGAAGTTCCAGGGGCTGATGCAGGTGAACACGCCGCGCGCGGGATGGGTCAGCCCGTCAGCCTGTCCCGCATAGTAGCGCAGGAAATCCACCGCCTCGCGCAATTCGCCCACGGCATCAAGCTGGCTTTTACCCGCTTCGCGCGCGAGGATGGCAAAGAACGCGCCGAAATGCTGCTCATAAAGGTCTGCGGCACGGTTCAGCACGGTGGCCCGCGTTGCGGCATCGGCCTGCCAAGCGGTCGCCGCGGCAAGTGCGGTCTGCACGTCTTGTGGGGCGGCGGGCGTCACTTGGCCCAGCAGGTCATCGGGGCGGGCGGGGTTGCGCGCGTCATAGGGCGCGCCGCCAGCCACGGTGCCCGCAATCAGTGGACCGGCGACAAAGGTCGCGTCAGCCCAAGGGCCGCGCGCTTGTGCAATCGACTCCAGATCGCGCGCATCGGTCAGATCCCACCCTTTGGCGTTGCGGCGGTCCTTGCCGAACAGGTCGGGGCCTGTCGCGATTTTGGGGTTCAGGCCTTTTGGTGCGCTTTCCAGCGCCGCAAAGGGACAGGCGGCGACTTCTGCGGGGGGCACGTTTTCATCGACGATCTGGTTGACGAAGGATGAATTCGCGCCGTTTTCCAACAAGCGGCGGACCAGATAAGCCAGCAAATCCTTGTGCGCGCCAACCGGGGCATAGATGCGGCAGCGCGTGCCTTCATTGCGCAAAACAATGTCATGCAGCGTTTCGCCCATGCCGTGCAGGCGCTGGAATTCATAGTCGGCAGGGTCCACGCCCATGCCTTCGGCCATGTGCAGGACGGCGGCGACCGTATGGGCGTTATGGGTGGCAAATTGCGGGTAGAGCCGCACACGCGCAGCCAACAGCTTTCGTGCGCAGGCAATGAAGTTCACATCGCTCGCGGGTTTCTGGGTCAGAACCGGAAAGCCATCCAGCCCCATCACCTGCGCGCGCTTGATTTCGGTGTCCCAATACGCGCCCTTGACCAGCCGCACCATAAGCTTGCGGTCGCAGCTTTCTGCCTTTGCCGCCAGCCAGTCGATCGTGTCGGCAGCACGAGGGCCGTAGGCTTGCACGACCACGCCGAACCCGTCCCACCCCTCTAGCGCCGGGTCGTCCAGCACGCGGTCGATGACCTTGAGGGAGAGGGCAAGCCGGTCGCTTTCCTCTGCATCTATGTTGAAGCCAAGACCGAGCGCTGCGGCCAGCCGCGCCAGTTCGCGCGCGCGGGGCACCAGTTCGGCCATGACGCGCTCTTCCTGCGCGACCTCATACCGGGGGTGCAATGCGCTGAGCTTGACCGAGATGCCGGGATTGGTGCGGATGTCATTGCCGGTGGCGCGCGCGCCGATGGCGCGGATCGCGCGCCCGTAGGCGGTGTGGTAGCGTTTGGCGTCGTCCATGGTGCGGGCGGCTTCGCCCAGCATGTCGTAGGAATAGCTGTAGCCGCGCGCTTCCATCTTGGCGGCGCGGGTCATTGCGCTGTCAATGCTTTCGCCCAGCACGAACTGGCGGCCCATTTCGCGCATGGCGCGGCCCACGGCGGTGCGGATCACCGGCTCGCCCAACCGTTTGACTGCGCCGCGCAGGGTGGCTGCGGCGGATTTGCTCCGCTCGTCCAGCACGCGACCCGTCAGCATCAGCGCCCATGTGGACGCGTTGACCAAGCTGGATGCTGACTTGCCCAAATGTGTGCCCCAATCAGACGGCGCGATCTTGTCCTCGATCAGATCGTCGATGGTCGCGGCATCAGGCACGCGCAAAAGCGCTTCGGCCAGACACATCAGCGCGACCCCTTCGGATGTGGACAGGCCGTATTCTGCAAGGAACACTTCCATAAGCCCCGGCGTATCGCTGCCGCGAATGTCGCGCACCAGTCCCGCAGCGCGGGCAGTGATCTGGGTGCGGTCCTCTTGGCCCAGCTTTGTGGCTGTGACGGCCTGCGCGATATATGCGCCCTCGTCGCGCAGAATGTCGTGTGTTACACTATTGGGCACGGTGATGGTCATAACGCACTCCGTCAGGCGGGGTTGTCGAATTTCCCGAGTATGACAAGAAATACATTTCAATTCTCGCTGATTTATGATGATTATCAGGTCTATGATCTGAAATTTTCGAGAAATTCAAAACAATGACCCAAACCAAACTTGACAGCTTCGATCATGCGATTCTGCGGAATCTTGCGGTGGATGGGCGCGTGAGCGTGACGGAATTGGCCGGTCGTATCGGGCTGACCAAATCGCCCACGCAAGCGCGGTTGCGTCGGCTGGAAGAGCAGGGGGTCATCTTGGGGTATCGTGCGCTCATCGACCCCCACCAGATAGATGCGGCCCATATCGCGTTTGTCGAAGTCAAGCTGTCAGACACCCGCGAGGGCGCGCTGAGCGCCTTTGAAGAGGCTGTGCGCCGGGTGCCGGAAATAGAGGAATGTCACCTTATCGCAGGGGCGTTCGACTATCTGTTGAAGGTGCGTTCGCGCGATATTGCCACCTATCGACGGGTGCTGGCCGAACATATTTCCGGCTTGCCGAGTATCACCTCGACCTCTACCCATGTGGTGATGGAGGCCGTCAAGGAGACCGGCGCACAGTCTATGGTCTAGGGCGCGCAGCCTAGCCGTTGGCCGCGCTCCGCCGTGATGCGACGCTGTCGCGGGCATCCTCGGCGTTCAGATCCTCGACCGTGTCGCGCAATTCGCTTAGCAAATTCAGCAGGCTTTCCAACCGTTCGGCCCCGAACGCCTTGGCCAGACGCTGGTAATCGGGCTCTGATTCCTCCAGAACCTCTTCGAACAGCGCGCGCCCCGCATCCGTCAGCGTGACCCGGTGGCGGCGCGCATCGCTGCAATCAACTTGGCTGATCAGCCCGCGCTGGGTCAGGCTGCGGAAAATGCGTGTCAGGGACGGCGGCAAGATCACACAGCGTTCAGACAGGGTGCGCGCGTCCAGCCCCTCTTCCTCTGCCAGTGCGCGCAACACGCGCCATTGCGGCATCGTCAGCTCGTGCCGGTCGATATAGGGTTTGAAATAGCGTGTCGTCGCCTCGCGCGCGCGCAGCAGCGAAATCGGCAAGGATTTCTCGTATTTGCACAGTTCCTTGGCTGTCTGTCCGGGCATCGCACCGCCTTGAATGATTTTTGCGAAGGTAGCAGAGCAACGCGTGCTTTCAAATGAAAACTATCCTGCAAGCGCGAAACCGCCCATGCGCGTGGCGCGCTTGCCTCTTGCGCGTGCGGTCCGGATTGGGCAAGACCGGGGCAGAGCAACCCAAGAGCCAGTTGAAAGGCCCGACCCCATGTCCGACATTTCCGCCGACGCCTATAACGTAACCGCCGAAGAGCTGCGCCAGTTCGTGGAGCGGTTCGAGCATCTTGAAGCCGAAAAAGCGGATATTGCCGACCAGCAGAAAGAGGTCATGGCCGAAGCGAAGGGGCGCGGCTACGATACGAAAGTATTGCGCAAGATCATCGCGCTGCGCAAACGCAAGCCCGATGACATCGCAGAGGAAGAAGCCGTCCTTGAGCTGTATAAATCCGCGCTGGGGATGGTCTAGGCTTTGGGCCGGACTGTTGGGGCGCTGCCCGCCGATTAAGGTTGCAGCAGCGTGACCCCGTCCATCGCTCCCAAGGTCGCGACATCCTCATCGTAAAGTTCTGACAGAAGATCGACCATCTCTTCCGACCAGTCGATGGTCGACACGTCGATGTCGATTTTATCCTCGTCGCAGAACTTGTCCAGAAAGGCCGCGATCACGCGCTGTCGCTGGGCGCGGTCCATCGGGGGGGCGTTGTCCATATAGGCCGCCAGCTTGGCCGCGCCGCCATCGACCATGACGGTATCAAACCAGTCGTAGACATGTGTCAGCGGCTCGCTGCCGTCATATCCGGCAACCTGGTACAGCACGTCTTCCCAGATAAAGGGTGTATCCTCGTCGCACCAAACGGTGATCGGCGCTTCGGGAAACTGCGTGCGGATGGTGCGCACAAGGTCGGACCAGCGCAATTCGGTCGCTTCAAGGTCGCTGCGGATGATACCGGCCTGTTCGTCATTCACCGCGCCCAACAGCGCCGGGATGAAAGAGGCGGGGTTGCGGATGGCCAGATACAGCGACACGTCGTGATCCGAGAACAGCGCGCGCAAGCCCTGCACGCGGGGTTCGGCCATGGGGCAAAACTGCGCGCGGCGCACTGCACTGGGCAGGGGCGACAAGAAACGTGCTGTCGACAAAACCAGCCTGTCGGCGCTTTCAGAGGTGACGATCGAATCCAGCAAAACAGCACCGGCATCCGGGGCAAGCTGCCCTTTGGCGTGGGTTTTGACCGCCTCCAGAATACTGGTGCGATAGCTTGCCGCATCTGGCGCGTCGATGCCGTCGCTGTGCAGAATGGCCTGGTTATGCGTCAAGCAGCTCCGCAATCGTCCGTCATCTGTCAGATGTCCGCCAAGATGTAGTGCAATGTCCATCACGCGACTTCCTTTGTCTTCCGACCCTGTATCGCGCGGAATTGTGACACGATTGGGCTACAATTCTGGCCATTATCCGGCTTTGTTGACTTTACAATGAAAAGCCCCCGAACGTCACTGCGTTCGGGGGCCAATCTGTCAATTCGGTGCAAGGGCGTTAGCCCGCAGGCGCTTCTTCAGCTTCTTCTGCGCCAAAGGTCGCCAGATAGGCAGCGACATCGGCGGCGTCGGTTTCAGACCGCACCTGGAATGCCATCTGGCTGCGTGCGCGGTTGTTGTCCAGCGCTTCGCGCAGGTAGCCGCGCGGGTCTTGAACGTAGCTGATGATCTCTTCTTCCGACCAGATCAACCCGGCTTCAGCACCCGCTGCGACCAGATCATCGCCATAGCGGAACCCGTCGACGATACCAGCCTGACGCCCGATCACGCCATACAGGTTCGGACCTGTGCGCATGTTGGGGCGTCCGGCAAGAACCTCGCCCGAGCCGTCCACGATGTTGTGACAGTTCTGGCACTGGCGCTGGAACACGGTTGCGCCGTCCTCGGCGCTCTGTGCGAAGGCGGGCAGGCCAGACATGGTCAGCGCGAAGGCACCGATTGCGGCTTTGGTTACAAATTTCATGGCAAGTTACTCCCTTTATACTTCCCGCACTCATACATGACCCGCAGCGCCATGGTGTCAACCCACGATTAGGCGACCGCGTGGGCAATCGCGCATTGTTTCCAAAGCGATGCGAGCGCTTCGACGAGATGGTCGATATCGGCGTCCGAGTGCAGCGGACCCGGCGTGATGCGCAACCGCTCGGTGCCTTTGGGCACCGTGGGGTAGTTGATGGGCTGCACATACACACCCCAATCCTGCATCAGGATGTCGGACAGCATCTTGCACTTCACAGGGTCGCCGATCATCACGGGGATGATATGGCTGTCGCTGGCCATATGCGGAATGCCGCGTGCATCCAGACGCGCGCGCAGCTTGGCCACGCGGTCGCGTTGGGCCTGCCGCTCTACATCCGACTGTTTCAAATGCCGGATGGACGCGGTCGCGGCGGCCGCCACGGCCGGGGGCAGGGCGGTTGTAAAGATGAAGCCCGACGCGAAAGAGCGTACGAAATCGCACATCGCCGCCGTGCCGGTGATGTAGCCGCCGACCACGCCGAATGCCTTGCCAAGCGTGCCCTCGATCAGGTCGATCCGGTGCGCCAGCCCGCGTTCTTCCGATATGCCGCCGCCGCGCGGGCCATACATGCCGACCGCGTGGACCTCGTCCAGATAGGTCAGCGCGCCATGCGCCTCGGCCACTTCGACGATTTCGCGCATGGGGCAGATGTCGCCATCCATGGAATAGACGCTCTCGAAAGCCACGATTTTGGGCCGGTCGCCGACGGCCTTCAGCTTGCGGTCCAGATCGCGCCAGTCATTGTGTTTCCAGATCACCTTGTCGGCGCGTGAATGGCGGATACCTTCGATCATGCTGGCATGGTTGCCCTCATCCGACAGGATAACGGCATTGGGGATCTTGGCGCCCAGCATGGACAGCGCGGCCCAGTTCGACACGTAGCCAGAGGTGAACAGCGTTGCAGCTTCCTTGCCGTGCAGGTCCGCCAGTTCCTCTTCCAACAGGCGGTGCAGGTTGTTATTGCCGGAAATATTGCGCGTTCCGCCCGCGCCTGCGCCGCAATTCTGCACGGTCTGGACCATGGCATCGACCACGTCGGGGTGGTGGCCCATGCCCAGATAATCGTTCGAGCACCAGACGGTCACTTCGCTCACGTCGTCGCCGTTAAAATGCTTGACCTTGGGAAAGCTGCCGCATTGGCGTTCCACCTCTGCGAAAATGCGGTAGTTGCCTTCGTCTTTCAGTGTGTCCAACGTGGCTTTAAAATGGGCGTTGAAGTCCATTTAGGTATCCCCTCGGTCGTTATTCAGGTTTTTGTTTTGTCATTTGCCGGGGCCGGGATCATCCAGCGCCAGAGTTTGTCGTCTTGCACGCGCCAGACCATGAACCAATGTTCCAGCAGGGCGAGTGCGGCAAGCATCGACAGCAATGTAAAGCCGATGATGTCGCCTTGGTCCCCGGCCTGATGCGCGCGCCACAGGCGTTCCAGAAAGCAACCCACCGTCAACGCCAGCAGCGTGACAGAGGCCGGGAAGAACCCGCTGACCGGGCCGGGCCGAAAGTAGCTGGCCAGATGGACAAGCGGGCTGGGCAGGAACGCCGTATTGATGAACGGCACACCAAGAAACAGGTTCAGCTTTGCCGACACCCGCGCGAAAAACAAAAGCGCGAATGTCCAGAGTGCGAACGGGTTGGCCGCCCCCCAAGCGGCATAGGCGAGAGCGCCCACCACCACGACCAGCACGGTTTCGTGCCACGCAACGGTGCGGAACGCGGCCAGAAACCGCGCGCGCGCATCCAGCCCCGGTGGGCAAACCCGCGTGTTCGGCCCGGTGATGATGCCCGACAGGAACGCCAGTTCCACCCAGCCCCAGATCGCCAGCGCCGACAGGAACGCGAACCACGCGCCTTGCGGGCTTGGGTCGGCCAGCGTGGCATTCACCCCCAGCACGCCGCCCGCGAACAGGGGCAGCGACAGGATGACCGACCACACATGGCTGTCCGGGCCGCCCCGGTCGGCAACATGCACGCGCCACAGCAATATACCCGTGGCGAACCACCACAGGAACAAGGCTGCCAGCGCGGCTATCCAGGGCGTGTCGAACATGCGCTCTCCGGGTTGGGACCGGGTCGAAAGCGACCCGGTGGTGGGTTTAGTAGGCCGGTTCCAGACGAACCGAGGCGGGCGGGGTCGATTTCTTGACCGGCATCACATAGAGCCGCGCAAAGCCCATTCCGGCGCTGGCCATGGCCGACCATTTCGCCAGTTTGCCACCGACACCGCCCTGCTTTTCCGCCGCTTCCATCTTGCGGAACGCGCGCTCGATCTTCTTCAGCGTCGGCATCCAGGCCGGATGGTCGATGTCCAGCTCCATCGGGAAGACCTGTTTCGCGATCTCACCCGTCTTGCGGAACACTTCCTGGTCATACCAGTCGATATCGACGCCAAGCGCCTTGTGAAATTCAGGTCGCGCATGGTCGCGCACATACATGGTCGCGAACACGGCGGTCAGGAAGAACTTGATCCACAGCTTGTTGGTAAAGCTCTGGGTCAGCTTGGGGTCGGTGCGCATGAGCAGGGCAAACGCCTCGCCATGGCTGAACTCGTCATTGCACCATTCCTTGAACCACTTGAAAATTGGGTGGAAGCGCTTTTCCGGGTTCTGCTCCAGGTGGCGGTAGATGGTGATATACCGCGCATAGCCGATCTTTTCGGAAATATACGTGGCATAATAGATGAACTTGGGCCGGAAATAGGTGTATTTCTTGGCCTTGGTCAGGAAGCCGAGGTTCACGGCCACGCCCGCTTCGCGCAGCGCGTCGTTAATGAATCCCGCGTGGCGGGCTTCGTCGCGGGCCATGTAGTTGAACAGCTCGCAGATATCCTTGTTGTTGCCGCGGCGCTTCATTTCTTTGTACAGCACGCAGCCAGAGAATTCGGCGGTGCAGGACGACACGAGGAAATCGACCAGCTCACGCTTGAGCTTGGGGTCCATCCCGTCCCAGTCGACCTCGTCCCAATCGGCGGTTTTCTTGAAATGGCCCTTGTTCGGGTCAGACTTCATCTGCGCGATCAGAATGTCCCATTCCTCGCGGACCGGGGACACGTCGATGCGGTCCATCTCGTCAAAGTCGGTGGTGTAGAAACGCGGGTTCAGCAGGGTGGATTCCTGCGCCATCGCGTTGGTGTCGAAGCTGTCGCCCATTTCGGCGGCAAGCTCGTCATGGGTGGTGGCATGCACGTTCATAGCGTGATCTCCTCGGAAAACGAGAACTCGCAGAGTTCCATCACTTCAAAATCGCCGGTCAGACGGGTCCAGAGCCGTTCCAGCGCATTGGCGCGGGTGATGACGGCGGTGCGGTCCTCGGTGATGACTTCACCCCAGCCCGCCAGAACGGGCGGGCCTTGAACCAGCACTTCGTCGCCGGGTTCTATGGTAGAGCCGTCATTGAACCGCACATGGGCGTGCAGCGCCTCGAACCGGTGGCTGACTTCGACGGTGCAGGGCACCTGTTCAACTTTCCGAGTAAAGAGTGACATTTGAGAGTTCCCTTGGTTTTTTTATAGGTCTTCTGGTCGGCTTAGTATTTTTGCAGCATCGCCTCGAAGGCGGCCTGATTTTCGGGGCCGAAGACTGTCAATTCGACACGATAATCGGTGAGCGGGTCAATAGCGGCCAAACGACCGTTTTCAAACCGGATGATATCAATCGGCAGGGTCGGGTCAATGTCGTGGCGGCGGCGCATGGTCATCAGGCCATTCTGAATGACGGTGACAAATCCGCCATGGTCCATATCCGCCAGCAGGCTGCCATCGGCGCGGCGCACGGTGACGGCTTGGGCATCATTGCCGATCATACGGATCGACCATTGTTCGACAATCGGGGCCGGGGGCGGGATGGCAGCTTTTTCGCGGCCCGTGACGGCGGCGAAAGTGACAAGCGCGAGGGACACGGCCACAAGCGCGAACATCGCGCGGACCAGGCCGATCGGGATCATGTCGTTATTGTCGTTGTGCTTGAAGCCGGGTTTGAAACCGCTGTGGTCAGTGCTGGACATTGGCATCGCTCCTTATTCGGCGGCGACCAGATCGCCTTGCGGCGCGGTCTTATCGGAGTTGCGTGCGACAACTGGCTGGCTGACGCGCGACTCTGCGGCCTCTGCCAAGATACCCGCGACCTTTTCGGCATCGGGGATGCAGCGCAACGCAGGTTTCGTGACGCGCACATGGCCGGGGCGCAGATGCGGCCACAGGATCAGGTAGGAAAACTGCGTCTCCCCCAGCGTTTCCAGCGCGATGGACCCGACACCATTCTTGCGCAGTTTCAGGTCGGCATTGGCGATCTGGCGGAACGGCAGGTTGAGCGTGACGGTCAGCGCCGCCCCGATGCGCATGGCAACGCGCGCGGTTGTGATGGTGTAGACGGTGCTACGCGCCTGAACCCAAGCCATCAGCAACAGAACCGACACTGCCAGCCCCCACAGGATGGTGTAGGGCAAGCCGAAGGCGAAAGCGCCAGCAGCGCCACCCTCCAGAGCGCCGACGCTGGCGCGCCAGCCGATGACCACGGCGAAATAGGCGGTGATCCAGTTGATCTTGTAGGCCTCGACCGCCAGCGCCCAAGTATCGGGCCGGCCCTGCCACAGGATGTGTTCGTGTTCGGGGGGGCGCTCTGGCAACCCCTTTACAGGTTCAAAAGCGAAATCATCGTGTGACATGGGCCGGTTCCTTATTTTTTATGGGTCGTCTTGGGTCAGGCCGGAGAGGCCATGACCTTTTTCAGCGCATCCATCTGGCTGACACGCTTGTCGGCGGTGTACATGTAGCCGCCCGCGACATAGGCAGAGACCTTCTCTTCTTCGAGCTTGGTGATCTGTGCGTCGGACGCGATGGTCGGAATGCCCTTGAAGCTTTCGCTGTCGAGCGCATTGATCACAACGCGGTCTGCCTTGATCTTGGCCATGGTCATCGGCACCAGCCGCTTGCCGCCATCGTCAAGCGTGACCTCCAGATAGCGCACCAGTTGCTCCGGCACGTCCACCCACATGTCGCTGACCTTGCCCGGCGATTTGCGGTCGTGGCACATGACCATCAGCCCGCGCGGGTCACGCCCTGCGGACACGCCGAATTCGCCGACCTTGGCCATGGGCTGGATCTTGGCATGGCCGTGGCCGTCCAGTTCCGCCTCGTCGCGGCGTGCCGCCCAGGACGCAGGGCCAACGCCGTCTTTCAGCGGGTCGCCCGTGGGCGCAAAGGGAAAACCGCCCGATTGCGCGGTGCGCGCCAGCGCCAGGTCGCGGGTTTCCCGCTCTGCATTGGGCGCTTTGTATTCACCACGGCCATGCGGCAGCAAAAAGGTCTTGGCTTCGGGCACCGACAGGTTCGACCCGGCAGGGCTGCCATCGTCGTTTTCCAGCGGGTAGCCTTCGCGCTGGTTTTCGCGCTGGATGTAATAGATCAGCCCCGCGAAAAACAGCCAGAAGGCGTAAAGCGAAATCAGCGCCAGATCGAAATTGCCAAAGAATATCCAGCCATATGGGGTATCCATGGGTAGTCCTCCGTTTCAGGTCAGGTCGGAAAATCGGCAAGGCCGATCCGTTGGTTGCGTGGTTCATCGGTAAGTATCCGGGTCCGCACAAGCGGCCCGAGTATGACGAGGGTCAGGAACAATAGCCCGATCTCCAGGTGGTAAACGACAGAATAGCCAATATCTGGGGTCATCAGGCCCGCGCCCAGATGGCCCGCATCGGCCAGTGTCTGCACGGTGTCGCGCAGCCCGCCGCCAATGATGGTGGCCAGCCCGGCCGCCGTGGCTTGCGCGGCCCCCCAAGCGCCAAGGGCCAGCCCGCCGCCAACAGCGCCCTGGCGCGGCATTTCCATTGCTGCGGTGAGCGTGGTCACGGCAAACAGCCCCAGCCCAAGGCCGATCCCGAACGCGCCCGCGTAAAACAGCGGCGCAAAATGCAGCGGTCCGGCAAAGATAACGGCGGCAAAGGCGAAAATCCCGAACAGCAAGCCCCGCCCGGCCAAGCGGAACGGGTCGGCATCCTGCCCCAAGCCGCGCGCGGCCCAGAGAAAGCCCAGAAGCGCCCCCACGGCCCAGACCGCCGTCAGCGTCGTTGTCGCTGCGACCGACAGGCCCAGCACATCGCCGCCGTAAGGTTCCAGCAGCACATCCTGCATGTTGAAGGCCAGCCCGCCCACAAAGACCACCGCGAGCAAACGGCCCGCCTGGCCGCCCTTGATATAGTCGTTCCATGCCTCGCGGAAGGACGGGCGCGGCGCGTCGCGTTCCGCGCGGGTCATCGGGCGGACGCGCTCTTGTTTCCACAGCGCCAGAATGTTCAGCGCCAGCGTGATGACGGCGCAGCCCTGCACCACGCGGATCAGCGTCAACTCGCTGAAATCGCGCAGCAAATAGCCCACGATCAGCGCCGAAATCGCCATGCCCGCTAAGAAGGTCACGTAAAGCAATGCCACCACGCGGGGCCGGGTTTCGTCGGTCGCGCGGTCGGCGGCCAAAGCCACGCCTGCCGTTTGGGTCATGTGCAGGCCAAGGCCCGTCATCAGAAATGCCAGAGCCGCCAGAACCTCGCCCGCAAAGGGCACGTCATAGACATTGTCGCCATTCAGCACGATCAGCGCAAAGGGCATGACCGCAAGGCCACCAAACTGCCACAGCGACCCGAACCACAAATAAGGTATCCGTTTCCAGCCAATGGCAGAGCGGTGGTTGTCCGACCGGAACCCCAAGAACGCCCGGAAGGGCGCGATCAGCACCGGCAATGCGATCATCATCGCCACAAGGCTGGCCGCCAGCGACAATTCCACGATCATAACGCGGTTCAGCGTGCCCAGCAGCAACACGGTTGCCATGCCGACGCTGACCTGAAACAGGCTCATCCGCCAGATCTGGCGCAGTGTCAGCCCTTCGCTGGCGGCATCCGCAAAGGGCAGCCAGTTGGCGCTCAGGCTCTTGATCGTGCTCTTGCCGATAATCATGGCTGCACCTTCAGGCATTCGGAAATGTAGAACCCACGGCTCACACGCCCCACGCGGCCCAGACCCGCGACCTGCATCTGACGCCAGTCATGCGGGATCATGGTGGGTGAGCGGTCCGAGCGCGGAAAGATCTTTCCGGCGTTCCACATCGCCATCAACAGCGGCGTGCGTGGGGCGACGGTGAACACCACTTGCCCCACGCGTGACGACAGCCCGTCAAGCGCGGCTTCCAGATCGGGGCGGGTGTAATAGATCAGGCTATCCATGGCGATGACATGGTCGAACCGGCCCAGATCGGCGGCCAGCATGTCGCCGGCGCGAAACGCGACCGTGCCAGCCAAGCCTTGGGGCAGGCGCTGCGCCGCGATATCCACCAGTTTGGGCGATATATCTACCGCCACCACCTCGGCCCCGCGCGCCGCAAGCGCGGCACTTGCCGCCCCGGTGCCACAGCCTGCATCCAGAACCCTTGCGCCGCGCAGATCCTCGGGCAGTTGCCCAAGCATCAGCGCGCGCATCGTGTCGCGCCCCTCGCGCACCGTCTGGCGCACACGGCTGACCGGCGCATCTGATGTCAGACGCTCCCACACGCGCGTTGCCGTGCCATCAAAATAGCTGGCAACGCGGTGGCGCGTGGCGTCATAACTGGCGCTGGATGGGGCCATGTCGCGCATCAATCGAATCCCAGCAGCTCGAATATGTCGCGGTCGGGCAGGGATTGCGGGTTGAACTCTTCGTTGGTGCCGGTCAACAGCGCGTTTGCCAGCCGCAGATACTCGGCGCGGCAGGCCAGAATGTCCTCATCCGCATCCATCTCGAACAGGGTCTTTTTCTTCAGGCGCGAGCGGCGGATCGCATCCACATCGGGCATATGGCCAATACGGTTGAAGCCCACCTCGCGGCAGAAACGGTCCACCTCGTCCGTGGCCTTCGAGCGGTTGGCAATGCACCCCGCCAGACGCACCTTGTAATTGGCTGATTTCGCCTGCACGGCAGCAATGATCCGGTTCATCGCATAGATGCTGTCGAAATCATTGGCGGTCACGATCACGGCCTTGTCGGCGTGCTGCAACGGGGCTGCAAAGCCGCCGCAGACCACATCGCCGAGCACGTCGAAAATGACCACATCGGTGTCATCCAGCAGGTGGTGCTGTTTCAACAGCTTCACCGTCTGGCCCACGACATAACCGCCGCAGCCTGTGCCCGCGGGCGGTCCGCCCGCTTCCACGCACATCACGCCGCCATAGCCCTCGGTCACGAAATCCTCGGGGCGCAGTTCCTCGGCGTGGAAATCCACGTCTTTCAGAATGTCGATGACGGTCGGTTGCAGCTTGCCTGTCAGGGTAAATGTGCTGTCATGCTTGGGGTCGCAGCCGATCTGCAACACCCGCTTGCCCATGCTGGCAAAGGCTGCCGACAGGTTCGAGGACGTGGTCGATTTCCCGATCCCGCCCTTGCCATAGATGGAAAACACCGTGGCGCCTTCGATCTTCTGGCTTGGGTCCAGATGCACCTGCACCGAGCCTTCTCCGTCCCGGCCTTTCAGGTCTGGCATGTCGTCTTTGGGGCTCATGGTGTGTTTCCCTTCATCTTGCGAAAAATACTCCGGGGGTGTGGGGGCTGGCCCCCACGGGCCGAAGTTGGCGAATTTGTGGCGGGGTGGCTCATTCGGCGGCAATCCCTTCCACGCGGTCTTCGATCTCATCAGCGGCATCCTGCAACGCGGCGAGCGTCGCGGCATCGGGTTGCCAGTAGTTGCGGTCCGATGCTTCCAGCAACCGGCCCGCCATGCGCGCGCTGGCTTGCGGGTTCAGGTCGGCCAGACGGCGGCGCATCTCCGCGTCCAGCACAAAGGTTTCCGAAAGGCGCTGGTAGACCCAAGGCTCCACCGTGCCGGTCGTGGCCGACCAGCCCATCGTGTTGGTGACATGCGCTTCCAACTGGCGCACGCCCTCGGCCTTATGCTCCAGCAGGGCTTCGTAAAACTTGGGGTTCAACGTGCGGGCGCGGGTTTCCAGCGCGATCTGGTCTTTCAGCGTGCGTACCTGGCCTGCCCCGCGGGTCTGGTCGCCAATGTAGACCGGCGTATCCTGCCCGCCGCGCGCGCGTTTGACGGCGCGGGCAATGCCGCCCAGCGTGTCGAAATAATGGTCCACGGTGGTGACACCCAGCTCGACCGACTCCAAGTTCTGATAGGCCATGTCCACACGGGCAAGCGAGGCTTTCAGCAGGTCGGGCTGCGCGACGGGTTTACCGTTCACGCCATACGCAAAGCCCTTGCGGGTCTGGTAGGCATCGGCCAATTCGTCCTCGTCGCCAAATGTGGAACTGTCCACCAGCGCATTCACGTTAGACCCATACGCGCCCTCGGCATTGGAGTAGACGCGCAAGGCGGCCTGCTCCAGCGGCAGACCAAGTTCCTGTGCGGTGGCCAAAGCATGCGCGCGGATAAAGTTCTGCGCGGTGGGCTCGTCGGCCATTGCCGCTTTCAAAGCGGCTTCGGCCAGCAGGCGCGTTTGCAGCGGCAGCAGGTCGCGGAAAATGCCCGAGAGCGTCATCACCACGTCAATGCGCGGGCGGCCCAATTCGGACAGCGGGATCAGGTCCGCGCCCGACAAGCGGCCGTAAGCGTCGAAACGCGGGGTCGCGCCGATCAGTGCCAAGGCTTGCGCAATCGGACCGCCATCGGATTTAATGTTGTCCGAGCCCCACAGAACCATCGCCACCGAGCGCGGCAGGGTCGGGTGCGCATCGAGCAGCTTTTGCGCCTGCACGCGGCCTTCGCGGAGCGCGAAAGTGGTCGGCATACGGAATGGGTCGAACGCGTGAATGTTGCGCCCGGTCGGCACAATCTGCGGCGAGCGGATCAGGTCACCACCCGGAACGGGCGCGATATATTCGGCACTCAGCGCGCGCATGATCCCGTCCAGTTCCGCGTCGCCCTGCAAGGCCAGGTCCATCGCGGCGCGGGTGTCATCGTCGCAATCGACCTGCGACAGCAGATGCGCGCGGGCGGCTGCATCCATCTTGCGACCAACAATGTGCAGCCCCTCGGGGATCAGCGCGTCTTCCAGTTCCAGCAGTTTCAGCCACAGCGTGTCGGGCGCGCCCTGCAAATCCAGCGCCTTTGCCTGTTCGGCAATCAGCGCTTCCAGATCGGCGCGGGTCTCTGCATCCTCGGCCACTCCGCGCCAGCGTTGCAGGCTGTCTTTCAGTTCTTGCAGGCCCTTATACAAGCCCGCATGTGCAACCGGCGGCGTCAGATGCGTGATGGTCACCGCGCCAGAGCGGCGCTTGGCCAGCGAGGCCTCAGAGGGGTTATTCGCGGCATAAAGGTAGACATTCGGCATCTCGCCGATCAGCCGGTCGGGCCAGTCGCGCGCGCCCATGCCGGCCTGTTTGCCGGGCATGAACTCAAGCGCGCCGTGCATCCCGAAATGCAGCACCACATCGGCGGCATAGGTGTTGCGCAGCCAAAGGTAGAATTGCGCAAATGCATGGGTCGGGGCAAAGCCGCGCTCGAACAGCAGGCGCATCGGGTCGCCCTCGTAGCCGAAGGTGGGCTGCACGCCGACAAAGACATTGCCAAATTGCTGGCCAAGGATGAACACGCCGCGCCCGTCCGATTGCACTCTGCCGGGGACCGGCCCCCAGACAGATTCAATCGCGGCCAGCGGCGGGCAGTTTTTCACCATCTCGTCGGCGCTGACATGGGCCGCGACATTCGCCTCTTGCCCGTATTGCGCCGCGTTGCCCTTCAGGACCATCTCGCGCAAAGCATCGACATTTTCAGGCACATCAAGGGTATAGCCGTCGGCCTTCATGCGGGTCAGGGTGTTGAACAGGCTTTCAAACACGCTGAGATACGCGGCGGTGCCAACCGCGCCCGCATTGGGCGGAAAGCCGAACAGGACAATCCCGACCTTCTTTTCCGCGTTGCGCTTGCGGCGTAACTGTACGCTGCGCAGCGTCTTCTCGGCCAATGAGATGATACGCTCGTGGCACGGTGCCATCTCGCGCGATCCGGTGGTGACATGGCAGGCCATATGGCAGCCGGTGCATTTCTCGGACCCGTGACGGCCCGCAAAAACCGTGGGATTGGTTGCGCCGTCGATCTCTGGCAGCGCAATCAGCATGGTGGTTTCCACCGGCCCAAGACCTGTATCTGACGCGCCCCATTGCCCAAGCGTCTGGAATTCCAAGGGGTGCGCGACCATGTAGGGCACGTTCAGGCCCGTCAGCGTTTCCACGGCGGCGGGGCTGTCATTATAGGCAGGACCACCGACAAGGCTGAACCCGGTCAGCGACAGCAACGTGTCAACCTGACCCTTGTGATATTCCGCGATCGCGGGGCGTCCGTCCAAGCCGCCTGCAAAGGCCGCGCGCACGGTCAGGCCCTTGGCTTCCAGCGCGCGGATGACGGCGTCGTAATGCGCGGTGTCATTGGCCAGAACGTAGGAGCGCATAAGCAACACACCCACGGTCCCGATGCTGTTTGCAGGGCGCGGCAGGTCGTCGGCGTTCGTGGTGATCCGTTCGGGCAGGTCAGGGTGGTACAGCCCCACCTCAGGGTAGTCGATGGGTGCGGCGGCCCGGACCTCGCCCCATTCGGGGCGGTCCGAATAGCGGCCGATCAGGAAACGCATCATCGATTCAATATTGTCGTCGGACCCGCCCAGCCAATATTGCATCGACAGGAACCACGCGCGAAGATCCTGCGCCTTGCCGGGAACATAGCGCAAGATCTTTGGCAGGCGACGCAGCATGCTCATCTGCTTGGCACCAGAGGCGGGCTTGGATTTGTCGCCGCCGCCGCGCAGCTTTTTCATGATCTTGGCAATGCCCGTGGCGGGTTTGGCCATGTCCAGATCGCCCATCTTGGTGAGCTTGACGATCTGCGGGTCGGAAATGACGCCGACAAACGCATCGCAACGCTCGCGCGCGGCTTGCATTTCGGGCAGGCAGGCCAGAACGTGTTCTTCGATGAAAAGAAGGTTCGCACAGACGATATCGGCCGCGTTGATCGCGGCCTTCGCCCGCGCCAATGCCTCGGGGTTTTCGGCCCATTCGGCGGCGGCATGGATCGACACGTCCAGACCCGGAAAATCGGCCTGCAAGCGCGGCAGGATACGCTCTGCCGGACCGGCCGCATGCGCGTCGAGCGTGACGACGACGAAGCGATACGGTTCGGGCTGGATGTGCTGACTATCGAGCATAATGCGCCTTGGCCTCATAAAGAGTGTCGACCGAGATTTCGTTCAGGCCTTTTTCCGTGGCATAGCTTTCGGTGTTGCGCCGCGCCTTGCCACGCACGAAGAACGGGATTTTCTTGAGTTCACGCTCGGCGCAGGACAGCCAGACCACGTTTTCATGGGCGGCTGCGACCTGTTGGGGGGAAGCGTCGGGCGGGGCCATCGAGGCCCCTTCCGCCGCGGCCGCAGGGGCGGCGGGCGCGCTTGTGTCAGCGCGGGGCGCATGACCGCCATGATGCGAGGGACCGGCGTCGTCGTGGAACTCGAAATCCTCGCGGAACATGTGCAGCAGGTGTTCTTCCAGCCCCATGACCAGCGGGTGCACCCATGTGTCAAAGAGCACATTCGCGCCCTCGAACCCCATCTGGGGCGAGTTGCGCGCGGGGAAATCCTGCACATGGACGGGGGCCGAGATGACCGCGCAGGGAATGCCCAGACGCTTGCCGATATGACGTTCCATCTGGGTGCCGAGGATCATCTCGGGGGCGGCTTGTTCAATCGCAGCTTCGACATCAAGGTAATCGTCGGTGATCAGCGCCTCTAGCCCAAATTCCTTCGCCAGCGCGCGCAGCGGACGGGCCTGTTCGCGGTTGTAGCAACCCATGCCGCAAACCTCGAAGCCCATCTCGTCACGCGCCACTTTCGCCGCGGCCATGACATGGGTGCCGTCGCCGAATATAAAGACACGCTTGCCGGTCAGATAGGTGGAGTCCACGCTTGCGGCCCACCACGGCTGGCGCAGGCGGCTTTCGTCCACCGGAAGGGTGGAGCCGGAAAGCGCGCGCACCTCGTCGATGAACGCCCGGGTTGCATTGGCACCGATGGGGATGGTTTTGGTGAACGGCTGCCCGTGTTCCTTTTCCAGCCAGCGCGCGGCGGACTCGGCGGTTTCCGGGTAAAGCAGCACGTTGAAATGCGCCGCCCCCATGCGTTTGATGTCCGAGGGTGCCGCGCCCATAGGAGCTGCGACATTCACCTCAATGCCCATTTCCGACAGAAGGCCAGTGATTTCGGCGACATCATCGCGGTGGCGAAAGCCAAGCGCGGTCGGCCCGAGGATGTTGCAGGTCACACGCTCGGAGCGGTCCATGGGCTTGGCGAGGGACCGGCAGATTTGCAAAAACGCCTCATCACAGCCGAAATTTTCCTTGCGCTGGTAGCTGGGCAGTTCCAGCGCAATCGCCGGCACGGGCAGACCCATCGTTTCGGCCAGACCGCCGGGATCATCCTGGATCAGTTCGGCGGTGCAGGACGCGGCCACGATCAGCGCTTCGGGCTGGAAGCGGTCATAGGCATCCTGACAGGCGGATTTGAACAGGCCCGCCGTGTCTGCGCCCAGATCGCGCGCCTGAAAGGTCGTGTAGCTGACGGGCGGGCGGTGGTTGCGCCGCTCTATCATGGTGAACAGAAGGTCGGCATAGGTGTCGCCCTGCGGCGCGTGCAGCACCATGTGCATGTTGTGCATGCCGGTGGCGACGCGCATCGCGCCGACATGGGGCGGGCCTTCATAGGTCCAGACGGCGAGCTTCATGGCCGACCTCGTGTCGTGAGTATTTGGGGCAAGATGAAAGGGCAGGTCATTCCGCAGCCTCCATCCGGGCCGGGTGTTGACGGGCGAGCAACTCGCGGCGGCGCAGCGGACGCGCGAAAAGCGAGGCGAGATCGCCCGCCTGCTCGTAGAAATGCACCGGCGTGAACACCAGTTCGATCGCCCATTTGGTGGCCAATCCCTCGGCCTCTAGCGGGTTGGCAAGGCCAAGTCCGCAGACGGTCAGATCGGGGCGCGTGGCATGCACGCGATCAAGTTGCAGGTCGACATCTTGCCCTTCGGAAATGACGGGGCCTTTGGCGATCAGGTCCAGTTCCGGCCCGTGCAGGTCCGCATGCAGGTAGGGGGTGGAGATTTCCACCGCTTCCATGCCGCATTCGCGGGTCAGAAAGCGCGCGAGCGGTAGCTCCAGCTGGCTGTCGGGCATGAAGAAGATGCGCTTGCCACGCAAGGTGGCTGCTGCGGCCGCGATTGCCTTTTCGGCGCGGGCACGGGGTGCGGCGACAACCTCATCGACCTTTTCGGGCGCGATACCAAATTCGGCGGCGACGGCTTTCAGCCAGAGCGTGGTGCCCTCTGCGCCGAAGGGGAAGGGGGCGGTGATGCGCTTGGCGCCACGGCGGGTCAGCGCGGCATGCGTCTCGCCCAGAAATGGTTGGGTCAGGGCGTAGACCGTGTTTGGCCCGATGGCGGGCATGTCTTCGGCACGCCGCGCCGGAAGGCACCGCACAGGGGCAATGCCGATCTGTTCCAGCAGGTTGAGCGCCTGATCCTCGACCACATCGGGAAGCGCGCCGACCAGCAGCAATTCGCGTGCCTGCGTTTGGGGCAGGGCAGGGACGAGCGCGGCGAGGCAGGCATCTTCGCCTTCGGTGAAGGTGGTTTCAATGCCAGAGCCGGAATAGTTCAGCACGCGCACATTGGGCCCGTGTTCCGCGGTCAACCGCTCTGCCGCGCGCGACAGGTCGAGCTTGATCACCTCTGACGGGCAGGAGCCGACAAGGAAAAGCTGGCGGATATCGGGGCGGCGCGCCAGAAGGCGGGCGACTTCGCGGTCCAGCTCTGTATTGGCATCGGCCATGCCGGCAAGGTCTTTTTCCTCGAGGATTGCCGTGCCGAAACGCGGTTCGGCAAAGATCATGACGCCCGCCGCCGATTGCAGCAGATGCGCGCAGGTGCGCGAGCCGACGACAAGGAAAAACGCGTCCTGCATCTTGCGGTGGAGCCAGATGATGCCGGTCAGCCCGCAAAACACTTCCCGTTGCCCGCGTTCGCGCAGGACCGGAGTGTCGCGGCAGCCGGTGGGGGCGGGGGTGTTCATGCTGCGGCCTCCAACGTGCCGCCCAGCCGTGCCATGCGCAGCTTCCACAGAAACTGGCCCGCATTCACGAAATAGGCAATATAGGCGATCAGTGCGAGGATCATCAGGTCTGTCGGGCCCATTGAGCCCGCGAAAAGAGCCACAATGTATATAGTATGCAGCGCGATCACGCCGAAGCTGATGACATCTTCCCAAAAGAAACTTTCGGCGAACAGGTATTGGCCGAACACTTCTTTTTCCCAGATCGCACCGGTGATCATGATGGTGTAAAGCGCGACGGTCTTTACCACGACAGAGGCCGTGGCCAGCCCGTAGCCGTCACCCGTGCTGAGGTAGCGGATGACCAGCACGGCAGAGACCAGGCAGATCAACAACTGCACCGGCGCCAGAATGCCTTGCACCAAGGTCCAGCGCGATGCGTCACGGCGCTTGCGCTGGTCTGCGGTGTATAGCGGTTTATGGGTCCGTGTCCCGCCCATCCGGCGTTCCCCTCTCGATTCCTTGGGATGATGTTACTGCCCTGTTTGGCAAAGTGTCAATTAAAACTTACAACTGTAGCCATGTGCTTTGGAAATAGACACTTGCCCGCATTTTGACGTGCTCAACGCCAAAACCCCTTTATTTATGTATGTTTTAAGAGGCTTGCCCCCGGTTTCGCGGAACGATCGGGATTTTGTGTAAGTTTCTTTTGACATTATGGGGGGCAACTGCGAGACTTGACAGAAGAAACTGCGCAGGCCTGCTCGTGTTGGCAAACGGCCTTCGGCGCAATGTGCGAGGGCGACGTGGACCATCAGGGCCAGACACAGCAGCGGATGCAAGGGGCACCAGATAGGATGCTGACGCAATTCGCGCTGCGGGTCGTGTCTGAACTGCGCTGCAATACCGCGATTGAAACTGGCGTACCGCAAGATGACGTGCTGGATCTGCTGCTGAGCCACACGACAACCGGCGCGACCGAGCCGCTGGGGCTGCTGTACACGGAAATGAAATACCGTGGCATCGGGGCCGAGCAGATCATCGACATCTATTTCCCGGCTGCGATCGGAAAGATCGGCACGGATTGGCATGAGGGCGATCTGGACATTCTGCAAGCGACATTGCGTTTGTCACGCCTGCAAGCGCTGCTGCGCGAATTGGGGCGTGCATGGGTGTCGGACAGTATCGGTAGCCCGATGGGGCCGCGTATATTGTTGGTCTTGCCTGGTGGCGAGCAGCATACCTTGGGCGCCATGCTGGCAGCAAACCAGATGCGGCGCATCGGGGTGTCTGTCTGCGTATGCCTTATTCCCAACGCCACGCTGCTGGCAGAAAAGCTGCAAAATCACCGCTTTGACGCGGTTTTTGTATCTGCCGCGAACCGTTCTTGCCTTGCGTCCTGTGTCGATTTGGTGAACACAATCCGTAGGTTGCCCGCCGGAGGGCTGCCGATAGTATTGGGCGGCGGTATATTGAGAGAATTGCAAAACGACATGGGCTTGAAGGCACTTGCCGACCATGTCGGTGCCGACTTGGCGACTTTGGACGTGACCAGGGCACTTGCGGTATGCGGCTTGAATAACAAGGCGCAGGCCGCCGAATAGGGCCTGGTGTCGGTCTGGGCTTGCAGTGTGCAAGCCGCGTAAAGGAGCAAGTCGCACGTGTCGAACGATGGTGCCAATTTTCAGTCGGATGGCGCGGTCCCTATCCTGAGGGACCCTGTTGTCACGTCTGTTGTGGCCACGCTTTCCGATGTATCGCTCGTCATTGCGCAAGATGGCAAAGTGCGGGCCGCAGTCGCCAAGCCGGATTCGGGTTTTGCCGGGGTGGTAAAGGGCTGGATCGGTCAGGATTTTACCAAGGTTCTGGATGGCGATTCGGGTGAGCGGTTTCGCGCCCGCTGCGAAGATCTGGCCAATCGGGCAAAGTCTGGCGATGCGTCGCCGTTCCGCTGGGTCGAGCTTGTGCACAAAGGCGTGGGTGGCGGCGGCGTGCCGGTGCGGTATGCGATGCACCTTGTCAGCCAAAGCGATGAAGTGTTGCTGCTGGGACAGGACCAGCGCCCCGTCATGGAGATGCAGCAACAGCTCATGAATGCCCAGATCGCGCTGGAGCAAGACTACGAAGCACAGCGCGAACTGGACACACGCTACCGGCTGTTGATGGATTTCACATCCGACGCGGTGGCGCTTGTATCGGCGACGACCGGCACCATCGTGGACCTGAACCACAACGCGGCCTCGCTCTTTGGCACGGCGCGCGCCGAATTGCTGGAAACCCCGTTTGCCGAACGGTTTACCGGGCGCAGGCGCGGAGAGTTGCTGTCGGCACTGTCATCGCCACTAGCCGTCGACTCTCCCAGCCCGATAGAGGTGGAGCTGAAAGCCTCTCAGCGCCAGCTTTTGCTGTCGTCCAAGCTGTTCCGCGCGGCGGGTGAGCAGCTTATTTTCGTCCGGCTCAGCGATCCCGAACTTGGCTCCGTGGCAGATGGCAAGCTGGTCGCAAACCTGCGCCAGTTGTTCTATCGTGGCCCCGATGCGATGGTATTCACCGACCGCGACGGCAATATCCTGTCTGCGAACGAAACCTTCCTGAACCTGACCGATGTGTCCAACCCGTCTGCGGTGCAGGGGCGGTCCGTTGCCGATTTCCTGGCGCGTGGCGTGGTGGACCTGAAAGTGCTGCTGGAAAACGCCCAACGCGCCGGCCAGTTGCGTATGTATGCCACCAAGCTGAAGACCGATTTCGATGCGATGGTCGCGGCGGAAATTTCGGCGACATGGCTGGATGACCGTCTGACGCCGGTTCTGGCGCTGGTGATCCGCAATGCCTCTAGCGCGGCGGCGCGGCGAGGCGAGGCGGGTGCGCAGGATGCCGATATGCGCGGCGTGATGGAATTGGTCGGGTCGAGCACGCTGAAAGACATCGTGGCCGAAACGACCAATGTGATCGAGAAGATCTGTATCGAAACCGCGATCGAGCTGACGCGCAACAACCGCGTTGCCGCCGCCGAGATGCTGGGTCTGTCGCGCCAATCGCTTTATGTGAAGCTGCGCAAATACGACATGCTGTCGCGCGAAGAGGATTGAGGCGCTTTTTGCGCCCAAAACCGTGCCCATCTTGATCTGTGTCAATTCGCATTGCCACCCCATGTGTAAACTTGTGCTTACATATAGGGGAGTCGTCACATGCGGATCGTTTTCATCCACCCGAACTATCATTCCGGCGGCGCCGAGATTGCAGGCAATTGGCCGCCAGCTTGGGTTGCCTATCTGACCGGGGCGCTGAAAAACAACGGCTTTGACGACATCCATTTCATCGACGCGATGACCAACCATGTTGGCCCCGATGAGCTACGCGCCAAGCTGGCGGAGTTGCAGCCCGATGTGGTGGGTGCGACCGCGATCACGCCCTCGATCTATGAGGCCGAGGAATGCCTGCGCATTTCCCGAGAGGTCTGCCCAAACGCCCGCACCATCCTTGGCGGCATCCACGCCACCTTCATGTTCCGGCAGGTGCTGTCGGAAGCGCCGTGGATCGACATCATCGTGCGCGGCGAGGGCGAAGAGATTATTGTCGCCTTGATGAACACGATTGCAGAGGGGCGTTGGCCCGAAGATCGTCACAAGATCAAGGGCTTGGCCTTTGTTGATGATGGCGAGATCGTTGCCACTGAAGCCGCGCCCACGGTCAAGGATCTGGACGGGATCAAGCCCGACTGGTCGATACTGGAATGGGACAAATACATTTACATCCCGCTGAACCGCAAGGTCGCCATCCCGAACATGGCGCGGGGCTGCCCCTTCACCTGTTCGTTCTGTAGCCAGTGGAAATTCTGGCGCGACTACCGCGTGCGCGACCCCAAAAAAGTGGTCGATGAGATCGAGGATCTGGTCGACAATCACGGCGTCGGCTTCTTTATCTTGGCCGACGAGGAACCCTCGATCAACAAGAAGAAATTCATCGAGTTTTGCGAAGAGCTTATCGCCCGCGGCCTGCCCGAGCGTATTCAATGGGGCATTAACACCCGCGTCACTGACATCATGCGTGACAAGGATCTGCTGGGCTTCTATCGCAAGGCCGGGCTTGTCCATGTGTCGCTAGGCACCGAAGCCGCCGCGCAGATGAAGCTTGATGTGTTCAACAAGGAAACCACGGTCGCCGAGAACAAGGAAGCCATCCGCCTGCTGCGCGAAGCCGACATCTTCGTGGAAGCGCAGTTCATCGTGGGCTTGGACAATGAAACCCCCGAAACGCTGGAAGAAACCTACCAGATGGCGTGGGATTGGCAGCCAGACCTTGCCAACTGGGCGATGTATACGCCCTGGCCCTTCACGCCGCTGTTTCAGGAACTCCGCGATCAGGTCGAGGTGTTCGACTATTCCAAATACAATTTCGTGACCCCCATCATGAAGCCAGCCGCCATGACGCGTGGCGCGCTGCTGGAAGGGGTGCTGAAGAATTACCGCCGCTTCTACATGAAAAAAGCACTGTTCCATTACCCGTGGCGCGGCACGGGATACCGGCGGAAATACCTCCTGGGGTGTCTGAAAGCGTTCCTGAAAGCCGGGGTGCAGCGCCAGTTCTACGATCTGGGCAAGACCGACTATTTCAGCATGAAATCTCGCGACGACGTAACGTTCGGCTTCGACATGACCCGCACCATTGCAGATGCGCAGATGTCGGATTGGGAAGATCACGCCGACAAGAAACGCAAGGCGCAGGAACGCCGCGACGCGCTGCGTGCCCAAGGCAAGGCCCGCGCGGTGGAACGCAACGCGGCCAAGGCTTGCGGTGGCGGGACCGAGCAGATGGAAGAGTCGCGCAGCTTCAAGATGCCAAATGGTGCCACGGCCACGCGCACGGAACCGGCGGAGTAACCGGCCATGTCCGCGCTTGCGGCAAATAGGGCAAGGATCGGGCCAAACGCGATTCTGCAACATTTGCCGGTGTTGGATGCGGCCATCGGCGAGGCCTTGCGCGGCGCGCTTTTGCAGCGCGCGGGCGTGGCAGAGCCCCCGCCCGATGCCGGTATGCTGCCCGAAGACGATGTCGCCCGCCTGCACCACGCGGTGCGGCTGTTCCTGCCAGACCGCGCCCCCGCGATCCAGCGGGCGGCGGGGTTGGCAACGGGGGATTACATTCTTGCTCACCGCATTCCCGCGCTTGCGCAACGCTTGATCCGGACGTTGCCCGCGCCTTTGGGCGCGCGGCTTCTGGCCATCGCAATCACCAAGCACGCCTGGACCTTTGCCGGGTCGGGGCGGTTCCGGGTGTTGGGCCACCGCCCCTTGCGTGTGGAAATTCAAGACAACCCATTGGCGTCCGGCCCGGCCGATGCGCCAATCTGCCACTGGCATGCCGCCGTGTTCGAGCGGTTGTTCGGCGCGCTGGTCTGGCCAAACGTGCATGTGGTCGAGGAAGCCTGCACCGCGATGGGCGATCCCGCCTGTATCTTCACCATCGCGCCAATTGGGCGAGTGGACCGCGCCGTCAGCTTGGGCTGACCGGCCAGCGCCGTTCCAGGTCGTTCAGGCCCGCACGGATCAGCTCTTCCAGCGCGGGCATATCCAGCTTGGACAGCGCGCCCAGATACAGACACGCCTTGCCGAGCTTGTGGGGGCCGAGCCGCGCCAGAACCTCGCCGAAATTGGCATAGCCCGGCATGATATACACCACCATCTTGGCCTTGCGCGGGGCAAAGCCGGTGGCCAGAGACACCCCGGAATGCCCGCTGTCATAGGTGTAGCGGTAGCTGCCGTAGCCCAGAATGCCCGCAGGCCACAGGCAAGGCTGCCAGCCTGTCGTCATCCGAAACAGGTCATCCAGCGTGCGTGCATCCGCGCTGCGACGGTCCGGCACAACGCCGTCCAGAAATGCCGCGATCTGTCTTGGGTCATGAACGGGAGGGGTGTCGGTCACGATGCGGCCCTGCACTGCAATCAACTGCGAGGGTAAGGACAGAGCGCCGCGTGTGTCAATCTGTCCCCGGTTGCCGCGCGCGATTTTCGATGTAAACTCAACTTTACACTTGCACGACTCAAGGTTGACAGGCAAGATTTACATATGAGTGTAAGCGATAGTATACAAGCGCGCCTGCCGCATCCTGCCGCCATGTTGGAGCTCATAAAGCCGATCACATGGTTCCCGCCGATGTGGGCGTATTTGTGCGGTATCATCTCGGTCGGGGTCTGGCCCGAAAGCTGGGCGCTTGTCGTCCTTGGTGTGCTGCTGGCCGGTCCTATCGTCTGCGGCATGTCGCAGGCTGCGAATGACTGGTGCGACCGCCATGTGGATGCCATCAACGAACCCGACCGCCCGATCCCGTCGGGCCGCATTCCGGGCCGTTGGGGTCTGTATATTGCACTGGCGATGAGCGTGCTGTCGCTGGGCGTCGGCTGGCTGCTTGGCCCTTGGGGCTTTGGCGCAACCGTGGTCGGCGTGCTTGCGGCTTGGGCCTATTCCGTCGAACCCATCCGCGCCAAGCGGTCGGGCTGGTGGGGGCCGGGGCTGGTGGGCCTCAGCTATGAAGCACTGCCCTGGTTCACCGGCGCCGCCGTGATCGCCGCAGGTGCGCCAAGGTTCGAGATTGTCGCCGTCGCCGTGCTATACGGTCTTGGCGCGCATGGCATCATGACAATCAACGATTTCAAAGCCATAGAGGGCGACCGCCAGATGGGGCTGAAATCCCTTCCGGTCACGCTGGGCCCTGTCAACGCGGCCACGGTCGCGGGCACCGTCATGGTGCTGGCGCAACTGGTGGTCGTCTGCCTGCTGGTGATCTGGGGCAAGCCTTTGCACGCCGCCGCGATCGCCGTGGGCATCGGCGTGCAGATCTGGGCGCTCGGCCGCTGGCGCACGGATCCCGCAAAACTGGCCCCATGGTTCAACGGCACCGGCGTCGGCCCCTATGTTCTGGGCATGATGGTGGCCGCCTTCGCACTTCAAGGACTGCCCGTATGACACTGAGTTGGTTGCAGATTTTCCGTCTTGGGTTGGTGCAGGCCTGCCTTGGCGCGATTGTCGTTCTGATGACATCCACCCTGAACCGCCTGATGGTTGTCGAACTGGCGCTGCCCGTGGTCTTGCCCGGCGCGCTGGTGGCCCTGCATTACGGCGTGCAGATCACCCGTCCGCAATGGGGCCATCTGGCCGACCAAGGCGGCAACCGCAGTCGCTGGATCATCGCGGGCATGGTGCTTCTGGCACTTGGCGGTGTGGGTGCGACCTTGGCCATTCCGCTGCTGGAGAGCAATCTGGCCTTGGGTCTGGCCGTGTCGGTTCTGGCATATGCGGTGATCGGCCTTGGCGTGGGCGCGTCCGGCACTTCGCTTCTGGCGCTGCTGGCGACTGCGACGGCAGAGCGCCGACGTCCGGCGGCTGCAACGATCACATGGCTGATGATGATCGCGGGCATTGCGATCACGGCTATCACGGCGGGCAAATTCCTTGACCCCTACAGCCATGCGCGGCTGCTGGTGGTCGTGGCAATTATTTGCGCCGGTGCCGTTGCGCTGACCATTCTGGCGGTTTGGGGCATAGAGCGGCGCGTCATCGCGCGTGCGGCCCCTGCGCCACAGAGCTTTCGCGATGGGCTCGCCGACATCTGGGCCGATACCCGCGCACGGCATTTCACCTTTTTCGTGTTCCTGTCCATGACCGCGTATTTCATGCAGGAACTGATACTGGAGCCCTATGCAGGGCTGGTCTTTGGCTTCACCCCCGGTCAATCGACATCTATGTCCGGCGCGCAAAACGGCGGCGTATTCCTCGGCATGGTGCTGGTCGGCGTGGCCGCGACAGGGTTTCGCCTTGGCAGCTTGCGGGTCTGGGTCATGTCCGGCTGCGCGGGTTCGGCGGCGATGCTGATCGGCATTGCAGGGGCCAGTTTCTGGGCGCTGCCTTTGGTGCCGCTGGTTGTGGCGCTTGGGTTCTTCAACGGCATGTTCGCGGTCGCGGCCATCGGGTCGATGATGCAGCTTGCAGGCGAGGGGGCGGATAAGCGCGAAGGCGCGCGTGTCGGGCTTTGGGGTGCGTCCCAAGCCATGGCGGCGGGGTTCGGCGGGCTGACAGGGGCCGCGCTTGTGGATGCCGCTCGTAGCCTGATGCCCGTGGCTGACGCGTTCGGTGCGGTGTTCCTGTTTCAAGCTACACTCTTCATCGCGTCGGCTGCCTTGGCCGCGCGCATCATGACACCGCGCGCAGTTGCCGCGCTGGTTCCGGGGGAATAAACCATGACATATGATGTTTTCATCGTGGGCGGCGGCCCTTCGGGTGCCACGGCAGCGACCGATCTTGCCCGCGCGGGCCACAAGGTGGCGCTGCTGGACCGCTCTGGCCGTATCAAACCCTGTGGCGGCGCGATCCCGCCGCGCGCGATTGCGGATTTCGATATTCCAATGTCTCAGGTGGTCGCGCAGATCACGACGGCGCGGATGATCTCTCCCACAGGGCGCGCGGTGGATATTCCCATTGAAAACGGCTTTGTCGGGATGGTCGACCGCGAGCATTTCGACGAATTCCTGCGCGAGCGTGCGGCAGAGCATGGTGCCGAGCGGCTGACCGGCACGTTCCTGCGGATTGAGCGCGACAAGGACGGCACCCATGTCGTCTGGCGCGACAAGGTGTCGAAAGACGAACGCCGCAGCCTGACCAAGCTGGTGATCGGGGCGGATGGTGCGCGCTCGAACGTGGCCCGCGCCGAAGTGCCGGGCGGCGACAAGATCCCGTATGTGATCGCTTATCACGAGATCATCAAAGCGCCACCCGCGAATGACCAATACAACCCCGACCGCTGCGACGTGATCTATGATGGCCGCATCTCGCCCGATTTTTACGGCTGGGTGTTCCCGCATGGCAAAAGCTGCTCTGTCGGCATGGGCACCGAAAAGCCGGAAGCGGACCTGAAAGCGGCTACCGCCGATCTGCGCGCCATGTCAGGGCTGACGGGCTGCGAAACCATCCGCCGCGAAGGCGCGCCCATCCCGTTGCACCCGATGGACCGTTGGGACAATGGCCGCGACGTGGTGCTGGCGGGTGATGCGGCAGGCGTTGTCGCGCCAAGCTCTGGCGAGGGGATTTACTACGCCATGGTCGGCGGGCGCGTGGCCGCCACGGCGGCGCAAGCGGCGCTGGCATCCGGCAAGCCCAAGGACCTGGCACTGGCGCGCAAGCTGTTCATGCGCGAGCATAAAACCGTGTTCAAGGTGTTGCGCTCGATGCAGGACGCTTATTATAAATCCGACGATCGGCGCGAGCGCTTTGTCAGCCTGTGCCATGACATCGACGTGCAGCGCCTGACGTTCGAGGCTTATATGAACAAGAAACTGGTTGCCGCGCGTCCCATGGCCCATCTGCGCATCGGTGTGAAAAACCTGTTGCACCTGAGCGGGCTTGTGCGCCCGAACTTCACATGAGCTGGCTGATCCCCGCATGGGAAGACGGTGTCTTGCGTCCGATTGACAAGCTGGAGGTGCACAGGCGCGGTCTGAAGCACAAGGCGATTTCCGTCTTTGTGACCGAAGGCGACCGCGTGCTGCTGCAACGCCGTGCCGCGCATAAATACCACACGCCGGGACTGTGGACGAATACCTGCTGCACCCACCCGCATTGGGGCGAATCCGATCTGGACTGCGCCAACCGGCGGCTGGACGAAGAGATGGGCATCACGGGACTGCACCTGCGCCATGTGGCACAGATCGAATACCGCGCCGATGTCGGCGGAGATTTGATTGAGCACGAACTGGTACAGGTCTACACCGCGCGGGCCATGCGTGATCTGACGATCGCACCCAACCCGGATGAAGTGTCCGACACCGATTGGATCAATCTGCCCGCGCTGAATGCCGTGATCGAGCGCAACCCGGAGCGGTTCACGCCATGGCTGCGCATCTATCTGCGCGACCACGCGGCGCAGATATTCGGGACAGACCGCGCCGCTGAAATGGCAGACGCCGTGCGATAGGCGCGATCAGGCGAATTGCGGGTTGCGCCGCCAGACAGACAGGTTCAGCGCGCCCGCAATCGTGACCCAAAGCAGGTATGGCGCGATCAGCGCGCCTGCAAGCGGGTCGGTCAGGTAGAAACTGACCATGGTCAAGGCCACCGCAGTCCAAAGGCAGCTAAGGATGACCATTGCCGCGCGCATCCGCCGCAAGCCGAATAATACCGGCGACCAAAGCGTGTTGAACGCGATCTGCACCGCCCAGAACGCCAGGGCCTGTTGCGACCCGTCGATCAGCGCCACGCGCATCGCGGCGTAGGACATCGCGATATAGAGCGTGACCCATACCAAGGGAAACACAAAGCCCGGCGGGGTCCAGACCGGTTTGTCGAGCTTGTCATACCATGTCCCCGGCTCGAACATCGCGCCTGTGGCCCCAGCCGCACCGCAGGCGGCGAGGAAGGTCAAAAACAGCATCCAGTCCATACGCGCACCTTTTCTGGCCAAGTGGAACTGACCTAATAGTGCCCCCTAGCGGGGGCAAGCCTTTACTGGGGCGCCCTTGCGGGCGCGGTGTGTCTGCTTGGTTGTTGCTCAGAAATAGGTCAAGCGCTGCGCTGGTCCATGCCGATCTGTGCATTGCGGCGCGCTATGTCTTGGGCACGCAGCCGCGTGAGTGCGTCGATCAACGTGTCGGACCGGCTGACGGGTGAGATGCCGGCGGCGGCATCGACCAGAAAAGCGACCTCTGTGGCAGGGGCTGCATATAGCGTGGCCATGCGCGGCTGGATCGTGCTGAGGCCCGCGCGCAGGCCCGACAGCGCCAGCCAGCCCAGCTTGCGGGTTTTGCCCGTATGGGCGCGGCCCGTGACGCTGTCGCATCCGCGCGCGCGCACCGCGCTGCCAATGCCCGCATAAATATGCCGCGCGGCGAAAATGCCGGGGCGGCAGGCCATTGGCAGATCTGCAATGCCGGGTTCGGCGCGCAGGTAGAGCCGGTCAGCTTCGCGCAAGAGCCGGTCGGTCATGGCGCGGATCTCGGGGCTTGCTGAGGGATTGTGTAGGAACGCGTCCGCGTCGACCCCGGCTTCGGCAAACCAGTCACGCGGCAGGTAGATGCGGCCAAGCGCAGCATCCGCCCCGACATCTCGCGCGATATTGGTCAGTTGCATGGCCAGCCCCAGATCGCAGGCGCGCGCCAGCCGGTGACGGTCGCGCACACCCATCAGCACGCACATCATGACGCCGACCACGGCCGCCACGCGCGCGGAATAGTCGCGCACGCCCGAAAGCGTCGCATATGTGCGTTCCTCTGCATCCCAGGCCAACCCCTCCAGCAGAGCATCGGGCAGGGCGCGGGGCAGGGCGTGTGTTTCGATCAGTCGGGCAAAAGCGCGGTCGATGGGGGCATCGAATGGCTGCTCGGCATAAGCGCGGTCAAGCCTGTCTTGCAGGTGCAGCACCGCTTGCACAGGGGCCGCGCCTTCGTCCACCGCGTCATCGGCCAGTCGGCAAAAGGCATAGAGCACCAATGCCGGGTCGCGCACCCGCGCGGGCAACAGCTTGGACGCCGCGTGAAACGACAAAGACCCGGTGCGGATCGCCGCGCGGCATTCGGCCATATCTGCGGCGGCGCTCATTCGGCGGCCATGGGCAAAGGAGGGGCCATGGGGCGGGGCGCATCAGGGACAAGCTGGCCCATCACCTCTGCGGTGCCGATCACGCCAGGCACGCCCGCGCCGGGATGGGTGCCAGCACCGGCCAGATACAGGCCCGGCAGTTCTTCGGACACGTTATGCGGGCGGAAATAGGCGCTTTGCAGGATGCGCGGCTCGATCGAGAAGCCCGAACCCAGCGGCGAGAGATACCGGTCGCGGAAGGTTTCGGGCGTGAAAACAAGGCTTTCGGTCACGCGGTCGGACAGGCCGGGCAGCAGGCGCTCTTCCAGCATGGCCAGCATCTTCTGACGGTAAGGGTCTTCCTCGACAGCCCAATCCACCCCGTTGTCAAAGCCCAGATGCGGCACGGGCGACAGCACATAGAAGGTATCATCACCATCCGGGGCAACCGACGGATCGGTGACGGAGGGGCGGTGGACATACAGGCTCATATCATCGGCCAGCTTGCCGCGAATGAAAATGTCCTTGATATGCTCGCGGTAGCGCGGGCCGACAACGATGGTGTGATGGCCGACATCGGACCACATCTTCGCCGTGCCGCGGGTGCCGAAATACCACACGAACAGACCCATGGACCAACGCTGGCGCTTGACCTTGGCATCTGTCCAGCGTTTGCGCGACCGGTTTCGCAACAGCCGCGTATAGGTATGGCCCGCATCGGCGTTCGAGATGGTGACATCGGCCTTGATCTGCGTGCCGCCCACCAAGCGAACGCCCGCCGCGCGACCCTTTTCCACAAGTATTTCATCGACTTCCGTGGACATCTTCAACTGGCCACCCTGATCGCGGATGACATTCGCCATGGCCTCTGCAATCGCCTGCACACCGCCCATTGCGTAATGCACGCCGAAGGCGGATTCCAAGTGGCTGACAAGGATATACATTGATGTCACGCGGAACGGGTCGCCGCCGATGAACAGCGGGTGGAAGGACAGCGCAAAGCGCAAGCGGGGGTCGCGCACCCGCCGTGCGGCATGGGCATAGACGGACCGGTCCGCGCGCAGCCAGACAAAGCGCGGCAGCACCTTCACGAGCTCCCACAGCTCGTTCATGGGGCGTCGGCCAAGGTCCTCGTAGCCGAACCAGTAGCGGTCCTCGGCATCCGACAGGAATTTGCGAAAGCCGGGCAGGTCGTCTGGCGACAGCGCCTCTACCTCGGCCTCCGTCGCGGATTTGTCGGCATGCAGCCGAAAGCTGGACCCGTCGGGCCAGCGGATTTCATAGAACGGTTTCATGGGCTTGAGCGTGACATCACGGTCGAAATCGCGCCCGCAAGCTGCCCACAGATCGCGCAGGCCCTGCGGCACGGTCACGATGGTCGGACCAAGGTCGAAGCGGTGCCCGCCCTGCGTTATGGACGACCCGCGCCCACCAACACGGTCCAGCTTGTCGATAACCGTGACAGCATATCCCTTGGCCCCAAGGCGCATGGCGCTGGCCAAACCGCCAAGTCCCGCCCCTATGACAATTGCCTGCGACGGCGCGTGAGAATCAGTCATCATCGGGTCCCGTGCCTTTTCATTAGTGTCAGCCTACACCGGCCCGATGTGTCAATCAAGGTTTACATTTGTTTCTTTACTATGTCTATTTGCTATGACAGACTTTATCCGAAGTCTCAGGATGGAATCGACCCATGCAGACAGTCACGCTCAGCCTGTTCCGGTTTGACAGCCCGCTCACGCGCCTGTGGGTGCTGGGGCAGATGGGGGCTGCGCGGCTGGTCTTGCCACGCGTGCCCGGCTTGGCATTCTGGAAGCTGTGCGGCTCTGGCACTGGCGAAGGGTTCACACCGCGCCCGAACTGGGGTGTCTGGGCGATCCTCTCGGCCTGGGATAACATGAAGGTCGCGCGCCAAGGGCTTGCACATAAACCTTTTTTGGCATGGCAGGCCCGCGCGGATGAAGCCTATACCATTTTCATGGAACCGGCCTCCGTGCGCGGCCATTGGGCCGGTGTCAGGCCGTTTCAGCCACATGGCGACGTGACAGGCCCGATCGCTGCCATGACCCGTGCCACCGTAAAACCCGCCCGCGCGCTGCGCTTCTGGGGGCGGGTGCCGGATATTTCCGCCAAGGTCGGGGCCGACCCCAATGTTATGTTCAAGATCGGCATCGGAGAGGTGCCGCTTTTGCATCAGGTCACGTTCTCGGTCTGGCCCGACACGGCCAGCATGGCGGCCTTTGCCCGTCGTGGACCCCACGCAGAGGCCATTCGCGCCGTGCGGGACGAGGGCTGGTTCAACGAGGAACTTTATGCCCGTTTTCGCCTGACCGGCACGGCGGGCACGTGGCAGGGGCGCGACCCTCTGGCACGATCACTTCAGCAGGAGGCCGCATGACGCCTTTTCCCTTCGCCGCCATCGTTGGCCAGGATGAGATGAAAACCGCGATGGTGTTGACCGCCATCGACCCGAAAATCGGCGGCGTGCTGGTGTTTGGCGACCGTGGCACCGGCAAATCTACCGCTGTGCGTGCGCTGGCCGCACTTTTGCCGCCAATTCAATCTGTTGCGGGGTGTCCTTGCAATTCTGCCACGCCGGATGATTGCCCCGATTGGGCGCAAGTTACCGACACCGCTTTGGTCGAGCGCCCCACGCCGGTCGTGGACCTGCCCTTGGGCGTGTCCGAAGACCGCGTGACGGGTGCCTTGGACATAGAACGCGCGCTGACCCGTGGCGAAAAGGCGTTCGAGGCGGGGCTTCTGGCCCGCGCGAACCGCGGCTACCTTTATATCGACGAGGTCAATTTGCTGGAAGACCACATCGTCGATCTGCTGCTGGACGTGGCGCAATCGGGCGAGAACGTGGTTGAACGTGAAGGGCTGTCGATACGCCATCCTGCGCGCTTTGTGCTGGTCGGTTCTGGCAACCCGGAAGAGGGCGAGCTGCGCCCGCAGCTTCTGGACCGCTTCGGCCTGTCGGTCGAGGTGACAAGCCCCAAAGAGATCGACACCCGCATAGAGGTTATCCGCCGCCGCGACGCGTATGAGAACGACCATGCCGCTTTCATGGCGCAGTGGCAGCCCGAAGATGCCGCCCTGCGCGACCGTATCCTGACCGCGCGCGCCGCTTTGCCCGATCTGAAAACGAGCAATGTGGTGCTGCATGACGTTGCGTCTGTCTGTCTTGCGCTTGGCTCCGACGGGTTGCGCGGTGAGTTGACGCTGCTGCGCGCCGCCCGTGCGCTGGCGGCCTATGAGGGCGCCCCCGACGTGACCCGCGACCATATCCGCCGCGCCGCGCCCATGGCGCTGCGCCACCGCCTGCGCCGCGACCCGCTGGATGATGCGGGCTCTACTGCGCGTGTCGCCCGCCAACTGGCCGAGGTCTTGCCATGACCTGTGTTTTCATCTTGCCTCAAATACTCACGTCGCGCCGCTTGCAAGCCACGCAACTTGCATGACCCCGTTCGACGACACCAGCGGCCCGAACCGTCCCACGCCGCCGCCCGATCCTTGGGCGCAGGTCGGGCTTGCGTTGGTGCTGCTGGCGGTGGACCCGGCAGGATTGCGCGGGTTGTGGTTGCGCGGGCGTGCGGGGCCGGTGCGCGACAGGGTGCTGGCGGCCCTTGCGCCTTTGGCCCCCCGCAAGCTGCACCCGTTCATGGCCGAGGATGCCCTGTCCGGCGGCCTAGACCTGTCGGCGACGCTCGCGCTCAACACTCTGCAACGGCATGAGGGCTTGCTGAACCGTGACGGGGTTCTGACGCTGACCATGGCGGAACGCTGCCCGCCGGGCCTGTCGGTGCGGCTGGGGCAGGCACTCGATGCGCGGCCCGGTCTGGCGCTGGTCGCGTTGGATGAGGCCGCCGAAGAGGGCGAGGGCTTGCCGCAAGCCCTGTCCGACCGGCTGGCGTTGTTTCTGGACATCGACGCGTTCGGCTGGTCCGGCAGCACCGATCTGGCGCTGGACATGCCTTGCATCGCGAAAGCGCGCGCGCGGCTGGCGACCATTCCCCTGACCGCAGAGGCGTTGGAGCAACTGACCCGTGTGGCCCACGGGCTTGCTATCGACAGCTTGCGCGCACCTTGGCTGGCGCTGATGGCCGCGCGGGCGCATGCCGCATGGCGCGGGGTGACAGAGCTTTCAGAGGACGACCTGCGCGTGGCCGTTGAACTGGTGCTGGCGCAGCGTGCGCGCGCGCTGCCGCAAGAGGCCCCGCCGGATGACACGCCGCCCCCGCCAGAGCCGCCAGAGGATGATCCCGAAGAAGGGCGCGACCGCGACAGCCAGGAACCTCAGATTCCGGACGATCTGCTGATTGATGCTGCGTTTTCGGCGCTGCCCCCCGGCCTGCTGGCGCGGTTGCAAGCGGCCAAAGCCGCGCGGGCCGGGGCTGGTAACAGCGGCGCCGGCGCGCGCCGCAAATCGCTGGCACGGGGCCGGCCCATCCCGTCGCGCCCCGGCAAGCCCGGATCTGGCGCGCGCGTCGATGTGATCGCCACCCTGCGGCAGGCCGCGCCGTGGCAGGCCGTGCGCCGGTCCGCGCGCCCCGACGCGCAGCCGGGCCGGTTGCTGCTGATGCCCGATGATATCCGGATCAAACGCTATCAGGACCCCACCGACCGTGTGCTGATCTTCGTGGTCGATGCGTCGGGCTCCGCCGCCGTGGCGCGGTTGGCAGAGGCCAAGGGCGCGGTCGAGATTATGCTGGCAGAGGCCTATTCCGCCCGCGATCATGTGGCACTCGTGACCTTTCGCGGTGAGACGGCGGAACTGGCGCTGCCGCCGACACGCTCGCTTGTTCAGGCCAAGCGCCGTCTGGCGGGCTTGCCCGGTGGTGGGGCCACGCCGTTGGCGGGGGCGATGCAGGTCGCGCTGAACGCCGCGTTGCAGGCGCGTGCGCGCGGCATGTCGCCGACATTGGCCTTTTTGACGGACGGGCGTGGCAATATTGCGCTGGACGGCAGCGCCAACCGCGCGCAGGCCGGAGAGGATGCGACCACGCTGGCCCGTGCCATTGCCGCGCGCGCGATCCCGTCGCTGGTGATCGACACAAGCCTGCGGCCCAAGCCGTTGTTGTCCGAGCTGTCCGCCGCGATGGGCGCGACACGGATTGCCTTGCCGCGCGCCGATGCGCGCGCCATGGCGCAAACACTCGGGGCCGCATTGGGGGGGTAGGCGATGAACGAGCTACCCGCCGATTGGCCAATGCGCGACCGCTCGCGGATGATCCGCTGTCGGCCGCATGTCTGGCATGTGCAGAGCATGGGGCAGGGACCGGATGTGCTGTTATTGCACGGGGCCGCGGCCTCTGGCCACAGCTTTCACCGGCTGATGGCGCACTTGCCCGGCTACCGGCTGATCGCGCCGGACCTGCCGGGGCAGGGTTACACCCGCGCGGGCGGGCATTTGCGCATGGGGCTGGATGCGATGGCCGACGATCTGGGCGCGTTATGTGCCGATCAGGACTGGCGGCCGGTCGCGATTATCGGGCATTCGGCGGGCGCGGCAGTGGCGTTGCGCATGGCCGAAATCATGCCCCGTCCCCCCCGCGCTGTGGTGGGCATAAACGCGGCCCTTGGACCGTTCGACGGGTTCGCGGGCTGGCTCTTTCCGAAACTGGCGCGGGCAATGGCCACCGGTCCGTTCGCGGCGGCGGTGGTCACAAAACTCTCGTCATCGCGCCCGCAGGTGGCGCAGCTGTTGACCGGCATGGGATCGCCGCTCGATGCCGAAGGCGTCGAGATGTATCGCCGTCTTGTCAGCCGCACCCGTCATATAGAGGGCACGCTGGGCATGATGGCGCAATGGCAGTTGGAACCGCTCTTGGAACGCCTGCCGCAAATCACCGTGCCGACATTGCTGATTACTGCGGCGGGCGACAAGGCGGTGCCGCCGCGCGTCTCGGTCGAGGCGACCGAGCGTCTGCCCCGCGCCCGCCATGTCGCGTTGCCGCGATGGGGTCATCTTGTGCATGAAGAGGCCCCCGAAGATGTGGCCGCGCAAATCCTGCCATTCTTGCAGTCGCATCAGGGCGCGGTTTCGTTGGTCTGATCCCGCGGCGCGGCGCGTATCTCGCTCGCATGGCAAAATGCCGCCCTTGCATTGGCGGCATCCTGGTTCGGCTGTCTGCGAAGATCAGCCTTTGTCGTCATCGTCGTCGTCTTCATAATCTTCAAGGCCGGTCGGCAGGGTGGCAATGTAATTCATGACATTGATCCGATCCTCGACCGAGAAGGCGCGCAGGTTGATCATGGCCGCACCAGGATGCGCGTTCGAGATCTTGTTCATCACTTCGTCCGGCAATTCGACGGCCTCTGTTCCGACGAAATTGTGCTCGTCGCCAGATCCCCAATCCAATGCGCGTCCATCGAAGCCGTGGCAAGCTGCGCAGGTGGTCTGGAAAATCTCGCGCCCGCGATCAAGATCGCCTGACCCGCGGATCACCGAGCGGGTGTCGTAGTCGATGAACCCGCGCATATCGACCAGCCCCTTGGACAGGAAGGTGGCAAGGCGCAGAATTTCGTCATCCGTAATCATGTCCTTGGTGTAGGGGTGGTTGGCGTCGCGCAGCATGGGCATGATCTGCTCGGCCGGCATCCCCGACACACCCATCACACCCTTGATGCCGGTGAAATGGCTGCCTTTGCTGTAAATGCCGTCGGCCCCTTGGTAGTCCCATCCGTGGCATTCCTTGCACCGATACGTGCCGGGGCCGCTTTGTTCGGCACTGGCCGGGTATACGGGGTTCGTGCCCTCGGGGTCCTCTCGGTCAAGGGCTTCCCACCAATTGTCGTAAATTCGTCCCCCGGCGGCGATGGTCCAGCCTTCGGATTGAACTTGTGGCGCGCCGTGGACGAAATATTGCTGGTTGGGCCCATGCTCTTGCGGCGGCGCGGATACTTGCGCCAGCGCACCCTGTGCGAAGGCAAGCGCGCCAAATGTCGCCAACGCCGCGACCTGTGGTATACAGTTGAACCTTGTCATCAATTCCTCCCTAGTTTGAAATCGCCACCCAAGTGTCACAAGCCGTGACCTGCGGCGCGATGTCTCATTCAGCAGGGACGATGAAATCACTTGCGTCAAAGCAATTATCAGGCGGATACTTGCTGATATGGGGAAATGAGACTTTCGTTTAGGTGTAGCGGGTAGGGAGGGGTATGGCCATGAACGCAGTTCAACCGGTGCGAGTGTCGGCGCAGGCGCAGCGATTGGGCGGAATTCGGCGCATGTTATGGGTTCTGATGCTTGTGCAGCTTCTCTGCGCGGCGGGCCTTGCGATCGACCTTTACTCGGAATTTCCCGATCCGCGCCTTTGGCCGGGGTTGCCCGCGATCGACCTGCATCATCTGATGGCGGAAATCGTTATGGTCGCGCTTGTGTTGACCGGGCTGGCCGTGACCCGCCATGTCATGCGCAAGCTGAACGCGGAACGCCACGCGCTGCGTGCGCAGCTTGGTTCCTTGCGCGGTGCCTTCGACACTATCATTCAGGAGCAGTTCGCGCAGTGGAAACTGACCCCTGCGCAATGCGATGTTGCGCTGCTGACTTTGCGCGGGTTGCGTCTGTCCGAGATTGCGGCGGCGCGCAACTGCGCCGAAGGCACGGTCAAGGCCCATGTCAGCGCCATTTTCCGCGCAGCCAAGGTTGGCACCCGCAGCGAGTTGATCGGTCTGTTCATGGATGAATTGCTGGATTTCGGCGCGACGCAGGCCTGACGGGCTCAGGCGCTGATCCGCCATTCGCGCGCGCCGCTGGCCCATGCGCGGGCGGCTTGTCCAAACGCCTCGAACAAGGGGCGCGACACAGGGTCGTCGCCCGCACGCCATTCGGGGTGCCATTGCACCGACAGGGTGAAGCCCGGCGCGCCCTCGACATACAACGCCTCTGGCGTGTCATCGGGGGCGTGCCCGTCAATCACGATGCGTGCGCCCGCGCGTTTTATGCCTTGTCCGTGCAGCGTGTTGGTCATCACCTCTGGCGCGCCCATCAGCCGGTGGAACACGCCCCCTTCGGCAAAGCGCACGCTGTGGCGCAGGGCGAATTTCTCTTCCAGTGTGCCATCGGGTGGCATGCGGTGGTTCATCCGCCCCGGCAAATCACGGATCTCTGGGTGCAGCGAGCCGCCCATTGCGACATTCACCTCTTGAAAGCCACGGCAGACCCCAAGGAAGGGCTGGCCGCGTTCGACGCAGGCGCGCACCAGCGGCAAGGTGATCGCGTCGCGCGCGCGGTCGAAGGCACCATGCGCGGGAGTTTCTGCCTCTCCGTATTCGGCGGGGTGAACATTGGGCCGACCGCCGGTCAGCAAAAACCCGTCGCAGGTTTCGAGCAGTTCCTCGACCGATACCAGCGCAGGGTCGGGTGGCACCAGCAACGGAATACCGCCAGAGACATGCGACACGGCTTCGGAATTCATCGAACCGCCAGCATGCGCGGGGTATTCATCATTGATAAGATGAGAATTGCCGATAATGCCGATGACGGGTCTGCGCATGGTTCATCCTGTTGTTACACCCATAACCTAACAAGTCCTGCCCAAAGGTCGAGAGGGTGCGCAGGTCTTTGACGGGTCAAACCGTGTTTCGCCGGTGCTTTGGGCGCACAAGCGCCAGCCCGGCGAAGATCAGCACCATTGCGGCCCAGATTGTCGGGGCAGGGCGTTCGCCCAGAAGCAGCACGGCCCATAGCATGGCCGATAGCGTGACTATATAGGCCACCTGCGTGGCAAACAGGCTGCCCGCGCGGCGCAACAGCGTGACATAGAGCGCATAGGCCAGTGCACCCCCCGCGCCCGACAGGGCAACCGCGCCAAGCCGCAGGTCGACGCTGTCAGGCAAAAGCGGCTGGCCCGCAGCCCATGTCGTGACCAAGCACAGCGCAACAGCAATGATCGAGCCGCCGAAGAGCGCCTGCATCGCCCCGGCGGATGCGGTGCTGATATGCGCGACATAGGCCGATTCCAGTGCGTAGCACAAAGGTGCCAGCGCGCTGACCAGCACGAAGCCGATGGCCACGCCTTGGGGCAGGCTGGCCTCTGGCAGGACGATCAGCGCGATCGCCCCAGCCCCCAGTGCCAGCCCCAGCGCGCGCACGGGGCGGAACCGTTCGATGCGCAGCGCCAGCGCCACGGCCAGCGCGAAAATCGGCACCAGCGATGTCAGCAATGCATGGACCCCCGCGGGCACCCAGCCAAGCGCCCAGTACCCCGCGATATGCGGCGCGAAAATGCCAAGCACGCCGACCGCCAGATACAACCGCAGCGAGGCCGCGTCGCGCGGGATGGCCAGCCGCCCGCGCAGTGCCAGAATGGCGCCGATCACGACCAGCCCGACGAAGCTATGCCACAACACAAGGCTGAACGCCTCCATCCCGCCAAGCCGGGCATAGCGCACGAAGGGCGCGCCCAACCCCCATAGCACACCTGCCGCGATCAGAACCGCAGAGGCCAGCGGGCGTGGCCAAGACCTGTCCTCAGGCATCGGTGCGGCGCAGGTCCGGCAGGTCTACCGGCGCAGGCCCCGATTGTGCCAGCCGCCCGCCCGCGCGCACCATCTCGACACGGGTGGCGCGGCCCGTTGCGTCGTCGGTTTCCACATACAGCCCGCAGAGCGTGGGTGCGCCCATGGCTGGCTCAAAACGGGCGCGCGCCATTCCGGTGATGAACCGGCGCATGGGCTCGTCTTTTTTCATGCCAATGACCGAATCGTAATCGCCTGACATGCCCGCATCGGACTGGTAGGCCGTGCCAGCGGGCAGGATTTGTGCATCCGCCGTCGGAATATGGGTATGGGTGCCGACAACGACGCTGGCGCGCCCGTCGCACCAATGGCCCATGGCGGTCTTTTCCGAGGTCGCCTCGCAGTGGATGTCGATCAGGCTGGCCTGCACCCTGCCGCCGGGCGGATGCGCGCGCAGCACCGGTTCCACGGCTGAAAACGGGTCTGAATAGGGTTGTTTCATGAACACTTGGCCCAAGGCTTGTGCGACCAGAACCCGCCGCCCGCGCCCGGCATCGAACACATGCGCTCCATGCCCCGGCGCCCCTGCCTTGGCAATGTTCAGGGGCCGGATGATACGCGGTTCCTGCGCGCAGAATTCGCGCATGGTGCGTTGGTCGAAGGCATGATCGCCCAAGGTCACGCAATCTGCACCGGCTGCCAGCAGCGCCTTGGCGTGATCGGGTGATAGCCCCGCACCGCCGGTCGCGTTCTCGCCATTGACGACGACGAAGTCGAGCGCCCATGCCGCGCGCAGCACCGGCAGCCAACCGGTGATCGCATTCCGGCCCGCGCGGCCCATTACATCGCCAAGGAACAGCAGTTTCATGGGCTACGGCTTAGGGCGCATCCATGCGCGGGGCAAGAGCGAAGCTGTCGCGTGTCGGAACATGTCGCGCAAGCTGCTTCAAATGCTTGGTATTTTTGGCCCGACGCGCGGCATTCAAACCCCTATATTGAGTGCTGGGTGAATGGGTTACACATGACGGAGCATTTCACGCAGCCGCCCAGACCTGACGCAAGTTGGGCAGGGCCATTGGCGTTGAACCGGGCCGGCGCGCCGCGCCGCAGCCTGGCTGCGCCGGTTGGTCGGGTCGTGCCGCATGCGGATGTCGATATGCTGTTGTTGTATGACACGCCCCGCCCGCATTCCGACATAGAGGCGTTCCAGTTTTTGTTGCGCGCCATGTGCGCCAGCCAGCACCGCGTGGACCGCGCCGGGTTGCAGGACGGCCAAATCAGCATGGATGTGGACGGGGTCGCGCTGGCTTTCGGGGCTGACCGGTTGCCTGATCGGCGCAGCGGCGTGTTCTACCGGCCCAAGGCCACACGAAAACCGCATGGTGCGGGACGGCTGGGGTTTTTCCTGTATCGCCATCAAGGTTGCTTGCGATTGCGGGTGAGCCACGGCGCCTCGCAGGCGGTTTTGTCAGACATTGTCGGACATGTCATGCGTTGCATGCCGCCAAAGGCGGTTGTGTTGTCTCGCAGTCGAATCGTGCTCACCCCGGCGGAACTGCTGGCACAGGCCCCTGCCCAGTGGACAGAGCAGGTTCCCGGCGCGATTGTGCCGCGCCCGGTGGCGCGTTACGCACGACCGGGCGCAACCGGCGGGGCCGCACGTCCTTCTGCGTTCGCCCCAAGCAGGACGCGGTCGCGCGCACTGTCTCTGGAGGTGTTGATCGCGAGCGATGCCGCACTGCGCGAACAGGCCCGATTGCGCGCGGCGCTTGGCCTGCGCGCTGGTCGCGGTCAAGCGCGTCGCAGCGGCCAGCGCATGGCCGTGGCTGTGGCATTCGCGGTCGCGGTCATGATCTGGGTCTGACGCCGTTGGCATTGCGCCGGCGCGCCTAGTTTGCAAACACCCGCAAAGTGACAAGCTGGGTGAGCGGCACGTCGAGCGCGCGGAAGGCCGCCAGTGACAACTGGCTTCCCGCGCCGGGGGCCGCGCCCGATGGGCGCAATTCGACGCGCACCGCGCCGCCCCCATCTTCCTGTTCCACCCTGCCTTGCTGCACGCGTGTCACAAGACCGGTGCGCAACCAGAGCCCTTGTTCGGTGGGGCTGCCAAGGCTGGCGAGCGTTTCGCCCAATGCCCCGCCCGCATTCTGCGGCGTGGTTCCGTTCAGCCCCCCGACGCTTTGCCCGTCTTCACCCAGTTCCAAGCCGCGCCCATCGCCGGGCCGGGCGGGGGGGCGCAATGTCTCTGAGCCGGGGCGCTGCACCACGACATTCTGCGCGGGGGCAGGGCCCGTCCCGAACCCGAACGGAACGTCCCCGCACCCGGCAAGCGCAAGCCCGACAATCGGCAATAGCAAACAAGTTTGTTTCATGGTGCCGACCCTAATACCAATGTCGCGTCGCGACAATCGGTTATGGCCTTGCCGTAGGCCCCGTCGCTGACTAGGTTCTTCGCATGTCCGCACCCTTGATCGACCCGTTCGCCCGTCCGATTTCTTACCTGCGTGTCTCTGTCACGGACCGCTGCGATTTTCGTTGCGTGTATTGTATGGCGGAAAACATGACCTTTCTGCCCAAAAAAGAGCTTCTGACGCTGGAGGAACTGGACCGGATGTGTTCCACCTTCATCCGGCTGGGGGTGGAAAAGCTGCGCATAACCGGCGGGGAACCTTTGGTGCGCAAGGGTATCATGACGTTCTTTCAGAATATGCGCCGCCATCTGGACACCGGCGCGCTGAAGGAACTGACCCTGACCACCAATGGCAGCCAGTTGCGCAAATTCGCGGGGGAGTTGGCGGAGTGCGGCGTGCGGCGCATCAACGTGTCGCTGGACACGCTTGATGATCAGAAATTCGCCGATGTCACGCGCTGGGGCAAGCTGGCGCAAGTGCTTGACGGGATTGACGCCGCACAAGACGCGGGGATGCGCGTGAAACTGAACGCGGTTGCGTTGAAAGGCTTTAACGAGGAAGAACTGTTCACCCTGACAGAATTCTGCGCCGCCCGCGACATGGACCTGACCTGGATAGAGGTCATGCCAATGGGCGATTTGGGCAACGAGGACAGGCTGGACCAGTATTGGCCGCTGTCGAACCTGCGCGAACGTCTGGCCGAGCGCTATACGCTGACCGACCTGACCGAGCGTTCCGGTGGCCCTGCGCGCTATGTGCGACTTGAAGAAACGGGGCAGAAGATCGGCTTTATCACGCCGCTGACGCATAATTTCTGCGAAAGCTGCAATCGCGTGCGCCTGACCTGCACCGGCGAGTTGTATATGTGCCTTGGGCAAGAGGATATGGCCGACCTGCGCGCACCGCTGCGGGCCTCTGAGAGCGATGCGCCGCTGGAAGACGCCATCCGCGCCGCGATCGGACGCAAGCCCAAGGGACATGATTTCGACTATTCGCGGCAGGCGGTCGACGGGCAGATGACCCGCCACATGAGCCATACGGGCGGCTAGTTCGATGGCGCGATGATGGCCCGCGCCGCCTGCAAGAATTCCGGGCGCAGCAGATCGGTCACTCGATTGCGGTCAAGATACGCCATGAAATGGGCCAGATTGGCGGGGAAGGCGGCTTCAAAGGCGCTGTAATCCGTCTGTACAGACAACTCCGCCAGCGTAGTGTTCGGTCCGATATCGGCATGGGCGATCTTGGGCAGGGACAGATGTTCGCACAATTCTTGCGTGCGCATGTCATGGACAAGCCAAAGCGCCGGCACACCGGCATGAAACGCGATCATGTTGCCATGAAACCGCGTGCCGAACGCGAAATCATACCGTTCAAGATGGGCCATCCATGTTTCGACATCGTAAAAAATATGGAACCGCTCGCGGATGAAGGCATGATAACTACGCGCCGAGTCTGGGCCATTTGCAAGCAAGGTCCGCACTTCGGGCCACGCCCCGAATTCATGCGCACCGCGCGTGAAATCTACTGAAGACAGCTGCCCGCCCGCAATCGCCTGTTCCAAAGGGTTGCCTTGGCTGATGATATCGGCACCCTCGCGCATGATCAGATCCAGCACATGGCGTTCATCCGGCCCGTAGGATAGATGGCCCACTGCGGCGCTTGGGCGTTGCGCGACCTTGGGCATGCGTTTCCAGTTCGCCATTCCTGCGGCATAGGCGGACTGGCATCCGACCACCTCGACATTCGTAACCCCGTATTTGCGGCACAGATCGGCGGTAAAGGCGCCGCGCACCGCGATGGACTGCGACAGGTCAGCGATCACCCGCAACAAGCGCACAGAGCGGGGGTCCACTTCTGCATTGGCCAGCGATTGCCCCAGTGCTGCATGACACCCGAAACCGAAGGTCACGACAGGCAAGCCGGTCTTTTCAAGAAAATCCGCCATGCGGTCGTGGCTCTCGATATAGCCGGGAACTTTGTTGACATGCAGCATCGTCGCGGCAACGAAGGCCAGATGGCTGTAATTCTGCCGCGCGTGCGCTGCAGTCTCGGGGTCGTCGAGCTTGCTGAGGGGCTGCGGCTTGCGAAAGATCGACCGGGCGGCGTGGCCATGCACGATATTGCCGGTATTATCCTTGGACCCGGGTTTCAACCGTGCCGGGTTCCCCAGAAAACCGATTGTCGTCATTGCCGCAGCTTTCGTGAAAAGGCGTTGTGGCACGAAGCGGTATACAATCGCGATGGGTATTTCAATGCTGCTTGGATTCTGGTCATTTCAGGCATTGCAACAGGTGCCGCGCCTGCGATAACGAACAAGACCAGAACAGCAGGAAAGTCCCGACAGTCATGCACTTCACGGTTGCAATAGATGGTCCCGCCGCAGCTGGCAAAGGCACGATCAGCCGGGCAGTGTCGCGCGAATTCGGCTTTGCGCATCTCGACACAGGTTTGTTGTATCGGGCCGTGGGCATGAAGGGCGGTGATCCCATCTTGGCCGCGCGCAGCCTGTCGTCGGATGATCTGGCACGCGATGGTCTGCGCAGCCTCGATGCCGGCGAAGCGGCGAGCCGGGTTGCCGCCTTGCCGGATGTGCGCGCGGCCCTCGTGGCTTTCCAGCGCGAGTTTGCCCGTCGCGAGGGCGGCGCAGTGCTGGACGGGCGCGACATCGGCACCGTCATCTGCCCGGACGCAGAGGTGAAGCTGTTCGTCACCGCCAGTGCCGAGACGCGTGCCCGGCGCCGGTGGCTGGAAGCCGGAGAGGATTGCAGCTACGAAGACGTACTGGCGCAGGTCCGCGCCCGCGATCTGCGCGATGCGGGCCGCGCGGATGCGCCAATGCTGGCGGCAGAGGACGCAATCACGCTGGACACGACCGAGATGACGGTGACACAAGCAATCGAAGCGGCGAAAGTCTTTATCGCCCAACGTCTTGCGGAGCGCGGCTGATGTGGCGCGCGATCTGTCTGCTCGTGGTGCTGGCCGTTCCGGCACAGGCGCAAGGCACCGTCACCGCGGCGCGATATGTCGATCTGAGTACAGAATACGGTCACGGGGCGCTGCCGGATGGTGAGTATTCCGGCCTTGAAGTGACCAGCACCAGCGGCACCCACCGCGTGCGGCTGGAAGGACAGGTGTTCGAGGATACCGCACCGCGCCTGGCCGATCTGGATGGCAATGGCGCCCCAGAGGTGGTGACGGTGGTCTCGCAGTTCGACAAAGGCGCGCAGATCATGATCTGGACATTGCGCGGCGGCACGCTGACTCCCGTTGCTTGGAACCCGCCTATCGGCACGCGCCACCGCTGGCTGGCGATTGCGGGGATCGCCGATCTGGACGGCGACGGGCGTCTGGAAATCGCCTATGTGGACCGCCCGCATCTCGCGCGGGTGCTGCGGGTCGTCACGGTCTGGCGCGCGGGCGATGACTGGATTGTCGCACCAGTAGCCAGTGCCGAAGGGCATACCAACCACCGCTACGGCGCGCCTGACATAGAGGGCGGCATCTATGATTGCGGCCAAGGGCCGGAAATCGTGACTGCCGACCGCGCTTGGCGGCGCAGTCTGGCAACCCGGTTGGTCGATGGACGGTTGCAGTCGCGCGATCTGGGCGCTTATTCGGGCGCGGCCAGCCTGCGCTGCGACTAACCCATGCTGTCCTATCAACACGGGTTTCACGCGGGCAATCTGGCTGATGTGCACAAGCACGCGCTGCTGGCGTGGCTTTTGGACTACATGACCACCAAGGACAAACCGCTAAGCTACATAGAGACCCATGCAGGGCGGGGCCTGTATGATCTTGGCGCGCCAGAGGCGCTGAAAACGGGTGAGGCAGCGGCCGGTATCGCCCGCGCCGCAGACCTGTTTGCCCCTGATCATCCCTATCGCCGCGCGCTGGCGGCGGCGCAGGTCGCGCACGGGCTGTCAGCCTATCCCGGATCGCCCTTGATTGCCGCGCATCTGCTACGATCGGGCCATGACCGTGTGTCGCTGGCAGAGCTGCACCCGGCAGAGCATGACGCGCTGGGCCGCGCCATGGCGGGGCAGGGCGCGCGGGTTTACAAACGCGACGGGCTGGAGATGGCGCAGGCGCTTTGCCCCCCGACACCCCGGCGCGGCGTTCTGATGGTCGACCCGTCCTATGAGGTGAAAACCGACTACGCCACATTGCCGCGCGCGCTGGGCCAGATTGCGCGCAAATGGAATGTGGGTATCCTGGTGCTATGGTATCCGATCTTGCAGGACGGCCCGCACGATGCCCTCAAAGCGGGCCTGCTTGCAGAGATGCCGGATATTACCTGCTTTGAAGCGCGCTTTTCGCCCGCGCGCCCCGGCCACCGGATGGTTGGGTCGGGCATGGCGGTGCTGCGCGCGCCTTGGGGCATGGCCGAGCACGCGGCGCATGTGGCCCATTTGCTGGAAAACCTATAGCCCGCGCGCGATCTTTGCGCCATCTCCGGCCCCAAAACCCTTGCCATAGCGTCCTTGACCCCTTATGGACACGCCCAATCAGAGGGGCTGCAGTGCCTTTCGCGTAACTGGAACAGGGCCGGGCCTATGGCGTGGCCTTTTGTGTGTTTTCGTGTTCCCCGCGCGGCCTGCATTTAGCCTCTGGTGCCAACCCAAGACCGGCGGAGTCAACCGTCTGGCCAGCAACATGAACAAAGGAACCTGATCTGTATGTGCGCTAAAGCAACCATGGAAGACTTCGAGGCAATGCTCAACGAGAGCCTCGAAATGGACACACCCTCTGAGGGCAGTGTCGTGACCGGCAAGGTCATCGCAATCGAGGCTGGACAAGCCATCATCGACGTCGGCTACAAGATGGAAGGCCGCGTTGAACTGAAAGAATTCGCTAATCCCGGAGAAGCCCCCTCTGTCGCCGTGGGCGACGCTGTCGAGGTGTTCCTGGAGCGTGTCGAGAACTCGCGCGGGGAAGCCGTTGTCAGCCGTGACAAGGCCCGCCGCGAAGCTGCTTGGGACAAGCTGGAAAAAGCCTATGCCGACGAGGCTCGCGTCGAAGGTGCGATCTTCGGCCGCGTCAAGGGTGGCTTTACCGTCGATCTGGGCGGTGCCGTGGCCTTCCTGCCCGGCTCTCAGGTCGATGTGCGCCCCGTGCGCGACGCAGGCCCGCTGATGGGGCTGAAGCAGCCGTTCCAGATTTTGAAAATGGACCGTCGCCGTGGCAACATCGTCGTGTCGCGCCGTGCCATTCTGGAAGAAAGCCGCGCCGAACAGCGCGCCGAAGTCATCGCCAAACTGGCCGAAGGTCAGACGGTCGATGGTGTGGTCAAGAACATCACCGAATACGGTGCGTTCGTTGACCTTGGCGGCGTTGACGGCCTGCTGCACGTCACCGACATGGCATGGCGCCGGGTCAACCACCCGTCCGAGGTTGTCACCATCGGTGAAACTATCAAGGTGCAGGTCATCAAGATCAACAAGGAAACCCACCGCATTTCGCTGGGCATCAAGCAACTGCAAGCCGATCCGTGGGATTCGGTCGAGCGTGATTACCCGCTGGAATCCGTCCACAAGGGCCGCGTGACCAACATCACCGATTACGGCGCATTCGTAGAGCTGGAAGCCGGTGTCGAAGGTCTGGTCCACGTTTCGGAAATGAGCTGGACCAAGAAGAACGTGCACCCCGGCAAGATCGTCTCCACCTCGCAGGAAGTGGAAGTCATGGTGCTGGAGATCGACAGCGCCAAGCGCCGCGTGTCGCTGGGCCTGAAACAGACCCTGCGCAACCCGTGGGAGCAGTTCGCAGAGAACTTCCCGACCGGCACCCAGATCGAGGGCGAGGTCAAGAACATCACCGAATTCGGTCTGTTCGTGGGTCTGGACGGCGATATCGACGGCATGGTGCACCTGTCCGACCTGAGCTGGGACCAGCGCGGCGAGGATGCCATCCAGGAATACCGCAAGGGCGATATCGTTCAGGCGGTGGTCTCCGAGGTTGATGTCGAGAAAGAGCGCATTTCGCTGTCGATCAAGGCGCTGGCCAATGACAACTTCTCGGAAGCTGTCGAAGGCGTGAAGCGCGGCTCGATCGTGACCTGCGAAGTCACCTCGATCGAGGATGGCGGCATCGAGGTCATCTATAACGACATGAAGGCCTTTATCCGCCGCTCCGATCTGGCCCGCGACCGGGCCGACCAGCGCCCCGAGCGTTTTCAGGTTGGCGACAAGGTCGACGCGCGTGTCACCTCGGTCGATGCCAAATCCCGCCGTCTGGGCCTGTCGATCAAGGCCCGCGAGATCGCGGAAGAGAAAGAGGCCGTGGAACAGTTCGGCTCGTCGGACGCAGGCGCAAGCTTGGGCGACATCCTTGGCGCCGCGCTCAAGGACCGCGACTGATCATATCGGTGGATAGGAATGAGAAAGGCCGCAGCGAAAGCTGCGGCCTTTTTCTTTGGAGCGGAACATATGGCGTTCCCTGCATTGCTGCGGTTGCACGTCAAATCCTACCCGAGCCCGGTTAACAGCCGCGCTTGCGCGGCCCGGGCAGCGCCCGACCGCCCCGAGGGCGGGCGCTTTGGTAGCGGTTGAGCAGGGCTTGGCGTGGGGAGAGATTTCGCCATAAAGCGCTGACCACAAGTGTCAGAGAGCGCCCACCCGCGGTCGGGAGCTGCCCTCACGGCGTGAAACGACGCGCTCTCAAGCCGCCTTCGTCGCCGCCTCGCTCGACAAGATCTCGATAAACTTCGCAGGCTCGTCGTTGGCGCGCAGTTTCTCGCAGATGGCGGGGTTGCGCAGGGTGCGTGACACAAATGCCAGCGCTTTCAGGTGGTCCACCCCGGCATCGCGCGGCGCAAACAGCGCAAAGACCAGATCGACCGGGCTTTTGTCGACCGACCCGTAATCCAGCGGGCGGTCCAGTTTCAGGAACACGCCCAGCACGCGGTCCACGCCGTCCAGCCGCGCATGCGGCAGCGCCACGCCGTGCCCCACGCCGGTCGGCCCAAGGCTCTCGCGCTCCTGCAACGCCTCTACCACGGCGCTGCCCGACAGCCCGTAGACCGATTGCGCCATTTCGCCCAAGGTTTGGAACAGCCGTTTCTTGCTGGTGGCCGACCTGATGACCCGCAAGGCATCTGCATCCAGAAGCTGTGACATCTGCATAGGCTGTCTCCGATCGGGTGAAATGAATTGCCGCGCCGGGGCGCAAGGCCCATGGCGCGGCGGGGTCTTGCGGGTCAGTTATTGCTGCGGGTCGATCCAGCTGACATTGCCGTCATCGCGGCGATAGACCACATTCAGGCCGCCATGGCGCTCGTTGCGGAAAACCAGAACGGGTGCATGGCTCAATTCCATCTGCATCACGGCTTCTCCGGCAGAGAGGGAGGGGATCTTGGTCTCCATCTCGGCGATGATTATGGGTTGCAACGTCTCGGGCTCTTCCGCCGACTCGTGCTCGTTTGACGCCAGCACATACGATGATGCGCCGCCGAACTCAACCGGGGTGGTGCGGTCGCGATGGTGGTCTTTCAGGCGGCGCTTGTAGCGGCGCAATTGCTTGTCCAGTTTCTCTCGGCACGATTCGAAGGCGGCATAAATCTCGCCAGCCTGCCCGCGCGCCTGTGCGGTCAGACCCGTCGACAGGTGCAGCGTGGCTTCGCAGACCATGTTATGCGCATCGCGGGAAAACACCACCACAGCCTCGGTCGGGCGCTGCTGGTATTTCTCGACCAACTCGCCGAATTCGGCTTTCACATGGGTTTGCAGCGCATCTCCAATGTCGATTTGCTTGCCGCTGATCTGGTAGCGCATGGGCCACTCCTTCGTGTTATGGGGGCGGGCCGGAGCTGCCCCTCTTGGGTCATTCTGCTCTGTCTGGGCAACTGGGCGGTTCTGCGCTGCCCGTCTGCCATGGACCTTGTGGGGTATTTGGCGACAGATGGGGGGGCTTTGTCAACGTATGGGTGATGCGAAGGGCCGAAAACTCAGTCCGCGTCCTGCGCCTCATTCAGCTGAAAATCGCGCCCCAGATAGACGCGGCGTACATCGGCATCCGCCACCACTTCGGCAGGTGTGCCCGCGCGCAACACGGTGCCGTCATGCAGAATATAGGCGCGGTCCACGATGGCGAGGGTTTCGCGCACATTGTGGTCGGTGATCAGCACGCCAAGGCCACGGGTTTTCAGATCGGCCACCAGCGCCCGGATTTCGCCCACTGCAATCGGGTCCACGCCCGCGAAGGGTTCGTCCAGCAGGACATAACGGGGGTTGGCGGCAAGTGCGCGCGCAATCTCGACCCGGCGCCGCTCGCCGCCTGACAGCGCAAGGGCGGGCGAATTGCGCAGATGCCCAATGGAGAATTCGTCCAGAAGCTGGTCCAGAAGGCGCGCGCGTTCAGCGCGGTCTTGCAGGCGTATTTCCAGCACGGCCAGAATGTTCTGTGCCACGCTCAGACCGCGAAAGATGCTCATTTCCTGTGGTAAATAGCCCAGCCCCATGCGGGCGCGGCGAAACAGCGGCAGCCCTGTCGCGTCTTCGCCGTTCAGGTAAACGGTGCCGCCTTCGTGTTTGACGATGCCCGCGATGCAATAGAAACAGGTGGTCTTGCCGCAGCCGTTCGGCCCCAGCAGTGCGACCACTTCGCCCGGTTCGACATGCAGCGACACATCGCGCAGGATGACGCGCTTGCCATAGCTTTTTTGCAGGTTGGATACGTCCAGCGCATCGTGCTCGGCCAGCTCTGTCATGCGTGCCTAGCGGTCGGTCTGGATAATGGTGCGCACCTGCCCCTGAAGGCGACCTTGCCCGCTGCGCAAATTGACCGTCAGCCGGTCGCCCGACAGCACGTTCGGGCCTTGGGTCAGGATGACAGACCCGCTCATCTGCACGGTGCCGCCGTCAAGATCATACACTGCGTTTGCAGCTTCGGCGGCTTCGACCGCGGTCACAAGCGTGACGCCGCCAGACGCTTCCATCCGGGTGATGCGCGTGCTGTCGCCGGGTGTATAGACCACGGTGATCGTTTGGGCGGCAAGCCGCATATCGCCCTGTCCCAGAACGGCATTGCCTGAAAACGTGGTTTCGCCGGTGCTGTTATCCACGGTCAGGTTGTCGGAGCGCACTTCGACGGGTTCGCCGCGCACCGCGTTCAGCCCCGAAAACGACAGGCTGGTGCCCTGTGCAAAGGCCGATGACGTGCCGGCGACCAGTGTCACTACCGCGACGATATGTGCAAATTTGTGCAACGCTGCTCCTCCGGTCATTGCGGGATGTATAACAGCCTGACATTGCCCGTAAAGGCAAGCAAATATCCGCCATCCGCCCCGCCCGAGCGGGTCAGTTCCAACGCATCGGCGCGAATATCACCCGCCGGAGCCTGCCCCTGCACGCCACCGGTGCCGACAAGTCGGGTCTGGTCCAAGGCCACCTCCATTCCGCCCATTTGCAGAATGTATCCATCCGAGTTTTCAAGCGTTACCGGACCTTCGGCGGTCAATCGCCCCGCGCGCTGGTCAAGCCGCGCGGTGTCGGCACGAAAGCTGGCATGACTGGCATTCGGGAACTGCAACTCTCCGTCGGGCGCCGCAAAGGACAGATCCAGCGGTGCCTCTTCCTCGGCGGCGCCCAAGGATCGCACGGCATCCGCAGAGACGGTGATCGTGGTCGCATCGTCCATGACGCCCGCAAAACGGGCGGTGGCGATGCGCGGCTCTCGGGTTATCTGGGCAAGGTCCAGGTCGGACAGCGCGGCGGCCCTGTTGGGGTCAACATTGCGCGACACAAGGAAAATGGTCGAGAGTAGCACAAGCGCGCTAAGCGGCAGACCAAGGCGCAACAGGCGCGAGGCTGTCTGGCGCAAGCTGCTCATGTATGCGCGAAAATATCGGTATCGGGCCAGCCCGCAATGTCCAGCTTGGCGCGTGTGGGCAGAAAATCGAAACAGGCTTGCGCCAGATCAAGTCGGCCCTCGCGGGCTAGCATTGCGTCCAGAGCATCGCGCAGCCGGTGCAGATGCAGCACATCCGACGCGGCATAGGTCTGCTGCGCGTCTGTCAGGGTGTCCGCGCCCCAGTCAGAGCTTTGCTGCTGTTTGGAAATATCCACCCCGAGCAATTCCGTCAGCAGATGTTTCAGCCCATGGCGGTCGGTATAGGTGCGCACCAGTTTGGATGCGATCTTGGTGCAATAGACCGGTGCACAGGTCACACCGTAGCTATGCGCCAGCAGCGCAATGTCGAAGCGCCCGAAATGGAACAGCTTGACCACGTTCGGATCGGCCAGCAGGCGGCACAAGTTGGGTGCGGGTTTCAGCGGCAAGGAGACCTGCACCAGATGGGCGTTGCCATCCCCGCCCGACAGTTGCACCACGCACAGACGGTCACGATGCGGGTTCAGCCCCATCGCCTCGCAATCAATGGCGACGGTCGCGCCCAGGTCCAGCCCGTCGGGCAGATCGTCCTTGTAAAGATGTATCGTCATTGACCCTGCGTATCCTTTGCGTGCGCCTGCTTTACCCCGCTATGGGGAATTGCGGCCAAAATCAAGGCACACCCGCCGCCGCGCCTGCCTTGCCGGGGTCATGGTCAGGACATGTTTGCGCGCTAGCCTGTATGTAGAAGGGAATGCCCATGCGCTGGATGCTGGATCATCGCGACAGTTATTCGCCCGCCGAATACCGGCTGGACGCAACGATCCATGTTGCAGGGCTGGTCTTGGTGGGTCTTGGGGTTCCGGCGCTTGTTGTGCTTGCACTCATGGTCGCGCGGCAAGGCGGGGATATGCGCCTTTTATGGGCGACTGCCGTTTACGGCGTGGCGCTTGCGGCCATGATCGGGGCGTCGGCACTTTTCAACCTGTGGCGTGGCGCGCGGCTTGAATGGCTATTTCAGCGTCTGGATCACAGCGCGATCTTTCTGAAAATTGCGGGCAGCTACACGCCGCTGACGCTGATTCCCGGACAGGGGCTGGGCTTTGTGACGGCACTTTGGCTGACCGCTTGCGCGGGCGTTGTGCTGAAGCTGTATTCGCCCGTGCGGTTCCGCGCGCTTGGAATCGCCCTCTATCTGGGTATGGGCTGGGCTGGCGTGGCCATCCTGCCGCAGCTTTGGGGCAGCCTGCCGCCCGCCAGTCTGGCGCTGATTCTGGCCGCTGGTGCCGTCTATACGCTGGGCGTGGTGTTTTATCTGGCCACGCGCCTGCGCTATCACTACGCGATCTGGCATGTCTGCGTGCTGCTGGCCAGCCTGATGATCTACGCCGCGATTCTGGGGCTGCTGGTCGCGCGGTGGGGGCAGTTGATCGAAATTTGATTCAGATCACCCACAAGAGGTGATTCTCGTGTTAGGGTCGGCGTTACTGTTCTGCACGGGAGGGCGGCCAATGTTCGATGACACCAGCTTTGATCGTCTGTATGGCGACCCGGCCTTGTCCCATAATGCTGTGATCGCGGCCTTGGCCTGCAAGGCGCTTTCGCGCATCTGCCACGATAACGAGGAAGCCTGCGAAACCCGCCGTGTCAGCCGCTGCGCGACGCGCAAGGCCGCCCGCATCCTGCGCCGGACCCTTCCCGAAGGGCGCTAGCATTTCCTTCGCACTTAGGGCGAATGTCCTACTGGCGCCGCGTGACGCAATGGTCCAGTCTGCTGCAAAGCACCGGAGGGGGGCATGAGCATCACCGATCACGACACCATTCCCGAAATCGCATTGGCTTGGGAACAGGCGGGTGCGCGGGTTGCACTTGCGACCGTGGTGCAGACATGGGGTTCCGCGCCGCGCCAGCCGGGCGCGCAACTGGCCATTCGCGAGGATGGCACGATGATGGGCTCTGTCTCTGGCGGTTGTGTCGAGGGCGCAGTGGTGTTCGAGGCGATGGAGGCGCTGGAAAGCGGCAAGCCGCGCCTGCTGACCTATGGCGTGGCCGACGAGACCGCGTTCGAGGTGGGGCTGGCCTGCGGCGGCACGATCCGGATTCTGGTGGACCCGATTGGCCCGCAAGCGCCCGCGCTGCACCCTGACATGCTGGCCGAATTGGTCGCCGCGCGGGCCGCACGCCACCCCATAGCGCTGCTAACCGATCTTGACAGTTTCGCACGCCGCTTGGCCGGGACAGACGCGCCCGATCTGGCCGACCGCTTCCGCGCCGACCGCTCCGGCCCGGACGAGGCGGGGCAGATGGTCACGCTCTACAACCCGCCATTGCGCTTGGTGATCGTTGGTGCTGTGCATATTGCCCAAGCCTTGGTGCCGATGGCGCGCTTGGCGGGGTATGATGCGGTCGTAGTCGACCCGCGTGACGCGTTCGCGTCAGAGACGCGCTTTCCCGACACGCGACTGTTGCACGACTGGCCGGACGACGCGTTGCTCGCGCTCGGTCTGGATGCCCGCACCGCGGTCGTGACGCTGACGCATGACAGCAAGCTCGATGATCCCGCGATCATCGCCGCGCTGCGTTCAGACGTGTTCTATTTGGGCTGCCTTGGGTCCACCCGCACACATGCCAAACGGTTGGAGCGACTGCACGCCGAAGGGCTGACAGAGACCGATGTCTCCCGCATCCATGCCCCCGTGGGGCTGAATATCGGCGCGCGCAGCCCGTCAGAGATTGCGGTGGCAACGCTGGCGCAGATCACGCTGGCGCTGCGGGGCGCGAAGTGAGGTTCGGGCCGGTGCCACTGGACCAAGCCCATGGCGCGGTGCTGGCGCATTCGATGGCGCTGCCTGACGGGCGCTTGCGCAAGGGCTGCGTCTTGGGTCCGACAGAAGTGGCACGCCTGCGCGCGGGCGGTGTGGCAGACGTGGTTGTGGCCCAGCCGGAACAAGGCGACATAGCCGAGGATGACGCGGCGCGCGCCGTGGCAGAAGCTTTGGTTCCGTCGGATGCGGGACTGTCATTGCGCCCGGTCGGCACCGGACGGGTGAATATCGTGGCCGAATGCGCAGGGTTGGTGGACCTTGACGCCACCGCGATCCATGCGCTCAACGCCGTGGACCCCGCGATTACGCTGGCCACGCTGCCGCCGCTGATGCGTGTGGAACGCGGCACCATGGTCGCGACGGTCAAGATCATCCCCTATGCGGTGGTCGGTGCGGCGGTCACGCGTGCCACGGCGGCCGCGCAAGGCGCGTTGCGGCTGCACAGGCCGGTCATGGACAAAGCGGTGCTGCTCATGACCCGCGCAGGCGGCACCGATCCGGGAGAGAAGGGCGCTCGCGTGACCGCCGACCGGCTGGCGCGGTTGGGCGTGACGATGCAGCCCCCCGTGGTGGTCGATCATACGGCGCACGCACTCGCCCAAGCCCTGCGCCAGACCACGGCACCGCTGGTGCTGATCCTGACCGGCTCTGCCACGTCCGACCTGCATGACACGGCACCTGAAGCCCTGCGCGCGGCGGGCGGGCAGGTTGATCATTTCGGTATGCCGGTGGACCCCGGCAACCTGCTGTTTCTGGGCGAAATGAATGGTCGCCCGGTCATCGGGCTGCCCGGTTGCGCCAAAAGCCCCGCGCTGAACGGGGCCGATTGGGTGATGGAAAGGATCATCTGCGGCCTGCCGGTGCGCGGCACCGACATCATGGCAATGGGCGTGGGCGGATTGCTGACTGAAATCCCCTCGCGCCCGCGTCCTCGCCGCCAAGGCGAAAAGGGCGCGCCAGATTAGGCGCGCCCCCGTGGTTTCGTCGAATGCCAAGCCTTAAAGGCCCATGCAATTCGCGTAATAGGTGGTCGTTGCCGGCCAGTCGCTGAACACGCCAACCACGCCTGCTTCTTCGTGCAGGGCGTTCAGGATGGTGAAGTAATCGCCATCCGTATCGGTCGCGCCCGCCACGCTCTGGAAATACCAGCCGCCGCCCGTGGTCAGCGGGCCAGAGCGTTCCAGCGTCCATGTGATGATGCCAAGATCAGCCTCTTGCGCGGCTTTGGTGTATTCGCTGGCAACCATGTTGCCGCTGTCGTCCAGCGTCAGCAGCATCCACATCGGCGGTGCGATGTAGCGCACGCCCATATTGGCCAGTTCCTGCATCGTGGGCTTGAAGGTGGCAGGATCGTTGGGGTCAATCAGGCCCTCATCGTCATCAGATGCCTCGTAGCGGTCATCCAGGTAAACCGCCTGCGCGCCGAATTCGGGCGTGTTCTCTACCCAGTATTTCACGTCATCCAGATTGAAGCTTTGCAGCCAGACGCGCGACGGGTCGATTCCGGCGGCGACATATTCGTCGACCAGCTTTTGCGCATAATCGGCCTGAGAGAACCCGTTGAACGGCATATCGACAGAGGCCGATTTCAGTTCTGGCGTGAAATCTGCACCCAGCGCGTCGAACAATGCGATCGATTCGGCATGGGTCATCAACTGGCCGTCCTGAACCGAATACAGGTCGGTGCGCCAGTTGGCGGTGCCGTCCATATACTCTGCAACGGTTGTGCCACGGGTGTTGGCCGCGTCCATCTTGCCCGTCAGGGTGCGGAATTCGGCCAAGGTGATGTCGCTGGTGCGGCATTCAGCAGCGGCGTTGGTGTCGCCATCCGCCGGGCTGAAAGGCGCGGTGCACTTGCCCGCCAGATCGCTGGCCAGAATATCGGTGGTGGTGTGCAGATCGTTCTGAGCGTGGCGGCAGACCAGTTCCAGATCGGATGTGAAGGTCACATCGCATTCCAGAATACCGGCGCCCATGCGCGCAGCCGCGATATTCGATTCGCGGGTATGCTCGGGGAATTGCAGTGGCGCGCCACGGTGGCCGATGGAAAACTTCGTCGCGCTGGGCGTCTGGGCCATACACGAGGCCAGTTTCTCTTTCAGCGGGCCGTCGGCCATGCGGTCGATCAGGTAGAAGGGGCGTGGCCCGTAGGTGACGCCGCCAACCATGTCTTGCGCGATTGCGCCGGTTGCGGTGCTGGCAGCTAGTCCTGCCACGATCAGGGTTGCTTTCAAGGTCATGTCCAAACTCCCGTGTTATGGATGACCGCGACCTAACCGCTTGCGGTAACAGAGCCGTGACGACCTTGGCGGCATCCTGCCGCAACCGGCCTTCGCGAAGGCTCGGGGCTTGCTTTCCTTGATGAGAGGCGTAGCTTGTCGCCCTCAAGGAGGGTGTATCAATGCCAAAGCTCATCAAAGTCTATCTGCAACAAATCGCAATCGGGTTCGGCCTGTCCGCCGTGTTCACCGCGATCCTGTTGTATATGAATGTGGGCAATCTGGGGCATCTGGTGTTCAACTCCAGCGACGGGCTGCTGGGGCTGTTCCTGATCTTCTTTTTCAACGGTCTGGTATTTGCGGGGGTGCAATTCGCCATCCGAATCATGCGCATGGGCTATGAAGACGATGACGATGACGACGATGATCGTGGCACACCCATCCGGGCCTATGACCCGATTCCAATCAAGATCTCTGACGGGCCCGCACGGCGCGGATAGCAGGGTGGCAGGCCCGCAGCGACCGTGGTGGCGTGAGTTTCCGAGAGCCTGAGAATCAGGTGGGCGCCAGATAACAAGGCCAGGACCCTGCCAGAGCCAGCTCCCTCGGATGTGCGTATAGGCCACTGGAAAAGGGCCACGCACGCGAAGAGCAGAACCTGCCTACACCTCAGGTAATGTGCTTGCCCGCCGCAATCAAGCGCCAACGTATGCTTGACCTGCGTTCATCATTTGTTCATGATTGGCGCCATGGTGGAACAGGGTGCATTTGAACAGGGCACGGCACCGGGCGTCTTGCTGGCGCGCGGCGTGTGTCGTGCGCTGGACGGTTTGGGCTTTGTGTCTGTCTGCGAATATCCGGTCACGCGCAATTTGCGGGTGGATGTGCTGGCACTGGGGCCGCGCGGCGAGGTTTGGATTGTGGAGTGCAAATCCAGCCTGGCCGATTTCCGGGCCGATCAGAAGTGGCAGGGATATCTGCCTTGGTGCGACCGGTTTTTCTGGGCCGTGGGCACGGATTTTCCGCGCGCGGTGCTGCCCGAAGGTTCCGGGTTGTTTCTGGCTGACAGCTACGGTGCCGAACTGGTGCAAACTGCACCGGAAGACAAGCTGGGCGCGGCTCGCCGCAAGGCGCTTGTGCTGGGAGTCGCACAAACGGCAGCGCGGCGGTTGCGTCGGTTCAGCGATCCGAGCGCGCAAATTTAGACATTGACTTGGCAGTGCGGGCGGGGCGCGTATCCCGCGCCCCAGCCTGGCTTATTGCAGGTCTTCGGTCAGATCGGTGAACGCGGCGGTAAAGCCAATCAACGACATGTTCAGGTCAACGGTCTGGTCTGGCGCTGCGACCGGAACCAGCCGCCATGTCGCGGTTGCGCCGCCGCGAAACGCGTCCACTTCGGCAGCGGTAAACCCGACACGCGCGATGCAGCCGATCGCGGTGCAGAATGTGAACGGATAGCGTTTGGCCGCACCGTCATCGACCTGCATGACAAGCTGCGCCGTCAGCAGCGTTTCAAGCGGGGTCAGGATGGTGGCACCGGCGACCGCTTCTTCGCCCGGCGGCAGCGGGAACATCGTGATTTCGGCAGTGGCGTTGCCGTCGGCATCGCGCAAAAGCTGATACATCTGACAAGGGTCTTCGCCTTCCTCCGCGCGCATGCAGACCAGTTCCCAATCACCATGGGTCGCGCCGGTGTAGCTTTCGTCGCCGCCGGCACCGATCACTTCCCCGGTGGACAGGCCAAGCGCGTCGCCATTTCCGGCCTCTTCCGCGCCGGTCGTGTCCTGAGCATAGGCGGACACACCCAGCATCATCACGGCCCCGATCACTGCGGAGCCAAAAGCGTAGGCGGAACTTGTGTTCATGGTCTTCCTCAACATCCAGCGAATTTGCGGGCGGAATAACACGGGGATGCGTACCTGTCAGGCAAAAAAATCAAGGGTCTGCCCGGTTGGCGGGGACTGGCCGATGCCGCCTTGCACACCATTGCCGCGGCTGGCCCAAACGTAAAATAAGGGCCCGAAGGCCCTTATTCCGTAATTTTTTTATTCTCTCCCTGTCGGACCGGCCGACTATTGCGACGAAGCCTATGGCTAAAAAATTGACCCGTCAACACCTAAGATTTCTGCGTTTTTCGGGATTACAGCCGTGCTTTGACCAAAATTTACCGTGCTTGGAGCGTTGCATGGAAAAAGACCGCACCCAACGGGTGTGGCCAGTCTGACAGGGAGGAAAACGCGTATCCGCGACCGGGTCACAACGGGCCGAAACGGGACGCGCCTAGGTATCTTGGCATGAAATGGTAAAGAAGCTCTTTCCATTGTCTGCGTGGCTGGCATAGTTTCTTCACGCAAGCGTGTCGGTAGCAAGGGTGGGACGGAATGGGCGAGCAAAATCAGGGTGTTTTCGTGGGCGGTGGCGGTCCAGAGCAGCACACGCCCCAAGAACTGGCCTTCAAATTCGGCAATCGCCACGGATTGATCGCAGGCGCGACCGGCACCGGCAAGACGATCACCATGCAAATTCTGGCCGAAGAGTTCTCGCGCGCGGGCGTTCCGGTCTTTCTGACCGACATCAAAGGCGATGTCAGCGGCATAGCGGTGGCGGGCGAAGCAAAGGATTTCCTGTTCAAACGCGCCGACCATATCGGGCTGGAAGGCTATCACTTTGCCGGCAACCCGACCATCTTGTGGGATTTCTTTGGCGAACACGGTCACCCGGTGCGCGCAACGATTTCCGAGCTGGGACCGCTTTTGCTGTCGCGCATGCTGGACCTGACCGACGCCCAAGAGGGCGTGATCAACGTCGCCTTCCGGATATCGGATGACGAGGGGCTGCCGATCCTTGATCTGGATGACCTGCGCGCGCTTCTGGCGTTTCTGGGGGAACATCGCGCCGAGGTGTCGGCGCGCTACGGCAATGTCACGACCGCCAGCATCGGCGCCATACAACGCAAGCTTCTGGTGCTGGAAAACCAAGGGGTGCGCCATTTCTTCTCGGAACCCGCGCTGGACCTTGCGGACCTGATGCGCACCACTCAGGACGGGCGCGGGGTGATCAGCATTTTGCACGCCGCGCGGCTAATGCGCAGCCCCAAGCTTTACGCGACCTTCCTGCTCTGGCTGTTGTCAGAACTGTTCGAAGAACTGCCCGAGGTCGGCAATCCTCACAAACCCAAACTGGTGTTCTTCTTTGACGAGGCGCATCTGCTGTTCGACGGCGCACCCAAAGCATTGGTTGACAAGGTCGAACAGGTCGCGCGGTTGATCCGCTCCAAAGGGGTGGGGGTGTATTTCGTCACACAAAACCCTGATGACGTGCCCGATGACGTTCTGGGCCAGTTGGGCAACCGCGTGCAACACGCTTTGCGCGCTTTCACCGCGCGTGACCAGCAAGCCTTGAAGCGGGCCGCGCAAACCTACCGCCCGAACCCGCGTTTTGATATTGCAGCTACGATCCGCGACGTGGGTGTGGGCGAGGCGGTCACATCCTTTCTGGAAGGCAAAGGCGTACCCGGCATAGCCGAACGCACGCTCATCCGCCCGCCCAGCAGCCAGATGGGGCCGGTCGATGCAGCAACACGCGCGCGGCTTATGGCATCGTCACCGGTGGCGGGGAAATATGACCGTGCCATCAACCGCGACAGCGCGCATGAAATGCTGGCGCGGCGCGCGAAGACCGCAGCCGATGCGGCCGTGCAGGTGCAAGATGAACCGGAATTCACCTCCGCGCGGCGCTATGATCCGAAAATGCCCAAACCACGCGCCAAACGTGTGTCGCGCCGCGACTCGCCCGTGGATGCCTTCGCCAAGTCGTTGGCCCGCCAGCTTGGCACCCGGACCGGCAAAGCGATCATGCGCGGGGTTCTGGGCGGGCTGTTCAAGGGGCGGTAACAGGCGGGCCGCGCGCGCGGGACAGGCCCCACCCACCCGCCCGCCTGACCCGCGCGCGCGGCCACGCGGCCCCTTTCGTTTGCGCAAAAGCTGCGCTAAAGGCTGCGGCCTACGACAACGGAGCACGCGCCATGAAATTCCTTGATCTTGCACGGGTCGCGATCCGCTCTGGCGGCGGTGGGTCCGGCTGCGTGTCGTTCCGGCGCGAGAAATTCATCGAATATGGCGGTCCCGACGGCGGCGATGGTGGGCGCGGCGGCGATGTCTGGGTCGAATGTGTCGACGGGCTGAACACGTTGATCGACTTTCGCTACCAGCAGCACTTTTTTGCAAAATCGGGTCAGGGCGGCATGGGCAAGGGCCGCACCGGGCGCGACGGTGACAGCGTTGTGCTGCGCGTGCCCGAGGGGACCGAGATCCTCGACGAGGATCAGGACACTGTCATCGCCGACCTGACAGAGGTCGGACAGCGCGTATTGCTTGCCAAGGGTGGCAATGGCGGTTGGGGCAACCTGCAATTCAAATCCGCCACCAACCAGTCGCCGCGCCGCGCCAATTCCGGCCAGCCGGGGGTGGAGCGCGAAATCTGGCTGCGGCTGAAGCTGATTGCGGATGCCGGGCTTGCGGGCCTGCCCAATGCTGGCAAATCGACCTTTCTGGCCGCGACATCGAACGCTCGCCCCAAGATTGCGGATTATCCGTTCACCACGCTGCACCCCAATCTGGGTGTGGTCGGCGTGGATGCGCGTGAATTCGTCATGGCCGATATTCCGGGCCTGATCGAGGGCGCATCTGAGGGGCGCGGCCTTGGCGACCAGTTTCTGGGCCATGTCGAGCGTTGCGCGGTGCTGTTGCAACTGGTCGATGGCACGGCGGAGGACGTGGCCGAGGATTGGCGCATCATTGACGGTGAACTCCACGCCTATTCCCCCGACGTGGCGCTGAAGCCGCGCATTGTTGCGATGAACAAGATCGACGCGCTGGATGACGAGGAACGCGCCGAAAAGCTTGCCGCCTTGGAAGCGGCCAGCCACCGCAAGGTCATGATGCTGTCGGCCGTGTCGGGCGAGGGTGTGCAGGACGTGCTCCGCGCCCTGATCCGCCAGATCGACAAGGGCCGCGAGATCCCCGAGGATGAGGGCGCATGGCAACCCTGACGCCTGCCCGTGCCTTGCAGGCCGCGCGCCGCGTGGTGGTCAAGATCGGCTCTGCGCTGCTGGTCGAACAGGGCCGGTTGCGCAGTGACTGGCTGCATGCACTGGCCGCGGATGTGGCGGGCTTGCGCGCGCGCGGGGCAGAGGTCGTGATCGTGTCATCCGGCTCGATTGCCTTGGGCCGCGCGGTGCTGGGCCTGCCACACGGCGCACTGGCGCTAGAGCAAAGCCAGGCCGCCGCCGCCGTGGGCCAGATTCAGCTTGCCCGCGCCTATGAAGAGGTGTTGGCCCCCCATGGCATTAGCGCGGGGCAGGTGCTGCTGACGCTGGACGACACCCATGACCGCCGCCGCTACTTGAACAGCCGGGCCACGCTGGCCACGCTGCTTGGGCTTGGGGTGCTGCCGATTGTCAACGAAAACGACACAATCGCCACGGACGAGATCCGCTATGGCGACAATGACCGCTTGGCCGCGCAAGTGGCCGTCACCGTTGGCGCCGACCTGCTGGTGCTGTTGTCGGATGTCGACGGGCTCTATACCGGCAACCCGCAATCGGACCCGTCCGCGCGGCATCTGCCCGTGATCGATGCCATAACGGCAGAGATCGAGGGCATGGCGGGCGATCCCTTGTCGCCGTTCAGCAAGGGCGGGATGAAGACCAAGATCATGGCCGCAAAAACCGCTACATCGGGCGGTTGCGCCATGTTGATCGGGGCAGGGCAGGCGCTCAACCCACTGGCGGCGCTTGAAAACGGTGCGCGCGCGACCCTGTTCGCGGCGCAGGGCGACCCGCGCTCTGCCCGCAAGGGCTGGATTGCCGCGATGAAGCCCAAAGGCGCCGTGCATGTCGATGCGGGTGCGGCGCGCGCCTTGGCATCCGGCAAGTCTCTGCTGCCCGCAGGTGTGTTGCATGTGGACGGTCAGTTCCAGCGCGGCGACCCGGTCAGCATTGTCGGGCCAGAGGGGCCGTTGGGCCTTGGTCTGGCGGGGTATGACGCGGTTGAAGCCCGCGCCATTGCCGGGCATCATTCCACCGAAGTGGAAACAATCCTGAACCATCCGGGGCGTGTAGCCCTGATTCACAGAGACGAGATGGCCTTATGACCGAGATCAGCCAAGACATGCTGGACATGGGCGCGCGCGCCCGCGCCGCCGCAAGCGTTCTGGCCAGTGCCACGCCGGGGGCCAAGACACAGGCGCTAATGGCCGCCGCCGACGCCTTGGATGCCACGCGCGCCGATGTGCTGGCCGCGAATGCGCAGGATATGGATGCCGGGCGCGACAAGGGGCTAAGCCCGGCCATGCTGGACCGTCTGCTGTTGGACGACGCGCGCATTGATGGCATTTGTGGCGCCTTGCGCGCGATTGCCGCACAGGCTGACCCTGTTGGGGCCGTGATGGCCGAATGGGACCGGCCCACGGGCCTGCACATTCAGCGCGTGCGCACGCCCTTGGGGGTGATCGGGGTGATCTACGAGTCGCGCCCCAATGTGACCGCCGATGCAGGTGCCTTGTGCCTGAAGGCCGGCAATGCCGTTATCCTGCGCGGTGGGTCGGAAAGTGCGCAGTCTTCGCGCGCCATTCATTCGGCACTTGTGGCGGGGCTGCGTGTGGCGGGCTTGCCCGAGGACGCGATCCAGCTTGTCCAGACCACTGACCGCGCTGCCGTGTCGGATATGTTGCGCATGGTCGCGCATATCGACGTGATCGTACCGCGTGGCGGCAAAGGGCTGGTCGGGCTTGTGCAGCGCGAAGCCCGCGTGCCGGTATTCGCGCATCTGGAGGGCATCTGCCATATATATGTCGACGCCGCCGCCGACCCCGCCAAGGCCCGCGCCGTGGTGTTGAACGCGAAAACCCGCCGCACCGGGATTTGCGGCTCTGCCGAATGCCTGCTGTTGCACCGTGATATCGTGAACACGCTCGGCGCAGATATTCTGGCCGATCTGGCCGCCGCCGGTGTCGAATTGCGCGTGGGCGAAGGCTTGCAGCACTTGCCCGGCACCGTCCCTGCCAAGCCCGATGATTTCGGGCGCGAATTCCTCGACATGATCTTGGCGGTCGCGATAGTCGATGACGTGGCGGGTGCGATTGCGCATATCCAGCGCTATGGCTCCAGTCACACCGAAGCGATCCTGACCGAGGATGACGGCGCGGCGGCCGAATTCTTCGCGCGGCTTGATAGTGCGATCCTGATGCGCAACGCCTCGACCCAGTTCGCCGATGGCGGCGAATTCGGGCTGGGTGGCGAGATCGGCATCGCCACCGGAAAGATGCACGCGCGCGGGCCAGTGGGGGCAGAGCAACTGACCAGCTTCAAATATCTGGTCACGGGTGATGGAACGGTGCGCGCTTAACCGCGCAACACCGCCATCGCTTCGGCCAGGTCCAGCTTGCCGTCATACAAAGCGCGGCCCGAAATCGCGCCATCCAGCTTGGCCCCGCAATCGCGCAGCGCGACCAGATCGGCCAGCCGCGACACGCCGCCGGATGCGATGACCGGGATCGACACGGCCCGCGCCAGCGCGGCCGTCGCCTCGACATTCGGGCCTTGCATGGCGCCGTCGCGGTTGATGTCGGTGTAGATGATCGCCGCCACGCCCGCGTCCTCGAACTGGCGGGCGAGCTCTGTCACCTCTATATCGGTTTCCTCGGCCCAGCCCTTTGTTGCCACGCGTCCGTTGCGGGCGTCGATCCCCACGGCCACTTGTCCGGGAAACGCCCGCGCGGCCTGCCGCACCAGATCGGGGTTTTCCACGGCGACGGTGCCAAGGATCACGCGGGCCAGCCCTTTGGCCAGCCAGCCCTCGATCGTTGCCATATCGCGAATGCCGCCGCCCAGTTGCGCGGGCACGTCCACCGCCGCAAGGATTGCATCGACCGCGCCGCCATTGACGGGCGCGCCCGCAAATGCGCCGTTCAGGTCCACAAGGTGCAACCACTCTGCGCCTTTCTCTACGAAAGCGCGCGCCTGCTCTGCCGGATCATCGCCGAACACGGTCGCCTTCGCCATGTCGCCTTTATACAGGCGCACGCATTGCCCATCTTTCAGGTCAATCGCGGGATAGAGAATCATGACGCGGCCCTTTCCTTGCAGCTTGGTTGGTGCATAGCGAATGCCGGGGCAGGGGAAAACCACTGCCATCTTCATCTTGCCCCAAATACTCAAAATCCGGCGTGTGCCGCATGCACGGGCCCTACCCGGATTGCGCCTTCTTGGCCCAAGCACCGCCGTCCTGTGACCAGTATTCCGCCTGAACCCCGGCGGCTGTCATCGCTGTCCATTGCGTGCGGGCATGGGCGACCGCGGCGTCATCCTGCCCGTCGAACAATATCCACAGCCGTTCCAGCCCCGCCACTTCTGCGGCGTCCACCTCTGCGCGCTCCACGGCCATCACACAGGCGGGGCGATTGGGCGCGGTCGCGGCGGCCGTCAGCAAAATTGGCTGGTCGGCATCATGCGGGCCACCTGCCAGACCATGCGGCAAAAAGCTGTCCTTCGCGCCCAGCCAGAGTTGCGCATCCAGCCGCTCCAGCACCGCCATGTCCCCGCCGCGCAGCGCAACGCGCCAGCCCGTAGCCAGTGCGCGGGTCAGAAGCGTGGCCGCCGTCACCTCCACAGGGTCGCGCGTCAGGTGGTAGAACATGGCCTTGCCCATGGTTCAGCCCTCGAACCGCACGCGGACCAGCGCATCCAGCGTCAACACGCCCCAGCCGGATGCCCCCTTGGGTGCATGGGCGCTGTCGCTTTTGGTGAGGGCCGCGCCGGCAATGTCCAGATGCGCCCAAGGCATCCCATCGGGCACGAAGCGTTCCAGAAACGCGGCGGCGGTGCAGGACCCGGCGGGCCGTCCGCCGGTGTTTTTCACATCGCCAAGGCGCGAGTCGATCTGGCGTTGGTATTCCGCACCCAAGGGCATCCGCCATGCGCCTTCGCCCGCGTCGCGCGCGGCCCCAAGAATAGCATCGGCCAGCGTGTCGTCATTGCAGAACACCCCCGCGCGGTCATGCCCCAGCGCGATGATGATCGCGCCGGTCAGGGTTGCAAGGTCGATCATGGCGCGCGGCTGGAACCGCTCGGCGGCGTAGTGCAACATATCGGCCAGCACCAGACGGCCTTCGGCATCGGTGTTGATCACCTCGATCATGTCGCCCTTCATGGAGCGCACGATGTCGCCGGGGCGCTGCGCACGCGCGTCGGGCATGTTTTCCACCAGCCCGACCAGTCCGACCACATGCGCGGGCGCTTTGCGCAGCGCCAAAGCCTGCATCAGCCCGACGGTGACAGCCGCGCCGCCCATATCCATCGTCATCTCTTCCATGCCCGCGCCGGGCTTCAGTGAGATGCCGCCGGTGTCGAACATCACGCCTTTGCCCAGCACACAAAGCGGCGGCCCTTCCGCACCCTTCCAATGCATGATCGCCAGTTTCGGCGGGTTGTCCGACGCTTGCCCCACCGCCAGCAGCGCGCGCATGCCAAGGGCGTCCATCTCGTCGCGGTCAAGGATCTCGACCGTCAGGCCCAGATCGGCGAGACCGGCGATCTGCGCCGCAAAGCTCTCGGTGTTCAGTACATTGGCAGGCGCGTGGACCAGATCGCGCGTCAGGTGCACCGATTGCGCAAGCGCGCTTGCGTCGTCCAGCGCGGCCTTGGCTGCATCCGGGTCTTTGACCGCGCAGAGAAGGCCGCCCAGAGGGCCTTTCGGCGCGGCTTTCATCGCCTCGTAGCGGTAGGCGCGCAGCAGCGCGTGCAGCGCGATGTCGCGCAGGGGCAGCGTGTCGAGCGCGACAAGTGCCGCATCTTCGCCTTGCGCGCGGCCAATGCTGTTGCCGGCGCGGCGCGCCTCGTCCGGCGCGGGGCGACGGGGCAGGCGGATGATCTGAAGACTGCGCGCCGTCATGCCTGCGGGGTAGCCAAGCGACAGGCCCTTGCCCGCAGCAAGCCCCGCGAACTCTGCACTGTTCACCGCGCGCGCAACCGCGCCACGGGTCAGCTTGTCACAGCGTTTGGCCGCACGCGGCAGGGGCGCGTCGGTGTCGGCAAAGATGACAACACGGCCGGAATGGCTGGCAAGCTGGTCCAGATCGAAGGGCAGGGCGGTGGGCGTGTTCATGGCTACTCCGGGTGTTGTTTTTGCGAAAGCTAGTCCAGCGGCGCGGCGATGACCACTACCCTTGCGAAATTGCCTGCCCTGCGCTAAGGCTGTTACCGCTAACGGTCCCTGCAAGGAGCATCCCCCATGACCCCCGCCCAACAAAGTGACCGCGCGCTGGAATTGTGTCGTTTGGCGCCAGTTATTCCCGTGATCGTGGTGGATGATCTTGCCCATGCGCGCCCCTTGGCAGAGGCGTTGGTCGCCGGTGGCCTTCCGGTGCTGGAAGTGACCCTGCGCACCGACTGCGCCTTGCAGGCGATTGCCGCAATGGCAGAAGTGCCGGGCGCTGTGGTCGGCGCGGGCACGGTGCTGAGTGCCGCGCATATGAAAGCCGCAAAGGACGCGGGCGCGCAATTCGCGGTGTCCCCCGGTGCAACGCCTGCCTTGATAGATGCGGCCCGTGTCGAAGCCGTGCCGCTGCTGCCCGGTGCGCAAACCTGTTCCGAGGTTATGGCGCTGCTGGAGCAGGGGTTCCATGTGCAGAAGTTCTTCCCCGCAGAATCCATTGGCGGGGCAGGGGCGCTCAAATCCATCGGCGGGCCGTTGCCGCAGGTCACGTTCTGCCCCACGGGCGGGATCACGCCGGACCTTGCACCGCATTATCTGGGCTTGGCCAATGTCGAATGTGTGGGCGGGTCATGGGTGGCCCCCAAAACCCTGATGCAAGCGGGCGACTGGGACCAGATCACCGAACTGGCCCGCGCGGCGGCGGGGTTGTCGCGCTAGATCGGACCTTGTGTCTTGTGCGTGGCGGCGTAACGGCGGCGGCACGCTTCGGCATTTTCTTGCGCCGGTCACTCCTTGCGATACCGCGCCAGGGAATGTTGCATCTCGAGCAATGGCAGCACATCGGGCAGGGCAAGCGCCGCGTCCGACATCAGCAGGATGTTGAACTGGTGCCTGCGTTCGAAATCGCGGGCGATGTGCACCAGCCCGCGCGCCATCAGATGTGCCAGAACGTCATGCACCAGCCATTGCCCTTGCCAGAACGCAGCGCTTTCCACCTCAATCATCATCAGCGCCGTTTTGTCCAGCAACGCCCCTGCGCCGCCCAGAACCTTCTCGGACGCGCCCTCGACATCGACCCAGAGCGCGGCGCGCGTGCCCGCTTCGGCCAAACTATCCAACCGCACCCCTGGCACGGTGACGGTCTCGTATTCCGCTTTCGGGTCTTCGCGCAGCATCAACGACGAGCGTCCCGAATAGACGCCTTGCGCCGAATGCTGGTCGGCGGTCAGCACCTTGAAGGTAACGGGGCCGTCGCAATCTGACAGGGCCGACAGGATGTAATCCACACCCAAGCCCTTGAAATCATGCCGGGCGGCAAATCGCGCGTGGTTGTGGGGATTGCCCTCAAACGCGACAACGCGAGCTTCGGGCAGCAGGCGCTTGGCACGCCGTGCCCCGGACCCGTCATGCGCCCCTGCCTCTACAAACAGGTCGGGGCCAACCACCGGCAGCAGCGCAAAGAACATCTTGCGCAGATCGGCGGCGGAACGTTGCCGCGCCGCGCGGTCGCGCAGGTCGTAAAGCGATGCGCGCGCGCTTAGCTGCGCAAGGGCCTGTCCGGGTGTCATGGTGTATCCTTCGCTGCTCGCGCGCCAGATTGAGCAGGTGCGCGGGTGCGGTCAACCCCTCTTGCACCCCGTGCGTAAACCGTCTAAGGCAAGCGCACTTCACAGGTGGGGGTCGGGCCCTGCGGGCAGAAAAATCCGCAACGGTCCACCGGTTGAGGCATTTGCCTTGAAACCCCCCACTCAGGCGCAAACCGGAAAGGAACACGTTATGGCGCTTCCCGATTTCTCGATGCGGCAGCTTTTGGAAGCTGGCGTTCACTTTGGCCACCAGACGCAGCGCTGGAACCCGCGCATGTCGCCGTTCATCTATGGCGAGCGTAATGGTATCCACATCATGGATCTGACGCAGACCGTCCCCATGCTGGACGCAGCGCTGAATGTCATCCGCGAAACCGTCGCAAAGGGCGGCCGCGTGCTGTTCGTCGGCACCAAGCGTCAGGCCTCCAAGGCCGTGGCCGATGCAGCCGACCGTTCCGCACAGTTCTACATGAACCACCGCTGGTTGGGCGGCACGCTGACCAACTGGAAAACCGTGTCGCAGTCGATCCAGCGCCTGAAAGCACTGGACGAAAAGCTGGAAAGCGGCGCCGAGGGCCTGACCAAGAAAGAGCGTCTGGGCATGGAGCGCGAGCAGGCGAAACTGCAAGCCTCGCTTGGTGGCATCCGCGAAATGGGCGGCCTGCCGAACCTGCTGTTCGTCATCGACGTGAACAAGGAAGACCTGGCCATTCTGGAAGCCAAGAAGCTGGGCATTCCCGTCGTCGCCGTGGTCGATACCAACTGTTCGCCCGATGGCGTGGATTATGTGATCCCCGGCAATGACGACGCAGCACGCGCCATCGCGCTGTATTGCGATCTGGTCAGCCGCGCCGCGCTGGACGGCATGACCGCGCAGATGGGCGCGGCGGGCATTGACCTTGGCGAGCTGGAAGAGGCCCCGACCGAGGAAGTTCTGGCCGAAGAGACCCCCTCTGAAGCGCCTGCCGAGGGCTGATCGCCCGGTTTGTCAGGATTTGACATGAAACTGTGACAGGGGTGCCGCTTGCCCCCTGTCACATCCTACAGATTCAGGAGTTAGAGACATGGCAATCACCGCAGCAATGGTGAAAGAACTGCGCGAATCGACCGGCGCAGGCATGATGGATGCCAAAAAGGCACTGACCGAAACCGATGGTGACATGGACGCCGCGACTGACTGGCTGCGCACCAAGGGCCTGGCGAAAGCCGCCAAGAAATCCGGCCGCACCGCCGCAGAGGGCCTTGTGGCCGTTGCCGTCAATGGCGGCAAGGGCGTCGCGGTCGAGGTGAACTCGGAAACCGATTTCGTCGCCAAGAACGCCGAATTCCAATCCATGGTTGGCGGCATCGCGACCACGGCCCTTGGCGTGGCCGACACCGACGCGCTGGCCGAGGCCGATATGGGCGGCAAGCCCGTTGCCACCGTCATCACCGATGCCATCGCCAAGATCGGCGAGAACATGGCGCTGCGCCGCATGGCCGCAATCGAAGGGGACACCGTGGTGTCCTATGTCCACAACGCCGCGACGGACGGTATGGGCAAGATCGGCGTGCTGGTTGCGTTGAACGGCGGCGATGCCGCGTTCGGCAAGCAGGTCGCGATGCATATCGCCGCGACCAACCCGGCGTCCCTCGACGAAGCCTCGCTCGACCCGGCCATTGTCGAAAAGGAAAAGCAGGTCCAGATCGACATCGCGCGCGAATCGGGCAAGCCGGAGAACATCATCGAGAACATGATCAAGGGCCGCATGAAGAAATTCATGGCCGAGATCACGCTGGTGAACCAAGCCTTCGTCATCAACCCCGACCTGACCGTGGGCGAAGCCGCGAAAGAGGCGGGTGCCACGATCACCGGCTTCATCCGCATGGAAGTCGGCGAAGGGATCGAGAAGAAAGAAGAAAACTTCGCCGAGGAAGTGGTGAAGATGCAGGGCTAAGGCTCTGGGTTTTTTGAAGATTGGCGGCGCTCCGAGGGATCGGGGCGCCGTTTTGTTTTGTGTATAGCTTTCACTGATGTTTTTCGTCACCCAAAGTCGGTAACAAACCACCGTGTCCCGTTCGGCTAGGTCAGTGTGCAACTTTTCAAAGTTGCGGATTCAGCATTAAAATCAAGTTTTACTCAATGCGTCGAAAAGGGATCCCCGAATCCGAGTTCCTTTAGGCGCCGCTGACAATCGCAGAATGGCCTTTAGTGAAAGGTAGAACCCCAGTCTGACTATATCTGATTAAATGAGGCAGGTTATCTTTAAGAATAGCTGATCCCATATTTGCAAGATACCAACGCCTCACCGCCGCGTCCATGCCATCCACAAATAAATCGAGATCAAACATTGCTGCTTTTTTGTCTCCAGATACAATAGAAAAATCGTGCAAACCTGTCTTCGTTTCGGGTACCGTGAAAATGACGTGAGTAGCATCAAAATGAGCATGGCCACGCATGTCACCTCTATGAATAAGGCCACCTCTAAGCCTATAAATCCCAACACCATCGCCACCAAGCGCCTGACGCGAGGAATAGGTATCAATAAATTTTATATATACTCCGAGTCCTGCAGAAGCCGAATTTGTTGACTTGACTGCTGGGTTTGGAACGATTCAGCTATTGCTTATGATCCGCCCTGACTTTCTTTCCTCACCAGCCCGCCTCGAGCTTGAGGCTTGCG
>NZ_UIHC01000034.1 GCF_900499075.1 Roseinatronobacter ekhonensis | reverse complement strand
GTCCAGGCTCGCGTAGCGATCTGAAAGATCAAAGAAACCCATCTGCGCCATGGCTGCATTCCCTGTGCTGGTCCACCGCCTCAGTTATACAGCAGCGCCAAGGTTGGGGCAATTTTTAGAGGTGCCCTTTAGTCGTGCCGTCCATGCAGAAATGGATGCAATCCTGTCCGCGTCAATTTCTGGGACATCTCCTTGCGGCTGCCGAATGTACGTGACTACTTATCCGTGCCATTACTGCGCACGCCACATCGTTGCTTCCGGGATCGATGAGGTGCAGTTCATCGAGCCTTATCCAAAGAGTAAAGCCACTGAATTGCACAGCGACTCGATAACGACCGAGTCCAGCGATTGGTCGCCTCCGTCGCAGGGAGGAACTCATGTTTTATTCCGACCTTTTGTTGGTGTCGCGCCCCAGCTTTATCGGAGGGTCTTTCTGAAAGACAGAAGTTACAAGGATAAAATATCGGGCGATTTTGTGTTTGGCACTCCGGCTTGGGGCCGGCCGACCGAAGTCTATAAGGTTTCATACTCGGCCATGGAGGCAGAGCTGGCTTTGGAGGTTGACAGTGCGTGATCGCAAACTTCATCTTGTATACAGCTCAACACCGTCGGAAGTGGCCAAGACGCAAAGAGGCGAGTGGGGATTTGAGAACGCACGCCAGCTGCAATTATTCGATAACTTTGATAAGATCCGAATTATGCTGGTACCTATAGCTGAGATTTCTGCTCACTCATTCAGGAAGGCTATTCAGGAACAAAATCCAATACTCATTATTGACACAAGGGCGTTTCCGGACTTCTTCTCAGTATTTTCATCCACAGATGAAGCATTATCGGAGTTTCGGGCCAAGGGAATTGAATATAAGCGTATTCCATTGGGGCCCGGAGGGCCTGATGAAGAAAGCTGGCTAAATCTCGACTCACTAAGGCGCATCCTTGGTATGTACCTTGAACGCAAAGCGGGCGCGCCGGTGCTAATTCTTACGAGCACGTCGAAGAAATCTGCTCAGCTCGCCGCGAAGGTTCCTGGGTACTTATCTCAGGAAGTTGCGGAGACGCACCTTGAAGAATTCCCGAGATGAACGAGGCCGACACCTGCAGGAAATTCGTCGTCCCCAAGCTGCAGGCAGCGGGCTGGGATGATCGCCCGCACGCAATAAACGAGCAGAGAACTTTCACAGACGGCCGAGTGGTATTCATCGGCGGCAAGGCGCGCCGTGGGAAGCAGAAGCGCTCCGACTACCTGCTCCGATACAATCCAGATTTTCCGATAGCGGTTGTGGAGGCCAAGTCCCGTTACAGCCATGCGGCGGAAGGGCTTCAGCAAGCCAAGGAGTATGCCGAAATTCTCGGCCTTCGGTTTGCTTACTCCACCAATGGCATCGAAATCGTTGAATTCGATTATACAACCGGCATTGAGCGGACAATCGGGGATTTTCCACCGCCCGCTGATCTCTGGGCGCGTCTGCGTGGTGCAGAGGGTATCGTCGATGACGAGGTGGCGGAACGGCTGCTCACGCCCACGTTTCCTGACAGGTCGAAGCCGCTCCGCTACTATCAGGAAATCGCCGTCAACCGCGCCGTTCAGGCGGCGCTTCAGGGCAGGAAGCGGGCGCTCCTGACCTTGTGCACGGGGGCGGGCAAGACCGCTGTCGCCTTCCAGATTTGCTGGAAGCTCTGGTCGGCACGTTGGAATTCGAAGGGCGTCAACCGCAACCCGAAAATCCTGTTCCTCGCCGACCGAAACGTGCTGGTCGACGATCCGATGGCGAAGGATTTCAGCCCATTCGGCGATGCTCGACACAAGATTGCAGGCGGCGTCGCAGTCAAAAGCCGCGATATGTATTTCGCAATCTACCAGTCCATCGCGCGAGACGAGAATCGTCCCGGCCTCTATCGCGAATATGCAAGGGACTTCTTCGACCTCATAATAATCGACGAATGCCATCGGGGCAGCGCGCGTGACAACAGCAATTGGCGCGAGATTCTCGAATGGTTTGCACCAGCAACCCAAATCGGCATGACGGCGACGCCGCGGCGCGAGGAAAACCTCGACACCTACAACTACTTCGGCGATCCACTTTATGAATACAGTCTCGCGCAGGGCATCGCCGACGGCTTCCTCGCTCCGTACCGCGTTCACCGTGTCATCTCGGACTACGACGCCGCCGGATGGCGCCCGACGCGGGGCGAACTCGACCGTTACGGACGCGAAATCCCTGACACCGAATATTCCACGCGAGACTTCGAGCGGGTCGTGGCGCTACGTGCGAGGACAAAGGCTATCGCGAAACACCTGGCGGGCTTCATGGCGGAAACTGATCGCTTCGCTAAAACCATCGTCTTCTGCGTCGACCAGGAACATGCGCTCGAAATGCGCCAGGCGCTCGCCGCCTTGAACACCGATCTGGTGAAGGATCACCCTGACTACGTTTGCCGCGTAACATCCGATGAGGGTGATGTTGGCAGCGCGCACCGTGCCAAGTTCCAGGATGTCGAAACTCAGACGCCGGTCATCCTTACCACGTCACAGCTTTTGACCACCGGCGTCGACGCCCCGACATGCAAGAACGTTGTGCTTGCCCGGGTCGTGGGCTCCATGCCGGAGTTCAAGCAGATCATAGGACGTGGCACGCGCCTCAGGGCCGACTATGGGAAGCTCGCCTTCAACATCATCGACTACACCGGTACCGCGACACGAATGTTCGCCGACCCGGCCTTCGACGGCGATCCCGTCCGCGAAGACGAAGCGGTGATCAATGCAGACGGTGATGTCGTTGAAGAGTACGAGATTGAGGAAGTGGCGCTGGATCCCGACGATTTTCCGGATATTCCGGATGGACCGGTCGATCTCGACGACGAGCCAGAGGCTGGCCCTCGCAAGTTCTATGTCGATGGCGGTGAGGTTTCGATTGTCCGACACCTCGTTTACGACCTCGACTCCGATGGACGGCAGCTCGCCTGCCGCCAGCTGACCGACTATACCGGCGACAAGGTCCGCACCCTGTACCCCAATGCCTCGGAACTGCGGAGAGACTGGCTTGACCCCGAGCGACGGGCAGAGATCGTCGAACGGCTGGAGGAGAAGGGTATCGAGCTCGATTCCCTTGCCGATGCGGTTGGAAAGCCGGAAGCCGACCCGTTCGACCTTCTTTGCCATCTCGCCTACAACGCGCCCTTGCGCACCCGCCGTGAGCGCGCGGACCGCCTGCTGCGCGAACAGGACGATTTTCTGGCCTGCTTCGGGCCAGATGCCCGCGAAGTTCTGGATGCCGTGCTCGAGAAATATGCCGAACACGGCAGTGCCCAGTTCAAGCTGCCCGACTTCCTCGAAATTCCTCCATTCAACGAATGGGGTAATGTAATTGAAATTGCCGCCCGCTTTGGCGGCGGCAAGGAGTTGCGCAGCGCCGTCACCGAGCTGCAGCGTCTGCTCTACACCGCTTGAATTGAAGGAGTGCCACATTGGCCACAACCGCCCGCAAGAAGGCAGCGCCGAAGCAACTGACCACTGCCCAGCGTCTCGACAGCATCATCAAGTCCGCACGCAAGATCATGCGTAAGGACAAGGGGCTGAACGGCGATCTCGACCGCCTGCCGATGCTCACCTGGATCATGTTCCTGAAGTTCCTTGACGACATGGAGCGGATAGAGGAAGGCCGCGCGGAACTTGCGGGCAAGGACTATCGTTCGATCATCGAGGCGCCGTATCGCTGGCGCGATTGGGCAGCAGACGCCGACGGTATCACTGGCCCGGACCTACTGTCGTTCCTTGTCGCCGACGAAGCGGAGCGACCAGACGGCAGCCGTGGTCCTGGCCTTTTCGCCTATCTGCGCGGTTTGCGCGGTGACAATGGTCGGCGCGAGCGGCGCGACGTGATCGCGACCGTTTTTCAGGGCTTCGCCAACCGAATGGAGAGCGGATACCTTCTGCGTGACGTAGTGAACCTGATCGATGGCATCCACTTCGACTCTTCCGAAGAGGTCCATACGCTTGGCCGCCTTTACGAGACGCTGCTGCGCGAGATGCGCGACGCCGCTGGGGACTCGGGCGAGTTCTACACGCCCCGGCCGGTGGTGCGCTTCATGGTCGAGGTCACGGACCCGAAACTCGGTGAGACCATCCTCGATCCAGCCTGCGGCACGGGCGGCTTCCTGACTGACTCCTACCTTCACCTTGAACGCCAGGCCGACACGGTCGAGAAACGCCGCATCCTTCAGGAAGACAGCTTCTTCGGCGGCGAAGCCAAATCGCTACCTTTTTTGCTGTCCCAGCTTAACCTGCTGCTGCATGGCCTTCACGCGCCGCGCATCGACCCCGGCAACGCCCTGCGCTTCCGTCTGGCAGAAATTGGCGAGGATCAGCGCGTCAACGTCATCCTGACGAACCCGCCCTTTGGCGGCGAGGAAGAGGCGGGCATCCTCAACAACTTCCCCGAGGACCGGCGCACGGCGGAAACCGCGCTGCTGTTCCTCCAGCTGATCATGCGACGTTTGAAACGTGCCGGGCGCGGGCGGGCGGCTGTGGTCGTCCCGCATGGCACACTGTTCGGCGACGGTATCTCGGCGCGGATCAAGGCCGACTTGCTGGAGAGATTCAATCTGCACACAGTCGTGCGACTGCGCGAGGGGGTGTTCGCGCCTTACACGGATATTCCGGCAAACCTGATCTTCTTCGACACCAGCGGACCGACGAAGGACATCTGGTACTATGAACTGCCGCTGCCGGAAGGTCGCAAGAAATACTCAAAAACCGCACCAATGGCTTACGAGGAATTCGGCGGCTGCCTTGAATGGTGGAATAATCGCGAAGAAAATGAGCGTGCCTGGAAGGTTTCAGCGGCTGATCTGATCCAGCGTGATGACCAGGATCGCGTCATGTCCTGTAATCTCGATATCAAGAACCCTCATTCCGGCGAAGTTGCAGACCACCGCGCCCCGACCGAGATTGTTGACGCGGTTATCGCACAGGAGAAGCGGATCCTCGACATCATGGGTGAAATCAAATCCATATTGGAAGAGCGCCCGTGATGAAGAGAACAATCACAATTGATGAGTTCTTGACCAAATCTGAAGACTGGGTGCTTGTTCAGCCGGATCAACGATACAAGCAGATCACAGCCCGACTATGGGGGAAAGGTTTAAAGCTGCGCGGCGAAATTCAGGGCTCAGCGATTGCCGCGGCACGGCAGTACAAAGCCAAAGCAGGGCAATTTCTAATTTCTAGAATTGACGCACGGCACGGTGCCTTTGGCATCGTACCTGACAATCTCGACGGTGCCTTGGTCAGCAACGACTTTCCTTGTTTTGATATCGATTCATCAAAGGTAATACCGCATTTTTTTGAATGGTATTCTCGCACCCCGGAATTCGTCGATCTCTGCCGTCGTGCAAGCGAGGGGTCGACAAATCGAGTTCGAATGAAAGAAGACAAGTTTTTAAAGATGTCCGTCCCATTGCTTACGCTCGATGAACAACGCGACATCGTCCAAAGGCTCAACAAAGTTTCGGCCTTGGTCGATGAGCGTCAACGTGGGATTGAAGCCGCCGAACGCGACACTCATGCCATGCTGCTGAATGCCTTCCAGCGCGCCATCGACGGCGCACCTCTTCGGGCAATGGCAGAAGTCGCCCCTCTTGTCCGCCGCCCGGTAGAGGTGGAACCGGACAAGACATACATGGAACTCGGCGTTCGTTCATTTGGCCGGGGAACATTTCACAAGCCGGGTCTGGCAGGGATGGAGGTTGGCTCCAAGAAACTGTTCACCTTCGAATCTGGCGATTTGGTCTTCAACATTGTCTTTGCTTGGGAAGGTGCCGTCGCTATTGCAAAGCCTGAAGACGACGGCCGGGTTGGTTCGCATCGCTTTTTGACCTGTGTGACAAATCCCGACCAAGTGGCAGCCGAATTCCTGCTGTTCTACTTCCGCACACCGGAGGGGTTGCAGAAACTTGGCGAGGCATCACCGGGCGGAGCAGGCAGAAACCGCACCCTTGGTCTGAAAAAGCTTGAAGTCATCGAGGTGCCCATACCGCCGATCGAAACACAACGCTGGTTCAACCGGCTCCAAGCCAAGGCTCAGGAAATCCAAAGCATCCGGAAACGAACATCTGTAGACATAGATGCCCTGATGCCAGCGCTGATGCATGAGACCTTCAAAGGTATGATGGAAGCCGCGTGATAAGCTGGGAAACCTCTCTCAGCGTGTCGCGCGTTTCTTTGGCGGGATTACCCGGTCACCTTTTGACAGAATGTAGTCAGCTATCTTGTAGCCAAGCGGGTGGGGTCCAGCCCACAGCATGTAGTAGATGGGCACGCCGCGTGTATTTCGCACGACGCTGGGCGATGAAGCATGTCCGAACATATCCTTCAGACGGCCAACATAGTAATTGAGCAGTCTCTGCGCCGCATCGTCCACCTTGTGGCGCGTCGTGTCCCCAAACAGGTCCGTCTGCTCGGCATAGACAAGATCTTCCCAATCCGCGCCGCCAAAGCAGCCATTCAAACCCGTCCGCCAGTTGTCGGGGATATCGCCCGAACGAGTGATCAGCCGGTTAATTGCCATGCCCAGAGGGAAATTGATGATGACCTCGAAATTCTTGGTGGCCCCGAGCGCCGCGACAGTCTGCCAGTCCAGGTGCGGACCATAGGGATCCAGAAAGGCGACCCCTTTGGTGTTTCGACCGCTGAAACTCGGCACCAATTTCTGAATCAGGCCATTGGCGTCGCCCACCTGAACATTGATCTTGCGCTGCGGAAAATCTGATCGAAGCCCTTCCAGCAGCGCGGCCCGACCAGCGTCGGCATCGAAGAAGTAGTATTGAGAGAAGGGGTTTTCGAGGCCAAGGGCACGTCGCGGGGATCCTTCGATGAACTCCTCCTCTGACCTCATGAACTCATCGTCGATGAGTTGAATGTCTTCTTCGTCAGCATCCGTCCAAGCGGTTCGAATTCTGGAACGCCCGGCACCGGCGAACGCATCGATGTAGATCAGGTCAAATGACTGCTTCTTGAGCGCCATTGTGTAGGCGTGAAGATACGCTTGCAGGCCATCGAGCTTCTGCCGGGCCCAAGGCCCTACAGTGTTTTCAACATGCGATTTCTTCAAAAAAACTCGTGCTCCTCGTAAAATGGGTCATGCTGAAAGCTGGTCCAATATCGGCTTCGGCACAATCTGCCATGGAAAGCCGTTCCACTCCTCACCATCTAGCAGGCGACCTCCGGACTTTGGCCGTGGACCACCCCATTGCTTGAAGAAAAACGCCACATCGTCGCGCGCGCAAATTTCGCGAAGCTGGCGCGCCCAGCCCTCTTCCATTGCGCGTGCGCGTGGACCGCTTTCGCCGCCCACAATAGCCCAGGCAATGCCTCGCAGATCCACTTCCCCGATGGCCCCGAGCAAAGGCTCAAACGAAATGAAGCGGGCTTCGGAGTTGATCTGCTTCAAATGCTCAATGCGACTTATATGCGCCGAGTCCTCTACAGAAACGCCCAGCCAGATGTGGCGTGGGACCGGCCCGCCGTCATACCGCTTCCGGATATAGTTGCGCATGAGCGAACTGCGCTTGGTCAGAACCTGATAGACATGCCAATCCGCGTCCTCCATGGCGTCGAACACCTGATCGATGTATGCGCGATCGATTTCCTTGTGGAAAAGGTCACTCATCGAGTTCACGAAGATCATGCGCGGCTTTTTCCAAAGCGCTGGCTGTCGTAGCCTCGGTGGCCACAGTTTTAGGTCGAAGCCTTGTTCGTACGGATGCCCCGGAATGCCACGCCAGCGCTCCGCGAAACGCTCCGCGTAGCAGTTGTCACATCCCGGACCGACCTTGGTGCAGCCCGTGACCGGGTTCCACGTCGCGTCCGTCCACTCGATGTCTGACTTCTGGGCCAACTGCTCGCCTCATGCTTTTTCATCATCGTAGCACGAGGCTGACTCAGCACAAAGCGCGAACGGATACAGCGTTTTCATTTGGAAGCTGGAGTGGATTTACAACCATCGCAGATCAACTGTTCGATCTCGGTTCCGTCCGGCGTCCGGATGAAATTGCGAAATTACCGAGATGCGTCATTCCAGAAAATACCGCCCCGCCAATGCCTTAAACCCGGATTTCCCAAGTAACCCGCCGATTTTTCTGTCGTGATCGCTGTATTCTCTATATAAATCATGGCATTACTGGCAAGTAAGGATGTGTTTCATGGATCACCCTATGGGTGCGGCTTCGGATCGGGGTGATCGGGTCGATTTCGACCGCCGTGTGCGTCTGGAGTTTCGCGGCGCGCAGATCAGTTCGGACGGCGGCCTGCTGGTAGCACGCGAACTGGATGACGCGCTCGGGCTGTCCGGTTTGGCGTCCGTTGCGCTGCGCGATACCCGACGCGGTAAGAACACGCTCCACCGGCTCGATGGTCTTTTCCGCCAATCGGTGTTCGGGCGATTGGCCGGATACGAGGATGTCAACGACGCCGACCGGCTGGCCATAGATCCCGTGATGCGTCAGGTCGTGGGTGATCGGGCTGTCGAGACGCAGGCCGCCTCGGCCTCGCAGATGGGGCGGTTCGAGACCGAGACGCTGGCCTTGGCCGAGAACCGAGCGGCGCTGGCCGATCTGAACGGCCAGTGGATCGATCGCTTCCATGATCGCAACGGGTTGAAGTACATCGTGCTGGACATGGACAGCTCGGTCAGCCCGACCCATGGCGACCAAGAGGGCGCGGCCTGGAACGGGCATTTCGACTGCACCTGCTACCACCCCAACTTTCTATTCAACCAGTTCGGCATGCTGGAACGCAGCGCCCTGCGCCATGGCAACGTCCACAGCGCGGATGGCTGGCGGGATGTTCTCGATCCGGTGATCGCCCGCTATGCGGGCCGCGACCTTGGGGGGCGGTTCTTTCGGGCAGACGCCGCCTACGCGAACCCTGAGATCTATGCGCAGCTTGAAGGCGCGGGGTACTTCTACGCCATACGGCTGCCCGCCAATAACGTCCTGCGCGAGAAGATCGCTCATCGGCTGACCCGGCCCGTGGGGCGGCCTTCGAAGACGAAGGTCAAACGCTTCTTCGAGGATTTCCAGTACCAGGCGGCGTCCTGGGATAAGGAGCGCCGCGTCATCGCCAAGATCGAATGGCATCCGGACGAGCTGTTCCCCCGCGTGGGCTTCATCGTCACCAACATGCCCATGGACCCGGACTGGGTCGTGCGGTTCTACAACCAGCGCGGCACCGCCGAGCAGCACATCAAGGAAGGCAAATACGCCTTGCGCTGGACGCGGCTATCCTGCCGAAGGTTCCGCGACAATGAGGTCCGGCTGCAACTGCATGCGCTGGCCTACAACCTGGCAACTTTCCTGCGCTGCATCGAACTGCCCGAGGCAATGGCCGATTGGTCGTTGACCAGCCTCCAGCTCAAGCTGATCAAGATCGGGGCCCGCGTCGTGCGCCATGCCCGCGCCATCACCTTTCAGCTGGCCGAGGTGGCCGTCACAGGCCCGATGGTGCGGGCCATCCTTGCCGCCATACACCGCCTGCGGGCGCCACCTTCATGCGCGTGACCATGATCCAGGCCCAACCTGAACGAAAGCGGCAGGACAGGTGTGTCCCCTGCGCTGAAAAACGCCGCCGCCAGGCTACGACGCGACCGCTTCGTGGCCTAATCCGCCCAACTCGCACCGTCTGCCTGACCGCAGACGCCCCTCGCTCCAGAAAAAGCTTGTTCAACGGACAGTTTCAGGCGATCTTGAGGTCAAACCGCAGGCCACTTGGGGAATGTCGGATGTAAGGTTTACGGGAAAGGTATTACATGAAGATTGCGGGTGGAGTTTTAGGTATTATTGGAGCGTTAATCGCGTTGATTGCCGGAAATATTGGCTACGGTCTTTTTTCAGCAGGGAATTCAATTAACCAAGCTGTAGGTGGAGGTGCAGGTGAAAGTGCAATTTTATTTGTATTTCAATCTGCGGCTCTTGTCTTTCCTGTGTTTGGACTGATTGGTGCCGGCATCGCCTTTGGGCAACCAAAGCTTGGGGCCATAATGATGGCGCTTTCCGCCATTCTGTTAGTATACGTTTTTGGCTTTCATTTCATGACACTTGTGCCAGTAAGCCTGTTGGGTGTCGGCGCTATTTTAGCATATTTGGATGTCAGGCTGTCCCAAGAAGGTACAGCGACAAATAGTGTGGAAGCGTCTAAATCTCAGTTGCCGGTTAAGCCTGAGGAATTAAAAGTTGGGGACACAATTATGGTTTTCAAAAATAAGAATATTGTAAAGGAAGAGGAGGGCGTTTCAGTAGACGGCCAATCCTTCAAAAACAGAATTGCTGCTGAAATATTCATAACAAATAACAGCATATAGAATTGCAATTGGGCAAGAGGCGGTCGATTTCTCTTTTAGTGATGACGACCGACATGGCCGCCATCAGCAACATATCTGGTCTGGCGGTGTCATCAAACCGTGTTGGCGCGAGGGCCTGAAGCGAGCAGCAGCCTGAGCGCATGAAGGTAGGAGCGGTCCGCGTTGTTTCGGGCGGCATGCCATCGGCCGTAGGCTGCAAGGTTCTTTGACGCGGGTCCGCAGAAGGGCTGCATGAAGGCGCGGAAACGGTTGATCAGGGTTAAAGCTGATAACCGGAATGGCTGCGGTTAACAGGTCCGGAGAATATCGGCCTAGAGAGAACACATTTGGGCATGCTGACCCAAGTGCCGGTTAACAGCCCCTCCGGCATAACCCTCGAAAACAACGGAAAAATCCGGCTACATCAGGATCGGGAGAAACGTTTCTCAAGGGCAAGTGGCGGACAGTGAGGGATTCGAACCCTCGAGACGGTTCCCCGCCTACACACTTTCCAGGCGTGCGCCTTCGACCACTCGGCCAACTGTCCAACGCGTGCCTCTTAGCGCGGGTTCTATGGCGGTTGCAAGTCCAGTTTTGCGGGCGGTCAGGGTAAGGCCGCGTGGCGGTTCACGTCTTTGTAAAGCAAATAGCGGAACGGTTTTGGACCGCCAGCATAGCACGCTTGCGGGCAGAAAGCTCTTAGCCACATGAAATCTCCGGCTTCGACCTCGACCCATTGTTGGTTCAGATGATACACGCCCTTGCCCTGAAGCACATATAACCCGTGTTCCATGACATGGGTTTCGTCAAACGGGATAACCGCGCCGGGTTGCAGCGTGACGATGGTGACATGCATGTCATGGCGCAAATCTGCCGGGTCCATGAACCGCGTGGTGGCCCAGCCGCCATTGGTGTCGGGCATTGTGTTGGGGGTCAGATCTTGTTCCTGAACAAAAAACGCGTCCGGCGCGGGCAGACCGTCGACCGCGATGTAGCGTTTGCGAATCCAGTGGAACACGGCCCCGGTTTCGGCGCGGATGCGCCACTCCTTGCCCGATGGAATATACCCGAATCCACCCGATTGCAGGCTGTGGGTTGCCCCGTCGAGAATGATGTCCAGCGCGCCTTCGACCACGAACAGAGCCGCTTCGGCATTTGCATCAGTCTCTGGCCTGTCGCTGCCGCCACCGGCGCCCAACTCGACAATGTACTGCGAGAACGTCTCTGCAAAGCCGCTCAGCGGGCGGGCCAGAACCCAGAAGCGCGCGGCATCCCAGAACGGCAGGGCGCTGGCCACGATATCGGACAGCACGCCACGGGGGATGACAGCAAAAGCCTCGGTGAACATGGCGCGGTCGGTCACAAGCTGCGACTGTGGGGGTAGGCCGCCTTTGGGCACGAAATAGCTACGGGCGGGGTTGGGCTGGTCTGTCATGTTCGGGCCATTCTTGTTCTTTCATAGCCCAGCCTAGACCCGTCACGCCCGCAACACTAGCGCGGAAAGCCGACAGGTGCTTTCGGGATATCCGCGCAATCAGCCCGCTGGGCGCAAGCGTATTAGCTTGCCATCATCGCCATCGGTCAGGACATAAATGAACCCGTCTTGCGGGCCGACGGCGACATCGCGGATGCGCCAGCCCTCACCCTCTAGCAGACGAGTGACCGGTGTCAGAGTGCCGTTATCCTCTGAATAAAGGCCCAGGTAGCGGTGCAGCAGGTTGCCGATCAGCAGGTGGCCCTGCCAGTCGGGAAAGGCGCCTCCATCGTAGAACGCCATTCCAGAGGGCGGATTGTGGTTGTCGCGCCCGGCGGGCCAATGGAAGACAGGTGCCACAAACCCGTCGCCGGGCCGGTGGGGCGGGGCGAATTCGTCGCCGCCACGATATGTCACGCCATGTGATACCAATGGCCAGCCGTAATTGCCGCCGCGCTGCACGATATTTACTTCGTCGCCGCCGGCCTCGCCATGTTCTGCCAGCCACAGATCGCCAGTACCCGGATGCACCGCCATAGCCTGAATGTTGCGGTGGCCATAGGACCAGATTGCGCCCGCCGCGTCCTGTCCCACAAAGGGGTTGTCGCCGGGAATCTCGCCGTCAAGCGTCAGGCGAATGACCGACCCGTTCTCGCTGCTCAGGTCTTGTGCAATGTGGTCGGGGCCGAAATTCTTGAAGCCCCGGTCGCCAAACCCCGCAAAAACAAACCCGTCCGCAAACGCAATACGCGAGCCGAAATGCGCGCCGCTGTCTATGCCGGGGCTGACCGCATGGAGCACGTCCAGATCGCGCAGGGCCATTCCGTCCAGCCGCGCCCGCCCCAGATGGGTTGTGGTGCCGCCCTCTGCGGCGCCCGTCCACGTCATGTACAACCAGCCGCTTTCGGCAAAATCGGGGGCGGGAGCGATATCCAGCAGCCCGCCTTGACCGGCCATGACCACGTCCGGCGCGCCCGAAAGTTCCACCAGACCATCCGGATACCAAAGCAGCACATCACCGCCGCGCAGGGTCAGCGCGATCCTGTCGCTTCCAGGCAAAAACGCCATGGCCCATGGTCGGGCCAGATCCTCTTGCAGAACCTCGATGGTATAGTCTTGGGCAAAGGCTGGCGTTGCAAGCGCAAGGCTGCCAGTGGCCAGAAGCGTGCAAAGGTGGCGGTGCATGGCGTCTCCTTTCATATGTATCCAAACATCGGGTCAATGGCGTGAAAATCAACTCACGATCCCGCAAGAGCGGCTGATATGCTTGACTCTGGCCCCGCGCCGCCGTATCGGAGCCAAGATTATCCGGAAGTGAAACCCTTCCGGTCCTATGCCTACGCAAGGATCGCCATCCACCAGCGCGTTGCGCCCGTGGGTGCGAAACCGGTTTGAATGGCCCTGTTGAGGGCGGGAGAGATGCGCATGTTCGAGAACCTGTCAGAACGGCTGTCCGGTGTCTTTGACCGGCTGACGAAACAGGGTGCGCTGTCCGAGGACGATGTCCGCGCCGCGCTGCGCGAGGTGCGTGTCGCGCTACTGGAGGCCGACGTGTCGCTGCCGGTGACGCGCGATTTCGTCAAGCGGGTGCAGAAGAAGGCCACTGGCGCGTCTGTCACCAAGTCGATCACGCCGGGTCAGCAGGTCGTCAAGATCGTGCATGACGAGTTGATCGCCATGCTTGAAGGCGAGGGCGATCCCGGCGCGCTGAAAATCGACAACCCGCCCGCGCCGGTGCTGATGGTCGGTTTGCAAGGCTCCGGCAAAACCACCACGACCGCGAAACTGGCGCGCCGGCTGTCCGAGCGTGAGGGCAAGCGCGTGCTGATGGCGTCGCTCGACACCAATCGCCCGGCGGCAATGGAACAGCTGGCCATTCTGGGCACCCAGATCGGGGTCGACACGCTTCCGATCGTCAAGGGCCAGACAGCGGTCGATATTGCCAAACGCGCCAAGCAGCAGGCCACGCTTGGCGGCTATGATGTGTATCTGCTGGACACCGCGGGCCGCCTGCATATTGACGAAGTGCTGATGGATGAAGTGCTGGCCGTGCGCAATGCCGTCAGCCCGCGTGAAACGCTGTTGGTGGTCGATGGTCTGACCGGGCAGGATGCGGTAAACGTGGCCGCCGAATTCGACGGCAAGATCGGCGTGTCCGGCGTGGTGCTGACCCGGATGGATGGCGACGGGCGCGGCGGCGCGGCCCTGTCCATGCGCGCCGTGACCGGCAAACCCATCCGCTTCGTGGGTCTGGGCGAGAAAACCGACGCGCTGGAAGTGTTCGACCCCAAGCGGGTCGCGGGCCGAATTTTGGGCATGGGCGACATCGTCGCGCTTGTGGAAAAGGCGCAGGAAGTGCTGGAGGTCGAACAGGCCGAACGCATGATGAAGCGCTTCCAGAAAGGTCTGTTCAACATGAACGACCTGAAGATGCAGCTTGACCAGATGTTGAAAATGGGCGGCATGCAAGGCGTGATGGGCATGATGCCGGGCATGGGCAAGATGCAGAAGCAGGTCGAGCAGGCGGGCTTCGACGACGGAATGCTGCGCCAGCAGATCGCGCTGATCAATTCCATGACCAAGAAGGAACGCGCGAACCCGGCGTTGTTGCAGGCCAGCCGCAAGAAACGCATCGCCAAGGGTGCGGGGCTGGAAGTGTCTGACCTGAACAAGCTGCTGAAACAGCATCGCCAGATGGCCGACATGATGAAAACCATGGGCAAGAAGGGCATGCTAAAACAGGCTATGGGCGGAATGTTCGGCAAGGGAAAAGGGGCAGAAGCCATGTCCGATCCCGGCCAGATGGACCCGAAACTGGTGCAGATGGCCGAACGTCAGATGATGGGTGGCGGCGGCAGCCTGCCAGGCGGCCTGTCTGGGATGTTCAAGAAGAAATGACCCAAGTCGAAACGGGCGTGGCCCGATGCCATTCAGGGATAGTCGACGATGAGTGATGACAGCGCCCGCGCCGCCGAAGTTCTGGCCGATCACCGCGACAGCATTGACCGGCTGGACGCGATCCTTGTCTACACGCTGGGCGAGCGGTTCAAGCACACGCAGGCGGTGGGCCGCCTGAAAGCGCAATTTGATCTTCCCCCGTCCGACCCTGCGCGCGAAGAGCGCCAGATCGAACGGCTGGAATGGTTGGCGAAAGAAGCCGACCTTGACCCGGAATTCGCCAAGAAATTCCTCAACTTCGTGATCTCGGAAGTGATCCGGCACCACGAGAATTTACAACGCTAAACCGGCGGGCCATAGGCTCGCCCCGCCAGTCTTGAAGGAGAAACTGACATGGCAACGAAGATCCGTCTGGCCCGTGGTGGGTCCAAGAAGCGCCCGCATTACGCGATTGTGGCATCCGATTCGCGCATGCCGCGCGATGGCCGCTTTCTGGAAAAGCTGGGCACCTATAACCCGCTTCTGCCCAAAGACAGCGAAGACCGCATCAAGATGGACATGGAGCGCGTACAGCACTGGCTGGACAAAGGCGCCCAGCCGACCGACCGCATAGCCCGTTTTCTGGAAGCGGCCGGTGTGCGCGAAAAAGCGACCCGCGCCAACATGAAGAAAGCCGCGCCGGGCAAAAAGGCGCAGGATCGCGCCAAGGAAAAGGCCGCAAAAGCCGAGAACGCGAGCGAAGCTGCAGAATAACGCTGATTTTATTGCCGGGCGGACGCGTCTGCCCGGCAACAGTGCCAAGTGTCGCCGGTTTCCTGCTATTGGTGGCACAACTTTCAGGATAGGCTCGCAATACGTCGTTATGTAGAGTGTTGGTCCATGAAGATTTTGATCGCGGGGGAAAACGCATCCGCCCGCAAGGGCGGCGAAGCGATCCTTCCGCTTAAATATGCGATCATGATGCAAAGGCGTGGGCACGATGTTGTGCTTGTGACCCACTCCCGCAATCGCGAAGAGATCACCGAGGATTACCCGGCCCTCGCGTCCGTGACCCATTTCATAGAAGATGCGGCGTCCCACCGGTTTCTGTGGCGTGTTGGGGACAAGTTCTCGGAAGCGCTGCGTGACCGGTTGTTCGGCAATCTTATCGTTATCTTGTCGGCTTGGGATATGCGCCGTATCGTTCGCAGATTGCTGCGCACGGACAAGTTTGACCTTGTGCACCAACCCACCCCTGTGTCGCCTGCGACCCCGTCTCCGCTCTATGGGTTGGGCGTTCCGGTTGTGATCGGCCCAATGAATGGTGGTATGTCTTATCCGCCCGGTTTTGCGACACGGGAAGGGCGGGCGGCGCAGTTTTTCCTGAAACTGGGGCGCATGACTGCGCGCGCGGCCAACAGGCTTTGGCCCGGAAAAGCACAGGCCGCCATTCTGCTGGTCGCAAATGAACGGACGCGTCGGGCGCTGCCGCTGGTGCATGGCAACACTGTCATCATGTCGGAAAATGGCGTTGATCTTGATATATGGGCCCCGCCGTCGCCGCGCACGGAAAGCGCGCACCGCAAAGGCTTTCGGCTTGTCTTCATGGGGCGGATGATCGCATGGAAAGGGTTGGACCTGACGCTGCAAGCACTTGACGCCGCGCGCCTGCGGCGGCCAGATTTGAACATCACGCTCGACATTCTGGGCGATGGTCCTGAACGTGCGTGGATCGAAGCGAGCGGTACGCCCGGTGTGTATGTTCACGGGTTTCTGACGCAAGCCGAATGCGCTGCGCGACTGACCGGGGCCAATGCGCTGATTCTGAATTCGCTGCGCGAATGCGGCGGTGCGGTCATACTGGAAGCGATGGCGCTGGGCGTTCCGGTCATCGCGTCGGACTGGGGCGGCCCAAGCGAGTATGTCACGGCAGAGACAGGGCTGCTTGTGCACCCTGCGCCGCCTGACAGCTTTGCCGAGCGACTGGCCGATGCGGTCCTGTATCTGGCCGATACCCCAGAGGTCGCGGCCGCAATGGGCGAGGCGGGTAGCGCACGGGCCCGTGCGCTGTATGACTGGGAAGATCTTGCCGACAGGATGGAAGATATCTATCGGAAGGTCCGGGCTTGACTTGCATTCCAGCGCGGAATTTGAACAAGGCACTAGACGACCACAGCATGAGAGCGGATCATGACGCGCCAACAAGGGCCACAGACGGATAAGCCGGAACGCGTCTGCGTCGGGGCAGTTGCGGGCGCATATGGCGTGCGCGGCGAAGTGCGGTTGAAAAGCTTTTGCGCCGAGCCTGATGCGATCGGCAGCTACGGCCCGCTTTGGTCCGAAGATGGCGCGCGCAGCTTTGATGTCACTTTGGGCGCGCCTGTTGCGCAGGGGTTTGCCGCCCGCTTGGGCGGTGTGCGCACCCGCGAGCAGGCCGAGGCCCTGCGCGGCGTGCGCCTGTTTGTTGACCGCGCGCGGCTGCCCGGACTGCCCGATGATGAGTTCTACCACGCCGACCTGATCGGCTTGCAGGTGTTCGACACCGGCGGTGCGCCGATGGGGCGGGTCAAGGCGGTTCTGAATCACGGCGCAAGCGACCTGCTGGAACTGGTCACACCGGGGCAGAAAGGGGCGGTGCTGCTGCCCTTCACCCGTGCGATTGTGCCGACGGTCGACCTGGCTGCGGGCCGTATTGTCGCCGATCCGCCCGAGGGGCTGTTGGAATGAGCGTGCCGCCGCGCCGCGCCGCGGGCCGTCTGGCTGCGACTCCGTCACTTGCCCCACGCGACCTGTCGCGCCCGCGTCCGCCTGCGATGGCGTGGCAGGTCCGGATTATCACCCTATTCCCCGAAGCGTTCCCCGGTGTGCTTGGCCTGTCGTTGACGGGTCGGGCCCTGAAAGAAGGGCGCTGGGGGCTGGAGACGGTCGATCTGCGGCCCTTCGGCATCGGCAAGCACCGCAATGTCGATGACACGCCCGCAGGTGGTGGCGCGGGTATGGTGCTGCGCGCCGATGTGCTGGACCGCGCAATAGACACCGCGCAACGCGGCGCACCTGCCGACCGGGACGCATGGCCGCTGGTCTATCTGTCGCCGCGCGGGCGACCCTTTACCCAAGCGATGGCGCGGGACTGGTCGCGGGCCAAGGGCGTGACACTTCTGTGCGGGCGGTTCGAAGGCGTGGACCAGCGGGTGCTGGATCATCACGCGGTGGAAGAAGTGTCCTTGGGGGATTTCGTGCTAACCGGGGGTGAGCTGGCGGCGCAAGCGATGATCGACGCCACGGTGCGGCTTCTGCCGGATGTGCTGGGCAACGCGGCCTCAACCGAGGAAGAGAGCTTCAGCGCGGGCCTGCTGGAGCACCCTCACTACACCAAGCCCGCCGAATGGAGGGACCAGCCCATTCCGCCGGTTCTGCTATCCGGCAACCATGCCGAGATTGCGCGCTGGCGGCAGCAACAGGCTGAGGCTGTGACGCAGGCGCGGCGCCCAGATTTATGGGCGGCATGGACGGACGGTCAGCCGGATTAGGGGGCTTTGCCCCCGCCGCGCGTGCCGCGCGACTCCCCCAGGATATTTTTGCAAGGATGAAGGGGATTAGTGAAAATCCCGGCTTGGGAACAGCTTGCGCGCTTGTTCGCGGGGGTGGCGCGCGCCCGATGTGCCGGGGACCATGCTGGGAACGGACCGGCGGACCTCGTCGCCGCGGCCGTCATTGGCGGGCAGGGGCGCGGGGCCGCCCAGACTGCCGAGCATGTGTGAGATATCGTCGATCTGTTCCGCGATGATATGGATCACCTGTCCGTCGCGTTGCACACGGCCCGTAACGCGCAAGAGCCGCCCGCCGATCACGGCGCGGCGGAAGCGGTCATACATGGTTTTCCACACGACCACATTGGAGCAACCGGTTTCATCTTCGAGCGTTAGGAACACCACGCCCGAGGCCGTGCCGGGCCGCTGGCGGGTGATGACAAGCCCCGCGATGCTGACGCGGCGGGTGGCTTGTGGCAGCTTGTCATGCGGTAGGGTTTGCGGCAGGCGGGGTCGCAACAGTTCCAGCGGATGGGCGCGTAAGCTGAGCCGCAACGACAAGTAATCTTCGACCACCGCTTCGCCAAGCGACATGTCGGGCAGGGTGACGGTGGGTTCCTGTTCGCCTTCGCCATCCAGCCCGAACAAGGGCAGGGGGGCGGGCGCGCGCAAGGCCCGCACCTGCCAGAGGGCCGTGCGGCGCGACAGGCCAATGGCTGTGAAGGCGTCGCCCTCGGCCAGCCGTTCCAGCGTGTCGGGCGCCACGCCTGCACGCCGCCACAGGCTGTCGATATCCGGGTAGCCATTGCCCCGCGCGGCCACGATCCAGTCGGCATCTTCCTGTGGGACGCCCTTGATCTGGCGAAAGCCCAGCCGCAGGGAAAGGGTGCCATCTGCGCGCCGTTCAAGCGTGCACTCCCAGTCGGAATGGTTGATGGAAACGGCGCGGATTTCCACCCCGTGTTCGCGCGCGTCGCGCACCAGTTGGGCGGGCGCGTAGAACCCCATGGGCTGACTGTTCAGCAGCGCGCAGGCGAACACCGCCGGATGATGGCATTTCAGCCAAGCCGAGATATAGACCAACCGCGCGAAGCTGGCGGCGTGGCTTTCGGGGAAGCCGTAGCTGCCGAAGCCCTCGATCTGGGCGAAACAGCGCGCGGCGAAATCGGGGTCGTAGCCGCGCGACAGCATCCCGTCGATGAACCGGTCGCGAAACCCGCCGATGGTGCCCATGCGCTTGAAGGTCGCGAGCGCGCGGCGCAGTTGGTCGGCCTCTGCCGGGGTGAAACCCGCCGCGACCACCGCGATTTGCATGGCTTGTTCCTGGAATAGCGGCACGCCGTAAGTGTGGCCCAGCACTTCCATCATGGCGGGGCCAAGGTCTTCGACAGGTTCCTTGCCCTGACGGCGGTTGATGAACGGGTGCACCATGCCACCCTGAATGGGGCCGGGGCGCACGATGGCGACCTCGCAGACTAGATCGTAGAACGCGCGCGGGCGCATACGCGGCAGAAAGTTGAGCTGCGCGCGGCTTTCGACCTGAAACACGCCGATGGCGTCGGCGCGGCAGAGCATGTCATAGACGGCAGGGTCTTCGGGCGGGACATTGGCCAGATCCAGCCGCGCGCCCCGGTGCTCTGCCAGCAGGGCAAAGGATTTGCGGATTGCGGTCAGCATGCCCAAGGCCAGCACATCCACCTTCAGCAGCCCCAGCGCGTCTATGTCGTCTTTGTCCCATTCGATGATGGTGCGGTCCTCCATGGCCGCATTTTCAATCGGGCACAGGTCGTCTAGCCGCCCCTTGGTGATGACAAAGCCGCCCACATGCTGCGACAGGTGGCGTGGAAAGCCGATGATCTCGGCAATCAGCGCCAGCGCTTGCCCCATGCGGCGGTCGTCGGGGTCCAGCCCCGCTTCGCGCAGGCGGTCCGGCCCCGGCGGGCTGGCGGACCAGCCCCAAAGCTGGCCTGACAGCCGCCCGATGACATCGGCGCTCAGCCCCATCACCTTGCCCACCTCGCGGATGGCCGCACGGGTACGGAAATGGATGACGGTCGCGGTCAGGCCTGCGCGGTCGCGCCCGTAGCGGGCGTAAATCCACTGGATGACCTCTTCGCGGCGTTCATGTTCGAAATCCACGTCAATATCGGGCGGCTCGCCGCGTTCCTTGGAGATGAACCGCTCGAAGATTAGCGTGATCGATTCGGGCGGCACTTCGGTCACGCCCAGCAGGTAGCACACAACCGAATTGGCGGCCGACCCCCGCCCTTGGCACAGAATGCCGCGTGACCGGGCAAAGTCGACAATGTCATGAACGGTCAGGAAATAGGGCGCATAGTCCAGATCGGCGATCAGACGCAGCTCGCGACTGGTGCGCTCGACAATCTTGGGCGGGGCCCCTGCGGGGTAACGGCGGCGCAGCCCTTCGCCCGCCAGCCGTTCCAGCCGGGCCTGGGCGGGTTCGCCGTTCTGCGCCTCGTCTGGGTATTGGTAGCGCAGCTCATCCAGACCGAAGGCGCAGGCATCGGCAATCTGCACAGAACGGTGGATCGCGGCGGGATGGTGCTTGAACATGCGCGCCATTTCCGCCGCGCCTTTCAGCCGGTGTTCGGCGTGGGGCAGGCGGTGCTGGCCGATGGTGTCTATCGTTAGACCAAGGCGCAGACAGGTCAGCACATCGGCCAGCGGGCGGCGGGCAGCGGCGTGCATCTGCACATCGCCAAGCGCGACCATGGGCAGGCCGGTCGCTTGTGCCCATGCGCCAAGCTGCGCCAGCCGTGCCGGGTCGCGCCCGTCATAGCGAGGGGCTGCACCAAGGTAGCACTGGCCGGGGAAATGGTTAAGCATGTCGCGCAGATCATCCGGCAAGAGCGCTTGCAACGGGTCTGGCGGCAGCGCGATCAGGATCATGCCGTGGCAGCCCGCATAAAGATCGGCGCGCGCAAGGTGGCATTCCCCTTTTGGCGCGCGGCGCTTGCCAAGGGTCAGCAGCCGCGTCAGCCGCGACCATGCGGGCAGGTCGGTGGGCAGGGCCAGCCAGTCTGTTGCGCTGTCGGTCAGCACCAGCCGCGCTCCGGGGATCAGCCGGGGCAGGGGGCGATCCGGCAGCACCAAAGGCGTGGCCTCTGGCGCGCTGGTCTGGCGGCTGGACGGGTCTGTCTGGCGTTGGGCGCGCACGCCCGCCGCTTGCCCTGTGCCTGTGGCCCGCAGCCGTGCCAGTTCCTTCAGCGCCGCATAGGCCCGCACCACGCCCGCGACGGAATTGTGGTCGGTGATGGCGATGGCCTGCAACCCCAGTTCAGCCGCGCGCGTGACCAGCTCCTCGGGGTGCGATGCGCCGCGCAGGAAGCTGAAATTACTGGTCACGCAAAGCTCTGCATAAGTGGGGTCTGACATGGCGGCCTTGAGTTTGTTCCTGCTTTGTTCATATATCTGGAACGGGGCTTGAGTCGAGTCCCGACCGCCATGTGCAAACCCCTTGCGTTCGGGCGCGCATGCGCCTATATCCCCACTCAACAGCGGCGTGTCGAAAGATACCCACCGGAAATTTCAACGGGCCGCATGGCCCGTTTTTTGTTTTCCGCACCCCAAGGAGGGGTCATGTCTGACCTGATCGCGAAAACCACGCTCGACCAGCGGCTGGCGGCCATCGTGGCCCCGGTAATCGAAGGTCTGGGCTTCGAGTTGGTGCGCCTGCGCGTCATGGCGGGCAAAAACCGGACATTGCAGATCATGGCGGACCGGCCCGATGGCGGCATAGAGGTGCAGGATTGCGCCGATATTTCCACGGCTGTGTCTGCGGTGTTGGATGTCGAAGACCCGCTGGAAGACGCCTATACGCTGGAAGTGTCCAGCCCCGGCATCGACCGCCCCCTGACCCGGCTGAAAGATTTCGCCGCTTGGGACGGGTATGAGGCCCGGATCGAGACGACCGAGTTGATCGACGGCCGCCGCCGCTTCAAGGGCTTGTTGGCCGGGGTCGAAGGCGACGAGGTGCTGATTGAGTTGGAAGAGGGCGACGACACCGTCACCATCGGCCTGCAATTCGAGTGGTTGTCGGATGCCAAGCTGGTCCTGACCGAAGACCTGATCGCGGAAATGCTGCGCGCCCGCAAAGCCAGCGGCGCCATTGACGAATCGCAATTCGACGAGATTGAAACCGACGCGCCGGATACCGCGCACCCCGAGGAGAGCTGAAGCATGGCCATCACATCTGCAAACCAGTTGGAACTGCTGCAAACCGCCGAAGCGGTGGCACGCGAAAAGATGATCGACGCCGAATTGGTGATCGAGGCGATGGAAGACAGCCTCGCCCGCGCGGCCAAATCACGCTACGGGGCCGATATGGATATCCGCGTGGCTATCGACCGCAAGACCGGCGTGGCCACCTTCACCCGCGTCCGCACCGTGGTCGAGGATGACCTGCTGGAAAACCACCACGCTGAACTGACCGTGGCCCAAGCCGCCCCCTATCTGGACGCGCCCGCTGTCGGGGATGAGATCATCGACGAAGTGCCGCCGGTAGAGCTGGGCCGCATCGCCGCACAATCCGCCAAGCAGGTGATCTTGCAGCGCGTCCGCGAAGCAGAGCGTGACCGCCAGTATGAAGAATTCAAGGATCGCGCGCATACGATCATTAACGGTGTCGTCAAGCGCGAGGAATACGGCAACATCATCGTCGATGTGGGTGCGGGCGAAGCCATCCTGCGCCGCAATGAGAAGATTGGCCGCGAAAGCTATCGCAACGGCGACCGCATCCGCTGCTATGTGAAAGACGTGCGCCGCGAAGCGCGCGGGCCGCAAATCTTCCTGTCGCGCACTGCGCCCGAATTCATGGCCGAATTGTTCAAGATGGAAGTGCCGGAAATCTACGATGGCATCATCGAGATCAAGGCAGTTGCCCGTGACCCCGGTTCGCGCGCCAAGATCGGCGTGATTTCGTATGATTCCGGCATCGACCCCGTTGGCGCTTGCGTCGGTATGCGCGGCAGCCGCGTGCAGGCCGTGGTGAACGAGCTTCAGGGCGAAAAGATCGACATCATCCCCTGGACCGAAGATCAGGCCACCTTCCTTGTGAACGCGCTGCAACCGGCAGAGGTAAGCAAGGTCGTGATCGACGAAGAAGCGGGCAAGATCGAAGTGGTCGTGCCTGATGAGCAGTTGTCGCTGGCGATTGGCCGTCGCGGTCAGAACGTGCGTCTGGCCAGCCAGTTGACCGCGCTGGACATCGACATCCTGACAGAGTCGGACGAATCAGCCCGCCGTCAGGCCGAATTTGCAGCACGCACCAAGCTGTTCATGGACGAGTTGGACATTGACGAGATGATGGCCCAGCTTCTGGTCGCGGAAGAATTCACCGCGCTGGAAGAGGTCGCCTATGTCGAGCTGGACGAACTGCTGGCCATTGACGGTTTCGACGAGGAAACTGCCGAAGAGTTGCAGACCCGTGCCCGCGAACGTCTGGAAGCGGTCGCCGCTGCCGCGCTGGCGAATGCACGCGAGATGGGGGCGGAAGACAGCCTGATCGAATTCGACGGCCTGACTCCGCAGATGGTCGAAGCGTTGGCCAAGGACGACATCAAGACGCTGGAAGATTTCGCCACCTGTGCCGACTGGGAACTGGCGGGCGGCTGGACCACCGTCAACGGCGAGCGCGTTAAGGATGAGGGCCTGCTGGAGCCTTTCGATATGAGCCTTGAGGAAGCGCAAACCCTTGTCATGACCGCGCGCGTCCTGCTGGGTTGGGTTGACCCGACCGAAATGGAAGCCGACGCCGAGGCCGAGGGCGAAGAGGATGCCGCTGACGCCGAGGCCGAGGCCGAGGCAGAAACACGCTAAGGATCAACCAGATGGCACGCGGCGGGCGCAAAGTTGAACGCGACGGGCCCGAACGGCGCTGCATCGCCACCGGGGACAGCCAGCCTGCGCGCGGGCTGATCCGCTTTGTCGTGGGCCCCGACGGGCAAATCGTGCCCGATGTCGCCGGAAAGCTGCCCGGCCGCGGAATTTGGGTCAGTGCCGAACGGTCGGCGCTGGATCTGGCGGTCAAGAAAAAGCTCTTTGCCCGCGCCGCGCGACAAGCGGTAACGGTGCCCGACGGGTTGAACGACATGGTTACCGGCCTTGTGCTGAAACGGGTGATCGACCTTCTGTCGCTGGCACGCAAAAGCGGTCAGGCCATCGCAGGCTATGAAAAATGCCGCGAGCTGGCCATGGCGGAAGAGATGGCGGTCCTGATCCAAGCCGTGGACGGGTCAACCCGTGGCAAGACGAAGTTGCGCCCGCCCGGTGGGCCAGAGACCTATATTGACTGGCTGACGGCCCGCGAATTGGGTTTGGCATTCGGTCGTGAACATGTGATACATTCCGCGCTTCGTGCTGGCGGATTGCGGCGACCTGTTGTAGAGGAAGCGGCAAGACTGGCAGGACTGCGCACAGATATCGGTGGATATGCCGCCGGAGAGGATAAGACGGACGCATGAGCGATACAGACGGTAAAAAGACACTCGGACTTGGCGGGCAAGGCGGTCAGGTGAAGCAAAGCTTCAGCCATGGGCGCACGAAATCGGTCGTGGTCGAGAAGAAGCGCAAGCGCGTTGTCGTGCCAAAATCGGCAGGGCAGCCGGGCGCTGGTGCGGGCAAGCCGTCCGGCACGCCGAAATCCGATCCGTCGCGTCGCCCCGCCGGAATATCCGAAGCGGAAATGGACCGCCGCCTGAAGGCGCTTGCCGCCGCCAAGGCGCGCGAGACCGAGGAAGCAGCCGCCCGCGCCGCCGAAGAAAAGGCGCGCGAGGAAGAGCGCCAGCGCCGCCGTGAAGAGGCCGAGGCCCGCGAACGCGAAGAGCGTGAGCGCGAGGCGGCTTTGCGTGCCAAGGAAGAAGAAGACGCCCGCGCCAAGGTCGAGGCCGAAGAGCGCAAGGCCCGTAAGGCGGCGCCCGCCGAGGAACCCGCAGCCCCCGCCGCGCCTGAAGCGCCGATGTCGGAGCGTGCCCGCCCCTCTGGTGGTGATGCGCGCAAACCCGCGAAACGGGCCGAGGATGACCGTGGCGGCCGTCCCGCCAAACCGCGCGAGGATGGCGGCCGTCGCTCTGGCAAGCTGACACTGAAAGACGCGCTGGCAGGTGGCGGTGGACGCGAGCGTTCCATGGCCGCGATGAAGCGCAAGCAGGAGAAGGCCCGCCAAAAGGCGATGGGCCAGACCCAATCGCGCGAAAAGGTTGTGCGTGAAGTGCAACTGCCCGAAACCATCGTGGTGCAGGAATTGGCAAACCGCATGGCCGAACGGGCCGCTGATGTTGTCAAATCCCTGATGAAGATGGGTGTCATGGCGACCATGAACCAATCCATCGACGCCGACACAGCCGAACTGGTGATCGAAGAGTTCGGCCACAAGATGGTGCGTGTCTCTGACGCGGATGTGGAGCAGGTAATCGAGCAGGTTGCCGACGACCCTCAAGACCTGCAGCCGCGCCCGCCAATCGTGACGATCATGGGCCATGTCGACCACGGCAAGACCTCGCTGCTGGATGCGATTCGCAAAGCGAACGTGGTATCGGGCGAAGCTGGTGGCATTACCCAGCATATCGGGGCCTATCAGGTCACGACGGAAAGTGGTGCCGTGCTGTCATTTCTGGATACGCCCGGTCACGCGGCCTTTACCAGCATGCGCGCACGCGGTGCGAATGTGACCGATATTGTCGTGCTGGTCGTGGCCGCAGACGACTCTGTCATGCCGCAGACGATCGAAGCGATCAACCACGCCCGCGCCGCCAAGGTGCCAATGATCGTCGCCATCAACAAATGTGACAAGCCCGCTGCCGATGCCAACAAGGTTCGGACCGAGTTGTTGCAGCACGAGGTCGTAGTCGAAGCGATGTCGGGCGACGTGCAGGATGTCGAAGTCTCTGCCGTGACCGGTGCCGGTCTGGACCAGCTACTGGAAGCCATCGCGCTTCAAGCCGAAATTCTGGAATTGCAGGCCAACCCCGACCGGTCCGCCATGGGCGCCGTGATCGAGGCGCAGCTTGACGTCGGCCGTGGTCCCGTCGCGACCGTTCTTGTGCAGAACGGCACGCTGCGTCAGGGCGATATTTTCGTCGTGGGCGAGCAATGGGGCAAGGTTCGTGCCTTGCAAAATGACCAGGGCGAGCGCGTGAAAGAAGCCGGCCCCTCTGTTCCGGTAGAGGTGCTGGGCCTGAACGGCACGCCCGAAGCGGGCGATGTGCTGAACGTGGTCGATACCGAAGCACAAGCGCGCGAGATTGCCGAATACCGTCAGGAAGCGGCCAAGGACAAGCGCGCCGCCGCCGGGGCCGCGACCACGCTTGAACAGCTTATGGCCAAGGCCAAGGAAGACAAGGACATGGCAGAGTTGCCGGTTCTGGTGAAAGCCGATGTGCAGGGCTCTGCCGAAGCCATCGTTCAGGCGCTTGAGAAAATCGGCAATGACGAGGTGCGTGTGCGCGTGCTGCATTATGGTGTCGGCGCAATCACCGATACTGATGTGGGCCTTGCCGAAGCCTCTGGCGCGCCGATCATCGGGTTCAACGTGCGGGCGAACGCGTCCGCGCGGAACTCGGCCAACCAGAAGCGGGTAGAGCTGCGCTATTACTCGATCATTTATGATCTGGTCGACGATATCAAAGCCGCGGCCTCTGGCCTGCTATCTGCCGAAGTGCGCGAGAACTTCATCGGCTATGCCGAAATCCGCGAAGTGTTCAAGGTCACTGGCGTCGGCAAAGTGGCCGGCTGCCTTGTGACTGAGGGGATCGCGCGCCGGTCTGCCGGTGTTCGCCTGCTGCGCGACAACGTGGTTGTCCACGAGGGCACTCTGAAAACCCTCAAGCGCTTCAAGGACGAGGTCAAGGAAGTGCAATCGGGTCAGGAATGCGGGATGGCGTTCGAGAATTACGACGATATTCGCCCGAAAGACGTGATCGAGATTTTCGAGCGCGAAGAGATCGAACGCACCTTGACCTAAGCAATGCGTTTGCCAGACGATTGAAAGGGCACCTACGGGTGCCCTTTTGCTTTTTCGGCGGCGTCGGCGGGGGCTTATGAAGCCGGATCATTGACCAGCCGATGCGCCACACGTCGCAGCGTGGCGCGCAGGTGGTCAATCTCGGGGCCTGCATGGCCACGTGCGGCCAAGGCGCGGTCCATACACAGAAGCCAGTTTTCGGCATCTATCGGACGCACCGGCACATGGGCGTGGATGTCCTTCAGGTCCATATGACCGTGGCGTTCTGCGTAATACCGCCGTCCCCCAAAGAAGCCACATAGGAAGGCGAACTGCTCTTCGCGTGCATTGGCTAAACCCTGCCCGCGCTGATGCAGCAGGCGCAGATGTGCGCCTTCGGGTCGCGTTTCCATCAGGTCGTAGAACGCCTCGACCAAGGCGCGCACAGCCTCTTCGCCGCCCATTTTCTCAATCAAAGGCGCCTGCATTGTATCAGGACCGTGGGCGTTCCTTTTTCGGATCGTAATGGGCGAAAGGCACAATCCGCGCTGGCAGTCGTTTCTGGTGCCCGTCCAGCTTGCCGATTTCCACGTCGGTCCCCAACTCGGAACAGGCCACATCCACCCGTGCCAGTGCAATGGTTTTGCCCAAAAGCGGCGAGCGCATGGAAGATGTCACTTCGCCAACCTGCGCTCGCCCGATATGGACGCAGTCGCCATGGCCCACTTCTGCATTGCTATCAATGTCCAGCCCGACCAGCTTGCGCGCGGGGTGTTCCTTGCGGCGGATCAGCGCGTCGCGGCCGATGAAATCATCGGTCTTGGATTTCAGTGGCACCGTAAAGCCGATGCCCGCCTCGAACGGGTCGGTCTGGTCGCTGAAATCATAGCCTGCAAAGATCAGCCCGGCCTCTATGCGGACCCTGTCGAGCGCCTCCAGCCCGAACGGGGTCAGCCCGTGGTCTTGTCCCGCCTCCCAGATCGCGTCGAACACGGCGGCGCAATCGCGCGGGTGGCACATGACCTCGTAGCCCAGTTCGCCCGTATAGCCGGTGCGCGACACGACAATCGGCACGCCATCCGGTCCGTGCAACCGTGCGGGCGTAAAGCGGAACCAGTCCAACTGGTCGAAGGTCGGGCGGTGCGGCGCGGTCCAGACCACCTTGCGCAGCAGGTCGCGGCTTTCTGGGCCTTGCACGGCGACATTATGCAACTGGTCGGTCGAGGACCGCACCAGCACGTTCAGCCCCGCTTTCTCGGCCTGCTCGCGTATCCATTCGCCGCCGTAATCGCTTCCGCCGATCCAGCGGAAATTGTCGCGCCCCAACCGGAACAGCGTGCCATCGTCGATCATGCCGCCATGCGGGTAGCACATGGCGGTATAGACCACCGCACCCTCGGCCATGGTTTTCACGTTGCGGGTGAAGATGTACTGGCACAGCGCCTCGGCATCCGGGCCGGTAATCTCGAACTTGCGCAATGGCGACAGGTCCATGATGACGGATTTTTGCCGACAGGCCCAGTATTCCTGAATGGTGCCCGCGGTGGCGAAGGAACTTGCCAGCCAATAGCCGTTATATTCCACGAAATTGCCGGTGAATTTCGCGAAAGAGGCGTGGAAGCCGGTTTCCTTGGTCATTTTTGGCTCCGAGTCTGGGGTGGCGCGCAGCGCAATCGCGCGCTTGAAGGGTTCCGTGCCGCTATAGGTGCGCACATGAATGTCGGTCGGGTTCCAGCCATTGGCAGCTGTCGTGTCATCGGGGCAGGCGGAACTGACGCAGACCAGATCGGTCAGCGCGCGCAACAATACATAGTCGCCGGGGCGCGACCAAGGCTCGTCCGTATGCAGCACGCCGTGTTCGTCCAGCCCGGTGTTGAAGAAGAAGTTGATCGCCATCCAACCGGGGCGCGGGTCTGCGCCGAATCCGACCAGCGCGCCGTTGAAATTGTCGGTGCAGTTTACATGGCCGGGATAGCCGATATCGTCATAGTATTTCGCGGCGCAGGCCATGGCGAAAGCGTCATGCCGCCCGCAGGTGTCCTGAATGACTTCGACCAGCGGGATCAGATCCTGATCGTAGTATTTCGCGTGCAGGCCGGGCATGGGATAAGAATGGCCCATCAGGGTGCGGGTCGTGGTCACGTCCAGCGGGCGCTGCAGCCCGCGATCCAGCTTGCGTGCGTCGAAACATTGGAAATCGGTGCATTGGCGGCCATCGACATCAAGGATCTGGATGAAGTCGCCCGCCTTGACGAAATAGGCCTCTGCGGTGGCAGACTGCACGCGAATATCGGCCAACGGGTCCGCCAACGGCTCGGGCAGGTCGAACCCGATACGCGGCAGGAGCTTGGCGCGGGTCAGAAGGACTGCAAGCGGTGTCAGCGTGTTCTGTCCATCTGGCGACATGGCGTCGCCGGGGGCTGCGACCAGCAGATGGGCGTCGCGCGTGGCGGTGAACTCTTGCGACACTCCGGCCTTGGTGGCGGTGTCGAACAGGCGCAGGCTACCGGCTTGGGCAAGATCGACGCCCAGTTGGTCCAGCTTTCGCCGCATCCGTGCCAGCGACGGGTCGTCGCATAGCAGCACCGCACGGACACCTTCGGCCCGCGCGTTGGCAGGCGCCCCAAGCGCGCCTGTGTCGCAGGTTCCAGCGGCGTCAATGGACAGCAACTCTGCTACCTGGCCACCTTCTATATTGCGGATATTGATCTTGTCGCCCTGTCGAAGCTGCACCAAGAGCGCACCGCCGCCTTCAACCTGATAGCGTTCCACACCGGCTGGCAGGGTCAGCCCTTGCGGAAGGCGCACAGCGCTGGGCCGAGGCGCGCCGGGTGTGACCTTCGGATAGGTGTCGAGCGGCATGTCCGCGCCCTCCGTGAAAAGAAAGGAATATTTATTTCCCATGAAGAATATTTGGAAATGCCTCGCCTAGCAAGACAATTCTGGGAATTCCCTGCGCGCCATTGCGCAAGGTGGCCTAATTCGACTATCGCACAAAGGATCTGAAACACGGATTCCGGCCCATGAATTTTGCCCTGATGCTGCTTCTGGCCTGCCTTATCGACCTTGCCGTCGGGTGGCCGGATCGGCTTTATCGCCGTATCGGCCATCCGGTGACTTGGATGGGTTGGGCGATCAATGGGCTGGAGCGGCGCTGGAACCGAGGAGGGCGCAAAACACGGCTTGTGTTTGGTGCCCTGACCACGGGTGTGATCGTCGGCAGCGCGGCCATCGTGGGGCTGGCCCTGCACATTCTGTTGCCTCATGGGTGGCTGGGCATTGTTCTGGGGGGCGTGCTGGCTTGGCCCTTTGTCGCCCTGCGCGCAATGCACGCCCATGTACGCGCGGTTGAAACCCCGCTAATGCAGGACGATCTGCCCGCAGCGCGCGGGGCCGTTGCCATGATCGTCGGGCGGGATGTGACCAATGCCGATGGGGCCGCAATCAGCCGTGCAGCACTTGAAAGCCTCGCCGAAAACAGCGCCGACGGGATCGTTGCCCCAGTGTTCTGGGGCGTGGTGGCGGGGCTGCCGGGGCTAATGGCCTATAAGGCGATCAACACGCTGGATTCCATGATAGGCCACCGCAACGAGCGGTATGAAGCATTCGGCAAGGTCGCCGCGCGGCTGGACGATGTTGCGAATCTTATCCCCGCGCGGCTGACCGGGCTTGTGTTCGCACTGGTCGGCGGGCACCCCGCGCGCGCCATCCGTGCAATGTGGCGCGACGCTCGCGCGCACCGCTCGCCTAATGCGGGGTGGCCCGAGGCGGCAATGGCCGCCAGCTTGGGTGTGCGGCTGTCCGGGCCGCGAAAATACGGCGATGCGGTCACAGAAGACCCTTGGCTAAATGCGGATGGGGCAGAGGCCACGCCCGCCAGCCTGTCACGTGGTCTGGCCCTATATCGTCGAATGCTGGTTGTTCTGCTTGCGGTATTGGCCATGCTTTGGGGGATCGGATATGCGTGATCATGGCGGCGATCTGGCCCGCGCGCAGGGGCGTTATGGCAAAGGCGACTGGATCGACTTGTCCACGGGCATAAACCCTGTGGCATACCCCATGCCAGCGTTGCCGCCGGACGCGTTCAGCCGTCTGCCCGGAGCCGAAGAAATCGCAGCATTGCAGCATATGGCGCAGCGCGCCTATGGCACATCTGCGCCAGTGGTTGCACTGTCGGGCGCGCAAGCCGCGATTCAACTCGTGCCGCGCTTGCGCGCAGCCGGAACCGCGCGGGTGCTGGGGCCGACCTATAACGAACATGCGGCGGCCTTGGCTGCGCAAGGGTGGCAGGTCGATCAGGTGCAGACCGTCGAAGCGTTGGCAGGTGCCGATCTGGCCGTCGTGGTAAACCCCAACAATCCCGATGGCCGCATTCTGACACAAGCGCAGCTTTTGGCCCTGCGTGACAGCGTGGGGCTGTTGGTGGTGGATGAGAGCTTCATTGATGTGAGGCCCGACGCTTCGATCACGCCCCATGTGACCGAGGCCGAAGAGCGCGTTGTCGTTCTGCGGTCTTTCGGCAAGTTCTACGGGTTGGCGGGCCTGCGGCTTGGTTTTGCCGTCGCAGGCCGGAGCCATGCCAACGCGCTGCGGGATATTGCCGGGCCTTGGGCAGTCAACGGTCCCGCGCTGGTCGCAGGCGGGGTCGCGCTGGCGGATACTGACTGGCAGTGGTCAACACGCGCCCGACTGACAGAAGATGCCGCGCGGCTGGACGGCTTGGCCGCGCAAGCGGGTTGGCGACTTGTTGGCGGCACAACCCTATTTCGCACCTATCAAACGCCAGATGCGGCGGCGGCCCAAGACCGGCTTGCCCGCGCGCATGTCTGGTCGCGCATCTTCCCATATTCCGGCCATTGGCTGCGGTTGGGCTTGCCAGCGCCCGATGGATGGGGCCAGTTGGAACGCGCGGTATCGACAGGGAAACCAACATGACCCTTATTGGCAACATAAGCAGTCTGGGCGTGGTGGATGCCGTCGCGGTGGTGCTGTTCCTTGGCGTTTGGCTGTGGCTTGGATGGCGTATCGGGCACCCGTCGGCCTCTAAACCGTCGGTCACGGTTCTGATGCAGGATTACCGGCTGCAATGGATGCAGGTCATGGCAAACCGCCAGCCCCGCATTTTCGATGCGCAAATCATGATGAGCCTGCGCCAGAGCACATCGTTTTTCGCGTCCACCTGCCTGTTGGCGATGGGCGGCCTGCTTGCCCTGATCGGAAATGTGGACCCGTTGCAGGGCGTGGCCACCCGGTTGACCAACATGGAAAGCGGCAGCGCGGTGCTTCAGGTCAAACTGTTTCTGCCACTGTTCATGCTGGGCAACGCGTTCCTGAAATTCGTCTGGTCGAACCGGGTGTTCGGCTACTGCTCTGTGGTTATGGGGGCCGTGCCCAATGACCCGGACGACCCGAAAACACTGCCGCTGGCGCTGAAGGCAGGCCACCTGAACGCGCGCGCGGCCATGAATTTCAATGCCGGTTTGCGGTCGATGTATTTCGCGCTCTGTGCGCTTGCATGGGTCGCAGGGGCCTGGGCCTTGCTGATCGGGGTTGCCGTGACCGCTTGGGTCGTCTGGAGCCGGGAATTCGCCTCTGCATCGCGCGAAATCATTCTGTCGCGGGGCGACGACAGTTCAACGTGACTCGTGGACGGATGGTGGGTGATGAGAGACTCGAACTCTAAGCGATGGCTCTTGCTTTCCAATAGAGAACAACAACATACTAGAATCTTGTAACTTTTTTGTCTGCAAGCTACACAAGGTTACACACAAACTGCTACACAGGTAAGCCGTGCCAGACAGATCAGAACATATTCAGCGGCGTGGAAAAACCGGAATCTGGTATGCACGACTGCGCATTCCCGCAGACCTAGCGAAAGCGTTTGGAAAAGCCGAATTTAGCAAGTCGCTAAAGACAACCGATGAGCGGGCTGCCAAGAAATTAGCACGTCAGGTCATTGCTGACTGGGAGCGCCAGTTTGACGCTGTCCGTCACAAGCCTGACCTTAGCACAGTCGATGTCGAAACGCTTGCGCGTCATTATTACCTTCATCGTAATCAGGAAGACATTCACGCACGCGATCAGAGACCGACCGCTTCCAAACGAGAATCAATAGCTGATGCAGCTGTGGCGAGAATGATCGCTAAATCAGAGCAAAATCGAGTGAGACTGACCGACCCGATGTCGATGTTGGACCTAGCCCTTGACGAAATCGTAAATCTTGATCTTTCCGACCTGCATTATGGTAATCGCCAAATCCGGCTGAAAGATCTCCGCGAACACCAAGTCTCAAGAAATTTTGCCTTGATCAGTCACGAAGCTATCGCACTGATCAATGCTATGTCACTCCCCATCGAGATCGGTTCAGGTGAATTCAATATTCTATGTGATCGACTCATCCGGGCCGAGATAGAGCTACTTCAGCGCCAGAATGAGCGCGATTTCGGCAACTTCTGTGGCGAGCCGACTGATCCTTTGCTTCGAGCAGGCAAAACGAAGCTTGATATGAGATCGCTGGAATCAATCATTGATGAACAAGAAAACCGCTCTCGGCGCGGTTTAGGTGTCAAGGCAGCTAGCACGTTCCGAAAGTATCGAGCAATCATCAAGGAGTTTTCTGAGTGGCGCAAAAGCGACCGCGCCGCCAGCGTCACCGAGGAAGAGGTTGAGCGTTGGCGCGACGAATTGATTGATGAGGAATACAGCCCTAAGACAGTGCGTGACAAGATGAGCTGCATCAAGTCTGTTTTGAATTGGGGTCAAAAACACTCGGGTCGTTCTCTGTTCTCAGATCGTTCGCCTCTCGAAGCTCTTGAATTGCCCGAATTGGACAAACCAGAGAGCTCGCAACTCACTTACACTGTGGCGCAAGCTGAAACAGTTCTATTGGCAAGTAGAGAACGGAGTCTAGCTTATCAACGGTGGGTGCCTTGGATGCTGGCTTACAGTGGTGCGCGCGTCAGTGAAATCCTTCAGCTAACAAAGGAGGATTTCTTCAAGATCGGAGAATACTGGTTTTACCACATCAAACACGGAGGCGAGCGCTCCACGAAGACCAAAAAAAGCCGCAAAGTTCCGGTTCACCCCGCCTTGATTGATGAAGGTTTGATTGGGTTTGTCGAGAACGCGCCTAAGGGCAACTTATTCGCCGAAAAGCGCATGGACGGCAACCTGCGAGATTGGGTAAGAGCGGACGTCCTACCAGATTTGCCAAAGCCAAAGCCCGGTCCAAATCACGGTTTTAGACATCTATTCGAAGATTTGCGCTATGGTTCTATCGATGCCGAAGCTTCAAATTACATAACCGGTCGGGCAAATAAGGGCTCAGCCGCGGGCTACGGAAAATCGGATGTCATGCTGCCGGTGTTGGCGAAGCAGATGGAACAGTTCCCAAGGTTTCTGGGCTCTTGCACGAAATGAGAATTTGAGCCCTCTCCAGTGCGTTCTCGTTTTCGAAACAAACGCTATCTGTCAATCCCGGAGCAAAATTGGCCAAGTTCCCGGTGTAAAATTGATCAGCTTGGTCGCGGTTTAGCTGCGCCTTGGCGCGGGTGCTCTCCAGATAGCTGACGTGTGCCAAGGCGCGCAGGCCGCAG
>NZ_UIHC01000168.1 GCF_900499075.1 Roseinatronobacter ekhonensis | reverse complement strand
TCGGGCAGTTCAGTGATGGTAGTCTCTGGCATGTGGCATATCCCTTTCTCGACTGAGAATTGACGGCGTCTGAACACCGCCATGATATGCCGCCCCTCAGGGCATCACCAACTTTCGCGCGTTTCTCCATCGTATCACCTCATGATTGCTGTAAGCAGCGCGCTTTGGCAGCGTTGCAAGTGTAGTAGTAAAACAAATGCCAGTAGTTGACGCATGTCCGTATCTGATCCGTATAGCGCCAGCCCGTGGAACGAATGCTAATCCAGATCACTACCCAGCCGGCCTTTTGACGTGGATAAGACCGTATTTGATAACTCGAATGGTCTAGATTCCGCGTAGTTGGTCTTTTGTCGGCGACAGCAAATTGAAGCTATGCATTCATCACCCCCGATTCAAAAAAGTGCCTGCAATCCATGAGGTGACTGGTAACGCCGAGAGCTAGAGCGGCGCACTAGAAAGCGACTGATCGGCTAATTGGACCATAGGGCAAGAAAAGATCGGCCGGTTAACCCCGATCAGTACAGTCGCGGTGGTTTTAGCGTCAGATGGGATAATATCGTCAATGAAGGCGATGTAATTATCGGGAGACTATCATGATCGGATTTGTCGCGGACATTGAGGAGCTGACGGAAGAAAACACTGACTTCCGCCGCGTTCTTTATTCGGGATCGAAGCTGCAACTGGTTTTGATGTCTATCGCACCGGGGGAAGAAATTGGGGGCGAGATTCATGCCGACAATGATCAGTTTTTTCGGATTGAAGACGGCGAGGGAAGGCTCGTGATTGACGGGGAAACCCACAAAATCAAGTCAGGCAGCGGAGTTGTCGTGCCTGCAGGGGCCCATCACAACCTGATCTGCACCGGTCATCAGCCGCTCAAGGTCTACACGATCTACGGCCCTCCACATCACCGCGATCAGTTGGTGCAGAAAACCAAGGCCGAGGCGGATGCGTCTGATGAGGCGTTTGAAGGGCAGGCAACTGAGAAGATTCCGGACGCAGTACGGGTGTAGGACACTACATCTCTCGGATTTGAGATATGCGCAGAAGTTGGTGACGCCTGATCAGGCGGCGGCTTGAACGTGGCGGAGGCCGTCGCGGAACTCAACCCCTTGGATGATCTCGGGCAGGCGGTTCCGGCCATCGAGTTTGCGCCATTTC
>NZ_UIHC01000037.1 GCF_900499075.1 Roseinatronobacter ekhonensis | reverse complement strand
CGCTGCACGGACATATGACGAATTATGGAAGGCGGTCGGTCATGTTTGTAACCTGTTCACCCCTGACGAATGCTACAACTTCTTCAAGGCCGCTGGATATGAAACTGATTGAACCAGACGCGCTCTAGAAACGGCATTGCAGCGCGCGCGGCGTGCAGCGCTTCCTCGCTCTGGTCCCATGCTAGAACGATGCGGCGAATATCCGGCAGGCTGGTTGTATCCTGCGGCAGCACCAGAATCGCGGCGTTGCCGTCGAAGAGGGCAGCTTCGGTGACAAGCTCGTCCTGTGGACCGCCTTTGTCGCCATAGGGGCAAGGCAGCAGCACAAGATCGGAAAACCGTGCCTTGAGGCCGACATACGACCCGATGGTGCCCATCGGCACGACCACGTCATCGGTGCTCCAGCGGATGGGACAGCCGTTCAACCGCGTGCGCACAACCTCGCGCAACGCTTCCGCCTGTGTTTGCAACGCGTCAATCGACTCTTGGAAAATCACGGCAGGTGCCCCGGCGTAAAAGCCTGCGACCTGGGTCGAATCGACGGCGAGGCAGCAAACCTCTAGATGCGCGTCAAGGCGTTCGGCCAGAGCGATTGCGGCGTCCAGCACCGTATCCAGCCCGTCCTCTGACACCACGAAACTGATGAGTGATTTGTAGGCCATGCGGTCCGCTCCTGTTTGTTGCAGTGGGATTGTCGCAGATGGTGGCACCCTATGCCTTGATCCGCCGCAAGCGAAACAGTTCATTTCCTTGACCTAGGTCAAGGTCGCGCGCACTGGGGCGTGACAAAAGGCACCATCCAAACTTGTGTTTCCCGGCGTTAGACCGGGCGCGCGAACAGAAAAGGGACGCAGATTATGTTGGGATACATAAAGCTCGCCGTTCTGGGGCTTGCGGTGGTCGTCGCCGCTGTTGCCACCGGACTGGCCCGCGACCTGTCATACCAGATCCACGCTTTGATCTTCATGGTATCGGCAGCAATCGCATTCTTCTGGCTGATCCGCCGTGTGGGTGAACCCGCACCGGTGGTCGATCCGAACACCTATATGGACGGGCCGGTGCGCTTTGGCGTGATCGCAACCGCCTTTTGGGGTGTTGTGGGCTTTCTTGTGGGCGTGGTCATCGCCTTCCAATTGGCGTTCCCATATCTGAATTTCGAGTGGGCGCAGGGTTTCATGAACTTTGGCCGCTTGCGCCCGCTGCACACGTCTGCGGTGATTTTCGCGTTCGGCGGCAATGCTTTGATCGCGACCGCGTTCTACGTCGTCCAGCGCACCTCCGCCGCGCGCCTGTGGGGCGGTAGCCTCGCTTGGTTCGTGTTCTGGGGCTACCAGGTGTTCATCCTGCTGGCCGCGACCGGCTATGTCACAGGCTCTACCCAGGGCAATGAATATGCCGAACCCGAATGGCTGGCCGACTTGTGGCTGACCATCGTGTGGGTGGCGTTCCTGATTATTTACATGGGCACGCTTATCAAGCGCCGCGAGCCGCATATCTATGTGGCCAACTGGTTCTACCTGGCGTTCATCGTGACGGTGGCCATGCTGCACCTTATCAACAACGTGCAGATCCCGGTATCATTCCTTGGCTCCACCTCTATTCCGGTCTGGTCGGGCGTGCAGTCCGCCATGATCCAGTGGTGGTATGGGCATAACGCGGTGGGCTTCTTCCTGACCGCCGGTTTCCTTGGGATGATGTATTACTTCATCCCCAAGCAGGCCGAACGCCCGGTCTATAGCTACAAGCTGTCGATCATGCACTTCTGGGCGCTGATCTTCCTGTATATCTGGGCTGGTCCGCACCACCTGCACTACACCGCGCTGCCCGACTGGGCGCAGACGCTGGGCATGACCTTTTCCATCATGCTGTGGATGCCAAGCTGGGGCGGCATGATCAACGGCCTGATGACGCTGTCTGGCGCATGGGACAAGCTGCGCACCGACCCGATCATTCGCATGATGGTTGTGGCCGTGGGCTTCTACGGTATGGCCACATTCGAAGGGCCGATGATGTCGATCAAGGCCGTCAACAGCCTGTCGCACTATACCGACTGGACCATCGGCCACGTCCATTCCGGCGCACTTGGCTGGAACGGCATGATCACCTTCGGCGCGCTTTACTATCTGGTGCCCAAGCTGTGGCAGCGCGAGGGGCTGTATAGCCTGCGTCTGGTCAGCTGGCACTTCTGGTTGGCGACCATCGGGATCGTGCTTTATGCCGCGTCCATGTGGGTCACCGGCATCATGGAGGGCCTGATGTGGCGCGAAGTCGATGCGCAGGGTTTCCTCGTGAACTCTTTCGCAGACACGGTTGCCGCGAAATTCCCGATGTATGTGGTGCGCGGGCTTGGCGGGACGCTGTTCCTGACCGGTGCGATCATCATGTGCTACAACCTGTGGAAAACTGTGACCAGCACGGCAGAGCGCAAGCCTGCCGGAGTTGGCTCCGCAGTGCCCGCTGAATAACGAAAGGGCACGGAAATGGGACTTCTTGACAAACACGGCGCGATCGAGCGTCACGCCACGCTGTTGCTGGTTCTCAGCTTCCTCGTGGTCAGCATCGGGGGCATCGTGCAGATCGTGCCCTTGTTCTACCTCGACAACACCATCGAGGAGGTGGAGGGCATGCGCCCCTACGCGCCGCTGGAGATCGCAGGTCGCGAGATTTACCGGCGCGAGGGTTGCTACGTTTGCCACAGCCAGATGGTGCGCCCCATGCGCGACGAGGTCGAGCGCTATGGCCACTACAGCCTTGCAGCGGAATCGATGTATGACCATCCGTTCCAGTGGGGGTCCAAGCGGACCGGGCCGGATCTGGCCCGTGTCGGCGGTCGCTACTCGGATGACTGGCATGTCCAGCACATGATCAAGCCGCAAAGCGTTGTTCCGGAATCGATCATGCCGGCCTACGGGTTCCTGATGAACCGCGAACTGGACCGCGCGGATGCGGAAAAGGCGCAAGATATCATGGGCGTCTACCGCATGCTCGGTCATCCTTACACGGATGAGATGATGGATGCGGCGGTCGATGATTTCTTTGCGCAGGTGGACCAGTTCGGCGATCCTGTTGCCGACCGGTATCCGGGCGCACAGCAACGCAATTTCGACGGGCAGGACGCGCTCACCGAAATGGATGCTGTCATCGCCTACCTGCAAATGTTGGGCACGTTGGTTGATTTCGAAACCTTCGTGCCAGACGCATCGCGCTAACGATTGGAGGAAGCTATGGAAACCTATTCCCTGCTGCGTGCCTTCGCCGATAGCTGGCACCTGCTGTTCATGTTCGTCTTCTTTATCGGGGTGTTCGTCTACATTCTGCGCCCTGGTAGCAAAAAGGTCCATCGGGACACGGCGAACATGATTTTCCGCAACGATGACAAGCCTGCCGCGCCGGATAACCGCCAGCGGCAAGCGCGTCACGCCGATTTGAGAGAGGCCAAGTGATGGCTGATAATTCGAACAAGAGCGCCAACCACCAAAAGGGCGACCCGAATACGACCGGGCATAGCTGGGACGGGATCGAGGAATTCGACAACCCGATGCCGCGCTGGTGGGTGTGGATCTTCATTCTCTGTGTGATCTGGTCGGTCGGCTACTGGGTCGTGTACCCGGCATGGCCGGGGATGAACCAAGCGACAAGCGGCGTGCTGGGCTATGCCTCGCGGGCCGAGGTCGCCGAGGAAATCGCGGCCTTCGAAGAGCGTCACGATGTGCTCTTCGCGCAAATCCTCGAAACAGAGCCGGGCGAGTTGCAGAACGATCAGGACTTGCACCGTTTCGCCGTCAACGCGGGCGCATCGGTCTTTGCCGCGCAATGCTCGCAATGTCATGGCGCCGGTGGCGCAGGTGTGCAGGCGGGCGGCTTTCCCAACCTGCTGGATGATGACTGGCTCTGGGGCGGATCGCATGACGAAATCGTGCAAACCGTGACCTATGGCATCCGCAACGAAGAGTATCTTGACGCCCGCTACTCGCAAATGCCCGCATTCGGGCGCGACGAGTTGCTAAGTGAAGAGGAAATGCGCCAAGCCACGCATTTCGTGCTGTCGCTGTCGGGGTCCGACCACGAGGCGGAACTGGCCTCTGCCGGGGCCGAAGTCTACGATTACAACTGTTCGTCCTGCCACGGGGTCGAAGGCGAAGGCGACACCTTCCTTGGGGCCCCTGCGCTGAATGACCAGATCTGGCTCTATGGCGGTTCGGAAGAGATCGTCTACGAATCGATCTACAATGCCCGCTTCGGGGTCATGCCCGGCTTCGACAACCGCTTGCGCGAAGCAGAAATTCGTGCGGTTGCCGCCTATGTCCACCAGTTGGGCGGCGGCGAATAAACCGCCCTTTCGGCTCACAACATCAACCCGGCCTGTTTTGCAGGCCGGGTTTTTTCATGCGCCGCTCAGCTGATTTTGCGGGGTGAGATCAGCCGCACCCGGTCGGTCATGTGGTTGATGCGGCTGTTGGCCGCTGGGGTGCCATCCAGTTCTCTGACCGGGCGCGAAGACGCGTTGATCCGGCTTGCGACGAAGAACATTTTTGCATGGATATCTAACATGGAAGCCTCCGGGGTTGCGGTGTGTATGGTTTTATTTGTACCTTTTCGGCAAATAATGCGACTCTGGAATTCATGCGATATGATAGCTGAGCTTACATGATGGATTGGCGGGACATGCCGCCGCTCTCGGCATTGAGGGCGTTTTCCGCGGTGGCGGAATCCGGGTCGGTTGTCGCGGCGGCTGCGCGGTTGGGCGTAACCCATGCGGCGATCAGCCAGCAGATCAGGTCCTTGGAAAAGGCGCTCGATCTGGCCTTGGTCACGCGCACGGGCCGCAAGATTGAACTGACCGATGACGGGCGCCAACTGGCGCATGGTCTGGGTTTGGGCTTTGGCGAAATCCTGCGCAGTGTCAGCGCCCTGACGGAAGCGCAGCGCGACCGTCCGTTGCAAGTGACAACGACCGCGATGTTTGCCAGCACCTGGTTGGTGCCGCGGCTTGGATCGTTTCGGCTGGCGCATCCGGGCGTCGATCTGGTGCTTGACCCGTCGCCTGCGTTGCGCCCGCTGGAGCCGGGCGGCTTCGATGTCGCGATCCGGCATGGCACTGGTGCCGAGCCGGGGCTGGACATGTACAAGCTGATGGATGCGCCGCTGGTCGTCGTGGCGTCCCCGTCTCTGCTGGGCGGCTTGCCCGATGGCGGCCCCGACGCGCTAACCGGACTGCCCTGGCTGAGCGAGTTGGAGCAGAACGAAGCGTCGCTGTTCCTGTCACGACAAGGCGTTGCCAAGGCCCTGAGCGGCGGCGTGATCCACTTGCCCGGCAATCTAGTGCTGGATGCGGCGCGCCACGGGCAGGGGCTTGCTGTCGTGACCGAAGTTCTTGTCTCTGCGGACATCGCCAGCGGCAACCTTCAGGTTGTTTTGCGCGATCAGACCGATATGGCCTATTACCTTGCTACGCGCCCCGGCGTTCAGCGCCCGCCTTTGCGCGCGTTTTGTCGCTGGATAAAGACAGAGGCCGCGCGCGCACCGGGACTGAATGTCGCAGCGCTTGGGGTTTGATCTGCGTCAATGCAAAGGCCATGTGGTGGTTCTAGACAGGCAAAGGCACGCTTAGGCTTGCCACGCCGGTCTCTGCTTTCCTGTTCGCGCGTGTTACCGGAGACCGGCGTAACCATGCTCTGCATCCAATCTCATCCGCCACAAAAACTTGCACCGGTCATACGGTTTTTGACGCAGGTCAAGGACGCACCCCCATGCGCGTGACACAAGCAGGGCAAGCCACAGTCAGGAGCCAAGCGTGAGTTCGTCAGATCAAAGCCCCCCGTCGCTATATGCCAAACGCGAGCCGATTTTTCCGCGCCGCGTAAAAGGCAGTTTCCGCACCATGAAATGGTGGCTGCTGGCCGGGATGCTGGGGCTGTATTACATCCTGCCATGGATACGCTGGGACCGTGGCCCCGAAATGCCCGATCAGGCGGTTTTGCTGGATCTGCAAGGGCGACGCTTCTTCTTCTTCATGATCGAAATCTGGCCCCATGAATTCTACTTCGTGGCGGGCCTACTTATCATGGCCGGGATCGGGTTGTTCCTGTTCACCTCGGCCTTGGGGCGGGTCTGGTGCGGTTACGCCTGCCCGCAAACCGTCTGGACCGACCTGTTCATTCTGGTGGAGCGCTGGGTCGAAGGCGACCGAAACGCGCGCCTGCGCCTGCACCGCAAAAAATGGGATTTCGAGAAGATCCGAAAGAATGGTCTGAAATGGACCCTCTGGTTCCTGATCGGCATGGCGACCGGCGGGGCTTGGGTGTTCTACTTTGCCGACGCCCCCACGCTGCTGGTTGACCTGTTCACCGGTCAGGCCCCGATGGTCGCATATCTGACCATTCTTGTGCTGACCATGACGACCTTTCTGTTCGGCGGGTTCTTTCGCGAACAGATATGTATCTATGCTTGCCCGTGGCCGCGCATTCAGGCCGCGATGATGGACGAAGACACGCTGACCATCGACTACCGCGAGTGGCGGGGCGAGCCACGCGGCAAGCACCGCAAGAGCGAGGGTGCCGAGAACCTTGGCGATTGCATCGACTGCATGGCCTGCGTCAATGTTTGCCCCATGGGGATTGATATTCGTGACGGACAGCAAATGGCCTGCATCACATGTGGCCTGTGCATTGATGCCTGCGACGAGGTGATGGACCGTATCGGCAAACCGCGCGGCCTGATCGGCTACATGGCACTGTCGGACCATGAAAACGAGCGCGCTGGCAAGGCTCCGAAATCTGTGTGGAAGCACGTCTTCCGTCCGCGCACTTTGGTTTATACCGCCATTTGGTCCGCAGTGGGGGTTGGCCTGATCGTGGCGCTGTTCATCCGGTCGGATCTGGATATGAGCGTGTCACCCGTGCGCAACCCGACCCATATCGTGTTGTCGGATGGCACCGTTCGGAACGTCTATGATGTGCGCTTGCGCAACATGGCCAATGAGGAACGGGAATTCGTGTTGTCGATCACCGAAAACCCCGATCTGCGCATGTCGGTCGAAGGCGAGGACGCAACCTCTGTGACGCTGAACCCGGATGAAATGGCGCAGGTTCGTGTATACTTGGAAGCGCCCAACGGCACCGAAGCGGCTGCGGCACAGCGTAGCAGCGTGCGTATCTGGTCCACGATTGCCGGAAGTCAGGATCGCGTTTATTCTGAAACCGTATTCAACGGGAGAGGGCAATGACCGAAGACACCACCGGCAAAGGGTTTCGTATGACCGGCCCGAAGGTTCTGGCGATCACATTGATAGGTTTTGGCACGGTGATCGCGGTTAACCTGACCTTGGCTTATTCGGCGGTCAGCACGTTTCCGGGGCTGGAGGTCAAGAATTCCTATGTTGCCAGCCAGAACTTCAACGAGGAACTGGCTGCGCAGCAGGCGCTTGGCTGGGATGTCCGCGCCGACGTGGCGGATGGCGAGTTGGTTCTGAACATTACCGGCCCGGATGGTTATCCTGCACAAGTTGCCACGCTGGACGCTGTCTTGGGCGCCGCGACCCATGTGCGCGATGACCAGCGGCCTGAATTCGTGTTTCTGGACGGGGCGTTCCGCGCCCCGGTCGATATTGCCCCCGGAAACTGGAATATCCGACTGCGCGCCACGGCGGCGGATGGCACGCTGTTTCAGCAGCGCGTCGTGCTACATGTTGAAGGGTAACGCATGACAACGGTGCGCGCCTCGGCTTGTCCGGCTTGCGCTGCCGCGCCTGCGGCAGAAAGCCTTGCAAAAGCAGATTTGCCAAAGGCGCGGGTTCTGTTGTCAGTGCCGGAAGTGCATTGTGCGGCCTGTATCTCGACCATAGAGCGGGATCTGGCGCGCATGCCCGGCGTGAACTCTTCGCGGCTGAACCTGACGCTGAAACGCTTGAGCGTGGATGCGGAACACGATGTCCAGCCCGCCGATGTGATCGCCCGGCTGGATGCTTTGGGCTACGAGGCGCACGAGCTGGACGCAGGCACGCTGTCCATGACCGAAACCGAGCGTCAGGGCCGCGAATTGCTGATGCGGCTTGGCGTTGCCGGTTTCGCCATGATGAACATCATGCTTTTGTCCGTCGCGGTCTGGTCAGGGGCAGAAGGGCCGACGCGGGATCTGTTTCATCTGATCTCTGCCGTCATCGCGATTCCAACCGTGGCCTTTGCCGGCCAGCCGTTTTTTCGCAACGCATGGAAAGCGATGCGCGCGGGCCGGATGGATATGGACGCGCCGATCAGCTTTGCGATCATTCTGACGCTGGGTATTTCCATTTTCGAAACCCTGCAATCTGGCGCGCATGCGTATTTCGATTCCGTCGTGATGCTTATCTTTTTCCTGCTGGCGGGGCGCTATCTGGATTTTCGCGCCCGTGCCGTCGCACGGTCTGCCGCACAAGAGCTGGCGGCGCTGGAAGTGCCACGCGCCATCCGGCTGGACGGCGGGGCCGAGGCCACCGTCAATGTGGCTGAACTGGTCGCGGGCGATCTGGTTCTGGTGCGGCCCGGCGGACGCATGCCGGTCGATGGCGTCGTTGTCTCGGGCCAGTCAGAACTGGACCGCGCGCTTTTGACGGGGGAAACCCTGCCGGTCTTTGCGGGCGACGGCACCATGGTCAGCGCGGGTGAGGTCAACCTGACCGGCCCCCTGACCGTGCGCGTAACCGCGTCGGGCAAGGACAGCTCATTGCACCGCATGGCCGATCTGGTGGCCAACGCCGAATCCGCCCGCACCAAATACACCTCGCTGGCCGACCGTGCGGCGCGGGCCTATGCGCCCACGATTCCAATTCTGGCGTTGGGGGCTTTCGTCGTCTGGATGTATCTGACCGGCGGGGATCTGCGCACCTCTATTAACGTGGCCGTGACGACCTTGATCATCACTTGCCCCTGCGCTTTGGGTCTTGCGGTTCCTGCGGTGGTCACGGCAGCCAGCGGCAAGCTGTTCCGCAAGGGGCTGCTTATCAAGGACGGCACCGCGCTGGAGCGGTTGGCAGAGGTGGATACCGTTGTCTTTGACAAGACCGGCACGCTTACCCTTGGCACCCCAGCGCCAACCAATCTGGACACGGTGCCCGATGACGCCCGCCGCGTCGCGCTTGCGCTGGCAGAGGCATCCGGCCATCCGCTTGCGGCATCGCTGGCCAAAGGGCTTCGAGATTTGGGTTTGCGCCCGGCACCGGTCTCTGAACTGACCGAGGTGCCGGGCTACGGGGTTGAAGGGCAATGGCATGGGGTGCGTGTGCGTCTGGGCCGCCCTGCATGGGTTGGCGCGCAGGCGGTGGAGAGCACTGCCGCCTATCTGTCGCTGGGGCAAGCGACCCACGCCTTTACCTTCACCGACCAGTTGCGCCCCGGTGCAGAACGTGTCGTCGATATGCTGCATCAGCAGGGCAAGCAAGTCTGGCTTGTCTCTGGCGACGTGCCCGCCGCGGTGCAGGCTTTGGCCGACCGACTGGGCATAAAACACTGGCACGCCGAGGCGCTGCCGCAGGACAAGGCCGCCAAGGTCGGGGCGTTGCAGGACGCAGGCGCAAAAGTGCTGATGGTGGGTGACGGGCTGAATGACACTGTCGCGCTGAGCGCAGCACATGTGTCCATCTCTCCTGCCACGGCGCTGGACGCCGCGCGCGCGGCGTCTGACATGGTTATGCTGGGCCGCGACATTGGTCCGATCGCGGATGCGCTGCGCATGTCGGGGCAGGCCACGCGCCGGATAAAAGAGAATTTCTGGCAATCCGGCATCTATAATGCCATTTTCGTGCCGGTTGCGTTGGTCGGGCTGGCCACGCCCCTGATCGCGGCTGCGATTATGTCGTTATCGTCCATCGTGGTCACGTTGAACGCGCTAAGGTTGAAATAAGGGCGCTTATGGAAGTTCTGACAATCCTGATCCCTGTGTCGCTGATCCTTGGTCTGTTGGGCCTTGGCGCGTTCATCTGGACATTGCGCAAGGGTATGTATGATGACCCGGATGGCGACAGCCAGCGCATTCTGACCGACGAGTATGATGACAAGCCGAAACCGGTCGAGAAACCCGAATAGCCGCGCGGTGGCTCAGGCGTCCATATCCTCCACACGGTTCTTTTTCCAGCGGCGATGGGTCCACATCCATTGGTCCATATTCTGGCGAACCAACGTCTCTAACGAGGCATTGAGCGCACGGGTCATTGTGACCGGATCGCTATGCGGCACCGGCGCTTCGATACGGACGTGAAAGCCCAGACCGTCGGGTTGCCGGATGCCATAGACAGGCACCAGCAGCGCGTTGTATTTCAGCGCCATTTCGGCGGCAGACAGGGCTGTGCGTGCAGGCTGCCCCATGAAATCCAGTAGCGCGCCATGGTGCATGTAATGGTCAGTTACCAGCCCAACCATGCCGCCTTGCCGCAAGAAGCGCAGCATTTTCGCCAGCCCGTCGCGTCCGCGTGCGAAAACAGGCGTGCCGATGCGCGAAATCGCGGCGACATAGCGCGCGTTAAAAGCAGGGTTGCGCATGGGCATGTAGAACCCTGCAACCTTGAAGCCTTGCGCCAGCAGCAGCGCGCGCGCTGCGTCGTAGTTTCCCAGATGCCCCGTCACAAGGATAACCGGCTGGCCCTTTGCATGCGCGTCATGCAGATGGGCAAGCCCGCTGCCTTCAAGCTTGGCCTGCTTGGCGTGCGCCACGAATTCCGCGCCAGCAAAGATCTCGCCAATGGTCCGCGCCATGTTGCCGGGAACCTGCCGCGCGATGCGGTTGCGCTCAGCCGCTGGCAATTCCGGCGCGACCATGTCCAGATTGTTGCGCACACGGCTGCGCAGCCCCGCCAAGGGACCGACCACATGCACCCCTAGCCAGCCCAAAAGCGCAATACGTCGCCTGTAGGGTAGCGGGCGCAACCCTTCCAGAAGCGCGGCGGCCATCCAGTCCTGAATGCGGTGGCGCAGGCTTATAGTGCCGAGTTTCGCCATCAATAACTGTAGTCGGCATAAATACGGTTCAGATCGCCTTGCCAGTCACCGTGATAGCGGGCCAGCAATTCGTCGGCGGGTGTCTGGCCGGTTTCAAGCGTTTCCTTCAGCGCGTTCAGGAAATGGGTCTCGTCCGGCAGCATGCCGCCTGCGCCTTCGCGACCGCGGGCTTTCAGGCCGGATTCGGCAATCGCCACAACCTCACGCGCGATGTCGTGCAAATGCAGGTTGCCCACTTTGCCAGCCAGCCCGTCCACCGACGCCGCGATGCGCAGGCTGTCGCGGGTTTCCGCGTCCCAGCCTTTGGCCAGGTCCCAAGCGGCATCCAGCGCTGACTGGTCGTAACATAGGCCAACCCACAACGCGGGCAGCGCGCACAGCCGCCGCCACGGGCCGCCATCGGCCCCGCGCATTTCGATGAATTTCTTGACACGTGCCTCGGGAAAGATCGTGGTCAGGTGGTCGGCCCAGTCCGACAGTGTCGGAATTTCGCCGGGCAAAGCGGGCAATTCACCGCGCATGAAGTCTCGGAACGACTGGCCCAATGCGTCGATATATTTGCCGTCGCGATAGACGAAATACATCGGCACATCGAGCGCGTAGTCGACCCATGCGTCGAACCCGAACCCGTCGTCGAACACGAAGGGCAGCATGCCCGTCCGCGCTGCGTCCAGATCGCGCCACACCCGCGCGCGCCAGCTTTTGTGCCCGTTGGGTTTGCCGTCCAGAAACGGCGAATTTGCGAACAATGCGGTTGCCACGGGTTGCAGTGCCAGCGCCACGCGCAGCTTTTGCACCATGTCGGCTTCGGACCCGAAATCTAGGTTCACCTGAACCGTGCAGGTCCGATACATCATGGTTTTGCCCATGGTGCCAACGCGGTCCATATAATCGGTCATCAGCTTGTAGCGGCCCTTCGGCATGACCGGCATTTCATCATGGTTCCAGACCGGTGCTGCGCCAAGGCCTATGAACTCAACCCCGATTTCTTCGGCCACGGACCGCACTTCGCGCAAATGCTGGTTCACCTCGTCACAGGTCTGGTGAATGTTGTCCAAGGGCGCGCCCGACAGCTCCAACTGTCCGCCGGGTTCAAGGCTGACATTCGCGCCGTCCTTTTCCAACCCGATGATATGGCCCGCTTCCAGCACCGGTGCCCAACCAAAGCGGTCGCGCAACCCTTCCAGCACCGCGCGGATGGAGCGTGGGCCGTCATAGGGCAGCGGGTTCAACGTGTCGCGGCAATAGCCGAATTTCTCGTGCTCCGTGCCGATGCGCCATTGGTCCTTGGGCTTGCAGCCTGCGGCCAGATATTCGGCCAGTTGGGCCTTGTTCTCGATCGGCCCGCCGCCGGTTTGGGGTATGGACATCTGGCTTTTCCTTGTGCGTGTTGCGGGCAGACTTGGGCCGGGCGCGCGGCCAAGTCAAGACTTGGCAAGACGGGTTGGCCGTCGGCTGGCATGCAGCCACAGCACGCGCGTGGGCTGCGGGTGGTCCAAGGCGGTCAAAACATCGGACATGCGCAGACCGGGAAGCTGGGCAAAGGCATCGAACAGCGCGTCAGCCCCTTGGGCCGCGACGGGGATGCTCAACTCCTCCTCCGGTGTGACCAGACGCCATGCCGTTCCATGATCCACCAGATGCAGTTCCACAACTTGCCCCAGGCCGACAAAACCGCCGGTCTCTGGCCCGAAATAGCTGATTTGCCCTTCGACGACCTGCACAATGCCGGGTGCTTCGGTGTCGCGCTGAAAGCGCAAGCGCCGCCATGCCAGCAGCGCCAGTCCCAGCCCCGTGACGATGATTGCAGCGCCAAGGATCTGAATAAAACGATCATAGCTTTGCAGTGTCCACAAGCCGAAACCGGACAGCGCCAGACTTGCCAGAACCTCTGACCAACGTCGCAGGCCTTCGGCGAGTTCGGGGCGGATCAGGTTCATGCCGGGGTTCCCAAGGTGACGGGTTCTTGCAGCAGCGCCACGCGATAGCTGCCGATATGCGCAAAGCCGATCCGCGCGTAAGCGCGCGCGGCATGGTCGGAATTGGCGAACAGGATGGCGCGGGCATAGCCGCGCGCTTTCAGCTCTGCCAGATGCGCGGCCACCACACGCCCGGCGCGACCTTGCCCGCGCAACTCGGGCGGCACATAGACTCCGCCGATCTGCACCACGTCGCGCGCAAAGCTGTTCAGCCCGGTCATGGCGGTGATTTGTCCGCCCTCGACCAGCAGGCGCACGCGGTCGGACCCCAACGCGTTCTTCGCTCGGTGCCGTCCCGCATCGCCGCCGGGATGGGTGCGCGTTTCGGTCATGTATGCGTTGAACCAGTGCGCAAGGGTGTCTTGGTCGTTGCCCTCTGGCGCGCGCAGCACCGCCTCTGGGGTGTCCAGCTTGGCAAGGTCCAGCGCGCAGAGCGGCTCGTCATGATTTATCTGCCAGACGGCACCGCCAAGCGGTAGCGCATCGAGGATCAGCGCCACCTGATCTGACGCCCCCGTCATCCCACGCAACGTGTAGCCCCTCAGCAGATGGGCATAGGTCTGCGCCTCCAGCGCGGTCAGACGCGGGATCTGGCACATCAACAGCCCGCCATTCGTGGCGCCGAACACGCCGATAATTCCGTCCCCGGTCTCTTGCAGGAAAAACGTCGTGCCATGCGGATGGTCGGTGTTATCCGTGCCGTAAGCGTCCAGATTGCCCAGAAGGAACATGGAACTTTCGATGTAACCCGCCAGAAAGGCTGCGAGTGCCTCATGGTCGGCAGGCCCGGCCTTGCGGATCATAGCCAATCCCCTTGGGTGGATTGCCAGAGCGTCAGCGCGGCCACCGCCGCCGTGTCGGCTCGCAAGATGCGCGGGCCAAGGGCGATGGGGTGAATCGCGGGCCGTTTGCGCAGACGGTCGCGCTCGGATGGTGAAAAGCCGCCTTCGGGGCCGATCAGAAGTGCGGCAGGGGCAGGGGGCAGGGCGCACGGTTCTGCCGCGTCCGCCAGCCCCTCATCCGCCCAGATCAAAGCGCGCCCGTCAGGCCAGTTTGCCAGCAGGCGCGACAGCGGTTGCAGGTTTTCGACCACGGGCACGAAAGTGCCGCCACATTGCTCTGCTGCTTCCACCGCGTGGGCTTGCAGCCGGTCTTGCCGGATACGGTCGGAATTGGTGAACTCTGTCTGCACAGGCAGAATGCGCGCCGCGCCCATTTCGGCGGCTTTCTCGACAATGAAATCGGTCCGCGCCTTTTTGATCGGTGCAAAGACCAGCCACAGGTCGGGCGGGTCGCGCTGTGGCGCAATCTGGTGGCGACACAAAAGCGTGCCGCCGCGTTTGCCAGCCTCGGCCACCTCTGCCAGCCATGCACCATCTTGCCCGTTGAACACCGCCACCGTTGCCCCCGGACCAAGCCGCATGACATTGAACAGGTAATGCGCATGGTCGCGCGACAGGTCCAGCCCTTGCCCCGCCCCCAAGGGCTGCTCTAGATAGAGCCGTATCTTGACCGCTTCGCCAGACATGGGGCCGAATTTATGGACAATGACCCGCAAAGGCCAGAGGGCACGGACACACCCGTCGCCGATGCCTATGCGCAAAACTGGGTGGACCGGTACGCCCCGCCCCATGCGCGCCCCTATCTGCGCCTGTCGCGAGTGGACCGGCCCATCGGAACATGGCTGCTGTTGCTGCCTTGCTGGTGGGGGGCGTTTCTGGGCGCTGCGGCATTTCCCGACACTGCGGGCTGGCTGACCATCTGGATTTTTGCGGGGTGTGGCATTGGCGCGGTGCTTATGCGCGGGGCCGGCTGCACTTGGAACGACGTGACCGATCGAGACATAGACGACAAGGTGGCCCGCACCCGCTCTCGACCCATACCATCGGGGCAGGTGACATCGCGTCAGGCGTTGGTCTGGATGGCAATTCAGGCCGGAGTGGCGGCGCTTATTCTATTTACCTTCAATTGGGCTGCCGTTGGGCTTGGCGTGCTGTCGCTCGGGCTGGTCGCCATTTACCCCTTTGCAAAACGCTTTACCTGGTGGCCTCAGATTTTTCTTGGGCTGGCCTTTAACTGGGGGGCAGTTCTGGCATGGACGGCGCAAACCGGCAGCTTGGGGCTGCCCGCGATATTCCTGTATCTGGCTGGTATAAGCTGGACGTTGTTTTACGACACGATCTATGCGCATCAAGACCGCGAGGATGATGCGCTGATCGGTGTGAAATCCACCGCGCGCTTGTTCGGTAAAAACACCGACCAATGGTTGCGTGGGTTTCTGGTGGCGACCGTCGTGTTGATGTCGCTGAGTGTGATCTACGCGCTGGCACCGCTGGCCAACCCCTTGGCCATGTCCATCGGTCTGGGCGGCGCATGGGCGATGGGGTGGCATATGCAATGGCAGTTGACCAAGCTGGACATTGACGACGGTGCGGTTTGCCTGAAGCTGTTTCGGTCGAACCGCGATGCGGGTTTGCTGGCTGCGCTGTTTCTTGCCGCTGCGTGTTTCGCCTGATTGCGTGGCCCGCGCGAAGGCGCTAGGGGACAGGCATGAAACGCTTTCTAGAAATTCTGCCGGGAGCGGCGAAGCCGGTTCTGACACGCTTCAAATGGCACGTCATGACAGCCTTCGCTTTTGTGATTGCGGCTGCATTGGCATTTGGTGCAGCACAGCTGAGCGCCCGCGTGCTGGAGCATGTTGTTGAACGCGAAACCGGCGCCGCGCTGGGTGCCAAGGGGCTGGACTGGGCCGAGGTGGACACGGACGGTCTTTTGTTGCGCCTGAGCGGAGAGGCACCGACCGAGGCCGCCCGCTTCAACGCCATCAGCACGGCCAACCAGATCGTATCGGCCGAGCGCATTCTGGACCAGATCACGGTTACACCCGCCACCCAGATCGCGGCACCGGAATTTTCCATGGAAATCCTGCGCAATGGTCTGGATGTGCAGATCGTCGGCCTTGTCCCGTGGGAGTTCGATACCGACGGCTTCGTTGCACGGATGGAAGCAATCGACGCAGAGTTGTCGGTCGAGAACATGCTGGAATCCGCTGGGTATCCGGAGCCTTTCGCGTGGACAAGTGCCACCGATTTCGCCCTCTCTGCGTTGGCCATTTTGGACGCCGCGAAAATATCCATCTCTTCGGGGCGTGTGGACGTGGTCGGACTGACGGGATCAGAGGAAGAACGGGACCTAAAGCGCACGGAACTTGCGCGCAATCGCCCGCGCGACGTGATTGCCGCGCTCGACATCTCTGCCCCGCGACCCGCGATCACGCCTTTCACGCTGCGATTCGTGCGCGATGAGAACGGCGCACGCTTCGATGCCTGTGCGGCGGATACGCAAGAGGCCCGCACGGCCATTCTGGCCGCAGGGCGCGCAGCCGGCGCAAGCGGTCGTTTGGATTGCGTGGTCGGTTTGGGTGCTCCGACACCGCGTTGGCAAGACGGGGTTATCAGCGCGCTGGAAGCCATCGGCGAATTGGAAGCGGGCACCGTCACCTTTTCCGACACGGACGTGTCCTTGGTTGTCCCGGCGACGGTTGCGTCGGACCTGTTCGACCGGCAGGCGGGCGAACTGGAACGCCTTTTGCCCGACGCCTTTTCGCTGAACGCCGTGCGCCTGCCACCAAGCAATGCCCAGCTTGCCGCGACAGAGGATCAGGCCGAATTCACTGCGCGGTTGTCAGAACAGGGGGCAGTCGCGTTGTCGGGCCGACTGACAGACGAGCGCACGCGTGACGCGGTGCGCAGCCTTGCGCAGGCAAATTTCGGACCAGGTGCCGTGACGGTTTCGGCCAGACTGGACCCGGACCTGCCCGGCGGCTGGCCGTTGCGGGCGCTGTTGGCGGTGGATGTGTTGAACTATCTCGACAATGGCACGGTGCGGTTTCATCCGGATCGGGTAGAAATCTCTGGCGTGTCCGGCCTGCCGGATGCGTCTGACCTGATTTCGCGCCTGTTGGGCGATAAACTGGGGCAAAGCGCCGTGTTTTCGCTGGATGTGGCGTATGACGAAGAGCTTGACCCCGTCGCGCAACTGCCGACGCCCGCGCGATGCAAAGGCTGGATTGACGAGGCTATTGCCCAACGCAAAATCACCTTCGACCCCGGCTCTACCAGCATCACGGGGGACGCGGTCGAGGTGCTGGACGAGATTGCCGAAATCCTGCGCAGCTGTGGCCGCATGAGCATGGAGGTCGCCGGGCATACCGACAGTCAGGGGCGGCTGGAAACCAATATGCGTCTGAGCCAGCAGCGCGCAGAGGCCGTTGTGGCCGGGCTGATGGCGCGCGGTGCGCTGGTGAGCGAGTTCGACGCAAAAGGCTATGGCCCGGAATTTCCCATTGCGGATAACGGCACCGAAGATGGGCGCGAGGCAAATCGCCGGATCGAGTTTTCCTTGATCGGGGCGTCACTGGAGGCCGCGCAGGCAGAGCTTGCGCCGGATGATGGCGACACTGCCCCCGCCGAAGAGGCCGAGTTGCCCGACGAATCAGAGCTTGCCATCCGGGTTAACCCGGCGGATGACAGCAGCCCGCGCCCGCGCACCCGTCCCGCGCGGTCAGAGTAACCAACAGGACCGACACACATGAACCGTATGCAATTCGTCTTGGTAACTGCGTTGGTGCTGTTTGTGGCCTTCGCGCTTGGCTGGTTCACGAACTGGCTGATCCACCGCTTCACACGGGTGCGCCAACAAGACCTTGGAGAGTTGGACCGGATGGCGCAGGCATTGCACGAGGCCGAAGAAATTCGCGATCAGGCGATAAATTATGTCGAAACCCGCGAGCGTGATCTGACAGCTCGCATCAAGCAACTGGAAGCAGAAGTTGCGGGCGCCATGGACGGCGTCCGAGAGGCGCGTGCAGAGGCAGATTATTATCGCAATCAGATTCAAGGACGGGGCGAGTAGCTTCACCCTAGCGCGATTGCCGCAGATTCGCTCTTGGCAAGGCGCGGTTATCCGACTATGCACCCACCGTCCGGGGAAGGGTCGCAAGATTTTTCCCTTGATGATTCGTCCGAGACGGTGGGTGATGCCTGGCATCATAAATCCTGCCTGAGGCGGGACAGGAACAATTTTCTGACCGGGGATTACCTCGGGCGAAATTGGAGAGTGCCCGTTCGGACCTCTTGTCGGGTGTCAAAGCCCGGCGCAACGAGCCGAGGGGGAAACCCCTCGAAAATTGGAGAGACCCTGTGGATAGAGCCCAAAAAGAGAAAGTGGTCGAGGAACTCGGCCAGATCTTCGAAAGCTCTGGCGTGGTTGTGGTAGCACATTACGCTGGCCTCACGGTTGCAGAGATGCAGGTTCTGCGCGCTCGCATGAGCGAAGCGGGCGGTTCCGTACGCGTCGCCAAGAACAAGCTCGCCAAGATCGCCCTGGAAGGAAAGCCCTGCGAAAGCATTTCCGGCCTTCTGACAGGAATGACCGTTCTTGCCTATTCCGAAGACCCCGTCGCGGCTGCGAAGGTGGTTCAGGACTACACCAAGGAAAACGCCAAGCTGGTGGTTCTTGGTGGTGCCATGGGCAGTTCGGCGCTTGACCCGGCTGGTGTCAAGGCTGTGGCCGCTATGCCCTCACGCGACGAGCTTATCGCTCAGGTCGTGTCGTGCATCGGTGCCCCTGCTTCGAACATTGCCGGTGCGATCGGTGCGCCTGCGTCAAATATTGCCGGTATTCTCTCGACGCTCGAAGAGCGCGAAGCGGCATAAGCAACCAATGGCCCGCGTGGCGTGAAATATGCCCGCGTTGGACAATCAAACCTGAACAGAACGGAACAGAACAATGGCTGACCTGAAAGCACTTGCAGAGCAAATCGTGAACCTCACGCTGCTGGAAGCACAAGAACTGAAAACCATCCTGAAGGATGAATACGGCATCGAGCCCGCTGCTGGCGGCGCTGTGATGATGGCTGGCCCAGCTGGTGATGCTGGCGAGGCCGAAGAAGAAAAGACCGAATTCGACGTCGTCCTGATGGAAGCTGGCGCCAACAAGATCGCGGTCATCAAAGAAGTCCGCGGCATCACCGGTCTCGGCCTGAAAGAAGCCAAGGACCTGGTCGAAGCCGGTGGCAAGGCTGTGAAAGAAGGCGCTCCGAAAGAGGAAGCCGAAGAAATCAAGAAGAAGCTTGAAGACGCTGGCGCGAAAGTCGAGCTTAAGTAATCGGGCGGGATGCGCGGCATCTCGACCCTCTCAATTTGAAACTGGGGCCAGAGCGTATCTGGCCCCAGTTTATCGCTGTTTCTGGACAGCCCTTTGGTAAGGCTTATCTACCCAAAGGGTTGTCCAGGGGAAGTGATCGGCTCGGGAGCGGACCTGTGGGAGGGTTCGCAGGAATAGAGCCTCTGACCCATTTCGCAAGCGGCCGGCGGCTGAGGCCCGACAGCCCGCCCGCCCGCGAAGATATAGAAGGTGACCACGCATATGGCGCAAACCCATATTGGCCAGAAACGCATCCGCAAGATGTTCGGCAAAATCCGCGAAGTTCTGGAAATGCCGAATCTGATCGAGATTCAGAAATCGTCTTATGACCTGTTCCTGCGCTCGGGGGATTCCGACACCCCGCTGGATGGCGAAGGTATCATGGGCGTGTTCCAGTCGGTTTTCCCGATCAAGGATTTCAACGAAACCGCCACGCTGGAATTCGTGAAATACGAGCTGGAAAAGCCGAAATACGACACCGAAGAGTGCATGCAGCGCGACATGACCTATGCCGCGCCACTGAAGGTGACGCTGCGTCTGATCGTGTTCGATATTTCCGAGGAAACCGGCGCGAAATCGGTCAAGGACATCAAGGAACAAGACGTGTTCATGGGTGACATGCCGCTCATGACGGGCAACGGTACGTTCATCGTGAACGGCACCGAGCGGGTGGTCGTCAGCCAGATGCACCGCTCGCCCGGTGTGTTCTTCGACCATGACCAAGGCAAGACGCACAGCTCGGGCAAGCTGCTGTTCACCTGCCGGATCATTCCCTATCGCGGGTCGTGGCTGGATTTCGAATTTGACGCCAAGGATCTGGTGTTCGCGCGCATCGACCGTCGCCGCAAACTGCATGTAACCAGTCTTCTTTACGCGCTGGGCATGGATCAGAACGCGATCATGGATGCCTATTACAACAAAGTCGGCTTCCGTCTGGAGAAGAACAAGGGCTGGGTCACCAAGTTCTTCCCCGAGCGTGTGCGCGGCACCCGTCCGGCAATGGACTTGGTCGACGCCGCCACCGGCGAAGTGATCTGCAAGGCTGGCGACAAGATGACGCCGCGCATGGTCAAGAAACTGATCGACGCGGGCGAGGTGAGTGAGTTGCTGGTGCCCTTCGACAATATCGTCGGGCGCTACGTGGCGCATGACATCATCAACGAGGAAACCGGCGCGATCTATGTCGAGGCCGGGGACGAGTTGACATGGGAACTGGACAAGGATGGTGAGGTCAAGGGCGGCACGCTCAAGACACTGCTGGACAATGACATCACCGAGATCGACGTGCTCGACATCGACGGTGTTACGGTCGGTCCCTACATTCGCAACACGATGGCCGCCGACAAGAACTGGAACCGCGAGACTGCGCTGCATGACATCTACCGCGTTATGCGTCCGGGCGAGCCACCGACCTATGACACTGCGTCTGCCCTGTTCGACCAGTTGTTCTTTGATTCCGAGCGCTACGACCTGTCAGCCGTAGGCCGCGTGAAGATGAACATGCGTCTGCAACTGGACGCACCCGACACGCTGCGCACCCTGCGTCCCGAAGACATAGTTGCCTGCGTCGGCGGCTTGGTCGAGCTGCGTGACGGCAAGGGCGAGGTGGACGATATCGACCACCTTGGCAACCGCCGCGTCCGCTCTGTGGGCGAGCTAATGGAGAACCAGTATCGCGTCGGTCTGCTGCGCATGGAGCGTGCGATCCGCGAGCGCATGTCCTCTGTCGAGATTGACACGGTCATGCCGCAAGACCTGATCAACGCCAAACCGGCTGCCGCTGCTGTGCGCGAATTCTTTGGCTCGTCGCAGCTGTCGCAGTTCATGGACCAGACCAACCCGCTCTCTGAGGTGACGCACAAGCGCCGCCTGTCCGCGCTTGGGCCGGGTGGCCTGACGCGTGAGCGTGCGGGCTTCGAGGTGCGCGACGTGCACCCGACCCACTATGGCCGGATGTGCCCGATTGAAACGCCGGAAGGTCAGAATATCGGTCTGATCAACTCGCTCGCCACCTTCGCGCGGGTCAACAAATACGGCTTCATCGAAACCCCGTATCGCAAGGTTGTCGATGGCAAGGTGACGGATGATGTCGTCTACCTTTCGGCCACCGAAGAACAGCGCCACACCGTGGCGCAGGCAAATGCGGTTCTGGACGAAGACGGCCGGTTTGTGAATGAAATGGTCTCGACCCGTGTCGGTGGCGATTTCATGCTCAACCCAATCGAGAATGTCGACCTGATCGACGTGTCGCCCAAGCAGCTTGTCTCGGTCGCGGCATCGCTCATCCCGTTCCTGGAAAACGATGACGCCAACCGCGCGCTGATGGGTTCGAACATGATGCGTCAGGCCGTGCCGCTGCTGCAGGCCGATGCGCCGCTGGTCGGCACCGGCATGGAAGCGACCGTGGCCCGCGATTCGGGGGCCGCGATCATGACCCGCCGCGCTGGCATCATCGACCAGGTTGATGCGCAGCGTATCGTTGTGCGCGCGACAGAGATGCTGGAACCGGGCGAACCGGGCGTGGACATTTACCGTCTGCGGAAGTTCAAGCGCTCGAACGCGTCGTCCTGCATCAACCAGCGTCCGCTTGTGACGGTGGGCGAGCAGGTGTCGCGCGGTCAGGTGGTTGCCGATGGTCCTTGCACGGACTTGGGCGAACTGGCTGTTGGCCGCAACGTCGTCGTCGCCTTCATGCCCTGGAACGGGTATAACTACGAGGACTCGATCCTGATCTCCGAACGCATCCTGAAGGATGACGTGTTCACTTCGATCCATATTGACGAATACGAAGTGGCTGCCCGCGACACCAAGCTGGGGCCGGAAGAGATCACGCGCGACATTCCGAATGTCGGCGAGGAAGCGCTGCGCAACCTTGACGAAGCGGGCATTGTCTATGTCGGGGCCGAAGTGCAGGCAGGTGATATTCTGGTGGGTAAGGTTACGCCCAAAGGCGAAAGCCCGATGACGCCGGAAGAAAAGCTGCTGCGCGCGATCTTTGGCGAAAAGGCATCTGACGTCCGCGACACGTCGTTGCGTTTGCCGCCGGGGGCGTATGGCACGATCGTCGAAGTGCGTGTGTTCAACCGTCATGGCGTGGAAAAAGACGAGCGTGCGCTGCAGATTGAACGCGAAGAAATCGAACGCCTGTCGCGCGACCGCGATGACGAGCTGGAAATTCTTGAGCGCAACATCTACGGCCGTCTGCAACAGCTCATCTTGGGCAAAACCGCTGTCAAAGGCCCCAAAGGCGTAAAGGCCAATTCCGAGATCACGGAAGATCTGCTGTCCAGCCTGAGCCGTGGCCAGTGGTGGCAACTTGCGCTTGCCGATGAGGCAGAGGCACAAGAGGTTGAGGCGCTCAACGCGCTTTATGACCAGCAGAAACGCCAGCTTCAGGCCCGGTTTGACGACAAGGTCGAAAAAGTCCGCCGTGGCGACGATCTGCCGCCGGGCGTGATGAAGATGGTCAAGGTCTTTGTCGCCGTGAAGCGCAAATTGCAAGCGGGCGACAAGATGGCTGGCCGTCACGGCAACAAGGGCGTCATCTCCAAGGTCGTGCCGGTCGAGGACATGCCCTTCCTGGCAGATGGCACCACGGTCGATATGGTGCTGAACCCGCTTGGCGTGCCCTCGCGCATGAATGTTGGCCAGATTCTGGAAACCCATATGGGCTGGGCTTTGCGCGGCATGGGTGTTCAGATTGACGAAGCGTTGCAGGAATACCGCCGCTCTGGCGATATGACCCCTGTACGCGACGCAATGCGCATCAGCTACGGCGACGATCTGTATGCCGAAGTGTTCGAAGGCATGGATGACGCGTCCTTCGCGGAATCCGCAGCCACCGTCACTAAGGGCGTGCCCATCGGCACCCCCGTGTTCGACGGCGCGAAAGAGGCCGATGTCAATGACGCGCTGACCCGCGCGGGCTTTGACACCTCGGGTCAATCGGCGGTGTTTGACGGACGCACGGGCGATAAATTCGCGCGCAACGTCACTGTGGGCGTGAAATACATGCTCAAGCTGCACCACTTGGTCGATGACAAGCTGCACGCACGCTCGACAGGGCCATACAGCCTTGTCACGCAGCAGCCATTGGGCGGTAAAGCGCAGTTTGGTGGCCAGCGTCTGGGTGAGATGGAGGTCTGGGCGCTGGAAGCTTACGGTGCCGCCTACACCTTGCAAGAGATGCTGACGGTCAAGTCGGACGACGTTGCAGGCCGGACAAAGGTCTATGAATCGATCGTCAAGGGCGAGGACAATTTCGAGGCAGGTGTGCCGGAATCCTTCAACGTGCTGGTGAAGGAAGTCCGCGGCCTTGGCCTGAACATGGAACTCCTGGATTCGGAGGAGGATGGTTAAGCGGCACGTGCCGGACCCTTTCAAAGGGTCCGGTCCGTTTTCTTTGCAAGAAAACGGTGACGCACTTCCTCACCGCCAGTCTTTTAGGAATATGAAATGAACCAGGAACTGACCACCAACCCGTTCAACCCGCTGGCCCAGACCAAGACCTTTGACCAGATCAAAGTGTCGCTGGCCTCTCCGGAGCGCATCCTCTCTTGGTCCTATGGCGAGATCAAGAAACCTGAAACCATCAACTACCGCACGTTCAAGCCCGAACGTGACGGCCTGTTCTGTGCGCGTATCTTTGGCCCGATCAAGGACTACGAGTGCCTGTGCGGTAAATATAAGCGCATGAAATATCGCGGTGTTGTCTGCGAAAAATGCGGTGTGGAAGTGACCTTGCAAAAGGTCCGCCGCGAGCGGATGGGCCATATCGAATTGGCCAGCCCGGTCGCGCATATCTGGTTTCTGAAGTCGCTGCCCTCGCGCATCGGCCTGATGCTGGACATGACACTGCGCGATCTGGAGCGCATCCTGTATTTTGAAAACTACGTCGTGATCGAACCGGGTCTGACCGACCTGACCTATGGCCAGTTGATGAACGAGGAAGAATTCCTCGACGGGCAGGATCAATACGGTGCCGATGCCTTCACCGCGAATATCGGGGCAGAGGCGATCCGCGAAATGCTCGCCGCCATCGACCTTGATGACGAAGCCACCCGTCTGCGCGAAGAGCTGAAGGAAGCCAAGGGCGAGCTGAAGCCCAAGAAGATCATTAAGCGGCTGAAAGTGGTCGAGCATTTCATCGAATCCGGCAACCGCCCGGAATGGATGATCATGACCGTTCTGCCGGTGATCCCACCGGAGCTGCGCCCGCTGGTGCCGCTGGATGGTGGTCGTTTCGCCACTTCGGACCTGAACGACCTGTATCGCCGCGTCATCAACCGCAACAACCGTTTGAAGCGTCTGATTGAACTGCGTGCGCCCGATATCATTGTGCGCAACGAAAAGCGCATGTTGCAGGAATCTGTCGATGCGCTGTTCGACAACGGCCGCCGTGGTCGCGTTATCACCGGGAACAATAAGCGCCCGCTGAAATCCATGTCCGACATGCTGAAAGGCAAACAGGGCCGTTTCCGCCAGAACCTTCTTGGCAAGCGGGTGGACTTCTCGGGTCGTTCGGTGATCGTGACCGGTCCGGAACTGAAATTGCATCAATGCGGTCTGCCCAAGAAGATGGCGTTGGAGTTGTTCAAGCCGTTCATCTATTCGCGTCTGGAAGCGAAGGGGCTATCAAGCACGGTCAAACAGGCCAAGAAGCTGGTCGAGAAAGAGCGCCCCGAAGTCTGGGATATTCTGGACGAGGTCATCCGCGAGCATCCGGTTCTGCTGAACCGCGCGCCCACTTTGCACCGTCTGGGCATTCAGGCGTTCGAACCCATCCTGATCGAGGGCAAGGCTATCCAGCTTCACCCGCTGGTCTGTTCGGCGTTCAACGCCGACTTTGACGGCGACCAGATGGCCGTGCACGTCCCGCTGAGCCTTGAGGCCCAGTTGGAAGCGCGCGTCTTGATGATGTCGACCAACAACGTTCTGTCGCCCGCTAACGGCGCGCCCATCATCGTGCCGTCGCAGGATATGGTGTTGGGGCTGTATTATGTCACCATGATGCGCGAAGGCATGACCGGAGAGGGCATGATCTTCTCGTCGATCGACGAGGTTGAGCACGCGCTGGCCAATGGCGATGTGCATCTGCACGCCAAGATCCAGTGTCGCATCACCCAGATTGACGAAGATGGCAACGAGGTGACGCAGCGTGTCGAAACCACGCCGGGCCGCCTGCGGCTGGGCGCTTTGCTGCCGTTGAACGCGAAAGCGCCCTTCGAATTGGTCAACCGCCTGTTGCGCAAGAAAGATGTGCAGACGGTCATCGACACTGTGTACCGTTATTGCGGCCAGAAAGAGTCGGTCATCTTCTGCGACCAGATCATGACGCTGGGCTTCCGCGAAGCCTTCCGCGCCGGGATTTCGTTCGGCAAGGATGACATGCTGATCCCCGATGCAAAATGGGAGCAGGTGGGCGAGACCCGCGACCAGGTCAAGGAATTCGAGCAGCAGTATCTGGACGGCCTGATCACGCAGGGCGAGAAATATAACAAGGTGGTCGACGCTTGGTCGAAATGTTCGGACACCGTGGCAAACGCCATGATGGGCGAAATTTCCGCCGTGCGCCGTGACGAGGAAGGCCGCGAGTTGGAGCCGAACTCTGTCTACATGATGTCGCATTCCGGCGCGCGTGGTTCGCCTGCTCAGATGAAGCAGTTGGGCGGGATGCGCGGCCTGATGGCCAAGCCGTCGGGCGAGATCATCGAAACGCCGATCATCTCGAACTTCAAGGAAGGTCTGACCGTTCTTGAATACTTCAACTCGACCCACGGTGCCCGTAAAGGTCTGGCCGATACCGCGCTGAAAACCGCGAACTCGGGCTACCTGACGCGTCGTCTCGTGGATGTGGCGCAGGATTGCATCGTTCGCTTGGACGATTGTGGCACCGATTTGTTCATCACTGCGCAAGCTGCGGTGAATGACGGTGAAATCATCGCGTCGCTGGCGGAGCGCATTCTGGGCCGTGTTCCGGCAGAGGATGTGATCGACCCGGCATCTGGTGAAGTGCTGGTCGCGCGGAATGCTCTGATTGACGAGCGCGACGCCGACGCGATCGAGGCAGCAGGCATCGCGACCGTGAAAATCCGGTCGCCGCTGACCTGCGAGGCCGAGGAAGGCGTCTGCGCTAAGTGCTACGGGCGCGATCTGGCACGCGGCACGATGGTCAACCAGGGTGAGGCTGTCGGTATCATTGCGGCACAGTCCATTGGCGAGCCGGGCACGCAGCTTACCATGCGGACCTTCCACATTGGTGGTATCGCTCAAGGTGGCAGCCAGTCGTTCCAAGAGGCGAATGCGGCCGGCAAGATCGAATTGCGCAACGCCAACTCGCTGGAGAATGCGGCGGGCGAACAGATCGTGATGGGCCGCTCGGTGCAGATCGTCATCATCGACGCCAATGGGGTCGAACGTGCGACGTTCAAGCCGGGCTACGGTTCCAAGCTGTTCGTCAAGGACGGCCAAGAGGTGGAGCGCGGCGAGAAGCTGTTCGAATGGGATCCCTATACCCTGCCGATCATTGCGGAAACGTCGGGCCGTGCGCGTTTTGTCGACCTGATTGCGGGCCTCTCGGTTCGCGAAGAGACCGACGACGCAACCGGCATGTCGCAGAAAATCGTCAGCGATTGGCGCTCGACCGCGAAGGGCGGTGACCTGAAACCCGAAATCATCCTGATGGATGCCGAGTCGGGCGAGCCTTTGCGCAACGATCAGGGCAACCCGATCACCTACCCAATGTCGGTGGATGCTGTTCTGTCGGTCGAGGACGGTCAAGACCTGCAAGCGGGCGACGTGGTTGCGCGTATCCCGCGCGAAGGTGCCAAGACCAAGGACATCACTGGCGGTCTGCCGCGGGTGGCGGAATTGTTCGAGGCCCGCAGGCCCAAGGACCACGCCATCATCTGCGAGATGGACGGCTATGTGCGCTTCGGGAAGGACTACAAGAACAAGCGCCGCATCTCTGTCGAGCCTGCGGATGACACCCGTGAGCCAGTCGAGTATCTGGTGCCGAAGGGCAAGCATATCCCCGTGCAAGAGGGTGATTTCATCCAGCGTGGCGATTACATCATGGATGGGAACCCCGCGCCGCATGACATCTTGCGGATTCTGGGCATCGAGGCATTGGCGAACTACCTGATCGACGAAGTTCAGGATGTGTATCGTCTGCAGGGCGTGAAGATCAACGATAAGCATATCGAAGTGATCGTGCGTCAGATGCTTCAGAAGTGGGAGATTCTGGATTCTGGCCAGACCACGCTTCTGAAAGGTGAAAACGTCGACAAGATCGAGTTCGAAGAGGCCAATGCCAAGGCTGTGGCGATGGGTCTGGAACCGGCCAAGGGGGAACCGATCTTGTTGGGGATCACCAAGGCCAGCTTGCAGACGCGTAGCTTCATCTCTGCGGCGTCCTTCCAGGAAACCACGCGCGTGCTGACCGAAGCCTCGGTTCAGGGCAAGCGTGACCACCTTGTGGGCCTGAAGGAAAACGTCATCGTGGGCCGCCTGATCCCTGCGGGCACGGGCGGTGTTGTGGCCAAGGTGCGCCAGGTGGCGGCTGATCGCGACAAGAAGGTGTTGGATGCGCGCCGTGCAGAGGCCGAAGCCGCCGCTGCGCTCGCCGCGCCCGAACCTGTCGAGCAGTCCGAAGCCGATATCGTCTTTGGCAAGCGCGACGACTAACGCGCAGACGACGCAGAACCAAAAAGCCCCCGCGCAGCCCTTGCGCGGGGGCTTTCTTTTTGCACGGGCTTGGGGCATGTCTGAGGCTGCAAGTCAGGGACGCACCATGCCAGCCAATATCCGACCTCAAGCCATTGTCGTGATCCGGTTTTCCTATCTTGGAGCGAATGGCTGGCGGTTGACCCATGGTGGCCTAGAGGCCAATCGCGCGATCTTGTATGACGAAGCCCGGCTGGAGCGTCGCTTTCGGCTGTTCGAAGCATTGACGGTTCCGTCGCTGCTGGCGCAGACCGACCCCGAGTTCACGACCGCCATTCTGATCGGGTCGGATTTCCCGCTGGCGTGGCGCAAACGCCTGACAGATCTGGTGAAGCCGCTGCGCGACGCGCGCATCATTGCCTTGCCACCTATGAAGAATTTTGCCGCGACCAAGAAGGCACTCACGCTGTGCACCAAGGCAGAAAGCCATATCATTTCCATCCGGCTGGATGACGATGACGCGATGAGCGTCGATTGCATTGCCGAACAAAAACGCCTTGGCCCGATGGTGCTAGAGATCTCGGGGGCAGAGACGCCAACGGTTATTGCCTTCAACAATGGCCTGTTTCTGAATATCGCAGAAGGCGAAAACAAGCTGTTCGGGGTGATCGAGAGTCTGCCCTTGGGCATTGGTATGGGGATGATCGCGCCGAAAGAAATGCGGCCGACGATTTTTTCGACCGATCACCGCCAGATCCACACGCGTTGGAATTGCTACACAGACTCCGTGACACCGCATTTTATTCGGTCGGTACATGGCGACAACGATTCCGGCGCGCGCGTGTATGGCGTTGAAAAGCAATACACCGATGTCGAGCTGGACAAGATCATGGCAACGCGGTTTCCGTTCACTCGGGCGGAGTTGATGGCCCTGCGCCCATGATGACAGACAACCGTCGTGCTGCCTTGTTCATGATGGCAGGGTCCAGCGCGTTTGCCGTCAATGACACGTTTCTGAAGCTGCTGGGCACAAGCCTTGGCATGTTCCAGATTATCACCCTGCGCGGTATTGCAGTGACGGTGATCTTTGCGGCGCTGTTGTGGTCGCAGCGCGCCACGATCGGCGTGCTCGGCCACCGTGACCGCTGGTTTCTGGCGCTGAGATCCGGCGCGGAAATGGGCGCGGCATTCTTCTTCTTCAACGCGCTGTTCGACATGCCCTTGGCCGCAATTACCGCCATTATCCAAGTCGTGCCCCTGACCGTAGCGGCGGCGGCCTACCTGTTCCTGAAAGAGCCGCTTGGCTGGCGGCGCCTGTCGGCCATTCTGTTCGGGATGTGCGGTGTCATGCTGATTGTGCGACCGGGGACAGAGACATTCTCAGCGGCCTCGGTAAGCGCGCTGCTCTGTGTGGCGATGGTCACGCTGCGTGACCTGACCACGCGGGTCATGGCAAAGACTGTGCCGTCCAGCATGGTGGCGCTGACCACAGCTATCGGGGTGACGCTGCTGGGCGCGGTCGGGTCGGCAACAGAGGTCTGGGTCATGCCGGATGCAAGCGGCTTTGCATGGCTGGGCGGAACGGTCGTGTTCACGGTTCTAGGGTATTACCTTGTGATTCTCGCCATGCGCAGCGGTGAGCTGACGTTTGTCGCACCGTTTCGCTATGCGGCGTTGCTGGCGGCGCTGGTGCTGGGCTGGATCGTGCTGGGCGAATGGCCTGCGCCGCTGACGTTTCTGGGCAGCGCAATCGTGGTCGTGACAGGGGTCTACACACTCTACCGAGAGGGACGCGCGAAGCGCCGCGCAAGCCTGCGAAACGCGGGTTTGCCGCACGCCTCCGGTGAGTGTTGACAACCCCTCCGACTCCACATATACGCCCCCCAATCCACCTTGCGCTGGCCCGTCCCGCGCGCTGGTGCGACTCAGATTAGTAGCGGTCAAGATCCGGGCTAAGTGCCCCGATCCTCTGGAATTCCACCGCGGCGCCCCCATGCATGGGGACGCAAGCGGTATTATGCGTTCTGCCTTTCGGGGATTGGGCGCAAGTGTGAGAGGCGCATCAAGCGTCATGAAAACGGGTTGAAACGGGAAGAACCGGAATGCCAACGATCCAACAGCTGATCCGCAAGCCGCGGCAGCCGAAAGTCAAGCGCTCCAAGTCGATGCATCTGGAGCAATGCCCCCAGAAGCGCGGCGTGTGCACGCGCGTTTACACCACCACGCCGAAAAAACCGAACTCGGCTATGCGTAAGGTTGCCAAGGTGCGCCTGACCAACGGGTATGAGGTTATCAGCTACATCCCCGGCGAAAAGCACAACTTGCAAGAGCACTCGGTCGTGCTGATCCGCGGCGGTCGCGTCAAAGACCTTCCCGGTGTGCGTTACCACATTCTGCGCGGCGTTCTGGACACGCAAGGCGTCAAGGACCGCAAGCAGCGCCGTTCGAAATATGGCGCGAAGCGTCCGAAGTAAGGAGAATTTCAGATGTCTCGTCGTCACGCCGCTGAAAAGCGCGAAATCCTGCCCGACGCCAAATTCGGCGATATGGTGCTGTCAAAATTCATGAACAACCTGATGATCGACGGCAAGAAATCCGCCGCCGAATCGATTGTTTACAACGCGATGGATCGCGTAGAGAGCAAGCTGAAGCGCGCGCCCATCGAAGTGTTCCACGAAGCGCTGGACAACATCAAGCCGTCCGTCGAAGTGCGCTCGCGCCGCGTCGGTGGCGCCACCTATCAGGTGCCCGTCGAAGTGCGTCCCATTCGCCGCGAAGCTCTGGCAATCCGCTGGTTGATCAAGGCCGCACGCACCCGCAACGAGAACACGATGGAAGAGCGTCTGGCCGCTGAACTGGTCGATGCCGTCAACTCGCGCGGTTCTGCCGTCAAGAAGCGGGAAGATACCCACAAGATGGCCGATGCCAACAAGGCATTCAGCCACTATCGTTGGTAATCCAAGTCATTTCTGCAAGCCTGAGGAACTAGATCATGGCACGCGAATACCCCCTAGAGCGCTACCGTAACTTCGGGATCATGGCGCATATCGATGCGGGCAAGACCACGACGACCGAGCGCATCCTGTTTTACACAGGCAAGTCGCACAAAATCGGTGAAGTCCATGATGGCGCGGCCACCATGGACTGGATGGAGCAGGAACAAGAGCGTGGCATCACGATCACCTCTGCTGCGACCACCACGTTCTGGGCAAACACCGTCGACGGTGAAAACCAGACCGGCGAGAAGCACCGCTTCAATATCATCGACACACCCGGCCACGTTGACTTCACCATCGAAGTCGAGCGTTCGCTGGCCGTGCTTGATGGCGCGATCTGCCTGCTCGACGGCAATGCCGGGGTAGAGCCGCAGACCGAAACCGTCTGGCGTCAGGCTGACCGCTACAAGGTGCCGCGGATTGTGTTCGTCAACAAGATGGACAAGATCGGTGCCGACTTTTTCAACTGTGTGAAGATGATCAAGGACCGCACCGGGGCAACCCCTCTGGCGATCCAGCTTCCCATCGGTGCAGAAGACCTGCTCGAAGGCATCATCGACCTCATCACCATGGAAGAGTGGACATGGCGCGGCGAAGACCTCGGCGCAACATGGACCCGTCAGCCCGTCCGTGACGAGCTGAAGGACATGGCCGAAGAGTGGCGCGCCACCATGATCGAGATCGCTGTCGAACAGGACGACGATGTCATGGAAGCGTATCTGGAAGGCAACGAGCCCGACGAAGCCACGCTGCGCCGTTTGATCCGCAAAGGTACGCTGGCGTTGGATTTTGTCCCGGTTTGCACGGGTTCTGCGTTCAAGAACAAGGGCGTGCAGCCCCTGCTGAACGCTGTGACCGACTATCTGCCAAGCCCTCTGGACGTGCCTCCCTACATGGGGTTCGACCCGAAGGACGAGACCGAGACGCGCAACATCCCGCGCTCGGCTGATGACGGCCAGCCTTTCGCCGGACTGGCGTTCAAGATCATGAACGACCCGTTTGTCGGCTCGCTGACCTTCTCGCGCATCTATTCGGGCGTCATCTCGAAAGGTGACAGCATCCTGAACGCGACCAAGGGCAAGAAAGAACGTGTCGGGCGCATGATGATGATGCACTCGAATTCGCGTGAGGAAATCGATTGGGCGGCCGCAGGCGACATCATCGCACTGGCGGGCCTGAAAGAGACCACCACGGGCGACACGCTCTGCGATCAGCAAAAGCCGGTTGTTCTGGAAACCATGACATTCCCAGATCCGGTGATCGAGATTGCCGTGGAACCCAAGACCAAGGCCGACCAGGAAAAGATGAGCCAGGGTCTGGCACGTCTGGCAGCCGAGGATCCGTCCTTCCGCGTCGAAACCGATCTGGAATCGGGTCAGACGATCATGAAGGGTATGGGCGAACTTCACCTCGATATTCTGGTCGACCGCCTGAAGCGTGAATTCAAGGTGGAAGCAAATATCGGTGCACCGCAGGTTGCGTATCGTGAAACGATCGGCACCAAGATCGAACACACCTATACCCACAAGAAGCAGTCCGGTGGGTCCGGCCAGTTTGCCGAGGTGAAGCTGGAAATCAGCCCAACCGAAGCGGGCGAAGGCTACTCGTTCGAATCGCGCATCGTTGGCGGCACGGTTCCGAAGGAATATGTGCCCGGTGTTGAAAAAGGGATCAAATCCGTCATGGACTCTGGTCCGCTTGCGGGTTTCCCCGTGATCGACTTCAAGGTCGCGCTGCTGGACGGCAAGTACCACGATGTCGACTCTTCGGTGCTGGCATTCGAAATCGCATCGCGGATGGCCATGCGCGAAGGTCTGAGAAAGGCCGGCGCGAAGCTGCTGGAACCGATGATGAAGGTCGAAGTCATCTCGCCCGAGGAATACACTGGGTCGGTGATCGGTGATCTGACTTCGCGTCGTGGTCAAGTGACCGGCCAGGAACAACGCGGCAATGCGATTGCGATCAACGCGTTCGTGCCGTTGGCTAACATGTTCGGCTATATCAACACCTTGCGTTCGATGTCGTCGGGCCGCGCCAACTTCACCATGCAGTTCGCGCATTACGAGCCGGTTCCGCAGAACGTCTCGGACGAGATCCAGAAGAAATACGCCTGATCGTCGCGGTGCGTGGGAAACCACGCACCCTACATTCCCCGTAGGGTGCGTGCCTGCACGCACCGCCCCCGCACAAAGGAGATGCCACCATGGCAAAAGCAAAGTTTGACCGCAGTAAACCGCACGTAAACATTGGCACGATTGGCCATGTTGACCACGGCAAGACGACGCTGACGGCGGCGATCACGAAGTATTTCGGCGATTTCCGGGCCTA
>NZ_UIHC01000113.1 GCF_900499075.1 Roseinatronobacter ekhonensis | reverse complement strand
GAAATGGCGCAAACTCGATGGCCGGAACCGCCTGCCCGAGATCATCCAAGGGGTTGAGTTCCGCGACGGCCTCCGCCACGTTCAAGCCGCCGCCTGATCAGGCGTCACCAACTTCTGCGCATATCTCGCGACGGCGCGCGACTTCCCGACACCGAGGGCACCTCGCCAGCCCTCCGAAGGACAACATACAGACCCCATCGTCATCTGTTGGCCGCTGTTTGGCCTAGTCGTGCTGAGCGGCATGAGGTCATCATCATAGCTTGCTTTACCTAACGCGAGTGCGCCGAAAATACGGGCGGCCAACGCTGCAAGCGGTCCTACCATCTAAGCCAGACGTAGTTGTCCGCGTTCATAAAACATAGGAGATTTTCCATGCTTCTCACTCTTTCGGATATCAAGGGCCATAGTATCGCCGCCACGGACGGCACTATCGGCACGGTAAGTGACCTCTTGTTCGACGACGACAGCTGGATGATCCGCTGGTTTGTCGTGGATACTGGGAAATGGTTGTCGGGACGGAAGGTTCTGTTACCGCCTGTTGTCCTTGGTCATGTCCTGCCTTCGGAGCGAACTTTTCCGGTCCGCTTGACCCGCGCCGAGGTTGAAGCCAGCCCCGAACTCTCCACGCATCTGCCGGTCTCGCGGCAGTTCGAAACCTCGACCTACGACTACTACGGCTTTAGCCCCTACTGGGGCTCGGGGTATTACCTTGGTGGCTACGGTCTATATGGTGGAGGAACCCCGATGAGCCGAGACCCCGAAGTGCAACGCCGCGCCGATGATATTGCCAGGCTTGAACGGAACGCCGAACCGCATCTGCGCAGCGGCGAAGAGGTGACGGGCTACCATATCCAGGCCACTGATGGCGACATCGGGCATTTGTCGGATATCATGATCGAGGATACGGACTGGAGCATCCATTACCTTGTTGTTGACACCAGCAACTGGTGGGTTGGTCAAACGGTGCTGCTTTCGCCCCGTTCATCACAAGATATCCGTTGGACGGAGCGGCTTCTTTATCTCGATATTGACCGGGAGACGGTCAAACGCGGGCCCCCATACGACCCGTCAAAGCCCGTTGATCGAGCCTACGAGAAACGGATGGACGGGTACTACGCCCCCGTCCGCCCAACAGGGCTACTGACAACCAAATGAGCTAGAAGGCCTATTGGGAACAAACTGCAGAGCGATGGACATTCCTGAGTAAGCTCCTGCCAATGCGAGGCTTCATCATTATGGACAACTTCGGCTGGGTTGCGTGTGATCTCCTCCCGGGCGCAGAACGATCTGGTTCAGGGAACGGTTTGGCTTTTCGGTGCAGCTGCGCGGCTCATGTCAGGTTCCGAAAACGGCCGAGGCACAAATCATTTCTGAACTGCTGGGGCTTGGCCCCACGCTGACATATGTTGAGCGTCGAGCAGCTGATCATATGGCGTTGCTGACGGCTGTCTCGAATTACTGTGATCCGTCGGCAGATTCATGCAAATCGATTTGCACTGGGGCCTCAGCGTCTAGAATTGTGCGGGCCCGCGCCGTATCCGCCTCGCCCCCGCGCGCCATTACCAGAAAGCTGTCGGCTTCAAGCGCAGATTCGTATGAGATCACACTGTCCTTTGGGATGCCTAGGCCATAGAGAGCCGCCCACAAGGCGCTGAGGCCGCCTAGAACCGCGGCGCCCTCGAGCATGGAAATTGCCGCCGTGGCAAGATAACCCAGCACGACAACCTGACCCATCACCGGAACGGTGAGGACCATGCCCCCCCCAAAACCAGCCCCAAAGGGCGCCCCAGAATTTGACTCGGTCCCCGACGTTGTAAAAACTGAGAACCTTTTCGTCAGAGTGATAGCCTTTGCCAATGATGCTGAGATCAGTCATTATGAACCCTTCACCACCCAGTTTCCTGACCGCCCGCTCGGCGGCGGCTTGGTCGGGGAAGACGGCGATGGCATGGCTTGTAGGTTTCATCTGAAATTCTTTCATGAACGGGATCGCCGGACCTGATGGCCGCGGCGTTCGTGTGTCGTGGGGTTCTGGCAAGGTCAGAGAGTTGTGGTGCGCAGATAGGGGCGCACTTCAGTCCAACCTTGCGGAAACAGCTTTTCCGCCTCGGGTGTCTTTATCGATGGCGGGATGATGACTTTGTCCCCCGGCGTCCAGTCTGCGGGGGTGGCAATATGCTTTTTGTCGCCCGTTTGGAGCGCGTCGATCACCCGAAGTATCTCATCAAAATTGCGCCCCACATCCATCGGATAGGTCATGGTCAGGCGAATCTTCCGTTCAGGGTCGATGATAAAGACTGACCGCACGGCAGCTGTCGAGCTTTCATGCGCGTGGATCATATCGTAAAGCCGCGCCACCGTGCTGTCAGGGTCACCGACAATCGGAAATTTTACGATCGTGTCTTGGGTGTCGTTCACATCCTCTATCCATTTTAGATGCTCCGCAACGCCGTCGGTCGAAATACCCAAGGGTTTAACGTGGCGCTTGGCAAATTCGTCGGCCAGTTGCGCTGTGCGCCCGATTTCCGTGGTGCAAACAGGCGTGAAATCACCGGGATGACTGAAGAAGAACACCCAGTCTTTACCGATCCAATCATGGAACTTGATCTTTCCAGTCGAAGTGTCTGCAGAAAAATCAGGGGCGATATCGCCGATATGAAGGCTCATGAAAATGGTTCCTTGTATGGAATTGCGGAAGTGATCTTATCTCGTGGGTATAGCTTCAGACTGCTGCGCATGTGCTGATCCAGATCACTGTCCAATCCGCTTTTTGGCGTGACAACGGCCGGTGATCCTGCTGCAGTGTCTACGACTTACCTATCCACTCGCGGATCAAGGCGCTGAGAACCATTCGGTCGCCAGTAACGGCTCACTGATCTGCATCAGTGCGAGCAATTGCACGGCAGCTAAATTTTTCTTAAGCAATTTGTTCAGTCAGGTCGTAAGAGGCAGCCCGTTGGAAGGCCTGCTTTAGGTCGTTTGCAACAGCCTATTGATCAGATGCTGCGACAAAACTGTGAATGTAACTGCGTGTTTGCAAACAACGCGCGTTACCTCTCAAAGAACATAAACACTTAGCCCTGCGCGAAACATCGTCTCGCGCTATCAAACCCTGAAGGAGATCGCACCATGACCGAAAGAGAACAATACATTGAGAAGGCCAAGGCGAAGCTGGATCAGTGGAACGCCGACATCGACAAGTTTAAGGCGAAAGTCGCCGAGTCTGACGCCGATGCAAAGATCGAATTTAGAGCGCGTCTGGTTCAATCAGTTTCATATCCAGCGGCCTTGAAGAAGTTGTAGCATTCGTCAGGGGTGAACAGGTTACAAACATGACCGACCGCCTTCCATAATTCGTCATATGTCCGTGCAG
>NZ_UIHC01000133.1 GCF_900499075.1 Roseinatronobacter ekhonensis | reverse complement strand
CCACGCTCGAGCCTGACCTGGAAGCGCTGCACAGCCGCCTGTCCGGGGTCTGTGTCACCTGTCTGGATTTCGGCGATTTCATCCGCCGCGTGGACCACCCCGACACGCTGTTCTATCTTGATCCGCCCTATTGGGGCTGCGAGGGCTATTATGGTCGTGACCTGTTCAACCGCGCGCGCTTCGAAGACATGGCCGCGCAGCTCGGGGCATTGAAAGGGCGGTTCATTATGTCATTGAACGACACACCGGGCGTGCGCGAGGTGTTCTCGGGTTTCAGAATCGAGGAGATCAACACCGTCTACACCGCGGCGTCCAGCGGACCGAAGGCTGCGTCAGAGGTGCTGATCATGAATTTTAAAGCGGCATAAACAGTCGAAAGGCGCAGCAGCGTCTACTGGCTGACCGAAAAGATCGACGTGGCGGATGTCGTGGGAGTAGATGGCCATCGCCTGCAACCCACGGTGTAGATCTTGCCGGGCGAAGACGCGGGCGCGCTCTGGCGGCGCGCGCTGGCCCCCTTGGGGCGGGAGTTGCTGGTGGGCGCAGTGGACACCTTGATCCCGCCATCATGACGATCTGGCGTGGCGGCGTGGAGCGAATCGGATAAGGTCGCGCCAGTGATTTCAGAACAGGCGCGCCCCCCATGCCCAACCACCTCTATTACGGCGACAATCTGCGCGTTCTGCGCGACAGCATCGCGGACGCGAGCGTGGACCTGATCTATCTGGACCCGCCGTTCAACTCGAATGCCAGCTATAACGTGCTGTTCAAGGGGCCGCAGGGCAATGAGAGCGCGGCCCAGATCGAGGCGTTCGACGACACATGGCACTGGACCGACGCCGCCGAGGAGGCCTTTGGTGACGTGCTGCGCTCGGGCAATGGCAACGCGTCGGAAATGCTGCGCGCCATGCGGTCGTTCTTGGGCGAGAATGACATGATGGCCTATCTGGCCATGATGGCCGTGCGCCTGATCGAGCTGCACCGGGTGCTGAAACCCACCGGCAGCCTGTATCTGCACTGCGACCCGACCGCGAGCCATTACCTGAAAATATTGCTGGATGCTGTGTTCGGCCCGACCCGGTTCCTGAATGAGGTGGTTTGGAAACGGACCAGCGCACATTCAAGTGCTAAAAGGTGGGGGCCAGTCCATGACGTGATCCTTTACTATGCCAAGTCGGACAAGTTTGACTGGATTGGAACGCATCAACCTTATGAAGACACTTACATCGACGCCTTTTTCACGCACACTGATCCGGACGGGCGGCGATGGCGTCGTGCGGACCTAACCGGAGCAGGAGTTCGCAACGGAGCGTCCGGTAAGGTTTGGAAGGGCGTCGACGTTACCGCCAAAGGCAGGCACTGGGCGTTTCCGGTGGAAAAGCTCGATGAAATGGACGCCGAAGGAAAAATCCATTGGCCGAAAAAGGAGGGCGGCGTTCCACAACGAAAGCGCTACCTGGACGAGCTGCCGGGCATGCCCGTCCAAGACGTCATCACTGACATAAAGCCGATCCACAATATCGGCGGCGAGCGCCTCGGCTACCCCACCCAGAAACCCGTCGCCCTGCTGGAACGCATCGTTAACGCCAGTTCCAACCCCGGCGACGTGGTGCTCGATCCGTTCTGCGGCTGCGGCACCACGGTCCACGCGGCGCAGAAACTCGACCGGCAGTGGATTGGCATCGACGTGACGCATCTGGCCATCGGCCTGATCGAAAAGCGCCTGCGCGACGCCTTTGAAGGGGTCGAGTTCACCACCCACGGCGTGCCGCAAGACTTGGCGGGCGCGCGCGACATGGCTAACCGGGGCCGCGAGGACAAGAACTACTATTTCGAGTTCGAGAAATGGGCGCTCTCGCTGATCGCCGCGCAACCCGGCAACCAGTCCAAGAAGGGCGCTGATCGCGGCATCGACGGCAATATCTACTTTGGCAAGACCAACCGCGCGTTGGTCAGCGTGAAGGCGGGCGACAATGTGGGCGTGGCCATGATCCGCGACCTGCGCGGCACCATCGAGCGCGAGCGCGCCGATATCGGGATCTTCCTGACCCTGACCCCGCCCACGAAACCCATGGTGGCCGAGGCGGCGGGCGCGGGCCAATTCGAGATGGACGGCTTCAGCCCCGTGCCCCGCATCCAGATCGTGACCATCGAAGATGCACTGGCCCTGCGCGACCGCGCTGTCCGCCTGCCAGCGCGCCGCGACGACGCCTTCAAGAAAGCCAAACGCGAGAGCGGGGGCGGTCAGGGTTCACTCGACATTTGAACGGGGCGTTTAACGCTGCCTGAAAGGCCGACTGTCACGCTGGTGTCTGCAACGGACCTGCTGCAAGTATCCCTGTCAAACTGTGCAACATTCCCTGTCGCGCCACA
>NZ_UIHC01000035.1 GCF_900499075.1 Roseinatronobacter ekhonensis | reverse complement strand
CGCAAGCCTCAAGCTCGAGGCGGGCTGGTGAGGAAAGAAAGTCAGGGCGGATCATAAGCAATAGCTGAATCGTTCCAAACCCAGCAGTCAAGTCAACAAATTCGGCTTCTGCAGGACTCGGAGTATAGGGAAAATATACCTTTCACGAAAGGCCGTGAAAATTGGAGATGGTTTCAGGGTCGCCCACCACCCCCTCTGACTTTACCCAAGCTTTGGTGCACGATGATCTTTCGGCTTATATTGCCGCCAGCGCACTCGGTTCGCCGGCTTTAATCGAGTATCAAACACCGCTATGACGCCTCGCACTCTCGCCGCGCTGTGCGGCAACGGGCCGCAAACATCAGCCACGCTATATCAATAAATATACCGAATCTGTTCGCCCCAGAATCGTTCCAGTCGTTTCAAGGCACGCACGGCTTCATCCAAAGTGGCAAAGGCGATTACGCCGCTCTCTTCCAGCTGAACGGAATGCCGCTCGAACAAAGATGCGACGCGATCGTGAATCGCCTGCCCCTTGGCCGTCAGCCGGATACGCACCGAACGGCGGTCGATCGCGCAGCGCTGGTGATGGATATACCCCATCTCGACCAGCTTTTTCAGGTTATAGGACACATTCGACCCTTGGTAATATCCACGCGATTTCAATTCGCTGGCTGTCACCTCATGATCGGCAATGTTGAATAACAACAAGGCTTGCACCGGGTTGATATTCATAATGCCAAGCCGTTCAAATTCGTCCTTGATGACATCCAGAAGCAAGCGATGCATCCGCTCTAGCAGCGCGACGCTGTCCAGATAGCGCACCAATGTTTGCTTGCGCACGGGGGCGCCCATGTCCTGTTGAAAGCTCACGCGATGCTCCGTCTTGTCTTTGTGACGGGTAGCATCGCGCAAACTTGCAAAAAAAGCGTTAAAAGTTCAGCTTTGGCGGCTTTCAACCACACCGCGGATGGTTTCTAGCATCGGACCATGTGCTTGCGGCGCGTCCCGCGCGCCCGTCACCCAAAGATAGAGATCTTGGTCGTTTTCTTCCAACAAACTTTCATAGGCTGCAAGCTCGGGCTCTGACAGACCGGCCAGCGCGGTATCGGCAAACGGTCCCAGAATGAGATCCATTTCCTTCATGCCGCGCCGCCAAGACCGCATTTTGAGCCGCTTCAGACGGGCTTCTTCTGGACTGATCTGCATGTCAGATCGTTTCCTTCACAATTAGACGCAGACGCTTTTCCATGCGGCCGAGTTCGGTCGACACGCGGGTCAGGTCGGCGCGCAACCCCCGCATGTCTTTCAGGATCGCTTGCGCGTCCTCCGCCAGATCTTCTTGGCTGACGGGTTCTGCCACCCCGTCGCCATCGCCAGTCAAAAGCCAGCGCAAGGACACATTCAGCAGCCCCGCCACCATTTGCAACTTGTTGGCGCGCGGCTCTGACGTGTCGTTTTCCCAGCCTTCGACGGTGCGTTGCTTGACACCCAAACGCTTGGCGAGTTGGGCTTGCGTGATCCCCTGTGCCTCTCTGGCGGCTGTCAGGCGGTCGCCGAATGTGGCATGGTCACCCGAATACCAGTCCTGTGTTTCGGTGTTTTCAGTCATATCACGTCCCTTTGGATTTGATTGTGCTTGAACGGCCATTGGCCGCAACCTATGACAGAGGCGCCCAAGACACAAACCGGAGTTCCCGTCATGGCTTTCCTGTCCGATACCCTTACCCGCGTCAAACCGTCGCCGACCATTGCCGTTACGACCAAGGCCGCGGAGCTGAAAGCAGAGGGCCGGGACGTGATCGGGCTAGGCGCCGGTGAGCCCGACTTTGACACGCCCCAGAACATAAAGGACGCGGCAAAAGCGGCCATTGATGCGGGAAAAACGAAATACACCGCCGTCGATGGTCTGGCCGAATTGAAAGCCGCGATCTGCGACAAGTTCAAGCGCGATAACGGGCTGGATTACACTCCTGCACAAGTGACCGTCGGCACCGGCGGCAAGCAGGTTCTGTACAACGCGCTGGTCGCAACGCTGAACGCGGGTGACGAGGTGGTGATCCCCGCGCCCTACTGGGTCAGCTACCCCGACATGGTGCTGCTGGCGGGTGGCGAGCCGGTTATTGCCGAGGCCACCGCAGACACCGCCTACAAGCTGACGCCCGACGCGCTGGAGGCAGCTATCACGCCGAAAACCAAGTGGCTGATCTTCAACTCGCCCTCTAACCCGACCGGCGCGGGTTATACGTGGGACGAGTTGAAAGCTCTGACCGACGTGCTGCTGCGCCACCCGAACGTCTGGATCATGTCGGATGACATGTATGAACACCTTGTTTACGATGATTTCGAGTTCTGCACGCCCGCGCAGGTCGAACCCGCGCTTTATGACCGCACGTTGACCGTGAACGGCGTGTCCAAGGCGTATGCAATGACCGGCTGGCGCATCGGCTACGCTGCTGGCCCCAAGGACTTGATCGGTGCGATGCGCAAGATCCAGTCGCAAAGCACCTCGAACCCCTGCTCCATCAGCCAGTGGGCGGCGGTCGAGGCGCTCACCGGCCCGCAGGACTACATTGCCGCGAACAACAAGACCTTCCAGCGCCGCCGCGACCTGGTGGTCGAGATGCTGAACGCCTGCGACGGCATCACTTGCCCGGTTCCCGAGGGCGCGTTCTATGTTTACCCGTCCATCGCGGGCTGCATTGGCAAGACTTCTGCGGGCGGCGCGGCGATCACGGATGACGAAGCCTTCGCAACCGCGCTCTTGGAAGAAAAGGGCGTGGCGGTGGTGTTCGGCGCGGCCTTCGGCACGTCGCCGGCGTTCCGCGTCAGCTACGCCACATCGGATGACGCGCTGCGCGAGGCTTGCACACGCATTCAGGATTTCTGCGCGGGTTTGCGCTAAATATGGGCGGCGGGCGCGAATACTATTTCCGCCCGCGCCCCGGCGGGGCAATGCTGCTGCGGATTGCGTATGACGCGCGGTTGCGACGGTCCGAGATGCACCGGATTGCCGGGATAAACGCCAAGACCGGTTCGGTGAATGTAGCCAGCGGACATGATCTGACAGATACGGAACGCGCGCTGATTGACGCATGGCTGGCCGGTAGCACGGGGCTGACAGGCGACGCCGCAAAAGCCGCCGAGCAGATCGGCCATATCGCTCATTGGGCACAGTTCCGCGCTACCCCGGCAGAGCTGACTGACGCCACCGAAGAGCTGCTTCTGGCCATGCAAGACCTGCGCGAAGTGCTGGTGCGCAAGGCTGCGCAGCGGGCGCAGAAACCCGATTAAGGCCGCAATGTGGTCTTCGTGTGAAAAAACTGCGCCCAAGGTGCGAATCTTTACCTGCCCTTAACTATCTGGCGGCACATTCGTAAGTGAATGAGACGAGGTAGGACGGATGGCGAAAGATTTGTTTTCTTCTCACCCACCCTTCACCCCACCCACGACGGAAGAGGACAGGCTATCCTGGCTTCGTCTCATTCGCTCGCCCCGCGTGGGGCCGACGACATTTCACAGGCTTATGCGCGAACATGGCAACGCGCAGACAGCTTTGGACGCGCTCCCAAAGGTTGCGCAAGCGGCCGGGGTTGACAGCTACAGCGCTTTTTCGGTCGACGCGGCCAAAACCGAAATCGACCTCGCCCGCGCAAAAGGCGCGCGCATGTTGTGCTTCGGAACAGATGCCTATCCGGCCAGTCTTGCTGCGATTGCCGATGCGCCCCCTGTGTTGTGGTGCATGGGCGGGCGCAAACCGCTTTTGCAGCCCATGGTCGCCCTTGTCGGCGCGCGAAATGCTTCCAGCCTTGGAACACGCATGGCGCGGATGCTGGCCGAAGGGCTTGGGCTGGCGGGCTATACCGTGGTGTCCGGTCTGGCGCGCGGCATAGACACTGCGGCGCATCAGGCCAGCCTGAAAACCGGCACAATCGCGGTCATGGGCGGCGGTGTCGATGTGATCTACCCAGCGGAAAACGCGGTCCTCGCTGCCGCCATCGCCGACCAGGGACTGCGCCTGTCCGAACAACCCATGGGCACTTATCCGCAAGCGCGCCATTTCCCGCCCCGCAATCGCATCATCGCTGGTCTGTCAATGGCGGTGATCGTGGTCGAAGCCGCTGAAAAGTCTGGCACGCTGATTACCGTCAAGGACGCGCTGGAACAGGGGCGCGAGGTGATGGCGGTCCCCGGCCACCCGGTTGACGGGCGTGCGGGCGGATGCAACCGCCTGATCCGCGAAGGGGCAACCCTTATCCGCAATGTCGAGGACGTGCTGGACCGCATCCGCCCCGAGAACGATACGGACAACACTACCCACACCTCTGACCGAACGCCGCCACAAAACGAGGCACCGGCGCACCCGTCTCCCCAAGCGCTGAACGCGGCCATCCTGCGTCTTCTTGGCCCGACCCCGATCCACGAAGATATGGTCATTCGCGATATGGGCCTGTCAGCGGCGGTCATCTCACCCGCCTTGGTGGCGCTGGAACTGGATGGCGCTGTCCAGCGCCACCCCGGCGGTCTGATCAGCCGCGCCTGATTATTCGGCGGCCATATCCTGTCCCTGCTCGGCCAGGAACTTCTCGGCGTCCAAAGCTGCCATGCACCCCATCCCCGCGCTTGTCACCGCTTGGCGGTAGACATGATCGGTCAGGTCGCCCGCCGCAAAGACGCCGGGAATGGATGTGCGTGTGGTGCCCGGCTCCACCCAGACATAACCACCCGACTGCATTTTCAACTGGTCCTTGACCAACTCGCTTGCCGGGCTGTGGCCAATGGCAATGAAAACACCGTCGCACGCAATCTCTCGGGTTTCGCCGCCTGTTGTATGTGCCAACCGTGCCCCCTGCACGCCGCCGCCATTGGTGTTGCCCAAGACCTCTTCCAATGTGTGGTCCCAGATCACCTCTACCTTGGGATGGTTCAGCAGGCGGTGCTGCAGAATCTTCTCGGCGCGCAGGCTGTCACGGCGGTGCACCAGCGTGACCTTGGTGGCGAAATTGGTCAGAAACAGCGCCTCTTCCACGGCTGTGTTGCCACCGCCTACAACGATCACTTCCTTGCCACGGTAGAAGAAGCCGTCACAGGTGGCGCAGGCCGACACACCCATGCCCTGAAATTTTTCCTCAGAGGGCAGGCCCAGCCAACGCGCCTGCGCCCCGGTTGCCAGCACCACCGCATCGGCGGTGTAGATCGCGCCACTGTCGCCGACCGCCCGGAACGGCCGCGCCGACAGGTCAAGTGACGCGATATGCTCGCTGATAATCTCGGTCCCCATCTCGCGCGCGTGCGCTTCCATGCGCACCATCAGTTCTGGGCCCGTGACCATCGTGTCGCCCGGCCAGTTTTCCACTTCGGTGGTGATGGTCAACTGCCCGCCGGGCTGGATACCCTGCACCAGAACCGGCTCCAACATGGCGCGCGCGCCATAGACCGCGGCCGTGTAGCCCGCCGGCCCAGAGCCGATAATCAAAAGCCGGGTATGGCGCGAGGTGGTCATAGCGTGTCCTTTCAGGCGTTTTCTGAAGCGCAATCTAGGCATTGTGCACGCCCGCACAAGAGGGCAATCAGCCGCTGCGAACCGCGAATAAATATTGCCCGAATGCGAAATAATATTGCGCAAATCGGCAGGGCATCATACATAACTGCAAAACGAAAGGAAGTTTTATGTCGGGCGGCAAGCTAGATCCGATAGATCGCAAGATCCTCGCCGAGTTGCAAGCTGATGGCCGGATGACCAATGTCGAACTGGCAAAGCGTGTCGGCATTTCGGCCCCGCCCTGCCTGCGCCGCGTGCGCGCGCTGGAAGAAGCCGGGTTCATTCGCGGCTACCACGCGCAGGTCAACAGCCGCGATCTGGGGTTCGAAGTGCAGGTTTTTGCAATGGTCGGGCTGAACAGTCAGGCAGAGGCGGACCTGTCGCGCTTCGAGCAGCGCTGCCGCGACTGGCCATTGGTGCGTGAATGTCACATGCTCAACGGCGAGATCGACTTCATTCTGAAATGCGTCGCCCCCGATTTGTCGACATTCCAGAGCTTTCTGACCGAGGAATTATTGGCCGCTGACAATGTCGTCACGGTCAAGACTTCGCTTGTGATACGCGGGGCCAAGTTGGAACCCGGCGTGCCGTTCGATGTCTTGGAAGCGCGCGCCGCCGAGATCGAGTAAGCTCAGCGCACGATATCCTCGGATTCGACGAACATGTTTTTCCACGCCCGATCTATCAGGTCGGGCGACATGCGACGTGTTTTGCCCTCAAAGTCACAGATCGCGATCATCTGGTCGATCAGGAAGACAGGCTGGTAATTCGCATACACGCCATTGATGGTCGGGTATTTCTTTTTGATTAAGTGGATGATCGCATCTTCGTCCAGCGGCAGCCCGCGCTTTTTGGCGACAAGGGCGAAAATCTTCAAAAAGTCCTGCTGGCTTGGCCCATCGATCTTGATCTTGTAGAAAATCCGACGCAACGCCGCTTGGTCGAAAATCTCGTTCGGGTGGAAGTTGGTCGAGAAAATTACGAGCGTGTCAAACGGGGTCACGAACTTTTCGCCCGATTGCAGCGCCAAAATATCATAATTCATTTCCATCGGAACGATCCAGCGGTTCACAATGGATTGCGGTGGTTCTTCCTGACGGCCAAGGTCATCAATGATGAACACGCCGCCTGTCGCCTTGAACTGCAACGGCGCCTGATAGGTCCGCGACACCGGGTTGAAGGTCAGGTCCAGCATCGACAATGTCAGCTCCCCGCCGGTGATAACGGTCGGCCGCTCGCAATACACATAGCGTGCGTCGAAGCGATTGCCGGTCTGGCGCAACAACGTCGGGTCATCTTCCCAAGCTTCGGCCATTGTGTGCACGATTGGGTCATACACGCTGATGATCTGCCCGGCATGGCTGACGGCACGCGGCACATAAATCCGGTCGCCCATAGCGGCGCGGATACCGTTGGAGATAGACGATTTCCCGTTCCCCGGCGGCCCATACATCAGGATCGACCGCCCCGAACTGACAGCCGGGCCAAGGTCGTCCATCAAGGTCGGCGGCAAGATCAGATCGCCCATTGCGATCTGCAACTGGCGGCGCGTGATTTGAATATTGCGGATGGATTGTTTCTGGATTTGCTTGGCGTAGGTCTCTAGCGGCACCGGCATGGCCCCGTAATATTCGGACTGCGACAACGCGTCCATCGCGCGCGCCTTTCCGGCATCAGTTAGCTGGAAACTGCCTTCGCTTGAGGTGTTGGAGGTGATGGACGCCGTCGCTGCCAGCAATCGCTCCTGTCGGCAAATATCAATCAACTCAATAGTTTGCGGTATTGGCAGGCAAACTGTCCGCGAGACTTCAGAGATTTTCGACAGGCTCATCCGATACATGGACTTCAGCAAAATGTCGCGCATCATCACGATGGACAGCCCGGTCGCGTCCAGATTGCGCGGCACCGCTGGTGCCGTGATGGGCGTAGCATGTGCGTTCATGACCAATACTCCGGCACCGCGACCACGCGCGGGGCATTGCACACGTTAAAACATTGGGCCGTTGGCAGCCGCGATGACAAGATACAGCAGCAAGCTTGGCCCCAAGGCCAACCCCAGTGGAAATTCCCGGCGGTGCCAGCTTTCCCAGCCCGGAGCCATTCCCACGATTGCGGTCGAACTGCGCGCCACCCGATGGGCAATAAAGCTCACGACGATCACACTGGCCAGAAGCAACATGAAATTGCCAAGGTCGCCAAGTGCGATGAACGGGGCCATCGCCGCGGCGAATTTCGCGTCACCCGCGCCCAGCAACCCGACCGCACTCAGCACGAAGCCGACCACGAGCACCAGCGCAAGCCCTGCCCAGCCCCAAGCCCAGACCTGAAACGGCAACGCCAGCGGGCCTATGACCAGATAAATCCCAACCAATGCAAGAACTGCATAATTGTGAATTTTCATCCACTTCATGTCGCTCCACGCGACCCAAAGCGCGATCGGGGCCACGAAGGGCAGGAACCAGCGTGCTGCTTCTGCGGAAAGTGCCATCATCCCAAATCTCCTTCAAGCGCGCGCTGCGCGCGCACCGCTTCGTCGAAATGCTGCGGATGGGTATCAATCGCTTCTTGCAGCAAGGTACGCCCCACATTCACATCACCCTTGCGAATGGCGGCAATTGCCATGGTGTGCAGTAACATCGCACGTTCCTGCTGGCTCATCCGAACAAGCGGCAGGCTGTAGTTGCCCTGTGCGGCCCGCGCGAGGGCCATGTTGGTTTTGGCGGTAAACAAATGCGGATCATGCTGAAGCGCCTCGGTGAAAAGCTGTTCCGCCTCTCGTGGAGCGCCACGCGTCAGCTTGGAAAAGCCCCAATTGTTGAACACGCCAGAGGGACGCGTGGTCAACCCCGCAGCGGTCTCGTAGAAATGATCGGCCTTTTTCCAGTCCTTCTTTCCATCGGCGATCATCGCTTCCAACCGGTAACGGTCGAAGGTTTCATGCGTTGGTGGCACGCTATTCAGGACGGTTTCAGCCGAATCCCAGTCATTGGCGCGAATATGCGCCTCTGCCAGCATGACCTTGTCATCTTGAGTCGCGTCAGGGTGCTGAGCGACCTTGCGCCATGTCGGGATAGCTTCCGCCAATCGACCCGCCCGCACCAAAGACCGCGCGAGCCCGCGCTGGTTGGATATGTTGTCGGGGTCACTCTCAACCTGACCGGCGAAATAGGACACGGCCTCATCCGGGTTCCCAGAGGCCAGCATCAGCTCTGCGACATTTTTCTGATCCACCGCGTTCACGGCGTCGATCGCGCGGGTGACATTTGCCTGTTTACTGCCTTCGCATGCAGACAGGACCAGCGCGCCGCTTAACAGCAGCGTCATACATAATGTTTGGCGCATTTTTTGCGTCCTCATTGCTCGTTATAACGGCGTGTCCAGAAGCAGGAACCTGCCCTGACCCCGCCGCACCAGCGAAAGCCGGTGTGCCTCGCGCTCATCATACCCTGTTTCCGCAGTTTTTTCGATTGCCAAACGCAAGTTATCGCGAATTTCCGACGATCGACCGCCATCGAACGCAAAAGCGTTGCGGAAATGCAGTCCGGCTTCGCCCCATTCACCCTGCTCGCCCAGTGCCACACCAAGATTGTTGTGGGCCGGTACAAAGGTTTCGTCTTGCTCCAATGCGCGGCGAAGCACCTGTTCGGCTTGTTGCACACGCCCTAGGCGCAGGTTGGCAGAACCTATGGCCGACAGAATATCGACATTGACGCCATTCGCGGCAGACGCCCGGTAGTAAGCCCGCAGAGCAAGCTCATATTCGCCCGCGGCCATCAGCCTGTGTCCGACCACCAACCCATCGACCGCTTCGGCGATGTCAAGATCGCGTGAAGCGACTTGGTCCGGGCCTGCACCGAGATCAGAAGCGTTTTCACTGCCCCCGCCGGGGGGCAGCGCGCAACCGCTGACTACGAAACATAGAAGGACGCCCATGCTCCAACGTTGCATTACATGCCTGTTATGTTGCTACTGCTCAATTCGGTCATGATGCCTACGACAGACGGACCGATCAAGATAATCAGCAACGGGGGCACGGTGAACATCATGGTACCCAGCGTCATCTTGGTCGGAAGCATGTTGGCCTTTTCCTCGGCTCGCATAATCCGCTTGTCGCGCATCTCGGCTGCGAACACGCGCAATGCGTCGGTGATCGAGGTGCCGTAGGTTGCCGCCTGGATCATCACGGTCGTAAAGCTGTTGATATCGGAGATGTCGCACCGCTTGGCCAGATCCTTCAGAACCTCGCTCCGCTCGCGGCCCGCCTTGACCTGCTCACCAACCGTTGTCAATTCCTCGCCCAGCGCCGGGTAAGTATTAGAAATTTCAACAGAAACCCGCTGGATGGACTGGTCCAGTGACTGACCGGCTTCGACACAGATCAACAGCATGTCCAGCGCGTCGGGGAAGCCGCTGATGATCTCTTCCTTGCGCGCTTCGACACGTCCGTCAATCCATTTGCGCGGCCCGTAATACCCGATCAGCATGGGCAGGATTATCGCGGCAGTCCGCATTGGCACGCTTTCGAACGTGTCCGGTGTGATGACGAAGACCACCAACAGGGACACCAGCAAAAACCCAATTGCCAGAATGAACTGAAGCGCCTGAAAATCGCGAACCGCGTGCCTGCCGTGATACCCCGCCTGGATCATCCGTTGGCGCGCGGCACCCAATTCCTGTTCGTTCTCTGGCTCCAGAAATTTGGCAAATTTCTCCAGCCCGTTGATGCCCTTGCCCTCTTTACGACGCAGGCCTGTCGCAGCGGTGCTGCGCTTTTTGGACTCCGCGGCGCTGACTTGGTCTTTCAATTTGCTCATCGGGTCGTCGGAGTTATCTCCGAAGGCCGCGAAGCCAGCTATGGCGACCAGCACAATACCGATCACACCAAGCAGCAAAATCGTGCCGAACCCGCCCTGAAACATATCTAACATTGGAAACTCCCTTACTGAGGCAGGTTACACTTTGATGTCGGTCATCTTGCGCATGTAGAGCACATTGATGACCAGAAAGAGGCCGACAACAATCGCCAGCGGAATGTAGAGCGGCGTGCCTTTGACCGGGTCATAGTAGTCCGGCTTGATGACCTGGATCATGACCATGGCCGCAATCGGGAAACCGGACAGGAACATGCCGGACCATTTCGCTTCTGCGGTGATGGCGCGCACGCGGCGGAACAGCTTGAAGCGCGCACGGATCACTTTTGACAATCCGTCCAGGATTTCGGCGAGGTTGCCGCCCGATTTTTGCTGAATCGAGACAGCGACCGACAGAAACCCGATATCTGGCAGGCCGACACGCTCGCCAAACTCGCCCAGCGCCTCGCCCGCATCGCGCCCATAAGCAACCTCATCGGCGATCAGGCCCAGTTCGGTCCCCAGCGGATCGGCAATCTCGTCCGCCGCAGAGCCCAAGGCGGCGCTGAACGGGTGACCGACACGCAAGCTTCGGACCATGAGATCAACCGCCTCTGCCAGTTGTTCCTCAATCGCGCCGATACGTTTCTTGGCCTTGCTCGACACCCAGAAAAAGACACCGCCGACACCCATAGCAACCCCGATTGCCAAGCGAACCGGCAGTGGCGCACTGGTGCCAAACGAGAGCAAGACGAAGCTGAAAACGCTCAACCCGCCCATCAGCATCAACAACATCTGCGGTGTGAACGCGATATTCGCTTTCTTCGCACGATCAGACAACAGACCATAAAGCGGGATCGACAGGTTCTGGCCGTGGACCGAACGCTCTTTGCGCAACTGTTCGATGACATCCTGCTTGGATTTGCCTTTCGACATCAGGTCCAATCGACGGTTGAGCTTTGAATCATGTTCAATGCTCTTGCCGAAAACCAGCAGATAGACACCCTGGATAACCAGAATAACCGCGCCAAAAATGGCGATATAAATCAATGGACTAAGTGAGAGTTCCATGGTTACTTCGCCTTTACCTGATCGTAAATCGTTGCGGGCAGGTCATAGCCCCAGCGTTTGAAACGGTCTGCGTAGTGCGACCGCAGGCCGGTGCCTGTGAAATGCCCCAGAATGGTGCCGTCAGGTTCAATACCCGTGCGTTCGAACCGGAAGATCTCTTGCATGGTGATGATTTCACCTTCCATCCCCGTGATCTCTGTCACCGACATCATCCGGCGGGAGCCGTCTTGCAGTCGCGAAACCTGTACGATCAGGTTCACGGCCGACCCGATCTGACTGCGCACTGCTTTCAGCGGCATATCAATCCCGGCCATGGCAACCATGTTTTCCAGACGGCTGATACCGTCACGCGCGGTATTCGCGTGGATGGTGGTCATGGACCCGTCATGGCCAGTATTCATGGCCTGCAACATGTCGATCACTTCCTCGCCACGGGTTTCACCCACGATAATGCGGTCCGGTCGCATACGCAGCGCGTTGCGCAAACAGTCACGCTGGGTGACGGCGCCGCGCCCTTCCATATTGGCGGGGCGGCTTTCCATGCGGCCCACATGTTCCTGCTGCAACTGCAATTCTGCCGTATCCTCGATTGTCAGGACACGCTCAGTGTTGCCGATAAAGCCGGACAAAGCGTTAAGCGTGGTCGTCTTGCCCGAGCCGGTCCCGCCCGACACGATCACGTTCAATCGGGTGGACACCGCCGCTTCAAGATAAAGTGCCATTTCAGGAGAGAAGGCGCCGAACTTGACCAGATCATCAATGCTCAGCTTCTCTTTCTTGAACTTCCGAATGGACACGAGCGAGCCATCGACCGCAACGGGTGGCACCATTGCGTTGAAGCGCGAGCCATCGGCCAAACGCGCATCGACATAAGGGTTTGATTCGTCCACTCGGCGGCCCACGGCGGACACGATCTTGTCGATAATGCGCAACAGGTGGCGTTCATCGCGGAAGGTGACATCGGTCAGTTCCAGCTTGCCCGCGCGTTCCACAAAGATGCGCTTTGGCCCATTCACCAGAATATCGTTGACGCTGTCATCTTGCAAAAGCGGTTCCAGCGGACCAAGGCCCATCACTTCAAAGAACAGATCCCGATTCAGCGTCGACCGTTCCTCGCTGTTGAGGACGACATCCATCTCTGAGAGCGCTTCAGAAACGATCGAATTGATCTCTCCGCGCAGTTCCGATTCGCTAGCGTTTTCCAAGGCTGACAAGTTCAGATTGTCCAGCAGGCGCCGGTGTAATTCGGTCTTGATCTTGTTCATCCGCAGCTTGCGCTGCTCCTCCTTCGAGGTCGGCTCCGGCTTTGCCGCGGGGCGCGGTTGGGCTTCGGCCATCGGCTTGGCCGGTGCCTTTGGCGTGTCCTTGGTCGGAATCTGGCGTGCAGGTGCGCCAGCAGATGCCCGCACCGGCTGCGCGGCGCTTTCCGTGTTCTTGCGATATCGTGCAAACATAATAGTTCCTCGTTACTCTGCGGCCAGTTTCGCAGCACTGTTGGTTTCATGCAGCGCTGACGCGAATTTACGGATTTCCTTGAAAAGCGGGTTCTTGGCGGCGAACTCGGCCAAGGGCAGGCCATGATCATTGGCATCGCGTATCTGAATGCCGCCATCGGGCAGATATGTCGCGATCGAGATGCCCAAGCTCTCGGACATGCGCTTGGCTCGCGATTTGCCACCCAGATCCGTGAATTTCGGCGCACGGTTCAGGATGAAACGGTGCTTGCCCATGTCGATCCCGTCCGCCTTGAGCGCACGGATCATGCGCAGTGCGTTTTGTGCGGACCGCATATCCAACTCGATCATGGCGAAGAACAAATCGGACATATTCAGGACCGTTTCCGTCCAGTGCATGATCGCCCGTGGCAGGTCGATGATGACGTAGTCGAAATGCGATTGCGCCATCGAAATAACGCGCTCGATCTCTTCCGGGCTCAGCAGGTCCAGCGGCAGCATGTCCGACGGGGCGGTCAAGACGTGCATCTTTTCCTGAAACACCTGCAGCGCCGCATGGAACGCGTCTGCATCCATAGAATGGGTTTGCGACAACAGTTCGTAGACCTTTTCGGTGCGTGCAAGGTCAAGATAGGTCGCAACCGATCCGGATTGAAAATCAAAATCCAGAATGCAGACCGATGGCGTCTGGCCTTTGCCGATCTGGCACAATTCCCAGCCCAGATTGACCGCGAAATTGGTCGCGCCACCGCCGCCGCAAAGCGACTGCACCGCGAAAATGGCGCCATGCTTGCCGCCGCTGCCCATCTGAACGGCAGCGTTCGTGGCCACCGCCTGATCGGACTTGTGCAACCGTTCTATGGCGTCATGCAGCGCGTTTTCGGGCAAAGGATAGGGAACAAAATCCTCTGCACCGGCGCGCAAGAGCTGGTGCAGCAGGATCGGGGACAAAGCCTCTGCGATCAGCAGGATATGGACACCGCGGGCCGACGCCTTCTCTATGATGGTGCGAACGATCTGGACAGACCCCTCGTCCGCGTCATCGAGGGCGATGGCAATGACTTCCAATGCTCCGGCATCCGGTTCCGACAGAAATGCGTTCGCTTCCGCAAAGGTCAGGTCGCCCCAACTTTCACCGAATTCGGTTTCCATGTCTTCGATCAGCAGGTCGAAATTCTGAACATCGCGCGAGATCGTGCAAGCTCGGATCAACCCTGACTTTTCCTGTGACATGTCATCCATCGTCGTCATCCTAAAATCTACGAAGCCTTTTCCAACCACCGGCGCACAAAGACGGGAATGGTCCGGAAGCGGCAAAACTGTTGTGAGAAGATTGTCTATAATTCTGGCAAGATTTGGGCTAAATGCCCGCAATTGTTCGACAGCTATGATATTTTAGAAAAAATGGCCCGGGCATGTGCTCCGGACCATTCGTGTTTCAGTGGCTTGCGCGGGGATCAGTCGGTCGCGGTGTTATGCTGCTCGGTCGCAGAAGCCACATATTCGCGCTGAATGACGCGCGCGTATTCCCCATTCATCATATCGGCGCCCCGACGGATCGACCCTGATATTTCGGTTACGGTGCGACGGTTGGCAGGCTCTCGCCCTTCACTGACGATTAGCGGTTGGTTTTCCCCGCGTGAGACGACGGCGATGATGCTACGATGCGGCACACCCAGCGAGACAAGATAGCGGCGCACTGCGCGCGCGCGGTGCAACCCAAGCCGTTTGTTTGACGCGTTCGACCCGACGGCATCCGTGTGCCCGTAAATCGTGTAGCGCAGCTCCGGGAATTGTTTCATCCAATCAGCTTGTATCCGCAGCGTGCTTTTGGCTTCGGCGGACAGAGCCGCGCTGTCGAAATCGAAATTCACCATGGATGGCACTTCGTCATGGAAGCGCCGGGTCATGATCTCGGCCAGGCTGATCTTTCCGGTCTGCACGAGGTGATTGTGCATCGTCGGGTTGCCAAAGCCGCCCTCATCCAGACCAATCCCGGCCTCGTGGTGAAAACTGCCACCGCACGCCGACAGGCCCAGCCCTGCGCTGCCCAATAAGAAAAAACGTCTGTTCACGGCCATTGCAGGCTCCTGCACAAAGGAAAAAGGGCGACGATCATTCCATGACATAGCCATAAGACCCGCCAAAATCTTGCCGGGCGACTTCACCGACGGCACCACCGCCGCTTGACGACATTTGTCCGTTCAGGAACAGCTCACGCTCGCTGGGCGGGCGGACGCGGTCGGTCGGCAGCATCAAAGCCTCGCCTCGGGTCGGTGTGACCAGATGTGCCGTGATGATGATCACCAGCTCTGTCTGGCTGCGCTGATAGTTCACGCTGCGAAACAGTGCCCCCAGAATTGGCAATTCCGACAGCCATGGCACGGCGGTAGAGCCTGACCGGAAATCGTCTTCCAGCAGCCCGGCGATGGCAAAACTCTCACCGTCGCGCAATTCAACCGTGGTCTGGGTAGACCGGCGACGGAAGGCATTGACCACAGACCCACCGATGGACACCGTATTCGTGCCATCCAGCGAGCTGACGGCCGCTTCCAGCGCCAGGTTGATAACGTTGTCTTCAAGCACCCTTGGGGTGAAGGCCAATTCAACACCAAAAGGTTTATACTGGATCGTGACATTGCCGTCTTCGACCACCGGGATCGGATACTCGCCACCCGCAAGGAAAGACGCTTCCTGCCCGGACAGAGCGGTCAGGTTAGGCTCTGCCAGCGTGCGGGCCATGCCCTGTGTTTCAAGCGCTTCGATCAAGACCTGCGCGGTCAGGCTGCCACCGCCAACGCGGAAGCCCAGCGTGCCGGCCGGATTTGTTGCTGTCGGGGTGGCGAAATTTCCAGAACTGACAGAACCCCGTGTGCCGCCTGTGATCTGAACACTGCCACCCAATGACTTGCTGACCCCGCGCTGCATTTCGGCAAAGCGCACTTTCAGCATGACCTGTTGGGTTCCGCCGACGCTCATCAGGTTCGAAACGCGGTCGGGCGCGTAGCGTTGGGCAAGTTGAAAGGCGGCATCCAGCCGTGCGGGTGTCGACACGGTGCCCGACAACACGATCCCGTCATTGGCGGTGCGCACCTCGATCTCCTCGCTGGGCAGGATCTGGCGCAGCCGCTCGCGGAACTCGGCGATATCCGGTGTGACCTGCACCTCGACATTCGACACCAGGTTCCCATCCAGACCAAGTATGGTCAGCGTGGTGCGACCGGGTGTCTTGCCCAGAACGTAAATCGAGCGATCGGACAGCGTTGAAATGTCGGCGATGCCGGGATTGGCGATGGACAACTCCGCAAAGGGGTTTTCGGTTTCGACCACCACTGCACGGTTCATCGGAACGCGCAACGTAGACGCCGACTCGCCGTTGATAACCCTGACAGTCTGGGCAAAGGCGGGCGCGGGTTGCGCCAGCGCAAGGCCGGTAACCGTCAGCAGTGCGACTGCCAAACTCTTGAACGTCATGAGGTGCCTGCCTTTAAAACTGCTCGGGCTTTGCCCATTATTTTGCGTCACCATGCCCGAAACCGCACAACTTATCAAGATTCCAGATGGTTGCGCGGCGTTCTTTATGTGAAAACTGCAACTATCTTGCCAGATCGGGGCAGATATTGCAGCCAAGTCGAGCAACACCACCCGATCTAGTCGAGCCACAGGCGTGAAAAACGGGTCCGGGCAACGTGCCACGGACCCTGTTCTATGCGCTGGGGCAATGCGCCTCAATTCGTGCAAGGGATCTCGATGTTCACAAGCTCATTGCCGCGGCGCGTGCGGATATGGCATTTCTCTTCAACCGAACGCTCTTCGCGCACCACGCCCAGCAGGCGATCTTGGGTCATTTCGACATCGCCCGACACCTCGGTATCGCCGACGCCGACCAGTGCCAGCGACAAGCGGCCTGAGCCTTGCGCAAGCGCCAGTCCGGCGGCTTGTTCAGGGCTGGCCTCCACGGTGATATTGTTGGCAACGCGCACTTTTTCAGAGCGGTCCATATTGGCCGATTGATCAACCGCGATAATGCGCAATTGTGACTGGATCAACTGTGTGAATTCCTCGTTTCCGTTGCGGCGGCCCGACCAGAACACGTCGACATGGTCGCCAGGGCGCAGGAAACCGGCCACACCGCTGATCTGGTTGACCGCGATGGTAAAGGCGCGTTTGCCGGGGCTAAGATGCGACGTGATGCCGGCTTCCTTGCCCGGTGCTGTCAGCTTGCTCAGCAGGATCGGTTCCTTTTCATCCATCGTGCGCAGCACAATGCGGTGGTCAATGTTGTTGGGAAACAAGGCTTCGACCTCGCTCAATGCATTGGCAGGCACCGCATAATCCGGGAAGGCGGCGACCAGCACATCTTCGCGGGTCAGTCGTTCCCCGTAGGTCATGGGCCGCTTGGCCAGGAACACGTTGACCATATCGGTAGTGTTCGCGTTCGCGCGAGCCTCTGCGAGTTCGGTCTGCATTTTGGAAATATACGCTTGGGTCTGATAGGCGGCGAACCCCGCCAGACCAAGGCCCGCGACAAGGACGGCTCCGAAAACTAGGCGCATTGCCATATCCTTTCTGTTCACTGATCCGGACCTGCGCCGGAAACTGATTACATGAAACGATGCCTACCGAATGTGGCGGATTGTTGTTCATGCCCCGACTTGAATTTGACCCATGATCCGAGTTCCGGCGCGATAATTGAAACGGCGAAACCCAAAGGCTCAAATAGGAAAAGAGCGCCCCGAACGGGGCGCCCTGAGTGTAATTCGTGTCGCGTCTTAGTTATTGACGCCGAGAGTGCCCAGCGCAGAAACGGAAGCGCCCGTCAGCGAGGTCTGGATGTCGGTTGCAAGATCCGAGGTGCCGGTGCGCACCGAGCTGATGACTGCGATGCCCAGACCCACGATAGCGGCGGTCAGCACAACCCAGTCAACGGTCACGGCACCAGATTCATCAGCGGCGAAAGTTTTGATGTTTGCGAACAGTTTCATTTTCAAGTCTCCAACATTTGAACAGTTTCTACTCAGCCGAACCGGTTACTCTAAAGGTGTTTGGTCGTTCACCGCTTGGCTGAGGCCCATATAGCCCCCGAACCGTGGCACGAATTGGGCATGATTCAGACCATTTCAGAACCATTGCATGGTCGAATACGGAACTTGTTCCCAACCGCTCAACATTGGGTCGAAAAGGCCCGGTTTGGTGACAGAACCTTGCGGAATACACCCGGTCCAAAACACTGCGCGTTGCTGAGCCGAGAACGATTTTTCTGGATTCATAGGGCACATATCGGCATCTTTAGCCAAAACACATAAAAGAGCAGTTAATCACATGAGTGTCCCGCGCGTTTTCGCCGCCGTTTTTTGCATGGTCATCGGCCCGCCGATGGCGCTGGCACAAGACTCATCCGAGAGTGGCTTTACCTTTCGGCGCATTGCAGTGGGTGAGGGGGGCGCAGGCAAACGCATCACCGTTCAGATTGACCCCGAAGAACAAGCCGCGCGCCTTGCGGCCGGGCCGCGCGTGCCACAAAACCCGCCACCTGCCCCCGAACAAGGCGCGACAGACGCGACGTCACCGGGCCAGTTCGCATGGTTCTGGGAACGTGTGCGCCCCACAGGCGGGCCGGACGTGTCACGCTTTCTGGCGGCGCGCGACGCGCTGTCCACACCCCCCGCAGGCGCGAATATCCGCGCACCAAGGTTGCAGGATATGCAGGACATCGCACAATCGCACGCGCCGGCAATCCTGTTGGCAACGGTTGGCACACGGGTGTCACCGGCACTCGCACTCGCGGTCATTTCTGTCGAATCGGCGGGCCGCGCGGATGCGGTCAGTTCCGCAAATGCCCAAGGCTTGATGCAGCTTATCCCGGCAACGGCTGAACGATTCGGTGTCACCGACCCGTTCGACACCGACCAGAACATCAAAGGCGGCGTGACATATCTGCACTGGCTGATGGAACGCTTCGACAATGACGTGGTGCTTGCGCTGGCGGGCTACAACGCAGGCGAAGGCGCGGTGGACCGCAATGGCGGCGTTCCCCCCTATGCCGAAACCCGCGACTATGTGCCAAAAGTGCTGGCCGCGTGGCAGGTCGCGCGCGGACTGTGCGCGACCGTGCCGGAATTGCCCAGCGATCCTTGCGTGTTCAAGATCGCGCAGTCCGGCTAGGCGACAATCGCCGCCTCTGTTGCGGCCCGAATCTCGTCTTCGGTGACACCTTCGGCGCATTCGACGATCTTCAACCCGCCTTCGACCACGTCCAGAACGCCCAGATTGGTGATGATGCGTTTGACGACGCCAGTCGCCGTCAGCGGCAAGGTGCAGGCCTTGAGCAGCTTTGATTCACCCGCCTTGTTGGTGTGGTCCATGACCACGATCACGCGCTTCACGCCCGCGACAAGGTCCATCGCGCCGCCCATGCCTTTGACCAGCTTGCCGGGGATCATCCAGTTCGCGATATCGCCGTTCTCGGCCACTTCCATCGCGCCCAAGATGGCCATGTTGATCTTGCCGCCGCGGATCATGGCAAACGATTCGGCACTGTCGAAATAGGCGGTATGGGGCAGCGCCGTCACGGTTTGCTTGCCCGCATTGATGAGGTCGGGATCAATGTCATCCTCTGTCGGGAACGGGCCGATACCCAGCATCCCGTTTTCCGATTGCAGCGTGACCTGCACGCCTTCGGGGATGTAATTGGCCACGAGCGTCGGGATGCCGATGCCAAGATTGACATACATTCCATCTTCCAGTTCCTGTGCCGCTCGTGCGGCCATCTGGTTGCGGTCCCAGGGCATTCGCTATCCTTTTAGGTTCAAGCCTCAAAATCTACCGGCACGTCCAGCAGCACGACCGTACCGGCTGCCCCACGCACCACATTCAGCGTCGCATCCAGCCCGTTCAGCAAGCCGCGCACAAGTCGCCCGCCTGCGAACTTGTCGTTCGGCCAGGCCATATCTGCGGGCATGCCTTCCCCGTCATCGCTGATCAGGATGCGGACGCCGCCCCCAGACAAATTGGTCACACGCAGTTCGATCCGGCCTTCGTCTTGTAGACTGAAGGCATGGTTGAACGCGTTGTGCAGTGTTTCCGACACGATCAGCGCCAAGCGTGTGGCGCGGTCCAGCGTTATTTCTGCGCGTTCCACCGTCTGGGTAAAGCGGACGCCAGCACGTCCCTCGTAATGGGCGATTGCAGACGAAACGCGCGCGATGACCGTGCCAAGATCAACTTTGCCAAGCCCGTCGATCCCGCCGGTCAACCGCATTTCCTCATAGACAAGTTGCAGCGTTTCCAGACGGCGGGGCAGCGCTTCCAACTCGCGCAAGGTCGGCAGCTCTACGTTCTTGTCCGGTTCGCGCAGGCTGCTCAGGATCATCGCCAGATCACGGTGCACAAAGCCCTGCACGACACTCAGACGGTCGGCGGTGATCCGGTTATCCGTTCCGCGATCCTGTTCCGTCAGTTCTTTCTGAACGCCCAGGAAAAAAAGCGCCTCACCATCATCCCCCGCGATCGGCGCGACAATCAGACGGTTGGTAAACGGCGTGCCATTGGCGCGGTAATTAAGGATATCGACCGAAACTTCGGATTGGGTCGCGATGGCATGGCGGATGCGGTCGACATCGCGCTTGTCCGTCTTCTCGCCTTGCAAGAATCGGCAGTTGCGGCCGATAACCTCCGACGCGCTGTAGCCGGTCATCCGCTCGAACGCATCGTTTACATAGATTATGGGGTTGTCATCCTGTCGGGGATCACTCAGCACCATCGAGATGCGCAAGCGCGAGAAGCCTGCAAAGGCTTCATTCGAACCAAGCGCACCCGCAAGCGTTTGCCCTTCCATCGCCGTCCCTCGTTACGCCGCGCGCGTGGTGCGCTGTTCGATCCGCTTTTCGTGTTCCCCCTGTATCAGGCGGTTCACATATATTCCCGGAAGGTGGATGGCGTCGGGGTCCAGCGTGCCCGGCTCGACGATTTCTTCCACCTCCAGCACGCAGACCTTGCCGCATTTCGCTGCCGGCGGATTGAAGTTGCGCGCGGTTTTGCGGAAAATCGCATTGCCGGTCGTGTCTGCTTTCCACGCTTTCACAATCGACAAATCGGCGAAGATGCCTTCTTCCAGCACAAAAGTCTCGCCGTTGAAATCCTTGTGTTCCTTGCCATCTGCAATCTGGGTCCCAACGCCGGTGCGGGTGTAGAACCCGGCAATCCCTGCGCCGCCAGCGCGCATCCGTTCGGCCAAAGTGCCTTGAGGGTTGAATTCCAGCTCCAACTCTCCTGACAGGTATTGGCGCATGAATTCTGCATTCTCGCCGACATAGGACGACATCATCTTTTTGACCTGACGCGATTCCAGCAGCAGGCCCAGCCCGAACCCGTCAACGCCCGCGTTGTTGGACGCAAAGGTCAGATCCTTTGTTCCCGCGTCGCGGATGGCTGCAATCAGCAATTCGGGGATACCACACAAGCCGAACCCGCCTGCTGCGATGGTCATCCCGTCGAACAAAAGGCCATCCAGCGCCTCTGACGCGGAGCCGTAGATCTTTTTCATGCCGAGCCTCGCTTCGATATACTATCGGATACAATTGGCGCGACGGCGCCCGATAGTCAACCGGATGCGCGCGCCTCAGTCCTTCTTTGCGTCGGGCTTTTTGGCCGCAGCGGGTTTCTTTGCGGCTGGTTTTTTCGCCGCAGGCTTTTTGGCCGCCGGTTTCTTTGCCGGGGCCTTTTTCTTGCCCTTGGTCGCAGCCTTGGCGTTCACCAATTCGACCGCCTGTTCCAGCGTGACCGTTTCCGGTTCCATCTCTTTGGGCAGGGTCGCGTTGATCTTATCCCATTTCACATAGGGGCCATAACGCCCTTTCATGACGGCAAGCGCGCCGCCATCGGGGTGCTCGCCCAACTCCTTCAACGGGGCAGCCGCCGCAGGCCGTCCGCGCGTCTGCTTGGCGGCCAGCACTTCGACCGCGCGGTTCATGCCGATGGTGAACACCTCGTCCACTTCCGGCAGGTTGGCGTATTTCTTGCCGTGCTTGACGAATGGACCGTAGCGGCCAATCCCCGCCTCGATCAACTCACCATCATCGGGGTGCGGACCCACGGGGCGCGGCAATGACAGCAGCATCAGCGCTTTTTCAAGGTCGATGCTGTCCACCTCCCATCCTTTGGGTAGCGACGCGCGGGGTGGTTTCGGGTCTTCCTTGGTCGCTTCACCGCGCTGCACATAGGGACCAAAGCGCCCGGTGCGCAGGCTGATAGGGTCGCCCGCGTCATGGCCCAACAACTTGCCATCGCCCGACAGTTCTGCCTGTGCGTCATCGGTCACACCCAATGGGCGGGTAAAGCGGCATTCGGGGTAATTGCCGCAACCGATGAACGCCCCGCCCGACCGCGCTGTTTTCAGGTGCAAACGTCCTTCGCCGCATTTGGGGCAAACACGCGGGTCCGACCCATCCTCGCGCGGGGGGTAAAGCTGGGGGGCCAGAACCTCGTCGATCTTGTCGAGCACCTCTGTAATGCGCAGCTCCGAGGTTTCGGCAATCGCCGCCGAAAAATCGCGCCAGAACTTCTCCAGCACCTCTTTGTAGTCCGCTTGCCCGGCCGAGATATCGTCCAGTTGGCCTTCAAGCGCGGCGGTGAAATCGTATTCCAGATAGCGGCGGAAGTAGTTGACCAGAAAGATCGTGACCAACCGGCCCTTATCCTCTGGCATCAGGCGGTTTTTGTCCTTTATGACATAGCCCCGGTCCTGAATGGTCGTGACAATGCTGGCATAGGTAGACGGTCGGCCAATACCCAATTCTTCCATGCGCTTTACCAGCGTCGCCTCTGTATAGCGTGGTGGCGGTTGGGTGAAATGCTGCTCTGGCGTGACCGCCCGCTTGTCGGTCTTGTCACCTTCGGACAGTTGCGGCAGGCGCTTGTCGTCGTCGTCGACCACGTCGTCGCGGCCTTCCTCGTAGACCTTCAGAAACCCGTCGAACAGCACCACCTGCCCCGTCGCGCGCAAGCCAACCTGCCCGTCCTTGGACCCGATCTCGACCGTCGTGCGTTCCATGCGCGCGGCTTCCATCTGGCCAGCGATCGTGCGCTTCCAGATCAGGTCATACAATTTGCGCTGATCGGTGTCGGACACGCGCAGCTTGTCGGGGCTGACCGCCATATCCGTGGGGCGAATACATTCATGCGCTTCCTGCGCGTTCTTCGCCTTGTTCTTATACATACGCGGGGATTTCGGAACATATTCGGCACCGTAGCGATCCTTGATGACATCGCGTGCCGACATGACCGCCTCGGGCGCCATGTCGATCCCGTCAGTCCGCATATAGGTAATGTAGCCCGCCTCATACAGGCGCTGCGCGGTCGACATGCAGTGCTTGGCCCCCATGCCGAATTTGCGGCTGGCTTCCTGCTGCAAGGTGCTTGTCATGAACGGCGCAGAGGGGTTCCGGCTGGCCGGTTTCGCTTCAACCGATGTCACCGCCAAATCGCGCGAGGTGACGGCCTGAACCGCCATTTCGGCGGCGCTTTCGTTGTTCAGGTCGAACTTGTCCAGCTTCTTGCCCGCAAGGCTGACAAGTTTCGCGGTAAAGGTCGCGCCGCGTGGCGTGGCCAATTCCGCCTCGACACTCCAGTATTCCTGCGCGCGGAATGCCTCTATCTCCATCTCGCGCTCGACAATCAGGCGCAGGCACACGGACTGCACGCGCCCCGCCGATTTCGCTCCGGGCAGCTTGCGCCACAGAACCGGCGACAGGTTGAACCCCACCAGATAATCTAACGCGCGGCGTGCCAGATAGGCGCGCACCAGTGGCATATCCACGTCGCGCGGGTTCTTCATCGCCTCTGTCACCGCGGATTTGGTGATCGCGTTGAACACCACACGTTTGACCGGCGTGGTCTTTTTCAGCGCCCGTGACTTGGTCAACGCTTCTGTCAGATGCCACGAAATCGCCTCTCCCTCGCGGTCGGGGTCGGTGGCAAGGATCAGTTCGTTATCTTCCTTAAGCGCGTCGGAAATGGCCTTGAGGTGTTTGCGCGAATCGCTCGCCACCTCCCATTTCATGTCGAAATCATGCTCCGTGTCGACCGAGCCATCCTTGGGCGGCAGGTCGCGAACATGGCCATAAGAGGCCAGAACCGTATGCCCCGCGCCCAGATATTTGTTGATTGTCTTGGCCTTGGCAGGCGATTCGACGACGACAACGGCCATGAATTCCTCAAATCTGTATGTCGGGGGATGCCCCGGTGATGCGGGCTTACATGTGAGACACGCAGGGGGAATGTCAATGCACGCCCCCGGTTACAGGACAATCGGCTCCAGCGGGTCATACATTGCATTGGCCCCCTGCCCGGCCGCTCCGAAAGCCAGTTCGGGCAAGCTGTCGGGCTTGAAGCGCAGGCAGCACAACTCGGCTTCGGTCACGAAACGGCGCTGCGTGACGACGCCTTCGGGGTCGCACCACGCGGGGTCGATCTGCCCGCCAGTGATCGTGGCGTGAAAGTAGATATCGACCTGATGGAAACTGCCAGTCGGGTCGTGAAACTCGTTCACAAGGCACGGCGCGCCCACGGCAATGCGCAGCCCGCATTCCTCGTAGATCTCGCGCGCCAGATTGTCGGGCAAGGATTGACCACGCTCCACCCCGCCGCCCGGCGCGCACCATAGATCACTCTTGCCGTCGGGCCATGCGTTGACAATCAGCAAGCGGCCCTCGTGCAGGATAAGCGCACGCACGGCAAGACGGGGGCAGGGCATGGGCTCTCCTTCTGGTAACTGCGCCACTGCAATACTATATGCGGGCCATGAAAGCGATTATCCTAGCATTGTCACTACTACCGGGGGCGGCCATGGCCGATTGCGTGGTTCTGCTGCACGGGCTGGCGCGCACCGAAAACTCCATGCTGGTGATGGAGGAAGCGTTGGAACTGCACGGCTATAGCGTCGTGAACCACGGCTATCCGTCCACGGCCAAGCCCATTGACGAATTGCTGGGCCATGTTGGCCAGAGTGTCGCCGCATGCGGGGACGCGCGGGTGCATTTCGTCACCCATTCCATGGGCGGCATTCTGGCGCGCGGCTGGCTGGCACGCAACCGACCCGCCAATATGGGCCGCGTGGTCATGCTGGCCCCGCCCAATCACGGGTCAGAACTGGTGGATGCGTTTTCCGACATCGACGCGTTCGAATGGATGAACGGCCCCGCCGGGCTGGAACTGGGCACGGCGATAGATGCCACGCCCAACCAACTGCCCGAATTCCCCGACTACGAACTGGGGGTGGTGGCGGGGGATATCTCGCTCAACCCGATCACTTCGGCGCTGATCGACGGCGAGGATGACGGCAAGGTTTCGGTGGAAAGCACAAAACTGGCGGGGATGACCGACCACATCGTTCTGTCGGCCAGCCACACCTTCATCATGTCCAACCCTGTGGTCATGGCAGAGGTTCTGGAATTCCTGCGCTACGGGCAGTTTGACCACGGGATCACCTTTGTCGGCGCACTGCGCAAACTGGCCAATCCCTAGATCACGGGAACCGTCAGCCTTGCCGCCGAAACGTCAGGTAGTGCGGTCTGCGGCCTTCGCGCAGGGCCTTTTTCTCGTAGCGGGTGGACAGCCAGTCATCCCAAGGCCGGTGCCACTCCTCCGGGTCCGGCGTCAGGCACTCGAAACCCGCCTGCGGCACTTCCGCCATGGTCTGGCGCACATAGTCGGGAATATCCGTCGCCACGCGAAACACCGCGCCGGGCCGAAGAACCCGCGCCAAGGGCAGCAAATGTTCGGGCGTCACAAAGCGGCGGCGATGATGGCGCGCTTTCGGCCACGGATCGGGGTATAGCAAAAATGCACGGTCCAGACAGGCATCGGGCAGCACATCGAACAATTCGCGCGCGTCCCATGTATGAATGCGCAGATTGTCCACACCCGCCTCGCGGATCTTGCCCAGCGCCATGGCGACGCCGTTGATATACGGCTCGCAGCCGATGATCCCGACATCGGGGTTGCGTGCCGCCTGATGCACCATATGCTCACCGCCGCCGAACCCCACTTCCAACCAGAGAGGCCGACGGTCGCCAAAGAACGACGTGGGGTCCACAGGCTGGCGCGACGGGTTGTCATCACGCCCGACACCGCGCAGGGCCAGCGCCGGCAAATCCTCGTCCAGGTATGTCTGTTGCGCCGGTCGCAGAGTTTTTCCCTTGATCCGGCCATAGAAATTGCGTGACTGCTCTGCCATATGGGCCCCCTTGTCGCGGCGGGGGTATGGCGCGGGCGGGTCGGGCGGTCAAGCAGCCAAAGGCGGCAGGGTTTACATTCCGGGCCGCACGGGGCAGGCTTGGGGCCAGAGTAACCGTGCGAGATTGCGCGCCTCGACCAACCCACTCCCCCCATATTGGAAGGATACCCCATGACGCACGCAGCGGCGGGCAACACTGTTCGTATTCATTACACCGGCACGCTGGAAGACGGCTCTGTGTTCGACAGCTCGGAAGGGCGCGACCCGCTCGAATTCACCGTCGGGTCGGGCCAGATCATCCCCGGACTAGACCGCGCGATAGACGGCATGGCCACCGGAGAGCAGAAAACCGTGACCATTCCGGCCACCGAAGCGTATGGCGAATACCAGGCAGAGGCCAAGCAATCGGTGCCGCGCGAGCAGATCCCCGCAGATATCCCGCTGGATCCGGGCACGATGCTGAACATGCAGACCCCCGACGGGCGGCAGGTTCCGGTGCAAGTGGCCGAAGTGACCGAAGAGACCGTCACGCTGGATGCCAACCACCCGTTGGCGGGCAAAGACCTGACCTTCGCGGTCGAACTGGTCTCTGTCGCGTAAATCGTTACCGCTTTGGAAAGACCGCCCATTTCGGGCGGTCTTTTGCGTGGGCCGCGCGTTTCAGACGCCGCGCGATATGGCTGCAACGCCGGTGCGCGCCACTTCGATCAGCCCCAAAGGCTGCATCAATTCGGCAAAGGCATCGACCTTTTGCGGCGTGCCGGTCATCTCGAAGACGAAGGATTCCAGCGTCGAGTCCACCACATTGGCGCGGAAAATCTCGGCCAGACGCAGCGCCTCGATCCGTGCTTCACCTCTGCCCTTGACCTTGAACAACGCCAGCTCACGCTGCACATTCGGACCTTCCATGGTCAGATCATGCACCCGGTGGACGACGACCATACGTTCCAACTGCGCCTTGATCTGCACGATCACCTGCGGCGTGCCGCTGGTGACAACCGTGATGCGCGACAGGTGGCCCAGATGGTCCACTTCGGCCACGGTCAGGCTGTCGATATTGTAGCCACGCGCCGAGAACAGCCCGATGACCCGCGCCAGCACACCGGATTCGTTGTCGACGATCACGGCGAGCGTATGCGTCTCGATCACCTCTGCATTCGGGTCGCGCAGGTCATAGGCGCTATGCTTCGACGCGCCTTTTTGTATGTTGAGGGGGGACATTCCTAACACTCCAATTCTTTGCCATCTCCGAAAAGACGGTGGAACAGCTCTTGCGGGGTTCTTAGCGTTTCAAAGCGGCTTTTGGCCACGATCCGGATGGCATCCCGAAGCGATTTGACGCCTTGGGCGTTGCCCTTGGTATGACGCGCTCGGCGGTCGCCTAGGTCTGGCAACTCACTATCGGGAGCACCGCCAAACCACCTGTATTCAACAGGATGGAGTGTCTCCGGATCCACGACAGCCCAAACGACACAGCCGCCGGGTTTGGATGCCAAGGCCGTATTGACCTTTTGGTGCGCCGCACGACCGCCAGCTTTGCTGGATTTGAGTTGGACATGGCGCATGACACCGTCACATGCCAACACCAGATCGTAGCCCTGTGCATCGGTTTGCGTGCGTGCGACTTCAACAAACCTGTCGCGCGACCATCCAAAAGAGCATAGCGCCGCCAGAAGAATATACTCTACGTATTCCTCCCGCGTGGATGATCGCAGCGAGTGCTTATCGTCTGGCATCCTACACCAAAACCGCGCCCTTGGCGCCGATCACGCCTTGGGTTTCCGCGTTGCCCAGCAGCATGTCGTTATGTGCATTGCCCGACGGGATCATGGGGAAGCAGTTTTCATGCTTTTCCACCAGACAATCGAAGATCACCGGGCCATCATAGGCCAGCATCTCGCGGATCGCCTCATCCAGGTCGTCCTCGCTGTCGCAACGGATGCCCTTGCAGCCGAAGGCTTCGGCCAGCTTGACGAAATCGGGCAACGATTCCGACCAGGAACTGGAATACCGCTCGCCATGCAGCAATTCCTGCCACTGCCGCACCATGCCAAGGCGTTCATTGTTCATGATGAACTGTTTGACCGGCGCTTTATACTGCATCGCCGTGCCCATTTCCTGCATGTTCATCAGCCAGCTTGCCTCTCCCGCGACGTTGATGACCAGCGCGTCGGGATGCGCGATCTGCACGCCGATGGACGCGGGCACGCCGTAGCCCATGGTGCCAAGCCCGCCAGATGTCATCCAGCGGTTCGGCCCGTCAAAGCCCAGATATTGCGCCGCCCACATCTGGTGCTGGCCCACTTCGGTGGTGATGTAGCGGTCCATTCCCTTGGTCAGCGCTTCCAGCCGCGTCAGGGCATGCTGCGGGCGAATGGGCGTGCCGCCGGTGGGAGTGTAGGCCAGACAATCGACAGCGCGCCATTCGTCGATCTGTTTCCACCAGCGCACCAGCGCCTCGCGGTTCACATTGCCGCCGCGCGATTTCCAGAGCGCGAACGCCTCTTCCAGCACATCGGCCACATCGCCGATGATCGGGACATGGGTGTGGATGACCTTGTTGAGCGAGGACGGGTCGATGTCGATATGCACCTTGGTCGACTCGGGGCTGAACGCGTTGATGCGGCCCGTGATCCGGTCGTCGAAGCGCGCACCGATATTCAGCATCAGGTCGCAATCATGCATGGCCCAGTTTGCCTGATAGGTGCCGTGCATCCCCAGCATGCCCAGCCAAGATTTGCCGCTGGCGGGATAGCAGCCAAGCCCCATCAAGGTGCTGGTCACAGGGAACCCGGTGGCCTCTGCCCAATCGCGCAAAACCTGCGTCGCACGGTCGCCCGAATTGATAACACCGCCGCCGGTATAGAACACGGGGCGTTCGGCGGTTTCGATCAGCTCGACCATGCGGGCGATCATCTCGGGGTCGCCCTTGGTGCGCGGCGCGTAATGCGAGGTGCGCGTGTCGGCCTTTTCCTTGTAAATCCCGGTGGCGAATTGCACATCCTTCGGGATATCCACCAGCACCGGGCCGGGGCGACCAGAGGTGGCAACATGGAACGCCTCGTGGATGGTGCCCGCCAGTTTGTCGGTTTCCTTGACCAGCCAGTTCATCTTGGTGCAGGGGCGGGTTATACCAACCGTGTCGCCCTCCTGAAAGGCGTCCGACCCGATCATAAAGGTGGGCACCTGCCCTGTCAGAACGACAATCGGGATGGAATCCATCAGCGCATCGACAATGCCCGTGACCGTGTTGGTGGCACCCGGACCCGATGTAACCAGAACAACGCCGGGCTTGCCGGTGGAGCGCGCGTACCCTTCGGCCGCATGGATCGCGCCCTGCTCATGCCGCACCAGAATGTGCTTGATGTCGTTTTGCTGGAACATCTCGTCATAGATGGGCAGGACCGCGCCACCGGGGTAGCCGAATACCACATCCACACCCTGATCTTTCAGGGCTTCTATCACCATCTTGGCTCCGGTCATCTGACGTGTCATCGCTTGCTCCATCCACCGTCATGTCAAGGGCGCTTTAGCGCGGGTTGCGGCAATAAAAAAGCCCCCGGTGTTTCGGGGGCGCATGGGGTTCCGTTTGGGAAGTCCGTTACCGGCCCATGCGCGTCTTTCCTACTACGATTACAAGTGCTGAACGCATTGCCGCCATCCGTTGCCTTAGCTGGCTGGAAAGTAAGCGCCGAAGCTGGGCGGGTCAATGACAAAATGACCATAAACTTGCGCAGATTGCAGGCCATGCTTTGCACTTCTTGCGCAAAGATTGCACAGGGCATTGGCCGCGCGAATTTATGTTTACATAACCAGAAAAATAGTTATTGTTATGAGCATGACGATGACATCCGACTCCGCAGCTGTTGCCCTTGCCGCCCTTGGCCATCCGGCCCGGTTGGCGGTGTTTCGTCTGCTGGTGCGCGCCGCGCCCGATGGCTTACTGGTGGGCGAAATCGCCGCGCATCTGGATATGCCGCTCTCTACGCTCGCGCATCACCTGCGCAGCCTGAAGGATGCCGGTCTTGTTGCGCAAACCCGCCAAGGGCGCGAGGTGCGCAACAGTGCCTGCACCGAGGAGCTGCGCCATGTGCTCGACTTCTTGCTGACCGACTGCTGCGCCGGTCTGCCTGCTGTGACCGATGCGGCCTGAACAGGCTTGCCAAAAATAACTACTTTTCTGGAGATATAGACATGACCGACCAGTCCCTGCCCCGCCCCGGCCCCGTGGCAGTAGCTTGGGCCCATATTTGGCGCAAGGAACGTGTTTGGCTGGTGTTTGCGCTGATCATCGCCCTTCTTGCGGTTCTGGACCCCGGCCAGCTTGCGCCATCCTTCAACAAGGTCACTGGCGCGCTTCTGTCGGTCGCGCCGTTTCTTGCGGCTTCCATCCTGATCGCGGCATGGGCGGGCGCGACCGGCGCGGATAACTTGATTGCCAAGGCCTTTACAGGCGCACCCGCGATGATGATCGCCATGGGCGCACTTGCGGGCGGGTTGTCGCCATTTTGCTCTTGCGGGGTGATCCCACTGATCGCGGCGTTTCTGGCCATGGGCGTGCCGCTTGCGCCGGTCATGGCATTCTGGCTGGCCTCTCCACTGATGGACCCGTCCATGTTCGCGCTGACCACAGGCGTGCTGGGGTTAGAATTCGCCATAGCGAAAACCCTTATTGCGCTTGGCATGGGCGTTTTGGGCGGCACCGTGGTGCATCTGGTCGTGCGCGCGGGCGGCTTGGCTGACCCGCTGCGGGACGGCGTAGGCAATGGCGGTTGCGGCGGCGCGAAAGCGCGCAACCCGAAACCACCGGTCTGGGCCTTCTGGCATGACTCGGCCCGCCTGACCAAGTTCCGCACAGAGGGCACGCGCACCTTCTTGTTCTTGCTGAAATGGATGGCGCTGGCGTTTCTGCTTGAAAGCCTGATGCTGGCCTATGTGCCTGCCGAAATGGTCACGCAAAGCTTGGGCGGCGCAGGGTTCATGCCAATTGCCATCGCAACGCTCGTGGGCGTGCCCGCCTATTTCAACGGCTATGCAGCCCTACCCCTGATCGGCGGGCTGATGGACCAAGGCATGCTGGGCGGCGCAGGTATGGCCTTTCTGATCGCGGGGGGCGTCACGTCGCTGCCCGCCGCAATTGCCGTCTGGGCCTTGGTCAAGCTGCGGGTTTTCGCACTCTACATCGCGATTTCGCTCGGCGGCGCGTTTCTGAGCGGGTTGGCTTTTCAGACCTGGCTGATGCTCTGACAGCGCGCGGGCGCAAGGCCCAATCTCTTGCGCCCCGCCCCGTGCGGTGGTCTACTGGTGGTGTCTTTCCCCCAGTCAGGAATCGAGCGCGCCCATGTCCGACCTTTTGCCGCAATCCGACAGCTACGACGCGTCCTCCATCGAAGTGCTCGAAGGGCTGGAACCCGTCCGCAAGCGCCCGGGCATGTATATCGGCGGCACGGATGAGCGCGCGCTGCACCATCTGGTGGCCGAAGTGCTCGACAACTCCATGGACGAGGCGGTGGCGGGCCACGCCAACCGCATAGAGGTCGAGCTGCACGCAGACTACTCCATCACCATCCGTGACAATGGCCGCGGCATCCCGATAGACCCGCACCCCAAATTCCCCGACAAATCCGCGCTAGAGGTCATCCTCTGCACCCTGCACGCAGGCGGCAAGTTCAGCGGCAAGGCCTATGCCACATCGGGCGGCTTGCATGGCGTGGGCGCGTCGGTCGTCAACGCGCTGTCGGACAAGTTGCGCGTCGAAGTCGCCCGCAACCGCGAGCTCTATGCGCAGGAATTCTCGCGCGGCATCCCGCAAGGGCCGGTGGCAAAGGTCGGCCCCGCCCCCAACCGGCGCGGCACTACCTTCACCTTCCACCCGGACGCAGAGATTTTCGGCGCGCTCAAATTCCGCCCCGCGCGGCTGCTGACCATGGTGCGCTCCAAGGCATATCTGTTCTCTGGCGTCGAAATCCGCTGGAAATCCGCGATCGAGGATGGCGACACGCCGATGGAAGCAACCTTCCATTTCCCCGGCGGTCTGGCCGATTACCTGAACGAACAACTGACCGGCAATGTCACCTATTCCGACAAACCTTTCGCCGGCAAGGTCAGCTTTCAGGACAAGTTCAACGCGCCCGGCTCGGTGGAATGGGCGATCAACTGGACGCCGGTGCGCGACGGTTTCGTGCAGTCCTACTGCAATACCGTCCCAACCCCCGAAGGCGGCACGCATGAACAGGGCTTCTGGGCCGCCGTGCTGAAAGGCATCCGTGCTTACGGCGAACTCGCCAACAACAAGAAAGCCGCCCAGATCACGCGCGAGGACATGGCGGCGGGCGGCTGCGCGCTGGTGTCGTGCTTCATCCGCGAGCCTGAATTCGTCGGCCAGACCAAGGACCGCTTGGCGACGACAGAGGCCGCGCGCATGGTCGAAGGGGCGGTGCGCGACCATTTCGACAACTGGCTGGCGGCAGACCCGAAATCGGCGGGCGCGATCCTTGATTTTCTGGTGCTGCGCGCCGAGGAACGGCTGCGCCGGCGGCAGGAAAAGGAAACCTCGCGCAAGACCGCGACGAAAAAGCTGCGCCTGCCCGGCAAGCTGGTCGATTGCACCGCGACCAACAAGATCGGGACGGAGCTGTTCATCGTCGAGGGTGATTCGGCGGGCGGCTCTGCCAAGATGGGTCGCGACCGCAAAACGCAGGCGCTGCTGCCCTTGCGCGGTAAAATCCTGAACGTGCTGGGCGCGGCCTCTGGCAAGCTGACCACGAATGCAGAGATTTCGGACCTGTGCCAAGCGATGGGCGTCGGGCTGGGGCCGAAATTCCGGCTGGATGACCTGCGCTATGACCGCATCATCATCATGACCGACGCGGATGTGGACGGCGCGCATATCGCGGCGCTGCTGATGACGTTCTTCTACACCCAGATGCGCCCGATGATCGACGCGGGGCACCTGTATCTGGCCTGCCCGCCGCTGTTTAGGCTGACCCAAGGGGCGAAGCGGGTTTACGCTTTGGACGAGGCAGAGAAAGAGCGGCTCTACGCCGAAGGGCTGGGCGGCAAAGGCAAGATCGACGTGTCGCGCTTCAAGGGCTTGGGCGAGATGGACGCGAAGGATTTGAAGGAAACGACGATGGACCCCGCGTCGCGCCGGTTGATCCGCGTGTCGGTAGATGACGACCTGCCGGGGGAAACCTCGGATCTGGTTGAGCGGCTGATGGGCAAGAAGCCTGAATTGCGGTTCCAGTATATTTCCGAGAACGCGCGGTTTGTGGAGGAGTTGGATGTCTAGAAAGAGAGCAGTTTAATAATGGCAGCCCCTGATTTTCAGACGTTTATTCTCCCAGTTCTGCAACTATTTGCCGAGGGCAAGACAAGTGTGAAAGAATGTGTTGAACCTCTCAAGGAACGGCTTTCAATTAGCGAAGAAGACGCCCAAGAGACCCTTCAAAGCGGCCAAACTGTGCTTTAGAGCGCGTCCGGTTTGACCAGATTCAGGATTCCCTTACTTCATGATCCATGATTCCATGTCTTTGAGCAGATATGGAGATAACAGATGGGCAAACCACATCCACTTGCGTTGCGAGAGCGCGTTG
>NZ_UIHC01000004.1 GCF_900499075.1 Roseinatronobacter ekhonensis | reverse complement strand
CGACAAGCCCAAACCCTTCAAATGGACCAAAACCGCCGAGGACATCCTCACCCGGGAACGCCGCGCTCTGAACGCGCTCGATGAAATTCGCGGAAACAGGTAGGAAGTGTCAGACTCAGAACACTAGGATGATGACATCGGGGTTCAGCATCAAGAGCCGCCCCAATTCCAGCAGCTTTTGCTGCCCGCCCGACAATGCCCGCGCGTATTCATTACGCAGATGGTCGAGGGTCAGGAATTCCAGCACCTCCATCGCTTTCTCGGTCAGTGCCGCCCCTTGCGACATGTGGCCCATCGCCAGCGCAGGCACATACAGGTTTTCCAGAACCGTCATGCGCCGGAAACTGCGCGTAACCTGAAAGGTGCGGCCAAGCCCCGCGCGCGCCACCTCGTAGGGGGCAAGCTGGTCAATGCGCTGGCCGTTCAGATAGACCGTGCCGGATGTGGGCTTGATCGCCCCGTCCAGAATGTTGGTCAGCGTGGTCTTGCCCGCGCCATTCGGGCCAAGCACACCGATCAGTTCGGGGCCGTTCACCTCCAGGTTCACGCCTTGCAGCACATGGTTGCCGCCGAAACGCTTTTCCAGATTGGTCACTTTCAACTGGATCATGACTGCGCCTCCTGTCCGGCCTTGCGCTTGGCGATGGTTTCCTCTGCAACACCGGCGCGGCCGAAATACTCTATCAGGGGCGCGATCAGCCCGTTTCGGGCAAAGCGCAGCACCAGCATCAGCAAGACCCCGAAGAAGACCAGCCGCCAGACCGTCATATCCACCTCTATCCCGCCAATGCTGAAAGAGGTGCGCAATAATTCGAGCATGATCTGCAGGAAGATCGCGCCAATCGCGGCGGCCACGAAATTTTCCACCCCGCCAATCACGGCCATGGCCACCACCAGCGACATTTGCAGCAGGAACAACATGTTGGGCGTGATGATCTGGACGTAATGCGCCTGCACGGCACCCGCAGCCGCCGCCATGGCTGTGGTGATGGTGAACACGATCACCTTGTAGCGGGTGGTGTTCACGCCTAGGGCCGCGGCGGCGTCCGCGTCCTCGCGCAGCGCGCGCACGAACAGACCGAAGCGCGACCGTGACAGCCATGTCAGAAGCGCAAGGCAGGCCAGCAACAACGCGAACATGATGTAATAGGGCGGCACTTTGTCCGTGGCGGAATATTCTGTTCCGAATACCGTCACGCCGTTTTCAAACAGGGCGGGCAACACCATCCCCGCCTGCCCGCGCGTGATGTCGATTTCGGCAGAGATGATGGCCTTGATGATTTCAGAGAACCCCAGCGTAAACAGTGCCAGATACGCCGCGCGCAGGCGCAGCACCAAGAGGCCCACCAGCAGCCCTGCAAAGCCGCCCGCCAGCGTGCCAAGGACAATCCCCAGCAGCACTGGCATACGCCAGACGCGCACGGTATCGCCCCAGCCCGCGATGGCCTGTTGCAAGCAATCCTGTGTCAGCGTGGTAGAGGTCACACCGATGGCGTTCTTGATGACCAGCCAGTTGCCGAAAAACCCGAATTCGGTGCAGATGCCGGTGGGCGCTTCGGTTATGTAGAAATAGTGGCAGAACAGGGCGGTGCCATAGGCCCCGATGCCCATAAAGGCCATGTGCCCGAAGCTGAACTGCCCCGCATACCCCGCCAGCATCGACCAGCTAGAGGCGAGGATCGCGTAGAAGAACCCGGTGATCAGCACATGCATGACATAGTCGTAATTCGCGCCGGTATAGACCAGCGGAAAGGCCGCGAAAAACGCCACCAGAAGCAGCCCGGCGATGTTGGGAACCTGTTTCATGTCAGCCCCCCTGCCCGTGTGCGCCCGATGCGAACCGCCGTCCAAACAGCCCCGTGGGGCGCAAGAGCAATGTCAGTGTCAGCACAATCATGCCGTACGCCGGGATATAGCTGGCCGCTTTTTGCGCGTCGGGTATGCAGCCGGTGCCCGCTGCTTCGACCAGTCCGACCAGAATCCCGCCGACGAAGGCGCCGGGCAAAGACCCAAGCCCGCCCAAGACAACGATCACGAAGGACCGCATGGCAGGAATTGCGCCCACCTGAGGCAGCCATGAGAAGGCTTGCACCAGCAGCGCACCGGCCAGCGCCGCGATCATGCCGCCCAAGGCAAAGGCCAGCATGTTCATGCGGTTCGGGTCGATGCCTGCAATCGCCGCCGCCTCGCGGTCCTGACTGACGGCGCGCAGGGCGCGCCCGGTCCATGTGCGGTGCAACAAGAACAACAGCGCCAGCAGCACAAGGATACAGGTGACAGCAGCTATGAAACGCGGGTTGGAAATTGACACCGTGTCGAACAGGGTCAGGTTGCCACGGCGGGTTTCGATCAGCGGCGCCTCGGCCCCTGCGGGAAACTCCCAACGCGGAAAATCTATGTAGCGGCGGACCTTGACGGGGCTCGCCCCGTGCAAGGCCTGCACCAAGTATTGCAAGGTAAAGGCCAGCCCGAACGTGGCCAGAATCCCGTATTCGACGGGCCGGTCAATCTTGCCGCTATACATCGGGGTCAGCATCGCACGCTCGAACAGCGCGCCGATGCAGAAGGCCAGACAACACGCGCCCATGACCCCCATCAAAGGGTTTAGGCCGGGAAACCACACAACGGTGATGTAATAGACCAGCATTCCGCCGATCATGTAAAACTCGCCATGGGCAAAGCTGACGACACCAAGGATCGAGAAGATCAGGGTCAGACCAAGCGCCATGAACCCGTAAATGATCCCGATGATCAGACCATTGGTGAACTGGCTGGCCCGGAACGCACCATTGGCCACGCAGTTGTTTTCCGGGTCTGCGAACGAAAACGCTGCCGCGATCAGCACCACGGCGGTCAGGCCCAGAAAGGTCGTGACCCGCCCCGACAGTTTCGGCGTGCGTGCCCAAAGCACGGCAACACCCACGGGGCCAAGCGCCGCGCCGGCCATGGCGCCGGCGAAATTCACATTCGACGTGTCCAGATCGCGCGCGAAATAGCGCCGCCGCAGCAGAACGCTGCCCAGCACGCCCCAGACGATCATCCACAAGATGACGCCCCAGAAGATTTCAGGTGTCTGCACGGATGGTCCCCCGTTCCGCTTCGGGTGCATCGCCCAAAGCCTATGCCGTCACGGTGGCGCGGGCAGGCAAACGCCCCTGCCCGCGCCCGTTTGCGTGGTTAGTCGTTCACCCAGACAGGATCGGCGGTCTTGTAGGCTTCAGGGTAGACGATCGCCGCCTCGCTGGAGGCCTGACCTTCTTCCTGAAACTGGATGATGGTGATCGCAGGGTCGGGCCACTGGTGCCACCATTCATCGCCTTTTTCGTCCTCGGACGGATCGCGCTTCAGACCGTAGTCGAAATAGATACGACCCAAGGTGCCCTCGTGGCTGATGTTCTCCAGCGCGGTCACGATCGCGTCGCCATCGGTGCTACCGGCCTCTTCAATGGCCTGCGCCAGAATGGCAATCGAGTCGTAGGCTTCCATCGCATAGCTTTCGACGTCGGATTTGCCGGTCTTTTCCTTGTAGACAGCGGCGAAAGCCTTGCCCTTTTCGGTGAACTGGCTTTCGGGAACCCCGATGCGCTGCACAAAAGCATATTGCCCGTCCGGCACATTGGTCCAGTAAGTGCCCGATTCGAGCGCGTCCTGACCGGTCTGGAATGGCAGGTCCAACGGGCCAATGCCTGCATCGGCGGCCTGCTGGGTGAAGTTGAACGCCGCTTCACCCGTCACCAAGGTGATGATCATGTCAGGGTCTTCGGCCTTGATCCGCTCGACAATGCCTGCGTAATCCTGCGTGCCGATATCCACCGAGAAGATCGTGCTGGCAACGCCATTCTCTTCCAGACCGCGTGCGGTTTCCTGGCTGGCGGGAATGCCGTAATCGGTGTTTTCGGTCAGGATGACGACTTTCTCGATACCGGGAAGGGTCAGCGCGAACTGCCAGATCACGTTCGATGTCCAGGACGATAGCGGCGCGATGCGGAAAATGTACTTCTGCTTGTCACCGGTGATGGTGTCGTTCCAAGTTTCGGCAAAAACCACCGGAATGCCACGCGCATCGGCCACGTCCTTGGACGCCACACCGACAGAGCTGTGATACCCGCCACCCACGGCGACAACACCGTCTTGGGTGATCAGACGCTCCATGACGGCCACGGCGCGTTCGGGCAACCCTTCGCTGTCACCGAGCACAACTTCTATGTCGCACCCCAACACGCCGCCCGCGGCGTTCAGGTCGTCTTGCGCGATCATCATCGCGTCGCGCATCGCCTCGCCACCGACGACCGTGCCGGGTGCGGACAGGGGCGCCAGCGCCCCGATCTTGATCGGGCAATCCTGTGCCTGAGCCGCACCTGCCCCAAGCGCCAAAGCCGCTGCGGACAGCAATAGATGGCGGCGCAAAGTAAAAGTCTTCATGTAAACGCTCCCTGTCTTCGCGGAACCGCGCAGGCCCGCTGTTGGATGCTCCGGTCAGACGCCGGATTTTCCGACCCATCACAGGCCGATAACAAAAACGTGCGGCAGTTGCCGAAGTGCTGTCTTTCGTGTATCCGCCATTTTCATCTGAAATCAGACATTTCTGTAAAGGACGCTATGGAATCGGGCGCAACGGACCAAGCGACGACCAACAATCGGGCAGCGGGTGCCACGCAGTCGGGTGATGCGCTATCCATTGGAATCCTGCTCTGGCCCAGTTTCCCGCTCATGTCTTTCGCGGGGCTTGTCGAAAGCCTGCGGCACGCGGGCGATCATGGCGACAATTCCAGCCCACGCTATGCCCGTTGGGACGTGATCGGCAGCGCCCTTGCGACGGCCCGGTCCAGTTGCGGGGTGCCGGTTTCCGCCACGGCGGACTATGTTTCGCCCCGGAACTTCGACCATCTGTTTGTCATTGGCGGGCTGTTGCGCGATCTGGACACCGCGCCGAAACCGCATTCCGCCTATATCACGGCGGCCTATCGCGCCGGTGTTCCGGTCTGTGGTGTGTGCACGGGTAGCTTTGTATTGGCCGGTCTTGGGCTGCTGGATGGCAAACCGGTCTGCATACACCCATATCACCGCGAGGATTTCGAGGCCGCCTATCCCGGCCACCGTTTTGTGCCGAACCGAGATTTTCACCGTGCGGGCGGGGTCTCGACCGCGTTGGGGGGCGTGTCGATTCTACCGCTCATGCGCCAGTTGATAACGCATCATCTTGGGCCAGATCGGGCGGCCAAGGTCGAACACCAGATGACGCTTCCGTCCAGCGACGGCCCTGTTTATACCGCAACCCAGACGGACCATTCCAGCATAGACGACCCGCGCATTCAGCGGGCGCTGGTAATCCTTGATGCGCAATCGGGCCAACCGCCGGAAATTGCCACGCTCGCGCGGATGCTGGGGCTTAGCGAACGCCATTTCCTGCGGCTGTTTCGCATGCATGTGGGCTGCCCGCCCAAAGACTACATCATCGACACCAAGCTGCGCGCGGCGGTCTGGATGCTGCGCAACACGCGGGCTTCGATCACATCTATTGCCTATTCCACGGGGTTTTCCAGCGGCGCCAATCTGGCCGATCTGTGCCGCCGTAAACTCGCGTCCACGCCCGGCGATATCCGGCGCAGGGCGCAGGTTGGGCGAGGTTGACACACAAAAAAGGGTTCAACGCGCGACAGCCAGCATCCCGTCTATGTCCAGCGTGGCTTCCATATGATCGGCCAGCGCGTCGAGCGTCTTGTCGACCTCATCCGCGTAGATCGCACCCGAACCAGCTACGCCAAACCCGGCCAGCCATGCGGCGCGAAACGAATCACCCGCGAACATGCCGTGCAGATAAGTGCCCGCAACACGCCCATCGGCGCTGACAGCGCCTTCATCGACACCGCCGATACGGGCAAACGGGCGGGCACGATCCGCGCCTTCGCTCTGGCCCAGGTGAATCTCATACCCCTCCAGCGGCTGGCCGCTGGCTACATGCTGGCCCTGCACGCGGCTCAGGCGTTTGTCCGGGCTCATCACGGTGTCGATCTCCAGCAACCCAAGGGCGGGTGTGCTGCCGGGCGTGCCCTCTACGCCCTCCGGGTCGGCCACGGACCGCCCCAGCATCTGGTAGCCGCCACAAATGCCCAGCACATGCCCGCCGCGCCGATGATGCGCGATCAGGTCCACATCCCAGCCTTGCGCACGCAAGAACCCAAGGTCCGCGCGGGCGGATTTTGTGCCGGGCAGGATGACCAGATCGGCATCGCCGGGGATTGCGCGGCCGGGGCCAAGCATGGTCAGCCGGACGCCCGGCTCTTGCGCCAGCGGGTCCAGATCATCGAAATTCGCGATCCGCGACAGGCTCAGGCACACGACATACAATCCCGCCATGCGGTCCGGGGCCGACAGGTCCAAAGCATCCTCTGCGGGCAGTTTCCACGCATCGGCAAACCACGGGCAGACGCCGAACCCGCGCCAGCCTGTGCGCGCTGCTATTAGGGCGTAGCCATCATCAAACAAGCGCGGGTCGCCGCGAAACCGGTTGATCACGAAACCCGCGATCTGCGCGGCATCAGCAGGGTCCAGAACCGCTTGCGTACCGATGATCTGCGCGATCACGCCGCCACGATCAATATCGCCCGCCAGCACCACCGGCACATTGGCGGCACGCGCAAACCCCATATTGGCAATATCATTGGCGCGCAGATTCACTTCCGCAGGGCTTCCCGCCCCTTCGACCAACACAAGATCATGTGCCGCGCTCAACCTCTGGAAACTGTCCAGAACATGGCCCATCAGGCGCGGTTTCAGCGCGGCATAGTCACGCGCCTGCGTGCTGGTCAGGCGGCGGCCCTGCACGATCACCTGTGCGCCGGTGTCGCTTTCGGGCTTAAGCAGAACCGGGTTCATGTCGACCATCGGTTCGACCCCCGCCGCGCGCGCCTGAAGCGCCTGCGCGCGCCCGATCTCTCCGCCATCGGCGGTCACGGCGGCGTTGTTCGACATATTCTGCGGCTTGAAAGGTGCTACGGACACCCCCCTGCGCCGCGCCGCGCGGCACAGTCCCGCCACCAGAAGCGATTTGCCGACATTGCTGCCGGTGCCTTGGATCATCAGGGCCGTCATCGCCGCCCCCGACCGGGAACACGGGGCGGCTGACATACGCCTCCGACGGGGATATTTAAACAAGAATGAAGCGGGCCGGGGCGGCACCGCGCCCTGGGCCGGCGGGCCGGGGAGGACGCGGTGCTTTCACCCTTGGCGGTCATCGGGATCCCTCCCTGTTCCGCATCCTCATATTGGCCCAAAAGGGTAAACAAAGCCTTTTCATCCTTGCACAAATATCCTGGGGGAGGCGCGCGCCAGCGCGTCGGGGGCAAAGCCCCCCTGCAAGGCATCAGAACTCGATGCCCTTCTGGGCTTTCACGCCATCCTTGAACGGGTGTTTGCGCAGGCTCATCTCGGTGACAAGGTCGGCCGCCTCGATCAACTCGGGTTTCGCGCTGCGTCCCGTCAGGCAGACATGGGTCATGGGTGGCTTGCGGGTTTGCAGGAACGCCACAACCTCGTCGATATCAAGATAATCATAGCGCAACGCGATATTGATCTCGTCCAGCAGCACAAAGCCGATCTCGGGGTCGAGGATTTGTTCTTGCGCAATGCGCCAGCCGTTTTGCGCCGCGGCCACGTCGCGGTCGCGGTCCTGCGTTTCCCAGGTGAAACCCTCACCCGACACGAAGAAGCGGCATTCCTTGGCGTGACGTTCGCGCAGAAACTTCTTTTCGCCCGTGTCCCAGCCGCCCTTGATGAACTGCACCACCGAACAGGGGATGCCATGCGCGATGCAACGCATGATCATGCCGAACCCGGACGAGGATTTGCCCTTGCCATCGCCGGTATGGACCATGATCAGACCGCGTTCCTCGGTCTTGGTTTCCATCATCTTGTCGCGCGCGGCCTTGATGCGCTTCATCTTCTCATTGTGGCGGCGGGCTGTGTCGTCCATGGCGTGTCCTTGCGCTGGTGAGCCCGATGGTTAGCAGGCCATTGCCCCGCGCGCGAGAGGGTTATTCCGCCGCAACAGCCTGCTTTGCCGCCGGATCGTAATTCAGCACCGGGGCCAGCCAGCGTTCCGCCTGAGCCATATCCATCCCCTTGCGCGCGGCATAGTCCGCCACCTGGTCGCGTTCCACCTTGGCCACGCCGAAATAGTAGCTGTCCGGGTGCCCCAGATACAGGCCCGACACGGACGATCCCGGCCACATCGCCATGCTTTCGGTCAGCGTGACCCCCGTCGCCGCTTCGGCATCGAGCAGCTTGAACAGCGTGCGCTTTTCGGTGTGGTCGGGCTGCGCGGGGTAGCCCGGCGCGGGGCGGATGCCGCCGTAGGGTTCCTTGATCAGCTCTTGCGGGGTAAACGGCTCATCCGGCGCATAGCCCCAATAGTCGCGGCGCACGCGCGCGTGCAGGGCCTCTGCCATGGCTTCGGCAATGCGGTCGGCCAGCGCCTTGACCATGATCGCGGCATAATTGTCATTCGCGCGGTCGAAGCGGGCGGCGATGTCCACCTCTTCCGGTCCGGCCGTTACGACGAAGCCGCCAATATGGTCTGGGGTGCCCTCGGGGGCCACGAAATCTGACAAGGCCAGATTGGGCCGCCCTGCCCGCTTGGAATGCTGTTGCCGCAGCGTGTGGAATGTGGCGAGTCCGGTGTCGCGCGTGGCGTCCGTAAACAGGCGAATATCATCGCCCACCGTATTGGCAGGCCAGAACCCGACGACGGCGCGGGGCGTGAACCATTTCTCGGCAATGATGCGCTTGAGCATTTCCTGCGCATCGGCGAAGAGCGCGCGGGCCGCCTCGCCCTGTTTCGGGTCATCAAGGATCTTGGGGTAAACGCCCTTCATCTCCCATGTCTGGAAGAACGGGGTCCAGTCGATATAGTAGGCCAGTTCGGCCAAGTCCCAATCGTCGATCACTTTTGCGCCGGTAAATTTCGGCGCAGTCGGGCTGTAGCTGTCCCAATCCAGCCGCAGCGGGTTGGCGCGGGCTTTGGCCAGTGGCAGGCGGTCCTTGGCGGCCTCTGCCCGTTCGTGACGCGCGGTCACTTCGGCGTATTCGGTGCGAATGGCGTCCACAAAGCTCGCCTTGTTGGCAGGCGACAACAGGTTGCTGACCACCCCCACGGCGCGGCTAGCATCGAGCACATAGACCGCAGGCCCCGAATAGCGCGGCGCGATCTTGACCGCCGTGTGCACCTTGGACGTGGTCGCCCCCCCGATCAGCAGCGGCAGGTTCATGTCTTCGCGTTCCATTTCGGACGCGAGATGCACCATTTCATCAAGCGATGGTGTGATCAGACCCGACAGGCCAATCGCATCCACATTCTCGGCGCGGGCGACCTGCAAGATCTTTTGTGGCGGGACCATCACGCCCAGATCGATCACATCGTAATTGTTGCAGGCCAGCACAACGCCGACGATGTTCTTGCCAATGTCATGCACATCGCCCTTGACGGTCGCCATCAGGATCTTGCCAGCCGATTGCCGCCCGGTGCCGCCATTCAGGCGCTTTTCTTCTTCCATGTAAGGCAGAAGGATGGCCACGGCCTGTTTCATCACGCGGGCGGATTTCACGACTTGGGGCAGGAACATCTTGCCCGCGCCGAACAGGTCGCCGACCACGTTCATGCCGGCCATCAGCGGCCCTTCGATCACGTCGAGCGGCTTTTCTGCAGCCACACGCGCTTCTTCGGTGTCGGCGTCGATGAATTCGGTAATGCCGTTGACCAGCGCGTGTTCCAGCCGCTTGTCAATAGCCCACTCGCGCCAAGCCAGATCGCGCACGCGTTCTTCGCGCTTGCCGCCCTTGAAGCGGTCGGCAAGGTCCAGCAGGTTTTCGGTCGCGGTGCCGCCCGCCTTGGGCTGGCGGTTCAGGACCACATCCTCGCAAGCCTCGCGCAACTCGGGGTCTATCTGGTCATAGACCGCCAATTGGCCCGCATTCACGATACCCATATCCATGCCCGCCTTGATGGCGTGATACAGGAACACCGCGTGCATCGCCTCGCGCACGGTGTCATTGCCACGGAAAGAGAACGACAGGTTCGACACCCCGCCCGACACATGCGCATGCGGCAGGTTTTCGCGTATCCAACGTGTCGCTTCGATGAAATCGACGCCGTAATTGTCGTGTTCTTCAATGCCCGTGGCGACCGCAAAGATATTCGGGTCGAAGATGATGTCTTCTGGCGGGAAGCCTACCTCCTCGGTCAGAATGCGGTAGGCGCGCGCGCAAATCTCTGTCTTGCGTGCAAAGGTATCGGCTTGGCCCTGCTCGTCGAACGCCATGACCACGACCGCCGCACCGTAGGCCAGACACAGCCGCGCCTGATGGCGGAACTGATCTTCGCCTTCCTTCATGGAAATGGAATTGACCACCGATTTGCCTTGCACGCATTGCAGGCCCGCCTCGATCACCTCCCATTTGGAGCTGTCGATCATGATCGGCACGCGGGCAATGTCCGGCTCTGCCGCGACAAGGTTCAGAAACTCGACCATCGCCTTTTGCGAATCGATCAGCCCCTCATCCATGTTCACATCAATGATCTGCGCGCCGTTCTCGACCTGCTCACGCGCGACATCCAGCGCGGTTTCATAGTCGCGGTTCACGATCAGTTTGCGGAACTTGGCGGAGCCGGTGACATTCGTGCGCTCGCCCACATTCACAAACGGAATATCGGGCGTCAGCACGAAGGGTTCCAGACCGGACAGGCGCAGATAATGGGTCATGCGGGCACCGCTCTGGGGGCAAATGGGGCGACGGCCTCGGCAATGGCGCGGATATGGTCGGGCGTGGTGCCGCAGCATCCGCCAACGACATTGACCAGCCCGTCGCGCGCAAAGCCGCCGACCTGTGCGGCGGTTTGCTCTGGCGTCTCATCATAGCCGCCAAACGCGTTGGGCAGGCCCGCATTGGGATAGGCACAGGTCAACGTGTCGGCCACGCCCGCAAGTTCCGCGATATGGGGGCGCATGGCCTCTGCCCCCAAAGCGCAGTTCAGCCCAACGGTAAAGGGCCGGGCGTGCGAAACCGAATGCCAGAAAGCGGTTGGTGTCTGGCCCGACAGTGTGCGCCCGGAGGCGTCGGTAATCGTGCCCGAAATCATCAGTGGCACGCGCTGGCCGATCTTGTCGAACACCTCGAATGCCGCAAAGATCGCGGCCTTGGCGTTGAGCGTGTCGAAGATGGTCTCAATGAGGATGATATCTGCCCCGCCCTCGATCAGCCCTTCCATCTGCTGGCCATACGCGCGGCGCAGGTCGTCAAACGTTACGGCGCGAAAGCCGGGGTCATTCACATCGGGGCTGATGCTGGCGGTGCGGTTGGTCGGCCCCACGGCACCGGCCACGAAACGGCGCTTACCGTCACTGGCCTGCGCACGGTCGGCCGCACGGCGCGCGACCTGTGCGCCCGCCACGCTCAGATCATGGATCGCCCCTTCCAGGCCATAATCGGCCTGCGCGATAGTGGTGCCGGAAAACGTGTTGGTTTCCAGAATATCCGCCCCCGCCATGGCGAATTGATAGTGAATATCCTCGATCGCGTCGGGCTTGGTCAGCACCAGTAGGTCATTATTGCCCTGTTGCGGATGATCGGTGTGGTGGCGACAACCGGGGCCGTGGATGTGCCCGTTTGCGGAGTAATCCTCTTCGGTCAGGCCAAGTGTCTGGATCATCGTGCCCATGGCCCCGTCCAGAACAAGGATACGTTCGGCGGCCAGCGCGCGCAATTCATCCAGAACCGGGGATGCGGACAGGGTCAGATCTTTCATAAGCGGTGGTTTTTCCATTATTGCGGGTTGTGCAGGATATAACCCTGCACAATCCAAGAAAAAACCGAATGATTTTCACCGTGAATATGAAACTGGTTCATATTCGGGAAAGCCTACAGCGTCGCGCGTCGCCCCTTTGCGCCGCCGCGCCGTTCCTTGGGCGGCAAGATAAGGGTGAGCGGGCGCAACGGCGTGCGCGTGCTCTCGACCAGCAGGTCGCAAAAGACCGCTATGGCCGATACCTCACGCGCGAAGGGCACGGCTTGGGTATAGGCGTGCATCGCTTCTGCCGGGTAGCTGGCATCGCCCGGCAACGCGCCCAGCCATTGCAGATAGCCCAGATGGCCAAGCGCGCGGGCGCGCTCGGGCGTCAGCCCGGTTTGTCGAAGTTGCAAGATCGTGTGGTCCAGTAGCATAGCGCCCTCCGCGCTGTGGCGGGAGTGCCGGGGGCCATGCGCCCAACGGGCGCGGATTGAACACCCCCGAGGCACCCCGCCCGGTTTCAACACCCCATACACGCGGCATGCGCGCACGGGTTGATGGCAGGTCTCCTGACTTGCGGGTCATCGCGTCCCCAACCCTTCCCGGCCTGTGGCCAGTGGTCCTGTCGGGGGTGCTATCCGCTTACAGTTGCGGGGGCAGTCATGGATTTGGGGCAAGCCCGCACCATGTTCCCTTTTCAGCCAGCCGCACGCGGCCGGGCACCATCAACGTCAGCATGCGGCTGGACCGGCAAAATGTCTAGTCCGATTTCTGCATCGCGATATGGGCGGTCGCTTCAATCTCGAGCAACGCGGCGTCTTCGACCAAACCGGCCACGACCACCATCGACATGGCGGGGAAATGCTTGCCCATCACCTCGCGATAGGCCCGGCCCACTTCGGCCTGACGCGCAAGATACTCTCTCTTGTCGATCACGAACCATGTCAGGCGGGTGATGTCGCACGCCTGCCCACCCGCAGCTTCGACGATGGCCACGATATTGGCCAGTGCCTGCCGCATCTGCCCGACGAAATCAGAGGCCACGAACCGCTGGGCGCCATCCCAGCCGATCTGGCCGCCGATATGCAAAACGCCGTCACGCGTCAGCACACCGTTGGCATAGCCCTTTGCGGGCAGCCAGCCTTGGGGGTGGATCGTTGTGTGTGTCATGGCAGGTCTTTCCATTGGGCAAGCGTGACGGCAACAGGCGTGGGCCACGCGGTCGGGCGTCCGTCGGCAGTGACATTCACCAGCGTGGCACGGTGTGTGAAACGCGGTGCGCCGTCGCACCGCGCAGTCAGTGTATAGGCACAAGATGTCCGCCCGAGCGCGACAATCCGCATTTCCAGCACCAGCGCATCGCCGTGGCGCGAAGGGGCAAGAAACTCGGTTTCAATCGCGCGGGTCGGCACTGCGCCCTTCTGATGCATCGCCTCGAACGGCCAGTCCAGCACATCGGCGAAAAACGCCTCGACGCAATCATTCACCATTTCATAATAGCGCGGAAAAAAGACGATGCCGGCGGGGTCGCAATGCTTGAACAGCACCTTTTGATGAAATTCGTACACGATCAGACACCCACATACTGCTCGGATACATCGGCGCTCAGATCCGCCATTGCACCCGACCAAACCGTTTTGCCGCGCGCGATGATTGCGGCGCTGTCGGCCACTTGCGCCAATTCGCGGATGGATTTGTCGATCAGCAGAATGGCCATGCCGCTCTCGCGTTTAAGCGCGGCGATTGTAGCCCAGATCTCTGCGCGGATCAGCGGGGCCAGCCCCTCTGTCGCTTCATCCAGAATAAGCAGGCGCGGATTGGTCATCAGCGCGCGGCCAATGGCCAGCATCTGTTGCTCGCCGCCCGAGAGCGAGGCCGCGCGCTGCCCCATCCGCTCTCCCAGACGGGGCAGAAAGGCGCAGACGCGCGCGGTGGTCCATGGGCCGGGGCGCGCGGCGGCGATCAGATTTTCGGCCACGCTCAGACTGGCAAAGCAGCGCCGCCCTTCGGGCACCAGCCCAAGACCCAGCCGCGCGGCGCGAAAGCTGGGCAGGCGGTGTAGGTCCTGGCCCGCGAACTGGACTGTGCCAGTGGACGGGATCATCCTGCAGATGGCCTTGACGGTCGTGGTCTTGCCCATGCCGTTGCGGCCCATCAGCGCCAGCACTTCGCCTTCTGCCAGTGTGAAATTGACCCCGAACAGGGCTTGGCTGGCACCGTAGCTGGCGCAAAGGTTTTCAACACGCAGCAAGCTCATGCCTCCTCCCCCAGATAGGCTTCGCGCACATCGGCATTGGTGCGGATTTCGTCGACGCTGCCGGTGGCGATAATGCGCCCGTACACAAGTACGCTGATGCGGTCGGCCAGCGCGAAAACCGCGTCCATGTCATGTTCCACCAGCAGGATCGGGGCCTGCGCGCGCAGGCCGTCCAGAAACCCTGTCAGGTTCTTGGACCCTTCCGCGCCCAGACCCGCCATCGGCTCATCCATGACAAAGGCGCGCGGGTCCAGCGTCAGCGCCACCGCCACTTCCAACTGTCGCCTTTGGCCGTGGCTGAGTGCAGAGGTGCGGATGTGCCGCTGGTCCATCAGCCCGACCCGCTCAAGCGCCGCCTCGGCACGCTCGCGCAAGCTGCGGTCGCCCATGATCGCCTGCCAGAAACGCCATGGCCGCCCGCTGGCCCCCATTGCACCCAGCAAGACGTTTTCCAGCACGCTGTCTTCCATTGCCAGCGCGGAAATCTGGAAGGTCCGGCCAAGACCCTTGCGCGCGCGCGCCGCTGTGGTCAGTGCGGTCACGTCCTGCCCCCCCAGCAGCACCTGCCCCGCATCGGGCGCAAGCCCGCCGCAGATCTGATGGATCAGCGTGGATTTCCCGGCACCGTTCGGGCCGATGATGGCGTGGATCTCGCCCGCGCGCAGGTCGATGGAAATGTCGTCGCTGGCTTTCAGACTGCCGAAAGACTTTGTGATCCCGCGGGTTTCGATGATGTTATCGGTCATGTCTGTCCCCTTGGGCCGCACAGAAGCCCGATCAAACCGCCACGCGCAAACAGCACTACGCCAAGCAGGATCGCACCCAGCGCAATGTGCCAATGCGTGGTCAACCCGCCCAACCAATGCTCCAGCGCCACGAACATCACCGCGCCCAGAACCGGCCCCATCAGGCGGCCCACGCCGCCCAGGATGATCAGCACGATCAACTCGCCCGACAGGTGCCAACTGAACATGGAGGGGCTGACAAAGCGGTTGAGGTCCGCAAACAGCGCCCCCGCAAGCCCGGTGATCGCGCCGGACATGACGAAGGCCACCAGCTTCAGCCGTGTCGGGTCCAGCCCCACGGTTTGCACCCGCACAGGCACCTGACGCGCTGCGTTCAGCGCCAGCCCGAAGGGCGAAGCCACCAGCCGCGCGTTGAGCCACAGTGCCAAAAGCAGGGCCACAAAGCAGATGCCGAAGAACTGGATCGGGACGAGCGTATTCAGCCCCGGAAAATCATTGCGGACATAGATCGGAATCCCGTCCTCGCCGCCATAGCGCGCCCATGAAATGGCGAAGTAGTAGAACATCTGCGCAAAGGCGAGCGTGATCATGATGAAATATACCCCGCTTGTGCGCAGGCTAAGCAGCCCGATCAGCAGCGCAGCGAGCGCAGAGGCAAGAACGGCCACAAGCCAGATGATCGGCATGGATTTGGTGCCGTCAAACACCATGATGCCCAGATCGAGTGGGACGAAATTTTGCGCATGAAAGGCCAGAATGCCCATGCTGTAGCCGCCAATCCCGAAAAACGCGGCATGGCCGAAACTGACCAGCCCGCCCCAGCCAAGGGCGATGTTCAGCCCGACGGCGGCCAGTGCCAGAATCGCCGCGCGGGTGGCGAGCGTAATCGTAAACGGCTCATCCACCACCAACGCGTAAAGCGGCACGGCCAGCAAGCCCGCCAGAAGCGCAGCGTTCAGATAGCTCTCGCGGATCATGCGCGCGCTCCCATCAGGCCGGCGGGACGGAAGATCAGCACAAGGCTCATCAGGATATAGACCGCCATATTGGCCAGTGACGCGCCCAGTGACATGGCCGTCGCGGGCTCCAGAAACAGGCGGAACAGGACGGGCAGAAATACGCTGCCAAGGGTTTGGGTCAGCCCGACAAGGATCGCGCCGACAAACGCCCCCTTGATCGACCCGATGCCGCCGATCACGATGGTCACGAAGGCGAGGATCAGCACAGGCTCGCCCATGCCCACTTGCACCGACTGGATGGCGCCGACGAGTGCACCCGCCAGACCCGCGAGCGCGGCGCCAAGCGCGAAAACCAGCGTGTAAAGCTTCGAGATATCGACGCCAAGGGCCGCGATCATCTCGCGGTCGTTTTCACCCGCGCGGATCTGGATGCCGATGCGTGTGCGCTCGATCAGCACCCAAAGCGCCAGCGCCACGGCCAGCCCCGCGCCGATCAGCGCCAGACGGTAGAGCGGGTATTGAATGCCGCCGGGCAAGGTGACGGGGCCGGAGAGCCAACTTGGGATATCCAGATAGAGCGGGAAAGACCCGAAGATCAGCCGCGTCCCTTCGGAAAAGATCAGGATCAAGGCGAAGGTCGCGAGCACCTGGTCCAGATGGTCGGCGGCATATAGCCGACGGATCACCAGTGTTTCCACCAATACGCCCGCCGCCGCCGCCGCCGCAAGGGCGGCCAGCAAGGCGAGCAGGAACGACCCTGTCACCCCCGCGACTGCTGCCGCCGCAAAAGCGCCCACCATGTACAGCGAGCCATGCGCGAGGTTGATCAGCCCCATGACACCAAAAATCAGCGTCAGGCCTGCTGCCATCAGGAACAGCATGACGCCCGATTGCAGGCCATTAAGAACCTGCTCGATGATGAGAATAGTGGACATGACGACACTCCCGTCCCGGACTTGATCCGGGACCTCTTGGACCACGAGGCCCCGGGTCAAGCCCGGGGCGCACGCGATTTACGGCATCTGGCACTCTGCCGCATAGGCGTCGGCATGATCCTCCAGCGCGACACCAATAATACGGTTGGTGAAAACATCACCCTCTTGCACCACTTCGCGGGCATAGATGGTCTGGATCGGGTGCTGATTGTTCCCGAACCGGAACGCCCCGCGCGTGCTCTCGAAATCGGCGTCGCGCAGCGCCGCGCGGAACGCGTCATTATCCGACGGATCGGCCTTTTCCAGCGCCGAGATCAGAAGGTTCGCTGTGTCGAACCCCTGGCTGGCATAGAGCGAAGGCAATCGACCGTATTCGGCGGAGAAGCTTTCGACAAAGGCCTGGTTCACCGGAATGTCGATATCTTTCGACCATTGCGCGGTGTTGACCACGCCCAGTGCCGCCGCACCCACCGCCTGCAAGATGCCCTGATCGAAGCTGAACGCGGGTCCGACCACCGGAATATCCACTCCGCTATCGGCATATTGCTTGAGGAACGAGATCCCCATCCCACCGGGCAGGAAGAAGAACACGCTATCCGCGCCAGATGCGCGGATCTGCGCGATCTCTGCGGCGTAATCGGTCTGACCAAGCTGGGTGTAGATCTCGCCCGCGAGTTCACCTTGATACATGCGCTTGTAGCCCGTCAGCGCATCTTGGCCCGCCGGGTAGTTGGGTGCCAGAATGAAGCTGTTGGTATAGCCCGCCGTGTTGGCATAGGCACCCGCCGCTTCGTGCAGGTTGTCATTCTGCCATGCCACGTTGAAGTAATTCGGGTGGCAGCCGCGCCCGGCGAGTTGCGAGGGGCCCGCATTGGGCGACAGGTAGACCACGCCCTGATTGACCGCCGACGGGATCACCGCCATAGCAAGGTTGGAAAAGATGATGCCGGTCATCACATCGACACGCTCTGACTGGATCATCTTGTCAGATAGTTGCACGGCGATATCGGGCGCTTGCTGGTCATCTTCGACCACCAGTTCGATATCGTCACGGCCCGATTGCGCCAACGCCAGCAAAAAGCCGTCCCGCACATCCAGCCCAAGGCCCGCACCGCCGCCCGACAGCGTGGTGATCATGCCGACCTTGACCTCGGCCTGTGCGCCGGTGGCCAGTGCGGCCAAAGCCGTCGTCAAAAGCAGTTTTTTCATTCTTTTCGTCTCCCTGTTGTGGTTGGTGCAGATTGCGGCCTGTGCCGCGTGGTGGTCAATTCATTTGCAGGCTATTGCGCCATGTATTGCGGCGCGGACGCCAAGTATTGGCCATAAGCACTGGCATCGGGGTAGCGAAAGGTCTCTGACAGCGGGTTGCCCTTCTTGCGAACCCGCGCGCCGACATCTTCCAACACTTCGTCGAAGTGCTTAAAGTGAAATGGCGCGGAACACAGCCCGCCATAGACCTGCGCCGCCGGGCGTTCTTTGCGTCGCCAGCGCAGCATCGCGTCGATATTGGCATTCATCTCGGCGGCGGTCGGTTGCCGCGCCAGTTGTCCGTCGGCATAGCGCACCAGCCAGTTGGCGATCATTTCCGCCGACAGCACCGTGCAGAAGCTGGAATTGAACCCGACAAAGCCCATATCGGGCAGGTCCGGATTGACCGCAAGACGATAGACGCGATACTGCCCGTCCGGCTCGATCAGCTTGGCACGGGCGTCGCTGTTCAGGAAGGGCACACCCAACTTCCAGCCGACCGCCAGCACCACGATGTCGCAGCCGACCCGGTCGCCGGTGGACAGCACCGCGTCGTCGCCCTCGTAGCGGTCGATCGTGCCTCGGACCGGTTTGACGGACCCATCGCGGAAGCTCTCGAATAGCCCCGGTGTAACGATGGGCAGACTGCAAGATGCCGCCTTTTCAATCGGTGTGTCGGGCACCATGTCCCATTTCTTCAGGCCCAATTGCAGTTTCAAAAGCGTCTCCAACCCGCGGAAATTGGCCCAGACCAGCGGTTTTGTGAGCGCGGCCATGGTCTTTTGTGCCGGGCTGCGCCCCCAGGAATTGAACTGCATTTCCTGCGCGCGCATATACAGCAGGTGTTTGAAATTGATGCCGCCCACGAAATACGGCACGCGCCAGACGTTTTCGCGATACACCATCGTGACCTGCGCGGCCCCGTTCTTGGCGGCATTGACCGCAATGTCGGTGGCCGATTTCGACCCACCCAGCACCACAACGCGCTTGCCACGCGCCAGCGTGGGGTCGGTATAATCCGAGCTGTGCATCACCTGCCCGCCCCGCGCAATGAACGCGTCCTGACCGGGATGGCTGATGACATTTTTTTCGGAAAACTGGCCGGTGCACACGGCGACAAAGTCGAAATCCTGCTGGCGCGTGCGCCCGGCCTCTTCGATGGTCAATGTCCAGCCCGGTTTGCCATCGGTGCGACGGTCCATGGCGGTGATTGAAGTGTTCAACTGGAACAGGCGGCCAAGCCGGTGCTTGGCGGCGTAGCCATGCAGATAGGCATGCACCTGCGGCCCTTTGGGCCATTCTGGAAAATCCGCCGGCATCGGATGGTCGGTAAAGCGGTACAAGTCCTTGGGCGATTGCGTCTGCACATCCGGGTAGCTGCGCGACAATTCCCAGACGCCCCCGAAATCATGGCTGCGTTCGAACCCGATCACCCTGTGACCGCGTTCATCGAATGCCTTGGCGGCGGCGAGGCCAGAGACCCCGCCCCCGATAACCGCGACTGTCTTGCGATGCACCATGGCCGCGCCCCCGCTCATGCGTCTTCCGGTGGTGGCAAGAAATCGACCTCGTGCAGGGCCGACAGGCGCACCAGTTCGGCCGGGTCGGTCTGCCCGTCGAGTGCGCAAAACAGATCATACAATTTGCGCGCAGGGGCCACGCCGAACACGCAGGTCGCCTCTGTGCCAGAGCGGTTGGCGTAACCATGCGCCACCCCGCGCGGCATGCGGATCAAGTCGCCCGGTCCCGCCGACTTGGACGTTGGCGTGCCGGTTTCAAAGCCGGTATCCACCTCCAAGGTGCCCGTCAACACATAGATCCACTCGTCCTGCGTCGGGTGCACATGCGGAGGCACGAATTTTTCGGGCGGGATATGCGCGTGCCACATCATCACCGCATCGGTGTAAATCTTCGGCTTGTAAGTTTGTCCAAGAACATCCCAGACCACGCCGTCCAGAGCGTCATCTGCCGGGGTTACGCCTACTGCTTGTGTCATCGTCTTCTCCTTTGGTTGCGGTTCTTGCGCGTGTTTCAGATCACTCTAGGCCTTTGCTTTGAATTCGAAACCGTTGAATTTTGCCTGTTGGAGTTTTCGGCAGGCTGTCTGCAAACACAACGCTGCGCGGATATTTGAACGGCGCGATGGTGGCCTTGACATGCTCTTGCAGCGCGCGGGCCATGTCGGGGCCGGGGGTTTGGCCGTCAGACAGCACGACATGCGCTTCGACCACCGCGCCGCGCTCGGGGTCGGGCGCGCTGATGACGGCGCATTCGGCCACGGCGGCATGGGCCAGCAGCGCAGCCTCTACCTCTGGCCCCGCAATGTTATAGCCTGCCGACAGGATGATATCATCATTGCGGGCGGCGAAATGGAAATAGCCGTCCTCGTCCATCACGAAAGTATCGCCGGTAATGTTCCAGCCATCCTGCACATAGTTGGCTTGCCGCGTGTCGTTCAGATAACGGCACCCGGTCGGGCCGCGCACCGCCAGCCGCCCCATCGTGCCGGGGGGCGCGGGCGCGCCCGTGTCATCGACAACGCGGGCCTCATAACCGCCCACGGGCTTTCCGGTGCAGGCGGGGCGGTGGTCGTCCAGTCGGTTGGACAGGAAGATATGCAGCATTTCAGTGGCGCCGATCCCGTCCAGCATCGGCTTGCCGGTGGCGCGCAGCCAGTCGTCATAGACCGGCGCGGGCAGCGTTTCGCCCGCCGACACCGCAATGCGCAGGCTGGACAGGTCCGCCCCTTCGGCCATCGCCTGCAGCATGACGCGGTAGGCGGTCGGCGCGGTAAAGCAGATCGTGGCGCGGTAGCGGGCAATGATCTCTATCAGGTTCGGGGGTGACGCGTTTTCCAACAGCACCGCCGATGCCCCAAACCGCAGCGGGAACACCGCAAGGCCGCCCAGCCCGAAAGTGAACGCCAAGGGCGGCGATCCGACAAAGATATCCTCTGGCGTGACCTGCAACACCTCTTGCGCATAGGCGTCGGCGATAATCAGGATATCGCGGTGAAAATGCATCGTGGCCTTGGGCTCTCCGGTCGATCCCGATGTAAACCCCAGCAGCGCCACATCGTCTTGGGCGGTCTGCACGGCGGCAAAGCGCACGGGTTTTTCCAGCGCCATGCGGTCGAGGTCCGCATCGTGGTTCGAGGTGCCGTCAAACCCCACCACGGTTTTCAGAAACCGGCTGTCATGCGCGCAGGCGGTCATTTCATCCATCAACCGCGTGTCGCACAGCGCGAATTCAATCTCGGCCTTGTCGACATATTTTGCCAATTCCCCTGCGCGCAGCATCGGCATGGTGTTCACCACAACCGCGCCCGCCTTGGTCGCGGCCAGCCAGCAGGCGACCATGGCGGGGTTGTTGGCGGACCGGATCAGCACACGATTACCGGGCTTCACGCCCAGATCATCCACCAGCACATGCGCAAGGCGGTTGGTCCAGTCGGTCAACTCTTTGTAGGTGCGCTGGCGTCCGTTGCCGACAAGCGCGGTATGATCGCCAAACCCACGCGCGACCATGGCATCGGTCAGCTCGACAGCGGCATTCAGCCGGTCGGGGTAGTCGAACCCGTCCAAAAGCAATTCCGGCCAGTCCGCATGGGGCGGCAGCGCATCGCGGGTAAAACTGTCCAGATGGGCAGATGGGCGCAGATCAATCATAGCTCTGTCCTCACAGTCCACAATTCGGGAAACAGCACCACGTCCAGCATCCGCTTCAGGTAGCTGGTGCCGCCCGTGCCGCCGGTGCCGTGCTTCAGCCCGATGACCCGTTCGACCGTGGTGACATGGTTGAACCGCCAACTGCGGAAGTAGTCTTCCAGATCGACCAGTTTCTCGGCCAACTCGTAAAGCGCCCAATGCGCAGCCGGGTCACGGTAAACCTTGGCCCAAAGCGCCTGCACCTCGGGTAGGCTTGGCGCGGGCGTCTGGCGTGGCGCCAGCGCCGTGTCGGGCAGGTCATGACCCATCCGCACCGCAACCCCCAGCACCGTCTGATACAGACAGGGCTGCGCCAGTTCCGCTTGCAACGCCGCATGCACAGCTGGCACATGCGCGTGCGGGCGCATCATCGCCGGGTTGCGGTTGCCAAGCCGGTATTCGATCATCCGGTATTGCCAGGATTGGAACCCGCTCGATTGCCCCAGTTTTTCCCGGAACGTGGTGTAATCCGACGGCGTCATGGTGCGCAGCACATCCCATGCGGAATTCAACTGCTCCATTATCCGCGCCACCCGCGCCAACAGTTTCAGCGCGGGGGCCAGCCGGTCTGCGGCCAATTCGGCGCGCGCGGCGGCCAGTTCGGCCAGCATCAGCTTCATCCACAATTCGGATGTCTGGTGCTGGATGATGAACAGCATTTCATCATGCGCGTCTGAAATCGGGGCCTGCGCACTCAGAACGCGGTCCAGCCCTAGATAATCGGCATAGGACATGCGCCCGTCAAAGCCCATTTGTGCCCCTTCACGGGCCGGGTCGTAAGGGTCAGCCATGATGCCGCTCCACCGCTTGGCGGGCAATAATCACGCGCTGCACGTCGCTTGCGCCCTCATAGATGCGCAGCGCTCGGATTTCACGATACAGCCGTTCCACCACCTGCCCACTGCGCACCCCGTCGCCGCCATGCAGTTGCACGGCGCGGTCGATGACGTTTTGCGCGGATTCGGTTGCGTATAGCTTGGCCATCGCCGCCTCGCGCGTGACACGCGGCGCGCCCATATCCTTGGTCCATGCCGCGCGGTAGGTCAGAAGCGCTGATGCGTCCACCTCCAGCGCCATATCGGCAATATGACCCTGCACCATTTGCAGATCGATCAGCGGCGCACCTTGCACATGACGGGTGGTGACGCGGCTCAAAGCCTCGTCCAGCGCCCGGCGGGCAAAGCCCAAGGCCGCCGCTGCCACCGTGGCGCGGAACACGTCCAGCACCGACATGGCAATCTTGAACCCCTGCCCCGGCGCGCCGATCATGGCGCTGGCTGGCACGCGGCAATCGCTGAACCGCAGGGTCGCCAATGGGTGCGGAGCGATAGTGTCCAACCGTTCGGCCACGCTGAACCCCGCCGCGTCGGGTGTCACGATAAAGGCTGACAGGCCGCGCGAACCCGGTGCTTCCCCCGTGCGGGCGAAAAGCGTGTAGACATCCGCGATTCCACCGTTGGATATCCACGTCTTCTCGCCATTCAAGATGTAATCCTCGCCGTCGCGGGTGGCTGACAGCGTGGAATTGGCCACGTCCGACCCCGACCCCGGCTCTGTCAGAGCAAAGGCCGCAATCGCCTCGCCCGACCGCGTGCGCGGTAGCCATTCTGCTTTCTGCGCTTCGGACCCAAATAGCGAGATCGCCCCGGTGCCAAGCCCCTGCATGGCAAAGGCGAAATCGGCAAGCCCGTCATGACGCGCCAATATCTCGCGCGTCAGGCACAGGGCGCGCACGTCCAGCATGCCATCCGCTGCCGCGCTGTGCTGCAACCAGCCGGCCTGCCCCAACGCTGTCACAAGCGCGCGACACGCGGCGTCGGTGTCGGCGTGGTCAATGTCCGCCAGCACTTCGGCCGCCCATTCCTCCAACCGCGCGGCCAGTTCGCGGTGGCGCGGCTCGAAAAAGGGCCATTCCAGGAAGGTTTGATCCGCCATCAATCCCCCTCGAACACCGGTTTGCGCTTGGCGGCGAAGGCCTCATAGGCGCGGGCGAAATCATTGCCCTGCATGCAGATCGCCTGCGCCTGCGCCTCGGCTTCAATCGCTTGCTCCAAAGACATCGACCATTCCTGCGCAAGCATGGTTTTGGTCATGGCATTGGCGAAGGTGGGACCGCTGGCAATTCGCGCGGCCCAATCCAGGCAATCAGCGTCAAGATCGACGCTCAACTTGTTGAAAAAGCCCCAGTTCAGCCCTTCTTCGGCAGACATGGACCGGCCCAGATACAGCAGTTCAGCGGCACGCCCTTGCCCGATCAATCGCGGCAGAATGGCGCAAGCGCCCATATCGCAGCCCGCCAGCCCGACGCGGTTGAACAGGAACGCCACCTTGGCGGCAGGCGTGCAGATGCGCAGATCGCTGGCCATGGCCATGATCGCGCCCGCGCCTGCGCAGACCCCATCGACGCCCGCGATAATGGGTTTTTGGCAGCCCAGCATGGCCTTCACCAGATCGCCGGTCATGCGCGTAAAGGCCAGCAGGTCTTTCATCCCCATGCGGGTCAGCGGACCGATAATGTCATGGACATCGCCGCCGGAACTGAAATTCCCGCCATTGGGCAGGATCACCACGGCATGCACATCATCACGGTAGGGCAAGTCGCGGAACCAGTCGCGCAACTCGGCATAGCTGTCAAAGGTCAGCGGGTTCTTGCGGTCGGGGCGGTTCAGGCGCAGGCGGGCGATGCCGTCTGCCTGTTCGCACAAGAAATGCTGGGGCGCGGATGTCATATGCGGTCCTTTTCGTGCGATTCGATGCGGGTCAGTAGGTCAAACGCCTGTTCGATCATCGGGCCGTCCAGCGCGGCCAGAAGGTCGTTCACCCAAGCCTCATGCGCGGCGGCAAGCTCGGCAAAGGCGGCCTCTCCTGCCGGGGTCAGACGGGCAAGCTGGGCGCGGCGGTCGCCCTCGACGGCCACACGCAGCGCCAGCCCCTCTTCGGTCAGTCTGTCGACGATGCCGGTGACATTGCCATTCGACACGCGCAGGAAATCGGACAATTCGCTCATCCGCAGCCCCTTGGGGTGGCGCGCGAGCGCTGCCATCACGTCAAAGCGCGGCAGGGTGGTCGCGTGTTCCGCGCGCAGGCGGCGGCGCAAGTCAGCCTCGACATGGCTGGTCACTTTCAACAACCGCAGCCACAGACGCAAACGGTCCTTGGACAGGGGCGCGGCGGGTGCGTTGGGGTTGGTCTGGCTCATATCTCTCCCCCGGACAGGCTGAGGGCGTGGCCATTGACCGATGCGGCAGCGTTAGAGCATAGCCAAAGCGCCGCCCCCGCCACCTCATCGGGCTGGATGAAGCGCCCTTGCGGGTTGCCCGCGATCAGGCTGGCGCGGGCCGCATCATCGCTCAAGCCGGTTTTATCCACGATCTTGGCGATGGATTGCTCTAAAAGCGGCGTCTCCATAAAGCCGGGGCAGATTGCGTTCGCGGTGATACCGCTTGTGCCAAGCTCCAACGCAAGCGACCGCGTCAGGCCGATAACGCCATGCTTCGCCGCGCTATAGGCTGCAACATAGGGATACCCTTTCAGCCCGGCGGTAGAGGCGATGGCGATCAGCCGCCCCCAGCCTTCGGCCTTCATGGCAGGTAGCGCCGCCTGCCATGTGTTGACAACACCGCCCAAGTTTACCGCCAGCATGTCGGACAGATGCGCAGGCGTGATGCGCGCGAATGGCACGCTATCGGCCGCACCTGCATTTGCAACAGCAACCGCAACCGGCCCGTTCAGCCCGCGCGCCTGCGCGAACGCGGCTTGCACGGCCTGCGGGTCGGTCACATCACATAGCGCATAGCCGATTTCGCGGTGCTGCTTGGCCACCTCGCGCAACGGCGCTTCGCGGCGGCCCATGATCGTGACACGCGCGCCTGCATGCGCAAACCCCAGCGCCAGCGCGCGCCCGACGCCTGTGCCGCCGCCGGTGACAACGATATGACGGCCCGTAACACTCATGCGCGCAGCACCTCTGCGTCCTTGTCAGCAAGCCGCCACATCTGGTCGCGCCCGGCCAGATAAGGCAAGGGCCAGTCAGGAGCGGCGCGGTCGCCAATGCGCGCGGCCTCATGCAAGGTCCAAGCCGGGTTGGCCAGATGCGGGCGGCCCACGGCGACCAGATCGGCGCGGCCTGCCAGCAGGATGGAATTGGCGTGATCGGCCTCGTAAATATTGCCCACGGCCATGGTCGCCACATGCCCCTCGTTGCGGATACGGTCGGAAAACGGCGTCTGGAACATGCGGCCATAGACAGGCTTCGCCTTGGGCGTGGTCTGACCCGCCGACACATCGATCAGGTCGGCCCCTGCGGCGTGAAAGGCACGGGAAATCGCCACGGCATCATCCGGGGTCACACCGTCACCGCCCACCCAATCGGTGGCCGAAATCCGCACAGATAGCGGCCTGTCTTCGGGCCATGCCGCGCGCAGGGCTTGCAACACGTCCAGCGGGTAGCGCAGGCGGTTTTCCAGACTGCCGCCAAAGTGGTCCGTGCGAATGTTCGACACCGGCGACAGAAAGCTGGACAAAAGGTAGCCATGCGCGGCGTGCAGTTCCAGCATGTCAAAGCCCGCCCGCGCCGCCATTTGCGCGGCGGCCACGAATTGATCGCGCACGCTGTCCATGTCGGCGCGGGTCATTTCCTGCGGTATCTGGTTGGGATCGGCCCACGGAATCGGGGATGCGCTCATCACCGGCCAGTTGCCATCCGCCAAGGGCGCGTCCATCTGGTCCCAGCCCAACTGGGTGGACCCTTTGCGCCCCGAATGCCCGATCTGCGCGCAGATCTTGGCGTCACTTTCGGTATGGACGAAATCGACAATCCGCCGCCACGCCGCTTCATGCGCGGGATCATAGAGGCCCGTGCAGCCCGGCGTGATCCGCCCCTCGGGCGAGATACAGGTCATTTCGGTATAGACGAGCCCCGCGCCGCCCGTGGCGCGCGCGCCGTAATGGACCATGTGCCAATCATTCGGACAGCCATCCACCGCCTTGTATTGCGCCATGGGCGACACGACGATGCGGTTTTTCAGCGCCATGTCGCGCAATTGGAATGGCGCGAACATCGGCGCGCGCAAGGGCGCACCCTGGGCCACGCCCGCGCCGTTCTGAAACCAGCGTTCGGCGCTTTCCAGCCAGCCCTTGTCGCGTGCGCGCAGGTTTTCATGGCTGATCCGCTGGCTGCGCGTCAGCAGCGAGTAATTCAGTTGCACCGGGTCCATGTGCAGGTAACGCTCTACCTGCTCGAACCATTCCAGCGAGTTGCGCGCCGCCGATTGCAGGCGCAGCACTTCCAGCCGCCGGTCGGATTCGTATTTCTCAAAGGCCGAGGGCAGATCGGGCTGCGTGTGAACAAGTTCGGCCAAAGCAATAGCGGATTCCAGCGCCAGTTTCGTGCCCGACCCGATGGAGAAATGCGCCGTCGCCGCCGCGTCGCCCAGCAGCACGATGTTGTCCTTGCTCCACCGCTCGCACAGCACGCGCGGAAAGCGTATCCAGGCAGAGCCGCGAATATGGCCTGCATTGCTCATCAGGCTGTGGCCGGCCAGATGATCGCGGAAGATGCGCTCGCAAGTGGCGATGCTGTCTTCCTTGCTCATATGCTCGAACCCGAACGCGTCATAGGTGGCTTGCGAACATTCGACAATGAATGTCGCGGTGCTGTCGTCGAACTGGTAGGCATGGGCCCAGACCCAGCCGTGTTCGGTTTCCTCAAAAATAAAGGTGAACGCGTCCGAAAAGGTCTGATGCGTGCCAAGCCACACGAAGGGGCATTCGCGCAGGTCGATATCGGGCTGGAAATGATCCTGAAATTGCGTGCGGGTGCGCGAGTTCAACCCGTCGCAGGCCACGACCAGATCGTGATCGCGGGCCAGATCCTCGGCGCTGGCAACCTCTGACTGGAATTCCAGCCGCACGCCCAAGTCGCGCGCGCGCTCCTGCAACAGCAGTAGCATTTGCTTGCGCCCGATCCCGCAAAACCCGTGGCCCGAGGACACAACTCGCGTGCCCGATTTGACCAGCGCGATGTCGTCCCAATAGGCGAAATGGCTGCGGATTGCCGTGGCGCTGGCGGGATCATTGGAGGCAAGATTGTCGAGCGTTTCATCCGAGAGCACCACGCCCCAGCCGAACGTGTCATCCGCGCGGTTGCGCTCATAGACCGTAACCTCATGCGCGGGGTTGCGCAGCTTCATAGAGATCGCGAAATACAATCCCCCCGGTCCACCGCCCAGACATGCGATACGCATGATACCCCCTTTCGCCTGATTCCCTTGGATCATGCTGCGGCAGGTGTTTTTTTATTTCAAGCCTAAAGTTTCATACTTGAAGCAAATCAGGGGTGGCTGATCTGACCCCCGCCCACGGCGGCAGCGACTCCGGTCGTTGCAGGGCAGGACGTGGACAGCCCGCGCGCCACGCGCACGGCAAGATAGGCGAAAGCCTGCGCTTCCAGCATATCCCCGTCCAGTCCGACATCTTCAACCGGCAGCACCTCTGACGGCACTGCAGCCGCAATCCGGCGCATCAGTTCGGGGTTGTGCCGCCCGCCACCGCAGACCAGCAGGCGCGCGGGCGGATCTGGCAGATGCTCATATCCCGTCGCGACCGCTCCCGCCGCGCAGGCCGCCAGCGTGGCCAAAGCGTCGGGCGTGTCCAGATGGGCCACGCGGTCACCCAGATCGCTTGCGCGGTCAAGGGATTTGGGCGGTCTGCGGCGGAAATATCCCTCGGCCAGATACCCTGCGACCAGCGCGTCATCGGCTGTGCCTTGGGCGGCCAGCACACCGCCCGTGTCGCGCGGCTGGCCAAGGCGTGCTTGGCACAGGTCATCTATCGGCGCGTTTGCGGGGCCAGTGTCGAAGGCCAAAAGCGCGCCTGGCATGTCGGGGCGGTCATGGCGCGGGTCGATATAGGTCAGGTTGCCAACACCGCCCAGGTTCAGGAACGCCAATGGTTCGGTCGCGCCCAGATACTTGGCCAGCGCGAAGTGGTAGAACGGGGCCAACGGCGCGCCCTGCCCGCCCAGATGCACGTCAGAGCTGCGAAAATCCCACACCACGGGCAGGCCAGAGACCAGTGCCAGCACCGCCCCCGACCCGGCCTGATGGGTGCGTCCTGCGCTTGGGTCATGCGCCAGCGTCTGACCGTGAAAGCCGACAATCTCTATGTCCGAAAACCGCGCCATCACCTCGGCATGCGCGGTCTCGATCAGTTCCGCCACCGGCTCTACCTGCGGGTCGCCCTGCCATAGCCCCTGCGCGGCAAAGAGCGCGGCGCGTTCCGCGGCACTATAGGGCCGGAATGCGGTCGGGCCAAACCCGTGGATCACCTCGCCATCGGTGTCGAGCACAGCGGCATCCACCCCGTCCAGCGACGTGCCCGACATTAGCCCCAAGGCCCGCGTGACCTGTTGTTTCAACATGGGCTTTCCCTTATTCACCGCCACGCGTATATCAAACGCCCAATCTGTTGCCGGGGACAAGCAAAAATGACCTACACGCCGAAGTCGGATTTCCTGATCACGCTTCTGGAACGCGGCTTTCTATCCGATTGCACCGACCTGCAAGGGTTGGACGAGGCTTTGCTGAATGGTGTTGTGCCGGCCTATATCGGCTATGACGCGACCGCCAAATCGCTGCATGTCGGGCATTTGCTGAACATCATGCTGCTGCGCTGGTTCCAGAAAACAGGCCATAAACCGATCACGCTGATGGGCGGCGGGACGACCAAGGTGGGCGATCCCTCGTTTCGGTCAGACGAGCGCCCGCTATTGGACGCCGCCGCAATTGATAGAAATATCAACGGGATGCAGCAGGTTTTTGCCAAATACCTGCGCTACGACGATAGCGCGGGTGGCGCGATCATGCTCAACAATGCCGAATGGCTGGACGGGCTGAACTACCTTGATTTCCTGCGCGACGTGGGTCGGCATTTCTCGGTCAACCGCATGCTGTCGTTTGAGAGTGTGAAATCCCGGTTGGACCGCGAGCAGTCGCTAAGCTTCCTCGAATTCAACTACATGATCCTGCAAGCCTATGATTTCGTGGAAATCAACCGCCGCCATGGCTGTCTGTTGCAGATGGGCGGGTCGGACCAATGGGGCAATATCGTCAACGGGATCGACCTTGCGCGGCGCATGGCCGATGCAGAGATATTCGGCCTGACCACGCCTTTGCTGACCACGTCGGACGGGCGCAAGATGGGCAAATCCGCTGGCGGCGCGATCTGGCTGAACGGCGATATGCTGTCACCCTACGAGTTCTGGCAATTCTGGCGCAACACGACCGATGCCGATGTGGGCCGGTTCCTGAAGCTATACACAGAGTTGCCGGTGGCGGAATGCGACCGTCTGGGCGCGCTGGAAGGGTCAGAGATCAACGCGGCCAAGGTCATTCTGGCCAATGAGGTCACGACGCTGTGCCACGGGGCCGACGCCGCCGCCACGGCAGAAGCGACCGCGCGCGAGGTGTTTGAAAAAGGTGGCGCGGGCGAAGATTTGCCCACGTTGACGCTGTCTGCGGCCGATTTGGGCGATGGACTGTCGATGGCGCAGCTTTTCGTGCGCTCGGGGCTGGCCGGGTCCGGCAAAGACGCGAAACGCCTGATTGCAGAAGGTGGCGCCAGGGCCAATGACGCGGCTGTCAGCGATGCCGGGCAGATGGTGGATGCGCGCGCGCTGTCCAAGCCGATGAAGCTTTCGGCGGGCAAAAAGCGCCACGCGCTGGTGGTTCTGGGCTAATGCAGGCGCGGGACAAGTGCCTTTGCCCACTTTGCGCGACGGTACTTGACACTCTCTACCCAGAAACGAAAAACCCCGGCCCTTTTGGACCGGGGTTTATAATTTCCAAGCAATCAAAAGGCTTATAGCCCGTCGATCACCTTCGCCAGATCGTCGGCGGTTTTGTCAAAGACATCCTTCTCGGCGCCCGATGCGGCACCCGCTTTGCCGCGCACCTCTTCCAAGATGCCCTGCAACGCCGCGCGTGCCTCGTCCCCTGCTGCGGGGTAAGCGCGCTCTGCCAGAACCGTTGTCGCTTCGGGGCTGATCTCTGCGAAACCGCCTGTCACGACATACCGCTCCTCGCCATTTTCTCCTTCAACCACCAGCACGCCAGGGCGCAGGGTGGTGATGGTGGGCGCGTGATCGGGCATGGCGGTCAGATCGCCATCGGCACCGGGGATTTGCACCGCCCGTGCCTGACCCGATGCCAGCTTCCGCTCGGGGCTGACCAGATCGAATTGCAACATATCAGCCATACGGCCCTCCATTTGGCAGGTGCGGGGCGGCGAAACCGCCCCAACAGACCCGCATAGACCTTAGGCCGCAGCGGCCATTTTCTCTGCCTTGGCGACCACATCGTCGATATCGCCGACCATGTAGAATGCGCCTTCCGGCAGGTGGTCGAACTCACCGGCGACCACACGCTTGAAGCTGTCGATCGTTTTTTCCAGCGGAACCTGAATGCCGTCGGAACCGGTGAACACTTTTGCCACGTCGAAGGGCTGCGACAGGAAGCGCTGGATTTTCCGCGCGCGGGCCACCGTCAGTTTGTCCTCTTCCGACAGTTCGTCCATGCCAAGGATGGCGATGATGTCCTGAAGCGACTTGTAGCGCTGCAAGATACCCTGCACATCGCGGGCCACTTGGTAGTGCTCGTCGCCCACGATCTGCGGGTCAAGGATACGCGAGTTGGAATCGAGCGGGTCCACAGCCGGGTAGATGCCCAATTCCGAAATCGCACGGCTCAACACGGTGGTTGCATCCAAGTGAGCGAACGAGGTTGCCGGAGCGGGGTCGGTCAAGTCATCCGCAGGCACGTAAATCGCCTGCACCGAGGTGATGGACCCAGCCTTGGTCGAGGTGATGCGCTCCTGCAACTGGCCCATATCGGTGGCAAGAGTCGGCTGGTAGCCCACAGCGGACGGGATACGACCCAGAAGTGCGGACACCTCGGACCCGGCCTGCGTGAAGCGGAAGATGTTGTCGACGAAGAACAGCACGTCGGTGCCGGACTGGTCGCGGAACTGCTCTGCCAGCGTCAGGCCGGTCAGAGCGACACGGGCACGCGCGCCGGGAGGCTCGTTCATCTGGCCGTAGACCAGCGCCACTTTCGATTCCGACAGGTTGTCGAGGTTGATAACGCCCGATTCCATCATCTCGTGATACAGGTCGTTGCCCTCACGCGTCCGCTCGCCAACACCAGCGAACACGGAGTAGCCAGAGTGCACCTTAGCGATGTTGTTGATCAGTTCCATTATCAAAACCGTCTTGCCCACACCGGCACCGCCGAACAGGCCGATCTTGCCGCCCTTGGAATAGGGTGCCAGCAGGTCGATGACCTTGATGCCGGTCACAAGGATTTCCGACTCTGTCGATTGCGCGGCAAAGCCGGGGGCAGGCTGGTGGATGGCGCGGCGTTCGGATTTGGCCAGCGGTGCGCCTTCGTCCACGGGTTCGCCGACCACGTTCAGAATGCGGCCCAGCGTGGCGTCGCCCACGGGAACCATGATCGGTTCGCCGGAGTCGGTCACGGCCTGACCGCGCACCAGACCTTCGGTTGCGTCCATGGCGATGGTGCGCACGGTGCTTTCGCCCAAGTGCTGCGCCACTTCCAGCACCAGCCGCTTGCCGTTATTGTCGGTTTCCAGCGCGTTCAGGATGGGGGGCAATTCGCCGTCGAACTGCACGTCGACGACAGCGCCGATCACCTGCACTATTTTGCCGTTTGAAGCCATTGTCTAATTCTCCGGGTTCGTCAGAGCGCCTCGGCGCCCGAAATGATCTCGATAAGCTCTTTGGTGATCGCAGCCTGACGCGAGCGGTTATACTCGGTTGTCAAACGGTCGATCATGTCGCCTGCGTTGCGGGTTGCGTTGTCCATGGCGGACATGCGCGCACCCTGTTCCGAGGCGCCGTTTTCCAGAAGCGCGGTGAAGATCTGCGTGGTTACTGCGCGGGGCAGCAGGTCGGCCAAGATCGCCTCTTCCGACGGTTCGTAGTCGTAAAGGGTATCGGCATCGGCATCTTCCGGCACCACGGCAGGAATGACCTGCGTGGCCGTCGGGATCTGGCTGATGACGGATTCGAACCGGTTGAAGAAGATCGTCGCCACGTCGAATTCGCCCGCATCGAACATGTCGAACACCTTGTTCGCCACCTCCGCTGCGTTTTCATAGCCGACGCGCTTGACCTCGCTCAGATCGACATGGGCGACCAGATGATCCCCCAGATCGCGCTTGAGCTGTTCGCGGCCTTTCTTGCCAACCGTCAGGATCTTGACGGTCTTGCCCTCGGCCAGCAGCTTGCCCGCATGAATACGCGCCAGCTTGACGATGGACGAGTTGAAGCCACCGCACAGCCCCCGCTCTGCGGTCATCACGACCAGCAGATGGGTTTGCTCGCTGCCGGTGCCGGCCAGCAATTTCGGCGCGGTGTCCGACCCTTCGACCGACGCCGCAAGGCTGTTGACGACATCGGCCATCTTGTCGGCATAGGGCCGCGCGGCGACTGCGGCGTCTTGGGCGCGGCGAAGCTTCGCCGCCGCGACCATCTGCATGGCTTTGGTGATCTTCCGCGTCGACTTGACGCTGGCGATCCTGTTTTTCAGGTCCTTGAGGTTGGGCATACGCTTGTCCTCTCACCGCCCTCAGGCGAAGTCTTTCGCGAATTCGTCGAGTGCTGCGCGGATCTTGTCTTCCAACTCGCCCTTAACCTTGCGGTCATTGACGGTCATGTCTTCCAGAAGCTCTTTGTGCTTGCCGCGCAGATGCGCCAGCAGGCCAGCTTCAAAGCGACCGACATCCTTGACCGCGATCTTGTCCAGATAGCCTTGGGTGCCCGCAAAGATGACGCAGACGATTTCGGCGTTGGTCATCGGCGAATACTGGCCTTGCTTCATCAGCTCGGTCAGGCGTGCGCCACGGTTCAGCAGCTTCTGGGTCGACGCATCAAGGTCAGAGCCGAACTGCGCGAAGGCCGCCATCTCGCGATACTGCGCGAGTTCCAGCTTGACCGGACCAGCGACGGATTTCATCGCGTTGGTCTGGGCCGAAGAGCCCACGCGCGACACCGAAAGACCGGTGTTCACAGCCGGGCGGATGCCCTGATAGAACAGTTCGGTTTCCAGGAAGATCTGGCCATCGGTGATCGAGATCACGTTGGTCGGAATAAAGGCCGACACGTCGCCGCCCTGCGTTTCGATGATCGGCAGCGCGGTCAGAGACCCTGCCCCGTGATCCTCGTTCAGCTTCGAGGACCGCTCCAGCAGGCGGGAGTGCAGGTAGAACACGTCGCCCGGATAAGCTTCGCGGCCCGGCGGGCGGCGCAGCAGCAAAGACATCTGGCGATATGCGACGGCCTGCTTGGACAGGTCATCATAGATGATCAGCGCGTGGCGACCATTGTCGCGGAAATGCTCTGCCATCGCGGTTGCGGCATAGGGTGCCAGAAACTGCATCGGGGCCGGGTCGGACGCGGTTGCGGCCACCACGATCGAATAGTCGATCGCGCCGGTTTCTTCCAATTTCTTCACCAACTGAGCAACGGTCGAACGCTTCTGACCGATTGCGACATAGACGCAATACAGCTTCTTGCTTTCGTCGTCGCCAGCCGCTTCGTTGTAGCTTTTCTGGTTCAGGATCGTGTCGAGCGCCACGGCGGTTTTACCCGTCTGGCGGTCGCCAATGATCAACTCGCGCTGGCCACGGCCAACCGGGATCATGGCGTCCACGGATTTCAGGCCGGTCGCCATGGGTTCGTGCACCGATTTACGCGGGATAATGCCCGGCGCTTTGACATCGGCCACCGAACGCTTTTTCGCCTTCAGGTCGCCTTTGCCGTCAATCGGGTTGCCCAGACCGTCAACAACGCGGCCCAGCAATTCGTCACCGACCGGAACGTCCACGATGGACTTGGTGCGCTTGACGGTGTCGCCTTCCTTGATGCCACGGTCATCGCCGAAAATAACGATACCCACGTTGTCAGCTTCAAGGTTGAGCGCCATGCCCCGGACACCGCCGGGGAATTCGACCATCTCGCCGGCCTGAACATTGTCCAGCCCGTGCACACGGGCAATACCGTCGCCCACAGAGAGCACACGGCCCACTTCGGCGACTTCGACATCCTGACCGAAGTTCTTGATCTGCTCTTTCAGGATTGCAGAAATCTCAGCAGCTTGGATACCCATTTATCCGACCTCTTTCATGCTGTTCTTGAGGGCCGCGAGCTGCGCGCGGATCGATGTGTCGATCATTTGCGAGCCCACCTTGATGACAAGACCGCCGATTAGCGTTTCATCGACGGATGTTTCTAGTTTTATTTCCTTGCCCACGCGTGCTTTGAGCACTTTGGTAAGCTCGGTTTGCTGTGCCTTGCTCAGCGCCTTTGCCGACGCGACAGAGGCCGTAACCTCGCCCTTGTCGTCCGCGATCATGGCGCGCAATGCGTCCAGAACCTGCGGCAGCGCAAAAATGCGGCGTTTGGCGGCCATCAGTCCAAGGCCACCGGCCACGGCTTGTGATAGCCCCATCTTTGCCGCAAGTGCCCCGACAGAACGGGTCACATCGTCACGGCTGTAAACGGGCGAAGAGATCAGGTCGCGCAACTCGGCGCTGTCTGCCAGCGCGTCTTTCAACGCGTCAACATCTTTTTCCAGCGCATTCAGCGCCTTGGATTCCTTCGACAGCTCGAAAATGGCTGTAGCATAGCGTTGCGCAATGCCGGAGGAGATCGAAGCTGGTTCGGACACGTCCACCCTTCCATCTGGTTGCACCGCTTCCTGCGCCTTGGCCTGATGCCAGGTGTCAACGCTGTCGCGGCATGTGAAATCGGCGCGGGTTTAGCAGAGCCCTTGTCATGCTGCAACCGCCAAGGCCACATGTTGGGGGTAAAGCGATGGGAAAACTGCACTGGTGCTGCGACAATCTGCCACGCGATTGCGGTATCATCGCGGATCGGGCGCAAATCGAACCGCGACCGGCGCCCGGCCCGGACGATTCTCGTGCTGCCTGTCTACCGTCCATCACGACCGTCGCGCCAGGCCGGACGCGTGCCCGCCGGTTGCGCCACACCATCCAGAATACGCAAGGGTCGGCGGCTTTTGATCGCCAACCCATTGCTTGGGGTGTCCTCTACCCGGCGGGCGTGAACCACCAGCACACCGCCCGCACGCAGCCGCACCATGCGCCGCCCCACGCCTTCCAGCCACATCGCCCACCGCAGCCAACGGCGGTTGTCACGCGGCGGGAAAAACAATGCCCCGCCATTGTCGCATATCTGGAAACCATGGTCGCGCAACAGCATCCCGATCTGGCCTGTCAAATAGGGCCGCCCCAAAGCAAACGGCGTGCCGTCCATCCGCGCCCAAAGCCCCGAGCGGTTGGGCAGGATGAACAACGCCTCTCCGCCAATGCGCAGCACCCGCGCGGCTTCTTCCAGCAGGGCGGCGGGGCGGTCACTTGTTTCCAGACCGTGCAGCATGACCAGACGGTCCACGCTGTCGGTGGCCAACGGCCAGTTCGTTTCTTCGGCAAGCACCGAGTGGTTTTCGGCTTCGGCGGGCCAGTGCATGACGCCTTGTTGCGCGGGCATCAGGGCGATGACGCGGCGGGCCTGATCCAGCCAGGGGCGCAGCAGCGGCACCGCGAATCCGAATCCCGCCACATCCTTGCCCGACATATCGGGCCAGCAGGCGCGGCAATGGTCGCGAAGTGCTTTTTGCGCCGCCCGCCCCAGCGACGTGGTGTAATAGAAATCGCGCAGCACGATCACGTCATGGTGCATGTCGTCCTCATTGCACGGCCCGGTCCAGTCGGGATAGCCTGTCCAAGACCATACCCGATGCATTGGAAAACGCCATGCCCCTGACGCTGCTCGCCGTGCGCTGTCTTAGCGATAATTACGCCTATCTTATCCACAATCCCGCAACCGGGGCCACCGGCGTGGTCGATGTGCCAGAGGCCGCCCCGGTCATAGACGCGATGACGGCCAAGGGCTGGGCCTTGTCCGATATTTTTCTGACGCATCACCACTACGACCATGTCGATGGCGTAGCCGAACTGCGCGCCGCGACCGGCGCTGCCGTCTGGGGCGCGCGTGCCGATGCGCACCGCTTGCCCCCGCTGGACCACGCTTTGGCAGAGGGCGACAGCATATCTTTCGGGTCCGAACATGGCACTGTGCTGGACGTGTCGGGCCACACGGTCGGCCATATCGCGTTTCATTTTCCCGACAGCCAGCTTGCTTTCACCGCCGACAGCTTGATGGCGCTTGGCTGCGGTCGCCTGTTCGAGGGGACGCCCGACCAGATGTGGACCAGCTTGTGCAAGCTGGCCGCCCTGCCCGACGACACCCGGATCTGTTCGGGCCATGACTATCTGGCCGCCAATGCCGCCTTTGCCGAAAGCGTGGACCGCGATAACCCGGCACTGGCCGCACGCGTGGCGGGGCTGGACAAGTTGCGCGCCCAGAGCGCGCCGATGGCCATTGCCACCATGGCAGAAGAGAAAGCCACCAACCCGTTCCTGCGCGCCAGCGATCCCTCGATGAAATCCAGCCTTGGGATGGATCGTGCGACCGATGCCGAAACCTTCGCGGAACTGCGCGCCCGAAAGGACCGTTTCTAGTCACTTTTCATGTTACATTTGCCTGTGTTGAACGATTGACCAAAAAACACTTGAAGGATGGTGAATAAAACCGAAGTTTAACACTATGAGGCGAACATGGCAGCGCGGGGTATTCCCGCCGCCATCCAGGAAACAGGAGCGTCTGACGTGCCATCATTCTCAAATACTCTGGAGCAATCCATCCACGGTGCCTTGGCCTTGGCCAACGCACGCCGGCACGAATTCGCGACGCTGGAACACCTATTGCTGTCGCTGATCGACGAACCCGACGCGAACCGCGTCATGCAGGCTTGCAATGTCGATCTGGACACACTGCGCGGCACGTTGTTGGAATTCATCGAGGAAGAGCTTTCCTCGCTTGTCACCGACATCGAAGGGTCCGAAGCGGTGCCGACGGCGGCGTTCCAGCGCGTCATTCAGCGCGCGGCAATCCATGTGCAAAGCTCTGGCCGCAATGAAGTGACCGGCGCGAATGTGCTGGTCGCCATCTTTGCTGAGCGCGAATCCAACGCGGCGTATTTCCTGCAAGAGCAGGACATGACGCGCTATGACGCGGTCAACTTCATCGCGCATGGCGTCGCCAAGAACGCCCAGTTCAGCGAAGAACGGCCCGTGACCGGTGCCGAGGATGAAACCGCAGAGCAAACCAAGGGCGACGACAAAGCCAAGGAAACCGCGCTCGGCAAATACTGCGTGGATCTGAACGCAAAAGCCCGCGAGGGCGACGTGGACCCGCTGATCGGTCGCGGTTCCGAAGTGGAACGCTGCATTCAGGTGCTCTGCCGCCGCCGCAAGAACAACCCGCTGCTGGTGGGTGATCCGGGCGTGGGCAAAACCGCGATTGCCGAAGGACTGGCCAAAAAGATCGTCGAGGGGGAAACCCCCGATGTGCTATCCGGTTCGACCATCTTCTCGCTCGACATGGGCGCGCTGCTGGCGGGCACCCGCTATCGCGGCGATTTCGAAGAGCGGTTGAAAGCGGTGGTTCAGGAACTCGAAGACCACCCTGACGCGGTTCTGTTCATTGATGAAATTCATACCGTCATCGGCGCGGGCGCAACCTCTGGCGGCGCGATGGACGCCTCGAACCTGCTGAAACCTGCGCTGCAGGGCGGCAAGCTGCGCTGCATGGGCTCCACCACCTACAAGGAATTCCGCCAGCATTTCGAGAAGGACCGCGCCCTGTCACGGCGGTTCCAGAAAATCGACGTGAACGAACCGACGGTAGAGGATAGCGTCAAGATCCTGATGGGGTTGAAACCCTATTTCGAACAGCATCACGACATTCGCTACACGAATGACGCGATCAAGACCGCCGTGGAACTGGCCGCGCGCTATATCAATGACCGCAAACTGCCGGACAAGGCGATTGACGTCATCGACGAAGCGGGCGCAGCCCAGCATCTGCTGGCCGACTCGAAGCGTCGCAAAACGATTTCCCCAAAGGAAATCGAGGCTGTTGTCGCCAAGATCGCCCGCATCCCGCCGAAAAGCGTCTCAAAGGACGATGCCGAGGTGCTGCGCGATCTGGAGCGTTCGCTCAAGCGGGTCGTGTTCGGGCAGGATCCGGCCATCGATGCGCTGTCGTCGGCCATCAAACTGTCGCGCGCCGGGCTGCGAGAGCCGGAAAAACCCATCGGCAACTACCTGTTCGCGGGGCCGACCGGTGTGGGTAAAACCGAGGTCGCCAAGCAACTCTCTGATATTCTCGGGGTGGAACTGCTGCGTTTCGACATGTCGGAATACATGGAGAAACACGCCGTTTCGCGGCTTATCGGGGCGCCTCCGGGCTATGTCGGTTTTGATCAGGGCGGTCTGCTGACCGACGGCGTCGACCAGCACCCACATTGCGTGCTGCTGCTGGATGAGATCGAAAAAGCGCATCCGGATGTCTACAACATCCTGCTTCAGGTCATGGACCACGGGCAACTGACCGACCACAATGGTCGCACGGTCAATTTCCGCAACGTGATCCTGATTATGACGTCGAATGCCGGCGCGACCGAACAGGCGAAGGCGGCAATCGGCTTCGGCCGTGACCGCCGCGAGGGCGAGGACACCGCCGCGATCGAACGCACCTTCACACCGGAGTTCCGCAACCGTCTGGATGCGGTCATCAGCTTTGCCCCACTTGGCCGCAGCATTATCATGCAGGTGGTCGAGAAGTTCGTGCTGCAACTGGAAGCGCAGCTTCTGGACCGCAATGTCAGCATAGACCTGTCGGAAGAGGCCGCGCATTGGCTGGGCGAACAAGGCTATGATGACAAGATGGGCGCGCGCCCGCTGGGCCGCGTGATCCAGGAACACATCAAGAAGCCGCTGGCAGAGGAATTGCTGTTCGGCAAACTCGCAAAAGGCGGTCTGGTCCACGTCCGTATCCGCGACGGCAAACTGGTGCTGGACATGGAAGGACCGGATGCAAAGCGCATTAGCGGCAACAAGCCGCCCTTGTTGACCGCCGATTGATCCTTGATCCGGCCCGCCCGCGCATGTCGCTTGCGGGCCGGACCCAAATAAAGCCGGGAGTACATCCATGTTAATCCCGGTCCGCGACCACAACCCAAGCGACAAGCGTCCCTATGTGACCTACGGGCTGCTTGCCGTGAATATTCTCGTGTTCATCAGCTATTATGGCCTGTTCGGCAATGATACGGCGCTTATGCGCTTCTTCATGCAATGGGGCATGGTTCCGGCTGCAATCAGCGCGGGCCAAGGGTATGACACGCTGCTGACCCACCAGTTCTTGCATGGCGGCATCCTACATCTGGCGTTCAACATGCTGTTTCTGTGGGTCTACGGCGACAATATGGAAGAGGAATGGGGCCATGCCCGGTTTCTGATCTTCTATCTGGCCTGCGGCATTGCGGCGGCGCTGGCGCAATACATATCAGAGCCCGAGTCGTTTGTGCCCATGGTCGGCGCATCGGGTGCCATCGCGGGCGTGCTGGGAGGATACCTGCTGTTCTACCCGCGCGCGCGCATCGATATGTTCCTGTTCCTACTGGTGTATTTTCGCATCATCCCGATCCCGGCATGGCTGGTGCTGGGCGGGTGGTTCGGGATGCAGGTATTTTCCGGGCTTGGCCCCAGCGCATCCGAAGATGGCGTAGCCTATTGGGCGCATATAGGCGGGTTTATTGCAGGTGTTGCGTTCGCTCTGCCGCTGTGGCTGCATCGCGGGGGTCGGGCACTCTGGGCAAAAACCCATGGCCACCCGCCCCATCCAGAGGCTCGCTACCGCATTGCCAAAACCGATGTGCCGCCGGCGGGGCGGCGTCGCAACCCATGGCTGCGATAACCGGCTACCGCCCGTCAGCCCCCCCGTCCCCGCTGCCGTCCGACGAATCGGACACGATTTCGTCGCGGCGCATTTGCCCGAGATGTTGCGCATCGTCGCGGCGCACGGGTTTCGGCTCGGGCGTGTGGTCCGGGCGCAGAACTTCGGGATTGCGCAGCCAGATATCGCGCTGCGCGAACGGTATCTCGATCCCTTCTTCGGCAAACCGCTCTGCAATCTGATGGCGGATTTCGGTCCGCACGGGCATCCCGAAATTGACATCGCTCACGATCATCCGCAGCTCAAACATCAGCGCATCGGCCCCGAAATCCATGAACAGCACTGTGGGCGGGGGATCTAGCAGCGCCAGAGGCTGCGCATCGCCGATTTCTTGCAAAATCTGCTGAACGCGGCGCGTGTCGCTGCCATAGGCCACGCCAACCGGAATGATCACCCGTCCGGTCATGTTCTGGCGCGTCCAGTTCGTGACCGATCCGGCGATCAGGTCGGTATTCGGCACAATCACATCTGTCCGGTCGAAGGTCTCGATGGTGGTGGAGCGCACCGAAATGGATTTGACCACACCCATATTCGCACCCACCTCGATCCAGTCACCCTCGGCGATGGGACGCTCTATCAGCAGGATCAGGCCAGAGATGAAGTTCGATACAATGGTCTGAAGGCCAAAACCGATCCCGACGGACAGCGCACCCGCGACGATGGCAAGGCCAGACAGGTCAATCCCGGCGGTGGAAATCGCAATCAGCGCCGCGATGAAAATCCCGACATAGCCGGTGCCGGAAATGATCGCCTTCTGCCCGCCCTTGTCGATCTTGGTCTTTGGCAGCACCGCAGAGCCGAGCGCCCCTTGCAACAGCCGTGTCACATAATACCCGATCGCGAACACCAGGATCAGCACCAGAAGCGCGCTGGGGGCGATGCGGGTTTCGCCAATCTGGAACCCTTCCAGCAGAAGCGAGAAGAACTCGCTCAGCTCTGTGCCGCGCACCCCCCAGATCAGGGCGAAGAGCGGCAAGGACGCGATGGCCAGCACAAACCCCAGCAACGCAGGCAGCAGGGGTTCGGGGGCATCATCGGGCCGCTTTGTCGCCAGATCGTAGATATCTTCGAGCATCCGCAGCAACAGCAGCAGCACGGCAAACAATACCAAGGAATGCAGGGTCGGATAGATCAGCGCCTCTGCCGCATTGCGGTAGCCAAGTGCGGCGAGCACGGGCGCGGCCAGTGCGATCATAAGCGCCGCACGCCCCACCAGCCCAATCGCGCGATCCTTGAAGGCGGTATCCTGCTCTGACGCCGCATTGGCCTTGGCATGCTGGATGAAAAGCTGGCCCAAGCGGAACAGGGCAATTGCCGTCAGCACAATGACCGGAAAGGCCACCACCGACGCGGCCGCCGGGATCGCGCGGTCATCGCCAATGGCGGCCAGCATGATCCCGTGCAGACCGACGAAGAAACCAAGCAAGTTGACCAGAACGCGCCCTTGCGTGCGTTGCCCTTCGGTCAACAGCAGGGGTGAATACAGGTTCCCGGCGGAGGGAAACAGCCACAGCCCAATCCAGCGCGCAATGAAGTAAACGATCCCCGCCGTAGCAATCGCAACCGCAAGTTCGCTGCCGCGCTCCCCCAGCATTGCACTGGTATTGGCCGCGATATACAGCGCGATCACCGCCAAGCTAGGCACGATGACCTGACTGACCGACAGGATCAACCCAAGCAAGCGCTGCCCCTTGGGCGAGTTGTTCAGGGCACGGTTTCCGAACCGGCCGCTCCGCAGCCCCAGAACGAATCCTTCAATCCACGCTCGCCCGCGCAGCAGCACGAACCCGCCGAATGCCAGCAAACCGATGATCACCGGCAGGTTTTCGCGAAGCTGGCGCAGCCGCAATTGGCTGCCAAGCGTGTTGTTGAACTCTTGCACCACCAGGGTGGACGCATCGACCAGCGAGGAGACGGCGACCAACCAGTTGGCAGGGTTCCACGGGTATGGCTCTACCGCCATAAGGGTGCTTGCCTGCCGCGCACGCAGGATCGTATCAATCCGGCGCACAAGCGCATCGGCACGGCTGAAGGCTTCTTGCGCGTTGACGCGCGGCGCTTGCAATGTGGCAAGCTCTGCCGACAAGGTTGCGCGGCGCTCGGCCACTTCTGGCGCTTCGGTTGACGGGTCTTCCGGTGGGGCGCCCAAAGCGTCCAACTGCGCACGGATACTGTCAATGCGCGGACCGTTCACATTGCGCGCATCCTGAAATTGCGTGCGGAAGGCCACGATCTCGGACCGCAGCGCATCCAGCCGCTCGACCGTGATATCCGGCTGCTCCAGTTCGGCTTCGATCGCGTCGGCGCGTGCGTTCCATGCCGCGTAATCGGGTATCGCTGTCCCGCTGGGTGTGCCCGCACCCGGCTGTGCGGCGGCGGGTGCCGTCTCCGAGGGCGTCGTGGTGGACGGCGTGGTTTGCGCCGCACCAGCCAAGGGCAACAGCGCAAGCAAAAAGACGGTCAGGATCGTGGTCAATAAACGCATGTATCAGACGGTATCCGTTGTGAAGACTTCGGGAATGGCGGGCGCGTCGCGCTCCAGCCAAGACGGCACAGGCAATTTTTTGCCGCGCAGAAATTCGGGATTATACAGCTTGGATTGGTAGCGCGTTCCGTAATCGCACAGGATGGTCACAATGGTATGGCCCGGCCCCATGTCTTCGGCCATCCGCACCGCGCCTGCGATATTCACACCAGAGGAGCCGCCAAGGCAAAGCCCCTCTTGCGCCAGCAGATCAAAGACATAAGGCAGCGCTTCATCATCCGGGATCCGCGCGCAGAAATCGGGCGTGAACCCTTCCAGATTGGCCGTAATGCGCCCCTGCCCGATGCCTTCGGTGATCGAGTCTCCGGGGTTGTCCTGCCCAGTATACAGCTTGTATAACCCCGCACCGGCCGGGTCTGCCAAGCCGACGCGCACGCCTTTGGGTTGCAGCGCGGCGCCGACACCCGCGACGGTGCCACCAGAACCGACCGCACAGATAAAGCCGTCGACCTTGCCATCCGTCTGCTGCCAGATTTCCGGACCTGTGGTCTCTATATGTGCCTGTCGGTTGGCGGTATTGTCGAACTGGTTGGCCCAGATCGCGCCCTTGGCTTCGGTTTTCGCAAGTTCGGTCGCCAAGCGCCCGGAATATTTCACATAATTATTCGGGTTTTTGTAGGGAACGGCGGGCACTTCGACCAATTGCGCGCCTGCCAGACGCAGCATGTCCTTCTTTTCCTGACTCTGCGTCTCTGGGATGACGATGACCGTGCGAAACCCCATCGACGCGCCCACAAGCGCAAGGCCGATGCCGGTATTACCTGCCGTGCCCTCGACAATCGTGCCCCCCGGTTGCAACGCCCCGCGCGCAACCGCATCGCGGATGATATAAAGCGCGGCCCGGTCCTTGACCGACTGGCCGGGGTTCAGGAACTCGGCCTTGCCAAGAATGGTGCAGCCGGTAGCCGCGCTGACATGGTTAAGCCGGATAAGGGGCGTGTTGCCGACAGCGTCAGCAAGATTGGACCGGATGGACATCGTAAGCTCCAGTTGTGAAAGGACATGCGCCGGGACCAGAGGCCCCGGCGCAACCGCGATGACAGGACATAGGCTTGGGCTAGAGTGCGCCGGACCGCTTTGCGACGCGGGCATACAGCCAACAGCCCAAAGCGACTGCAGCCAGTGCTGCCGTGAAGCGCATAACATCGACGCCGCCAAGTGTGCTAAGCCCGTCGGTCATGGCCATCAGGCCCCATCCCATAGACACAAGTGCCGCCAAAAAGGCAACGGCCAGCACCAGAACCGCCGCGCGGTCGCGCAGCAGTAACAAAACTGACCCCAAAAGGCCCAGCCAAACGCTTGCCCCAATCGCGCCAGAGGCCCAAGCTGGCACTGCGTCCAGCAGCGCGCCAAGCCCATAGCCCGCAGGCAAGGGCAGCATCGCAGCAAGCGGGTCATAGCGCGCCGCAACGTATTCGACCGCGTGCAGACCGAACCAAAGACAACCGACAACCGCGAACAGGGTCATCAAGGCGCCTCTATTTTTTTGTGCAGGCATGGCGGAATCCTTCTCCGATTAGGCCCTGTTTCGCGACAGAGTGCCTTGCCATCTTCCGAGTGTCCAGCCCCCAGCCGGGCCTGACACGGGGCACGCACAGGTTTTTGACACGCGCCCAATGGCAAAAGCCCCACCTGAGCGGCGGGGCTTTGTGCAGGTCTGGTCGTTGATATGCGTCAGGCCGCCAGCAAGGCGCGCGCTTCGTGATCTTTCAACGACAGCCGCGCCGCGACATAGTCGTCTTGACCGGCCTTGTCGGCAAGCTCTGGAAACAGCGCCAGCAATTCGTCGCGTTGCGGACCACCAAGCCCAGCCAGCGTTTTCGCCCCCGGCTGGAAGCTTTCGCTCCACGCGCCATCGGCCCGAATGATCTGGTGTTCCTCGAACATGAGGTGGACATAGGTTTGCGGCGCAGTGTCACGCGCAATGCCGGACTGGCCGACCATGTGGATAGCCGGCACCAACACTTCATATTCGCCGAACATCATCTCAGCGCGTTGGCCGCAGATCAGTAGACGGTGCCACGGCGAGACACGCATGTCGCGCAGCGGCAACCCGCCGCCAAGCGCGCCCGCGCGCACGATCACGGCGGCAAGATCGGGGCGTGCCACAAGCGATGCGTTGGTCTGGGCATGGTGCCCGGTCCACAACACACGCTGGTATCCGTTATCGCGGGTCAGAACCAGATCGCCCACGGCGATGCTTTCAACCGGCTTTTGGCCCTGATCGGTATCGACCAGCGACCCCGCCACGAAACAGGCGGTCTCGAAAGGCGCATCATCACCAAGCTTGGTGCCGTCGTCATCTTCATTGATCGCGCCGGAATCAAACGGGTCAGAGGCGACGGTGATTTCCGTAATCTGCCCTGGCGACCATAGTGAGGGGTCACCTTTGAAGTCGTCACTGGGCGAGATGATGTTGATTTCGTTGCCCGACCCATCCGTCAGTGTGAATGCAACGGTCTGGCCGGAATCTGTGAACGGGTCCCCGGTGCCCGGGTCGATTTTCGTAAACTCGCCCCAAAAGCTGTAGGCTTCTGTCAGGGTATATTCAGTGCCGCCAATCGTTACGGTAGAGCCAGTCGGGATAGTCTCTCCATCGGACCCAACCGGCGTGGTGAATGTCACACCGTCCAGCACATCTACCAGCTCGTTGGCCGCAGGATCGCTGTCATAGGTATAGGTTGCACCGTTGCTTCCGGCGTCCACACCTGCGCCCGATAAAACGATCAGGTCATTTGTAACTACTTCAGGCATTATCCCACCTCATAGACCTACGCGCGATCTGAAAACGACGCCACGCGTTAATTCACCAGTCAAACCACACACTGCGGGTTCTCGTTCCACAGAATGGGAACATAACACATCCAGCGTATTCGTTAACATATCCAACGATGACGCTGCCAAGAAAAAACGGCGAAAATAAGGCCGTTTGCCCGCGATCCCGCGTAGATGTGAATTATTGTCTACCAGACCGCTATAATCTTTCCAAATTGCAGCGATTGTGTCGTGCGCCTAAACGCTGCCGCGCCAGACGCGGCACCGCCTGCTAGGGCAAAACGCGCCGATACAAATGCCACGTTGCATGGCCCAGAATCGGCAATATCAGGAACAGGCCCAGAAATGCCGGAAGCATTGCCACGAATAGCAGGCCCGCGATCACAAAGGCCCAAACCGCCATCGGAATGAAATTTGCCGTGACAACCCGCACAGAGGTGATCATTGCCGTGATGAAATCGACTTCGCGGTCCAGCAACAACGGCAGGCTGATGACCGTCAAGGCAAACATCAGCGCGGCCATCCCGCCGCCAACGACACTGCCCACCGCCAGCATGCTTAGACCCGTGGGGCTTAGCAGCATGTCGGCGGTTGAACTGGTGATCGGCTGCAAGCCGAAGAACAGCGCAAACGTGGTGTGCGCGACAAAAACCCAGAACATGAAGGCCAGCATGATGACCATCGCCATCGACGGCACTTGCCGGTCCTTCTGCGCCAACACACAGCCCAGAATTGCGGGCCAGTCCAGCGCCTCACCCTGTTCCAACCTGCGGCTGACCTCGTACAGGCCGGTTGCCGCGAACGGGGCAAATAGTGGAAAACCCACGGCGACCGGAATGAACCACCAGCTTTGTCCAGAGGCGATGAAAACCGTGTAGAGAACCAACCCGCCCAGCACATAGACAGCAGAAAACGCCAGCCCGAACAGCGGCGCGCGCCGAAAATCGGCAAGCCCCGCGCGCAAAATGCCCGCAAGATCCCCAACGGAAATGGTGCGCGGGTCGGGGATTTCGGACGGCGGCAGCGGCGCCGATGCGCTGGTATTGTCAGACATGAACGTTCCTCCTAGGCGGATAGAGTAGGCTTGCACCACTATGCCGCGCAAGAAAAATACGCGGCAGGGCTACTGACCTGCCGCGCCTGGCTTTAGCCCAGGGCGCGCCGATACAGGTGCCATGTCGCATGGCCCAGCACCGGCAAGACGATGAACAGGCCTAGAAACGCCGGGATCATCGCCGCGAAAAGCAGTCCCGCAATCATACCCGCCCAGATCAGCATCGTGCGCGGGTTCTGGCGCACGGTCTCGACAGACGCGATCATGGCCGTCACGAAATCCACCTCTCGGTCCAGCAACATGGGCAATGAAATGACGGTAATCGCAAATAGTCCAAGCGCCACCGCCGCGCCGACCGCGCTGCCGACAAGCAGCATGAAAATGCCCTCGACGCTGAACATCAGGCCGATGCTGTCGAAACCGATGCCGCTGCGGGACATGAAAATCGCAAAAATACCGCGTGCCAGAATGATCCAGAAACCAAAAACAATAAGCACGCCCACCGCCATCAGCGCCAGTTGCCCGTCGCCGCGCCCGCGCAGGGCACCCAGCACCGGGGCCCATGACAGCGGTTCGTCACGCTCCAACCGGCGGCTGACCTCATACAGCCCGATTGCGGCGAAGGGCGCCAGCAATGGAAAGCCCACCGCGATGGGGACAAACCACACCGGCTGCCCCATGGCACCAAGGCCGAACCACAGCGCAAGTCCGCCTGCGACATACACCAGCGCAAAGAACAGGCCAAAGGCCGGCGCGCGCTTGAAATCGGTCCAGCCCGCCATCAGTGCGGCGCGTAGGTCCGCTGTGCCCAGTGTTGCCACGCGCAGGCCGGGGGATGTGTTGGAAAACTCTGTCGACGTCATCGCACTCTCCCTAAGATAAGAATGCCATGATACCTGCGGCAAACTGTCCGTCAATCGGTCGCGTTCGCCTCTGCGCGCGATTTTCCGGATACGTCCATGGCCAGCGTCGCGCCCATGAACCCGTCTAGCGCGCCATCCAGCACCCCTTGGGTGTCCGATGTCTCATGGCTGGTGCGCAGGTCTTTGACCATCTGGTAGGGGTGCAGCACATAGGACCGGATCTGGTTGCCCCAGCCAGCATCGCCCTTGGCGTCATGCGCCGCTTCAATGGCCTCGGTGCGCTTTCGCAATTCCATCTCATACAACCGCGATTTCAGCGCATTCATGGCAATGTCGCGGTTCTGGTGCTGTGATTTCTGGCTGGACGTGGTCACAATGCCGGTTGGAATATGGGTAATCCGCACCGCAGAGTCGGTGGTGTTGACGTGCTGGCCACCCGCACCCGACGACCGATACGTGTCGATGCGGATATCCGACGGGTTGATTTCGATCTCGATGTTCTCGTCCACGACGGGATAGACCCAGACAGAACTAAAGGACGTGTGCCGCCGCGCGGAGCTGTCATAAGGCGAAATCCGTACAAGACGGTGCACGCCGGATTCCGATTTCAGCCACCCGTAAGCGCTGTGTCCGCTGATCTTGTAGGCGACGGACCGGATACCCGCTTCATCGCCCGCGCTTTCGGACATCAATTCGACCGTGTAGCCCTTTTTCTCGGCCCAACGCACATACATGCGCGCCAGCATGGACGCCCAGTCGCAGCTTTCCGTGCCGCCCGCGCCCGCGTTGATTTCCAAGAAGGTATCGTTCGAGTCGGCCTCGCCGTTCAAAAGCGCCTCGAGTTCTTTCTCTCCGGCGGATTTGGCCAGTTTGCGCAACTCCTCTTCGGCCTCTTCCACGACATCGCTGTCGCCTTCTGCCTCGCCCAGTTCGATCAGGCCGATCTGGTCTTCAAGCTCTTGAGAGATGGCGCGGTGCGTTTCGATCGCGTCTGACAACATGCGCCGATCGCGCATCAGCGCCTGCGCGCGTGTGGGGTCGTTCCACAACTCGGGGTCTTCGGTCATGGCGTCGAACTCTTCCAGCCGGTGCGCGGCCGTTTCAATATCCATCCGCTGGCCCAAAAGGGTCAGGGATTTGCGGATCTGCTCGATCAGGCCAAGCGTTTCAGAGCGCATTGCGACGGTCCATTCTCAAACTGAGGGTGCGGGTGGCGGTGCATAACTTGGCACGGCAGACAGGGCAAGGGTGCCCCGTCAATACAGCCCGCCCGTGGTGACGGTGCCAAAGCTGGCAGGCGGCGGTGTCCCGCGCCCGGCATCCTCGCGCTCCAGCGCCTCGTATTCTTCACCCGGTGCGAACATTGGCAGATCGCCGCCCATGGCAAAACCGCCATCAATGATCGCGGCCAGACCGAAGATAGGCTCTTCACCCTCGCGGAAGAATTCGGCGACAACATTCGGCCCGCTGGCATCATCGGGCAGGCGGGCGCCGGTGGTGCGGTCGATTTTCAGGAAATAGCCGTTTTCTGGCACACGGAACCGTCCACCGCCGTATTTCTGCACCGCCTTCTGCATGAATTCGTTGAACACGGGGCCACACATGGTGCCGCCCCCTGCCCCGCGCCCCAGCGGCTTGGGCTGGTCATACCCCAGGTAACAGCCCGCAACGATGTTCGAGGTGTAGCCGACGAACCAGACATCGCGCGCATCGTTCGTGGTGCCGGTCTTGCCGGCTGTGGGCACTGACAGATTGACCGTGCGCGCCGCCGTGCCGCGCTGCACCACCCCCTGCATCATAGAGGTCAGCTGGTAGGCCGTTACCTCGTCCATCACCCGCGCGCGGCTGGAGGTGATCCACGGCTTGCGCCCCTCGGCCAAGCCGCGTTCGTCACAATCCACACAATTGCGCTGATCGTGGCGGTAAATGGTGCGCCCGTAGCGGTCCTGCACCCGGTCGACCAGCGTGGGTTCCACACGTTCGCCGCCATTGGCGAACATCGCATAGGCCGCGACCATCCGAAACAGCGTGGTTTCCTGACTGCCAAGCGCATTGGCCAGATATTGCTCTGCCCGGTCATAAACGCCGAACCGCTCGGCGTAGCCGCCGACCACGTCCATCCCGATCTCTTGTGCAAGGCGAACCGTCATCAGGTTGCGCGAACGCTCAATGCCGGTGCGCACGGGCGTCGGGCCATAAAACTGGTTGCTGGCATTCGTGGGCCGCCAGACGCCTTGCGGCGTCGCAATCTCTATCGGGGCGTCAATCACGATGGTGGCGGGGGTAAACCCGCTATCAAGAGCGGCTGCATAGACAAATGGCTTGAAGGCAGACCCCGGCTGGCGCTGCGCCTGTGTCGCGCGGTTGAATACCGATGCTTCGTAGGAAAACCCGCCCTGCATGGCAAGGACACGGCCGTTATTGACGTCCATGGCCATGAACCCGCCCTGAATTTCAGGGATCTGGCGCAGGGACCAGCGCAGAAAGCTGCCGTCGCTATCGGATGTGATCGCCCGGACATAGACCACATCGCCCACGCTCAGGTTGTCTGACAGCGACCCGCGCGCCCAGTCGATATCGGGGCGGTCCACAACATGGGGCGCGTTCTGGTCGGAGGGCATATCCTCTATCCCCAGACGCGCGCGGTCGGGTGTGACCTCCAGCACCACCGCGGGGTGCCAGCGGTTGCCCAGCGTGATGTCGCGGGCCAGCGTCAGATCTGCCAGTGCTGCGCGCCAGTCCTCTTCACTTCCAAGCTGCTCGGGCGCAATCCGCTCGCCCGTGGTGCGCAATTCGCCAAGGCCACGGTCATACTGTTCCAACGCGCGTTGCAGCGCATGGGCCGCTTCGCGCTGCATGTCGGGATCGACGGTCGCACGAATGCTAAGCCCGCCGCCGAAAAACTCGTCCTCGCCAAAGGTGCCCGACAACTGGCGCCGCACCTCGTCGGTGAAATAGTCGCGCGGGGGCATGTTTTCGCGCGGGCTTGCAAAATCACCCGACTGCACCGTTTCCAGCGGCAGTTCCTTGGCGCGATCATGCGTGGCCCGGTCAATATAGCCGTTGCGCAGCATCTCTCCCAGCACGTAATCGCGGCGCGCGACCACACGGTCGTAATTGCGCACCGGATGATAATTTGATGGCGCTTGCGGCAGGGCGGCCAGAAAGGCAGCCTCTTCCACGGTCAGATCATCCAGCGTCTTGTTGAAATAGGTCTGTGCGGCGGCGGTTACGCCATAGCTGTTCTGGCCAAGGAAAATCTCGTTCAGATACAGTTCCAGAATGTCGTCTTTGGACAGTGTGCCCTCAACACGGCTGGCAAGGATAAGTTCCTTGATCTTGCGCTCTCCGGTGCGGTCGCCCGATAGAAGGAAGTTCTTCATCACCTGCTGCGTGATTGTGGACGCGCCGCGCACATTCTGCCCGCGCGATTCAATCGCCTGATAGGCCGCGGCCCCGATCGCGCGCAGGTCAAACCCGCCATGGACATAGAAATTCCGGTCCTCGGCAGAAATAAATGCGGCTTTGACCCGTTCGGGAATATCTTCAATCGGCGTGAACAGGCGGCGTTCCTGGGCGAATTCGTCGATCAGTCGCCCCTCACCCGAATAGATGCGGCTGATGGAGGGCGGTGCGTAATTGGCAAGTTGTTCGTGGCTGGGCAGATCTTGGGCATAGTACCAGAATATGCCCGCGATCAGCAGGGCAGCCGCCAGCATCCCCGTAATCACGAAGCTGAAGATTCCGCCGAAAAATGAAAAAATCGCGCGCAGCACCGATACCACCCTGTAGCCTGTTGCGCCGCTTATACCTGCGCCTGCGGACAAGGTCAAAAGCCGATGGCTCACATCTGCGCGCTCGGGCCGCCCAAGACTGCTGACAGGATGGTGTCAGGAGGGGGGTGGTAGCGTTCGAGCATCAACATTCATGGAGAGCGACAGATGATAGCCTATGCCACAATCGGGGTGACCGATTTCCCCCGCGCCGCCCGCTTTTACCGCGCCCTCGCCGCAGAGTTGGGCGCAAAGCTGCTTATGGGCAGTGACGAAGCGCAGTTTCTGGCTTGGGTCGGGCCGGATGGCGCGCCCGGCATCGGCATCATGCACCCCGAAAATGGCCAGCCCGCAAGCGTCGGCAACGGGATGATGATTGCGCTTGCGGCCCAAGACCCCGCGCAGGTCCACCGGATATACCAAATTGCGCTTGACCATGGCGGCGCGTGCGCGGGCATGCCGGGGCCACGCAATGACGGCACGTTCTATGCCGGCTATTTTCGTGACCCGGACGGCAACAAACTGAACGCCTTTTGCATGAATATCGCGCATGACAGCGCGCCTGTCGTGGCGTAAACCGGCGCAGAGCGATGGGGGAACTGGGATGCGGCGTGCGGAACGGCTTTTCCGGCTGGTGCAGGAATTGCGCCGCCGTCCCATCGCTCGCGCGCAGGATCTGGCCGCGGTGCTAGAGGTCAGCGAGCGCACGATTTATCGTGACATCGCGCATCTGCAAGCCTCTGGCCTGCCGATAGAGGGAGAGGCGGGGGTCGGCTATATGCTGCGCCCCGGCTTTGACCTGCCGCCCATGACCTTCACCCATGACCAGCTGGATGCGCTGGCGCTGTGGTTGGCCTTTGTGACCAACGCGGGCGATCCGGGGCTGGCGCATGCGGCGGCAGAGGTACGCGCCAAGCTGGAAGCCGCGCTGCCCGACAGCCCGTCCCGCCCGCTGGCGGATGCGCCGTTCCTGAGCATGAACGCCCAGTCGGGGCCAGAGGGGCAAGTGTTGCGCCATGCAATCCGCGAGCGCCGGGTCGTGCGCTTCGACTACCGCGACGGTGTCGGCGCACAGACTCAGCGGCGCGTGCGCCCGCTGCTGTTCTGGAGCTTTCCGGCAGGATTCATGCTGTCGGGATGGTGCGAGATGCGGCGCGATTTCCGCAGTTTCCGCTTGGACCGGATGACCGCGCTTGACGTGACCGACACCCCTTTCGACATCACGCCCGACACGTCCGCCAAGGCCTTTCTGGCGCGCGAGACAAAGCGGTGCGACCTTTAGCGTTGCAACAGCGCGCGGCGTTCCGTGTCACGCACGCGCCACAGGTCCAGCGCATCTGCCACCGCCCGCGCCATCAGCGCGCGCCATTGCGGATCGCGCAGGCGCGCTAGGTCGCGCGGGCTGGACATGAACCCAAGCTCCAGCAAGGCGGAGGGCATATCCGGCGCGCGCAGCACCGAAAACGCGCCGGACTGAACCGGCCGCGAATGCAGACGCAACCCGGCGGCGCCGATCCCGTCCACCAGCGCCTCTGCCAGCGCGGCGTTGCGCAGTTTCGTGTCCTGCCATGCCACCGACATCAGCACGGAGGCGATGTCATCGGTGTTGCGTGTCAGATCCACGCCGACCAACAGATCGTCGCGGTCATGACGGGCGGCCAAAAGACCGGCGGTTTCATCGCTCGCGTCTTCGGACAGGGTGTAGACCACTGCGCCTGTCGCAAGCCCCTCGGGCAGCGCATCGGCATGCAGCGACAGGAACAGGTCCGCGCGGGCCTCTCGCGCCGCGCGCAACCGCCCGTCAAGCGAGATGAAGCTGTCATCCGTGCGGGTCATGCTGACTTTGAAACCGCTGCGGCGCAGCAGTTCTTCTTGCAAGGCCAAGGCGAATGCAAGCACGGTATCCGCCTCGGTCACGCCCTCGCGCACCGCGCCGGGATCAACTCCGCCATGGCCGGGATCGAGCATGACGCGCAAGACTTGCGGATCGTCGCGCGATGGTCGCACGGGGGCGTCGGGGTGCAGCAGATGGTCCGAATACGCCGCCGCGAAGCTGCTTTCATCGTCGGCGCGCGCCTCGAACGCCTCCAGCTCCGCGCGCTCTAGTGCCAGTTCGACAACGGCCCGCCCGTCTTCGGGCTGCACCGTTTGTGCCACCGTCTCTGGTAGCATCGGATAAGCCAGATCAAGCACCAGTCGCGCCCATCCATCGCCGCGATGGCCCATGCGCAGACCGCGCAGCCCCGCAACCTCTGGCCAGTCCATGCCCTGCCAGTCCAGCGTGTTAAGTTCGAGCACGACGCGCGGGGGCGCGGGCAACAACCGCACACGGTATGGCACGGGCTGGCTGAGCGCCAAACGCAGGGTAACGCTGTCGCGGGTGGCCGAAAGGCTGCTGTCTTCGGTCAATAGCCGCGCCTGAACACTGCCCTGCGCCACGGCCATGGGGGCCGCCAGAAGCATGCAGACCCAGATCCAGACTATGTAATGCCAACGCGCCAATATTTGCCCGATTTTTTGATTTGCGCCATTCTAGGGGTAGCGTGTGCCCAACGCCAAGTGCGCGCGCCGCGCAAACACGGGAATTTGTGCAAGTAGATGCAATCGGGCCGAAAAGTCGCGCGCCATAGGGTTGATTCCACAGGCGTCGCGCGGTTTAACTACGCCAAACCCGCGTAGCACGCGCCGAGAATTCGAGACAGGAGCACAGAATGACCCTACCTTTAAGCGATTCAGGCCTTATCGGCACCTGCCTTGCAGCGTCGGCGCTGGGTCTGATAGTGCTGACCAGCGGCGGCGGGGATGCCGCCTCTGCGCCGGAGGCCGCGGAACAGACAGAGACCACAGAGACCGCGCAAGCCAACCCCGACAGCGCGCTGCCCCTTGGCGCCGTGCCCGCAGACGGGCAAGCGGCGGTCGATCCCGAATTCGGCGCACAGGTCCGCAGCTACCTGATGCAAAACCCGGAGGTGATTTTTGAAGCGGTGGCGGAGTTCGAACGCCGCAATGCCGCGGCGCAGGGTGATATGGACGTGGCGCTGGTGCAGGCCAATGCCGATGCGTTGTTCAACGACCCGATGTCATGGGTCGGCGGCAACCCAGATGGCGATGTCACGCTGGTCGAATTCCTCGACTACAAATGCGGTTTTTGCAAGCGCGCCATGCCAGAGGTCGAGGCGCTGCTGGAACAGGACGACAATATCCGCGTAATCGTCAAGGAACTGCCCATTCTGGGGCCGGAATCTGAAATGGCCGCGCGGTTCGCGATTTCCGTGCTCGATCTGGAAGGGCCAGAGGCGTATGACAGCGTGCATGTCGAGCTGATGGGCTATGACGGGTCGATCACACCGGAATATCTGGAAGACGTATCCGAAGAGCATGATCTGGCGCTGGATGCCATCGTCGCGCATATGGACAGCGAGACCGTCAATGCCGTGATCGCCGACAACCGCGCTCTGGCGCAGCGATTGCAGATTTCCGGCACCCCGACATTCGTAATGGGCGAGCAGATGATCCGCGGTTTTGTGCCAGCCGACGCACTGCTAGAGGCGGCGGCGGTTGCGCGCCAGTAAAGGTCGCGCAAAACTCGTGATGCCTAGCTGAAAAGGGGCCCGCTTGCGGCCCCTTTTTCCTGCCTATTCCTCGCCCACAAACCCGGCGGCGGCAATGCCCGCAAGGGCTGCTTCAGCGTCGTGGTCCGACGTGTCGCCCGTGACACCGACAGCACCGATGACCTGATCGCCGTCATGTACCAGCACACCACCCGGAACCGGCACAACCTGCCCGCCGTAGACACCGTTCACGGCCGCCATGAAATAGCCCTGCGCCTCTGCGCGGGCCATCTGCGCGCGTCCCGCCATGCCCAGCATGACGGCACCATAGGCCTTGCCATGCGCAATCGCAAAGCGGCCCGGCGCGGCGCGGTCTTCGCGCTCGAAGGCCATCACATGCCCGCCGGCATCCAGCACCACCACGGATAGCGGTTTAAGCTCCATCTCGCGCCCCTTGGCGCGTGTGGCGGCGATGATGGTGCGGGCGTGGTCAAGGGTCAGGGTCATTGCGGCCTCTCAAGGGGTGGCGGGTTCACGCCCACTAAGCCCGCAATCTCAGGCCGCTTCAAGGGCCAGCGCAATCCCCTGCCCGCCGCCCACGCACATGGATACCAGCGCGCGGCCCCGTCCAAGCCGCGCCAGCCCGTGCGCCGCCTTGACCGTCAAGATCGCGCCAGTGGCGCCCACAGGATGACCATGCGCAATTGCCCCGCCATCGGGGTTGGCGCGCGCATGGTCGAACCCCAGTTCCCGCGCGACAACAAGGGCTTGGGCGGCGAAAGCCTCGTTCGATTCGATCAGGTCGAAATCGTCGATCCGCAGGCCGGTTTGCGCCAACAGTTTGCGCACCGCCAGCACCGGACCATAGCCCATGCGCGCCGGGTCCACCCCGCTTTGCGCAGCACCGGTGATGCGCGCGAGCGGTTTGGCACCGTCTGGTACCTCGCAGGCCAGCACCAAGGCGGCGGCGGCATCGCCCAACCCGCCGGAATTGCCGGCTGTGACGGTGCCGCCCGGCGCGAAGGCCGCCGGCAAACGCCCCAACAGTTTGAGCGAGGTCGCGCGCGGTCCCTCATCCTCGGCGAGCATGCGGCCACATGGCAACGCGACCGGCACGATCTGCGCGTTCAACCGCCCCTCGGCCAAGGCTGCATTTGCGCGCGTATGGCTTTCGAAGGCGCAGGCATCTTGCATGTCGCGTGTGATCTGGAACTCGCGCGCCAATGTTTCCGCCGTGACCCCCAGTTTCACGCCACCGAACGGACAGGTCAGCGCGGCATCCAGCAGGTCCACGACTGGCGTGTCGCCCATACGCTTGCCGAACCGCGCGGCCTGCAACAGATGCGTCGTGCGGCTTATGGTTTCCACGCCGCCGACCAGCGCGACCTCTGCCGCGCCCATGGCCAGCTCGCGCATGCCCTGCACAACCGCTTGCAAACCAGAGCCGCACAGCATGTTCACATTCACACCGCTGACGGTCTCTGGCGTGCCCGCCCCGATCGCAACATAGCGCGAAAGGTAAAGATCGTTGGGCTCTGTCAGGCTGACCATACCAAAGGCGCTATGCTCGATCTGCGCGGGCGCGACATTGGCGCGCTCTATCGCGGCCCGCGCTACCCGCGTGCCCAGTTGCAGGGCCGAAAGCCCCGCCAACCCGCCACCAAAGCTTCCGATGGGCGTGCGCTGCCCCGACAGAATAAATATATCTTTCATAAGCCTATGCCTATGCGACCACCCTTGAGCATAAGAGCGTGCAGCCGAGAGGCATTCAACCCCCGATTTACCAAAATAGAAACAACAACCCTAGATTGTTGCCTTCACTCGAACATTGCATCCAAATCGAGCGAATCGCGGCTGTTCAGATCCCCCTTGTGGCGGGCCAGAAACCCGTCGCAAGCGGCGCGCCCGGCCTTTTTGAGGGTGTGAAGCAGGTAAGGAGTCGGCGTCAGCTTGGTGGTGACGGACAGGCTGGTCATCAACGCATCATCGGCGATCATGTGCAGCAGCACATCCTTCATCGCACCACGCTCTACCCGGCTCTCCGCAATAAGCCGCTTCACGAACCTCACCGCGCGCAATTCGCGCAGCAGCGATGAATTGAAGCTGATTTCGTTGATGCGGTTCTGTATTTCCTGCGGCGTGGTCGGCACCTCCTCGCGGTGCAGTGGGTTGATGCTGACGACCAGGATATCATCGGGCAGATCTGGCGCGAAAAGCGGAAACAGCGCCGGGTTTCCCGTATAGCCGCCATCCCAATAGGCATCACGCGCGCCGGTCTCCGGATCGTCAATCTCGACCGCCTGAAACAGCGTCGGCAGCGCCGCACTGGCCAGAATCACCTCGGGCGCGATGGCCTCGCCGGAAAAGACCTTGATCTTGCCGCTGCGCACATTGGTTGCGGCAATGTAAAGCGCGGGACCAGCCCCCGCACAGACCTGGTCGAACGCCAGCCCCTCGACGATCTCTTGCAACGGGTTGCGGTAGAGCGGGCCCAAAGCATAGGGGCTGGCCACAAGTGACGCGGCATCGGCGGCAGAAAACGGCATGAAGCGCTCGGCCCATGTGTTCAACACGCCCACCGGTGGCAGTGCCTGCGCGATCCAGCCGGTCAGGCGCAGATCATGCACCGCACCCACCTTGTGCCAAAGCCTATCGAGCGCCGCGCGCCCGCCCGCATGACCGCCCGTGACGATCCCCGCTTTCAGTGCCGCTGCGTTCAAAGCGCCCGCAGAGGTGCCAGAAATGGCTGCGATCTCGATATCATCCTCTTGCAGCAGCCGGTCCAGCACACCCCATGTGAACGCGCCATGCGCGCCGCCGCCCTGCAGGGCCAGATTGATCCGTTTCATTGCAGCCCTGCCTGTTTCATCTTGCCGAAAATACTCACGTCACCTTCTCCGGCCACCTGTGCCGCGTCAAAGTGCCGTCCAGCCGCCATCCACAGATATAGTCGTCCCGGTGATCTGCGCCGCAGCGTCAGAGCATAGGAACACCGCTGTCCCGCCCACCTGCTCGACGGTCGCGAATTCACCAGAGGGCTGGCGCGCCAGCATCACCTCTTTGATCACCGTCTCGCGGTCCATGCCATGAGTTTTCATCTGGTCGGGAATTTGCTTTTCCACGATCGGGGTCAGCACATAACCGGGGCAGATGGCGTTACAGGTCACGCCCTTTCCCGCCGCTTCCAAAGCCGTGGTTTTGGTCAGGCCCACAACCCCGTGCTTGGCCGTGACATAGGCGGATTTATAGGGGCTGGCCGTCAATCCGTGGGCCGAAGCGATGTTGACGATCCGTCCCCAGCCCTTGGCATACATGCCCGGCAGTGCCGCCGCAGATGTGTGGAACGCCGACGACATGTTGATCGCGATGATCGCGTCCCATGTATCGGCAGGGAAATCTTCCAGTTTGGCGACATGCTGGATCCCGGCGTTGTTCACCAGAATATCACAGCCCTCCGCTTGCTCAATCAAGCCGCGGCATTGATCGACCTTCGACATATCCGCATGAATATAGCGCACACGCGCGCCGGTCTCTTGTGCGATCTTTTCGGCAAGCGCATGGTCATCGGCATCGTCGGTGTAAGAGTTCAGCACGACCTCGGCGCCTGCGCGCGCCAGCTCCCATGCAATCCCCAGCCCGATGCCCGAATTCGACCCTGTCACGATGGCGCGTTTTCCTGCAAGCTGCATGTTCCCTCCGGGTGTCTGATCCTGTTTCGCTGCCATGCAGCATACCCGCTCTGACCACGGATGCCAGCGGTGGGTCGGAATGCAGCGTCGAAAAACAGCGATGACCTGACGCGAATGGCAAATGCTGCGGGACAAAAAAAGCGCCCGCACAAGGCGGGCGCAAGTTATTGAGGCAGGTTTCATACAGGCAAGAAACCTATCGAGCAGTGCCCAATATATAACGCTTCTACACGAAGGTTCCAAGCTAAAAGTTTGAAAAGGCATGAAACGCGCTGTAGCGTCCCCCGAAACACTGTACCGATATGACCTTGGAGTGACCGCCATGCAAACCCCCTTTGGCCTTATTATTGCCGCGCTGTCCTTCGGCGCGATCTGCACAATAGTGCCGCGCGCGGCACTTGCAGAGCCTGCGCATGGCATAGCTATGTATGGCAGCCCCGCGCTTCCCCCAGATTTTGCGCATCTGCCCCATGCCAACCCCGACGCCCCCAAGGGCGGGCGCATTGTACAGGGCGAGGTCGGCAGCTTCGATTCGCTCAACCCGCATATCCTGAAAGGCAACACGCCATGGCAGTTGCGGTTTCTGGCCTATGAGGGGTTGATGGGTCGGTCATGGGACGAACCCTTCACGCTTTACGGTCTTCTGGCCGAATCAATAGAGGTGGACGCAGACCGCGCATGGGTCGAATTCACCCTGCGGCCAGAGGCTCGATTCTCTGACGGCAGCCCCGTCACCGTCGAAGATGTGCTCTGGTCGTTCGAGACGTTGGGCACCGAAGGCCATCCGCGCTATCACGGCACATGGAACCGCGTGTCACAGGCCGAAGCGGTGGGCGAGCGTACCGTTCGGTTCACCTTTACAGAACCCGACCGCGAACTGCCGCTCATCCTTGGCCTGCGCCCGGTCTTGAAAAAGGCCCAATGGGACGGCGTGGATTTCGCCGAATCGGGCACTTCCGTCATCCCGATCTCCAGCGCGCCATACGTCATCGACCGGTTTGAGACGGGGCGCTCGGTCCTGCTCAAACGCAACCCGGACTATTGGGGCCGCGACCTGCCCTTCATGCGCGGGCAGGCCAATCTGGACGAAATCCGCATGGAATTCTTCGGCGATTCCACCGCGATGTTCGAGGCGTTCACCGCAGGGCTTTTGAACACGATGCGCGAACCCAGCGCCAATGACTGGAACACCCGCTACGACTTCCCGGCGGTCCGGTCGGGTGAGGTCGTGAAATCCGAAATCCCGCATGAGCGTCCCTCGGGCATCAATGGGTTCGTCATGAACATGCGCAACCCGCTCTTCGCCGACTGGCGTGTGCGCGAAGCGATGATCCATGCGTTCAATTTCGAATATATCTCGCAGGTCATAAATGACGGGCAAGACCCGCGCATCACCTCGTATTTCTCGAACTCCACGCTTGGCATGCAGCCCGGTGCAGCCACAGGGCGCGTGGCAGAGTTCCTTGCACCTTTCGCCGACCAGCTTTTGCCGGGCACGCTGGATGGCTACACCCTTCCCGCGTCTGACGGCTCGGTCGCCAACCGTCGCAACATGCGCGCGGCCACGGCACTTCTGGCCGATGCCGGTTGGCAGGTGAATGACGCGGGCGTGCTGCGCGATGACGAAGGAACGGCTTTCGAGTTCACCATACTCCTGCGCCAGGGTACGGCAAATATACAAGCGATCGCAGATATTTACAGCGAGTCCCTCTCGCGGCTCGGGATGCAAGTCACGGTCGCCGAGATCGATTCGGCACAATACACCGAACGCACCAACGCGTTCGATTTCGATGTTACGCATTATACACGCGGCCTGTCGCTCAGCCCCGGTGCCGAACAACGGCTCTATTGGGGCTCGGACGCCGCAGAAACGCCGGGGTCGCGCAACTGGATGGGCGTGCAAAGCTCCGCCATCGACGCGTTGATCGAAAGGCTTTTGATCTCAACCGACCAGTCCGATTTCCGCGCCGCGACCCGCGCGCTCGACCGCGTGCTGACCGCCGGGCGCCATGTTGTGCCGTTCTGGTTCACCGACCGCGCGCGGATCGCGCATGCGGCCGAACTGCGCTACCCCGACACCCTGCCCGCCTATGGCGACTGGATCGGCTTTCAGCCCGATCTCTGGTGGTATCAGGATTAAGATGCGGCCTGCGTCATATCGTCATGTTTGAATTATTGAATGGGAAGTGCACACCAAAGTCAAACCGGGTTTACCGGTTTGACTTATGGAAAGGAATTGACCCATGTCCGCACCCCGTACCCTCATCATGGCCACCGCCCTAAGCCTTGTGACCGTGGGCGCCGCCTTCGCGCAGAATGCCGAAAAGCTAGTGACCATCGTCACCAGTGACAACGCCCAGACGCAACTCATGTCGATGGTGTTGACGGCACAAGCCGTCGAACAGGGCACCGAAGCCCGAATCTTGCTCTGCGGTGCCGGAGGTGACATTGCGCTGACAGATGCACCTGACACCGCCACCGCCCCCCAACCGCCGCGCGATGCCTCGCCCCAAGGGCTGATGCAAATGCTCATGTCGCGCGGCGTCACGGTAGAGGTCTGCGCAATTTACCTGCCCGGCCTCGGGGCTGATCAATCAGTGCTGATCGACGGTGTCGGCGTCGCGACCCCACCGGCGATGGGCGCCGCCATGCTCGACAGCTCGGCGAAAGTCTGGTCCTTCTAACCCATTCATCCTTGCGGAAATATCCTCAGGGGGGTGAGCCAGCTTTGCTGGCGAGGGGGGCGCGAGCGCCCCCCTTACCCGTCGCGGCAGGCGCGCCGCACTTCCCGGTCGCGCAATCCCGTTTCGACCAACAGGCACCGGTCGCGCGCCTCGTAGTAGTAGCCGCGCGCGTACCACATCACGGCGCGGTCCAAATCGCCATCTGCCACCAGATAGGCACCTTTCAGATTCCGGCCCGCGTATTCAAGGTTCACTTCGGCGCGCAGCAGTTCTTCGGGCGGCCCGTCATGTCCCATTTGTCGCGCGGTTTGCGGCAGGATCTGCATCAGGCCCCAATAGGGACCATTCCGCGCCTCTGCGCGGTAATCGCTTTCGCGCTGGATAACTTTGTGCAGCAGGGCTTCGGGAATGCCGTGGCGCGCGGCATAGGTCTTGATCAGCGCGCGCATTTGCGGGGTTTCACCGGGGTATAGTGCAGCGTTCTGGGCGCGAGTGGCCTCTGGCGAACCGCCGCCGCAAGCCGCCAGAAACGCGACGACCAGTATCGCAAAGCGCGCCGTCATGGCTGCACCCGCGTAGACGGGATCACCCCGATCCGGTTCAGCACTGCTTCCAGACCGTCTGGATTGCCGGATCGCCCTGCTTTCAACGCCGCAAAGCGAACGCGCAGCGCATCTTTCTCGGCCCCTTTGCAGTCGTTCCAGGGCCGCCCTTGCAAGGCCATTTCCAGGGCGTAATAGGCAATGAAATGCGGGCGCGCGCCGCTGGCGAGCAGCTTTGCATAGGCCGCGTCAGTGCCCAAGCTTCGCAAGGCTTCGGCGCTGTGGACACCCGCGCGGGCAAAAGCGGCCTCCATCGCGGGGCCAAGGTTGCGGATGCTGGAAATTGGCTCTGTCATCGCGCAAGCTTAGCCAGTCGCGCAACAGCCGCCAAGTCAGATCAACGCCCAATCAGTAAAACGCGCGGGCACATCGGCGGCATTTCGCGGATGGCCGGGGCGGCTGTCGGCGCTCAGCGCCGGGACCGGTCCGGGACGACGTGGGTCACGGGGGCTACGGATCTTGAATTGTTCCGGGTCGGGTCGCATGGGGAAAGCTCCTGCAATGATACACACTACGGAGCATCTCGCCATGCGAATGTGGCGAGTTTCGGGCAGTAAACAGGTGATTTACCATGTTAGCGCGCAAAGTGGCGGCGCTGTCACGGTGCTCAGGCCAGCGCGCCCTCTGGCGTGATGCGGGTTTTGCCGCCCAGATAAGGGTGCAGCGCTGCCGGAAGCGCCACGCCCCCATCCGCCGTTTGCCCGTTTTCCAGCACCGCAATCAGGCAGCGGCCCACGGCCACGCCGGACCCGTTCAGCGTGTGGACGAATTCGGGCTTGCCCCCCTCGCGCCGGAACCGCCCGTTCATACGCCGCGCCTGAAAATCACCACAGGTCGAGACGCTGGAGATTTCGCGATACGCGTCCTGCCCCGGCAACCACACTTCGATGTCATGCGTCTTTTGCGCGCCAAACCCCATATCGCCCGTGCACAGCACAATCGTTCGGTAGGGCAGTTCCAGCGCCTCTAGCACACTTTCGGCACAGCGGGTCATGCGGTCATGCTCTGCCAAGCTGTCTTCGGGCGCGGTGATCGACACCATCTCGACCTTCTCGAACTGGTGCTGGCGCAGCATCCCCGTGGTGTCGCGCCCCGCGCTGCCGGCTTCGGACCGAAAGCACAGCGTGTGCGAGCAAAAGCGCAAGGGCAGCGCAGCCCCGTCCAGCATTTCACCGGCGGCGAAATTGGTCAGCGTCACTTCGGATGTCGGGATCAGCCACCAACCATTGGTGGTCTGGTAGCTGTCCTCGGCGAATTTGGGCAACTGTCCTGTGCCAAACATTGCTTCGTCCCGTACCAGAACCGGGCTGTTCACCTCTGTCAGACCGTGCTGGTCGACATGCAGATCGGTCATGAATTGCGCTAAAGCGCGGTGCAGACGCGCCACGGCCCCGCGCAGCACCACAAAGCGCGAGCCCGACAGTTTCGCGGCCAGTGCGAAATCCATGTCGCGGGTGATGCCTGCAATCTCGAAATGTTCTTTGGGCGCGAAGTCGAATTCGCGCGGTGTGCCCCAGCGGCGCAATTCGACATTGTCCGATTCGTCCGCGCCCTGCGGCACATCGGCCAGCGGCAGGTTGGGGATGGTCGCCAGAAGCGCGGCCAGTTCCGCGTCTTTCGCCCGTGCCACCTCGTCCAGCCGCGCCAATTCGGTTTTGGTCTGTGCCACCAACGCGCGCAGCCGCTCGAATTCGGCCTCGTCGCCCTTGGCCTTGGCCGCGCCCACCTGCTTGGATGCCGCATTCTGCGCGGCTTTTTCGGTTTCCGATTGCGCAATGGCAGCACGGCGTGCGGCGTCAATGTCCAGCACGTCTGCGGACATGGGGGCCAGCCCGCGGCGGGCAAGGGCTGCATCGAACGCCTCGGGGGTCTCGCGGATGGCGCGGATATCGTGCATGGGGGCCTCGCAACTGTCGAATCGGATCGCGCCCGTTATGCCGCAAGCGGGCCGCGCGCGGTAGGGGGCGGATCGGTGATTGACCCGACCCGCCGCAAACCGCTACAACGCGGTAACACGACTGTCAGACAGGACATGCCCCGCATGGATGGCAATTCGCCCCCGCAGACAGAGCGCCCGCGCCACAGCGCTGGCCTGTTCGATGAACCTCTTTTCCAAGATTCCAGCGCCCGTGCCCTGAAACAGGTCGGCGTGATCGACGTGGGATCGAACTCTGTCCGGTTGGTGGTGTTCGATGGCGCGGCGCGCAGCCCGGCCTATTTCTTCAATGAAAAGGTGCTGTGCGGCCTTGGGCGCGGCTTTGTCGAAAGCGGTCGCCTAAGCCCCGATGGACGCGAACGCGCGCGCGCGACCATCAAGCGGTTTGCCCTGCTGGCGCAAGGGATGCGGATGTCGAACCTGACCATGGTCGCGACCGCCGCCATGCGAGAGGCCGAAGACGGCCCCGAATTTCGCGCCCAGATCGAAGCGGATACCGGCCTGCGGATGCGTGTTATCGACGGGGCCGAAGAAGCGCGACTCTCTGCGCAAGGTGTGCTGACCGGCTGGCCCGACGCCAAAGGTCTGGTCTGTGACATTGGCGGGTCATCCATGGAACTGGCCGTGATCGGCGACGGCGAGGTCAGCCACACGGTGACATCGGCGCTTGGTCCGTTCCGGCTGCAACAGGTCAAAGGCGGCAAGAAGGGCCTGCGCAAGCACATCGACGGTGTGCTGAAAGACCTGCGCGCAGAGGTCGGAAACCACCATGATGCGCTGTATCTGGTGGGCGGCTCGTGGCGCGCGATTGCCCGGCTGGACATGGAACGCCGCGGCTACCCGCTGAAAGTGCTGCACGAATACGAGATGTCAGCCAAATCTATCCGCAAGACGTTGGACTGGATCGACGAGAACTCGACCGCCGAGCTGCGCGGGCGCACCGGCATTTCCAATGACCGGATGAGCCTTGTGCCGCTGGCAAGCCAGGTGCTGCGGCAATTGGTGCAGGTCTTCGGGCCGAAAAAGATATTCGTCTCCAGCTACGGCATTCGCGAGGGTATCTTGTATGAACAGATGCCCCCTGCCCTGCGCGCGCGCGATCCGCTGATTGAAGCGTGCAGCTTCATGGAGAAGTCGAGCGCCCGCATTCCCGGTTTCGGCGCACAGCTTTACGCGTTTTTGCGGCCGCTCTTCCGGTCGCGTCCGCCTGCGCGGCGGCGGCTGATTCGGGCGGCCTGCCTGTTGCATGACGTAAACTGGCGCGCCCATCCCGATTACCGCGCCGATGCCTGTTTCGACACGGCGACGCGCGCCAATCTGGGCAGTCTGGACCATGCGGGCCGCGTGTTTCTGGGCATTGCCCTGATGTATCGCTACAAAACCAACGGGCTGCGCCCGCGCATCCGCGAGGTTGCATCGCTTTTGACAGAGGCTGAACTTGAAGAGGCCAAGACCATCGGACGCGCATTGCGCTTTGGCGCGATGTTCACGATGGACCACCTGTCGCGGACGGGCACATTGCGGTATTTCCCGAAAAAGGCAGAGATCGAACTGGTTCTGTCGCGCCAGATGTCGGGGCTGTATACAGAGGTCGCCGAGCAGCGTTTTCTGTCGCTGGCCAACCAGATGCGGGCCACCCCGAAGGTGCGGGTGTCGCGCAGTGCAGGCTATAGCTCGAACGGTTCGGGGGCCTGTTCCGGGACGAAATCGGGTTCGCCATCCGGCGAGGGCTGCGGCTCTGCCTCGGGCGACGCGTCCGGCACACCCTCATCTTCGGACTGACGGCGGCGGATCAGAATATCGCCATTCGGCAACACTTCTGGCGGGTGGTAGCGGGTCATATCGCGCATCCGGTCCAGAAACCTGTTCAACTCGGGTTCCAGTTCCGTCAAGCCGCGCTCCAGACCGCGCAGTTGCGGCTCTGCTTCGGTGATGAACCCGCGCAGCAACCGTTCCATCAGGGTAAACAACCCGTCTTCTGCCGGGGCGTCATCCTGCCCGTGGGCGGGCATGGCAAGGCATAGGGCAAGAACAAGCGGCGCAAGCATTTTCATGGTGCGACGACGATACCACGCGATACCGCGCCCGCTCAAGCCGCGCGCGCCGCCTGGATATCTTCCCAGGCACGATTTATGTCGCGCATCCGGTTTTCCGCAAGCCGCACGGCTTCTTGCGGCACCCCTCTGGCGATCATCCGGTCGGGGTGGCTGTCGCGCACAGCGGCGCGGTAGGCGGCCTTGACCTCTGCCATGGGGGCATCGGACGCAACCGCCAGCACCGCATACGGGTCGGGCGCAACATCGCCCACAACGCGCGCACGAAGGCAGTTGAAGCACCGATCATCCAGCCCGAAAATGCGCGCGACCTCGGTCAGAAACGCCTCTTCGGCGGGATGAAACTGGCCATCGGCATAGGCCACTTCGAACAACCCTTCGAGCAGATCGACCAGCACCGCATCGCCAGCGGTGAACATGGCTGCGATCTTGCGCGCGTATTGGTCAAAGCCAGCCACATCCTGCCGCGCCAGATTGAAGACACGGGCGGCATTGGCCTCTTCCTCGGGCGGGATGGTAAACACCCGCCGAAACGCAGCCACCTCGCCGCGTGTGACCTGCCCGTCGGCCTTGGCCAGTTTTGCCCCCAGCGCGATCACCGCGATGGTAAAGGCCACAGAGCGTTCCGGCGGGCTGCGCAGCCGCTCGAACACCGCCGAGAGCGATTCGCCCTTGCGCAGCGCGTTGAGTATCTCTGTGATTTGCGACCAGAGTGACATGGTCCCCAGATTACGCGAATTGCGCAGGCGCGTCACAGGGTTTTCTGCATCAACACAAGGTCATGATAGCGGCCGAATTTCCAGCCGACCTGCGGCATGGTGCCGACATGCACATAGCCATGCGCCCTATGAAACCGGACAGACCCGTCATTCGACCCGGTGATTGCCGCCACCATGATGTGATGACCCGCCGCGCGGGCGTGATCTTCGATCACGGCCATCAGCTTTGCGCCCAGGCCGCGCCCACGCGCGGCGGGCGACAGGTTGATCGTATGCTCCATACAGCGCGCATAGCCCAGACCGCCGCGAAACTGTGCATAGCTGGCAAACCCAAGCAAGTTGCCTGCATCTTCGGCCACGACAAACGCGCCCGGACCGGCCTGCCGTGTGGCGATCATTTGCGCAATCTCTGCCGTGTCGCGCTCCGCCGGGTTAAAGGTGATTACCGTGTCGCGGATAATCGGGTTCCAGATGGCGCAGATCGCAGCAGCATCAGCGGCCGTGGCGGGGCGAATGGTGGTCATGGTGTCCTCGCAGCAAACCCAAGCGCGCCGATGTGCGCCAAGGCCCGCGCGCCGTCAAGACCCGGACGCGCCAACCCTGCACGGATGCACAGCGCATGCGCAGGGATAGCGAATGGCCCTGCCCCCGGCCCCTGCCCTATCTGCACCATGTGAAACACCGCGAAAGGAAATGACATGACCAACACCCAACTGCTTGTGGCCCGCGTTCTGCTTGGGCTTTTGTTTGTAATGGCCGGGATCGGCAAACTGGGCGATGTGGCGGGCTTTGCCGGTTACATGGCGTCCGGCGGTGTGCCGGCCTTCCTGGCTTGGCCGGTCGTTCTGTTCGAGATCATCGGCGGTCTGGCCCTGATCGTGGGCTTTCAGACCCGGATCGTGGCCTACGCGCTTGGCGCATTCTGCGTGGCGTCGGGGCTGCTGTATCATTTCGACCCGGCAGACCAGATGCAGATGACCCAAGTGTTCAAGAACCTTGCCCTTGCAGGCGGTTATCTTGCGCTGGGCACCATCGGTGCTGGCGCATGGTCGGTGGATGCGAAAATGGGCCAAGGCAGCCCGCGCACCGCATAAACCCTTGATAGCGGCAGGCCGCGACTGGCCTGCCGTTATCGGTCGCTTTAGCCAAGCCCCCGCGCCTGCCGCACTAGGTCCAGAATCTTTTTAGCAGCTTCGGGGATATTTGTACCCGGTCCGAAAATGGCCTTCACACCCGCGTCGAACAGGAATTTGTAATCCTGCTGCGGAATAACCCCGCCGCAAATGACCAAGATATCATCCGCGCCTGCCGCTTTCAGTTCCTTGACCAGTTCGGGTGCCAAGGTCTTGTGCCCCGCAGCCTGCGACGAGATGCCGATGATATGCACGTCATTGTCGACTGCGTCCTGCGCCGCCTCGGCAGGCGTCTGGAATAGCGGACCGACATCCACGTCAAACCCGATATCGGCAAAGGCCGTGGCGATCACCTTGGCCCCGCGGTCATGCCCGTCCTGACCCATCTTGACCACCAGCATCCGCGGGCGGCGCCCCTCTGCTTCAGCAAACCGCTCCACATCGGCCTGAATGGCGGCAAAGCCATCGTCGCCCTCATAGGCGGCACCGTATACGCCAGCGAGAGTCTTGACCTCTGCGCGGTGGCGCCCGAACACTTTTTCCATTGCCATGCTGATTTCCCCCACAGAGGCACGGGCGCGCGCGGCATCGACCGCCGCATCCAACAGGTTGCCGCCCTCGGTGGCGCGGCGGGTGACTTCCGCCAGCGCCGCATCGCAGCCGGCGGTATCGCGGGTTGCGCGAATACGCTCCAAACGCGCGATCTGGCTGTCGCGCACGGCGGCATTGTCGATATCGCGAATGTCGATTGGGTCTTCTTTATCCTTGCGGTACTTGTTGACGCCGACGATCACCTCGTCGCCCCGGTCGATATCGGCTTGTCGCTTGGCGGCGGTTTCTTCAATCCGCAGCTTGGGCATACCCGAGGCGACCGCCTTGGTCATGCCGCCCAGCTCTTCGACCTCGTCCATCAGCTTCCAAGCGGCCTCGGCCAGATCATGCGTCAGCTTTTCAACGTAGTAGCTGCCTGCCAGCGGATCGACGACCTTGGTGACGCCGGTTTCCTCTTGCAGCACAAGCTGCGTATTGCGCGCGATGCGGGCGCTGAAATCGGTGGGCAGGGCGATCGCTTCATCCAACGCGTTGGTGTGCAGCGATTGCGTGCCGCCCAAGACCGCCGACATCGCCTCATAGGCGGTGCGGATGACGTTGTTATACGGGTCTTGCTCTTGCAAGGACACGCCCGAGGTCTGGCAATGCGTGCGCAACATGCTGGATTTGGGGTTCTTGGGGTTGAACTCTTCCATAACGCGCGACCAAAGCAAGCGTGCGGCGCGCAGCTTTGCGATTTCCATGAAGAAATTCGTGCCTATGGCGAAGAAGAAGGACAAACGCCCCGCGAACGCATCCACATCCATGCCGCGCGCGATGGCAGTGCGGACATATTCGCGCCCGTCCGCCAGCGTAAACGCCAATTCCTGAACAAGGTTCGCGCCCGCTTCCTGCATGTGGTAGCCGGAAATAGAGATCGAATTGAAGCGTGGCATATGTGCGCTGGTGTATTCGATGATATCCGCGATCAGCCGCATCGACGGCTCTGGCGGGTAGATATAGGTGTTGCGGACCATGAACTCTTTTAGGATGTCATTCTGAATGGTGCCCGACAGGGCCGCGCGGTCCACGCCCTGTTCTTCACCCGTGACGATGAAATTCGCCAGAATCGGGATGACTGCGCCATTCATGGTCATAGACACGCTGACCTTGTCGAGCGGGATGCCGTCGAACAGGATTTTCATGTCCTCAACCGAATCGATGGCCACACCCGCCTTGCCGACATCGCCCATCACGCGGGCATGGTCGCTGTCATAGCCACGATGCGTGGCCAGATCGAAGGCGACCGACACGCCTTGCTGACCGGCGGCCAGATTGCGGCGGTAAAAGGCGTTCGATTCTTCGGCGGTAGAAAACCCCGCATATTGGCGGATAGTCCACGGACGGCCCGCATACATCGTCGCCTTGACCCCGCGCGTGTAGGGCGAATCCCCCGGAATACCGCCCAAATGCGGCAGCCCCTCAATATCTTCGGCTGTGTAGAGCGGCTGGACGGGAATCCCTTCCAGCGTGTTCCATGTCAGGCTGTCGAGCGGGCGACCCCGTAACTCTTTGGTGGCAAGCGCTGCCCAAGCGTCTTTCGCGTCGCTCATGGCTGGTCCTTTCTGTGGGAACTGTCGCGCAGAGAAGTAAAAACCGCGCGCGCAATGGTGTTTTCAACGCAAAACCGCCTATATGCAGTCAGAGCAGGAGGCGTAATGAAACCGATCTTTACCTTTGTTTTCGCGGCTGTTTTCGCAGCATCCGCAGGGGCGGCCCAAAGCATTCCGGCGGATACGCCGGAACCCACCGTGCAGGCCCCCGTGGATGAAGAGGAACTACTGTTTCTGGACGCGCGCGCAATTGACGTGCGCGAATATGTCTGGAACCACCGACTGGTGGTGGTGATGGCAGATACCGCCGATAACCCGCAATTCGGCCGCCAGTTGGAAGAACTGCGCGCGCGGGCCGAAGAATTCTTGATCCGCGATGTGGTGGTGATCTTTGACGCCAACCCCGAAGACGAAAGCCCATTGCGACAGGTCTTGCGCCCAAACGGGTTCATGACCGCGATCATCGACAAGGATGGCGAGGTCAAGGCACGCCGTCCTGCTGTCCGGTCAGGGCGCGAATTGATGGCGGTGATCGACAAGTTCCCGCTACGCCGCCAAGAGATACTGGACCGCAATCCCGCCGGACGGTAAGCGTGGCTGACCAAGCGGAGGCTGCGCCACGCCTTTGCGTCTAGGGGGCTGCCGCCCCCATGCGGGCCTGCGCGGCCCGCATTCCCCCGCGAGTATTTATGGCAAGATGAAGCTGTCACGAATAGTAGCCGTTCTTGTCCGCCAGTTGCGAGATCAGCCACCAGCCCGGACCGAAGACGCCCACCAGCCAGATCACCAGCGCCGCGCTGGGCGTGATGAGCGCAAACCAGCTTGCCGCCGCGACAAGCGCGCCAAGGCCGAAGACCAAGCCGCCGCCAATGGTCAGAAATTCCAGACCCAGACGAATGCGGCTGAGCAGCGGAAACAGGCCGTGGAACACGGCCATCCCCCCCAAGGGCGGCAATAGCAAAAGCACGTAATGCCCGTCGCCCAAACCCTCTGCCACGCGGGTCAGGATGATATAGGCCAGCACCATCGCCAGCGCGAAGCACAGCAGATAGGTCAGAAACAGGCGCAGCGGGCTGCGTTTCATCCCTCGAACTCCATGATGATCTCATCCACCGCGAGCGATGCGCCTGCAGCGACATTGATCTTTGCGACCACGCCTTTGCGTTCGGCGCGCAGAATGTTTTCCATTTTCATGGCTTCGATGGTGGCCAGCGGCTGGCCCTCATAGACCTCTTGCCCCTCTTCCACCGCGATGGACATGACCATCCCCGGCATCGGACACAAGAGCAGCTTGGACGTATCCGGCGGCTGCTTTTCGGGCATCAGCGCGGCCAGTTCCGCCTGACGTGGCGAGAAAACACGTACCTTCAAGTCGGCCCCGCGCAAGCGCAGACGGTAGCCGCCGGGTTGGCGGGCCACTTTCATCACCAAAGGCGTTCCGTTAACCATAAGCCGGGCGAGCGGTTGGCCTGGACGCCAATCCGACGTCACGCGGTAATCGCTGCCATCGAGTGTGACGGTCGCCCCCTCGCGGTCGGCCTGAATAATGGTCTGACAGGTCTTGCCGCCGAGGCTGACCACCCAGTCGGTGCCGACGACGCGCTCATGGTTGTCCATCCGGCCAGAGACGCGCGCGCGGCGGATTTCGGCCATGCGGTTCATGGCGCAGGCGCAGGCGGCGGTGCGGGCCAGCAGATCGTCGGGCAGCGTCGCGCCCTCGAACCCGTCGGGGTATTCTTCGGCAATGAACGCCGTTGTGATATTGCCCGACGCAAAGCGCGGATGATCCATCACCGCCGACAGGAACGGCAGGTTGTGGCCAATGCCCTCGACCTCGAACTCATCGAGCGCGAGGCGCATTTCCTGCACGGCGGCCTCGCGCGTGGGCGCCCATGTGCACAGCTTGGCGATCATCGGGTCGTAATACATGCTGATCTCGCCGCCCTCATAGACGCCGGTATCATTGCGCACCGCGCGGGTGGGTTCGACCACCTCGGCCGGCGGACGGTAGCGGGTCAGACGGCCGATCGAGGGCAGGAAGTTGCGATACGGGTCTTCGGCATAAAGCCGCGACTCGATGGCCCAGCCGTTGATTTTCAGGTCGGATTGCACGAAGGGCAGCTTTTCGCCTGCGGCCACACGGATCATCTGTTCGACCAGATCGACCCCGGTGATCAGTTCGGTCACGGGGTGTTCCACCTGAAGGCGCGTGTTCATCTCGAGGAAATAGAAATTGCGGTCACCATCAACGATGAATTCCACCGTGCCCGCGCTGGTATAGCCCACAGCAGACGCCAGCGCGCAGGCTTGCTCGCCCATTGCGCGGCGCGTGTCCGCGTCAAGGAACGGCGACGGCGCTTCTTCAATCACCTTCTGGTTGCGGCGCTGAATCGAGCATTCGCGCTCATGCAGGTAGACCGTGTTGCCGTGGCTGTCGGCAAGAACCTGAATTTCGATATGGCGCGGTTGGGTGACGAATTTCTCGATAAAGATACGATCATCGCCGAAGCTGGAGGCGGCTTCGTTCTTTGACGACTGGAAGCCCTCGCGCGCTTCCTCGTCGTTCCAGGCAATCCGCATGCCTTTTCCACCGCCGCCGGCGCTGGCCTTGATCATGACGGGATAGCCGACCTCGTTCGAGATTTTCACCGCCTCTTCCGCATCTGCGATCAGGCCCATATAGCCGGGCACGGTGCTGACGCCTGCTTCCTGCGCCAGTTTCTTGGAGGTGATCTTATCGCCCATCGCCTCGATCGCGTTCGCGGGCGGGCCGATGAAAGCAACGCCCTCAGCGGCCAGCGCTTCCGCAAATTTCATGTTCTCGGACAAGAACCCGTAGCCCGGATGCACCGCTTCGGCCCCGGATTGGCGGATGGCGTCCATAACACGCTCGATCACGATATAGGACTGATTGGCGGGCGCGGGGCCGATATGGATCGCCTCGTCGGCCATTTGCACATGTAGCGCGTGGCGGTCCGCGTCGGAATAGACCGCAACCGTCGTGATCCCCATCTTGCGGGCGGTCTTGATGACGCGGCAGGCGATCTCGCCCCGGTTGGCGATCAGGATCTTTTTGAACATGCGGACTCCGTGGGTTGAAACTGGGGGCGGCACATGCGGATCACTCCTCCCATGTGTCGAAGGCGAATTCGGACGAGCCGTCGAAAAGCTGCGGGAAACTGGCTTTGGCCGCGCGCATATCGACGCGCAGCAGCGCGTCATAGCTGGCCGGGTCGAACGGGTCTTCGGCGGGCACGACCTCGCGGCCGAACAGCCATGACAGGCGGCCTGCGTCCAGATTGCCACGCTCGAAAGGTTGGTCGCCGAAATGCGCGATCAGCGCCCCCAGAAACCCCTCATCAGCACGCTTGTCGGGCGTACGACGGTCGGCATAGCGCTGACGTTTGGTCAGCGGCGTCACCCCTTTGGGGTTCGCACGGCGGATGGTGAACTGGAAATCTGTGCTGGGAAGTCGGCCCGGAAAGCCACGATGCTTCAGCATGCTGTCCCCTTTCTATGAGCGGAGGACAGGCAAACCACCGGCACTAACTGCGCCGGTGGTGCGAGAGTTTGAAACTCAGTATTTCTTGGGCGAAACGGGTTCCGCCATGACCGGAGCCGGAACAGGCTCTGGTGCAGCATAGTGCTTCGAACACGCGCCCAAGACGAGCGTGGTGCCAAAGACGGCCAAGATTGCAATTTTAGACATGCGCATCTCCTATCCTGAATATCGACCGGGATAATCCCCCCCGGTGCAATGTGTTCGAGGGCGCGGCAGCGGCCCCTCTCAGGAACGGTAGACGATGGCACGGCGTTTGGCCACCGTGATTTTTCAACGCCTACTAGCCCGCTTGCAAAAGATGCAGGCAGGCGCGGGGCGGATAGAACACCCGAAGCGGAAACTACGGCCCGCTTCGGATAAGTCTTGGCTGACGGTAGATCAGTACTTCTTGGTCGCGACCGGCTCGACATAGACCGGGGCCGGGATCGGCTCGGCATAGACGGTTTCGGTGTGGCCGGAGTGCTTTGCGCAAGCGCCCAAGGATACAACTGCCACCATGCCGGCGGCAAAAACGAGTTTCGACATGAATTTCTCCTGCTCATGATTGCATGGCGCGGTTTCTTGTTATGGCGCGGCCACGCGTGTTGCTGTGCGTTCCCAAAGACCGGGTCACACGCTGCCACCATACCGTGAAACCGATTCGCTGGCCACGAAAATTCAACGCTCACGGGCGTTTGTGGCGCAACTGCATCAATGCTTGGGGTCAAGGTCATATCAGTGCAGGAACTCGGCATCGTCCAACTCGCATGCGCCAGCCCGAATTGTGAAGGCTTCGAAATACTGAATGGCCTCTGGATCGGACAGCCCGAACGGCACTTCGCGATCCATAAGCGTGACGATCACGCTGCTGCCATCGGGCGCGGGTGTCGTGGCGATATGGCGTGTGCAGATGTCTTTCATATCCCCGAACAGCGTTTGCGGATCGCTCTGGTAGCCCGCCACATCCTGCGCCAGCCCCTGACCAATCATCCGCACCCGCTGGACCCCCTCCTCCACGATAAGGTCCAGCGGGATGGCGCTTGCCCCAGAGGGCAGGCGCAGCCATTGCTCGGGCGCACCACCAGAGACAAAGGCAAGACAGGCCAAGGGCAACAGCATCACATTCTCCTCCGAACCGGCGCTACAGCGGGATGTTGTCGTGTTTTTTCCACGGCATCTTGTCGGATTTGTTGCGCAAGGATGCAAAGGCGCGTGCCACCCGCTTGCGCGTGGATTGCGGCATGATCACCTCGTCGATGAAGCCTTTTTCTGCAGCCACAAAAGGGTTTGCGAAGCGTTCTTCATACTCGGCAATATGCGCGGCGGTCTTGTCGGCATCGCCTAGCTCGGACCGATAAAGGATCTCGACCGCGCCTTTTGCGCCCATAACGGCAATTTCTGCGGTGGGCCAGGCGTAGTTGAAATCCGACCGCAGATGCTTGGACGCCATGACCACATAAGCGCCGCCATAAGCTTTGCGGGTGATCACAGTCACCTTGGGCACCGTCGCCTCGCCGTAGGCATATAGCAGCTTGGCACCGTGCTTGATGACGCCCGCGTATTCCTGCCCCGTGCCCGGCAAGAAGCCCGGCACATCGACCAGTGTCAGGATCGGGATTTCGAACGCGTCGCAGAACCGCACAAAACGCGCGCCCTTGCGAGAGCTGTCGATGTCCAGACAGCCCGCCAGAACCATCGGCTGGTTCGCCACCACACCCACGGTCCGCCCTTCCAGACGGATGAATCCGGTAATGATGTTCTTGGCGAATTCCTCCTGCAATTCGTAGAAATCCCCCTCATCCGCCAGTTTCAGGATCAACTCCTTCATATCGTAGGGCGTGTTGGGGTTGTCGGGGATCAACGTGTCAAGGCTTGGTTCCAGCCGTGCGGGGTCATCGAAGAAAGGTCGCACGGGCGGCTTTTCGCGGTTGTTCAGCGGCAGCAGGTCGACCAAGCGGCGCACTTCGATCAGCGCCTCGACGTCATTTTCAAACGCGGCATCGGCCACCGAGGATTTGCGCGTATGCGTCAGCGCGCCGCCCAGTTCCTCGGCGGTGACATGTTCGTTCGTCACGGTCTTGACCACGTCGGGGCCGGTCACGAACATGTAGGAGCTGTCTTTGACCATGAAGATGAAATCGGTCATGGCAGGCGAATACACCGCGCCGCCCGCGCAGGGCCCCATGATAACGCTGATCTGCGGCACCACGCCCGATGCGGTGATGTTGCGCTGGAACACGTCGCCATAGGCCGCAAGGCTGGCCACGCCTTCCTGAATGCGCGCGCCGCCAGAGTCGTTCAACCCGATCACCGGCGCGCCATTCTGGATGGCCATATCCATGACCTTGCAAATCTTGGCGGCATGGGTTTCCGACACCGACCCGCCCATGACGGTAAAATCCTGACTGAACACATAGACCACACGCCCGTTGATCGTGCCCCAGCCGGTCACGACCCCGTCACCCATGGGGCGGCTGTCTTGCATGCCGAAATCCACACAGCGATGCGCGACAAACATGTCGAATTCTTCGAAACTACCCTCGTCCAGCAACAGCTCGATCCGCTCGCGCGCGGTCAGCTTGCCCTTGGAATGCTGCGCCGCGATGCGCTTTTCGCCACCGCCCAAGCGGGCCTCTTGGCGCTGCGCCTCTAACTGTTGCAGGATGTCCTTCATGCGCTCCCCCTCCTTGGCGGCAGATCGGTTTGGCGCAACATACTTGCGCAAAACAGGGTTGAAAAGGACAGTTTTGATAATTTGCAAATCCGTCTGCAAATTGCGGCGCTAATTTGCAAATGTCAGCGCAACCATCGCGCGCTTGAACTTCGGGCAATTCGCGCTTACTGAACTTGTTCAACACCAACGCAGGTGATCCATGCCAAGCGCGCAGTCTAGATTTCTGGACAAAACCACCCCGCCCCATGTGGCCACGCTGGTCGCCCAATCTGCTGTTGCGGCGCTGGCGATGAACGTGTTCTTGCCATCGCTGCCCAGCATGGCCGCCTATTTCCAGACAGATTATGCCGTGGTGCAGCTGTCTGTCTCGCTCTATCTGGCGGTGAACGCGGTTTTGCAGGTGTTTATCGGCGCCTTGTCCGACCGCTACGGGCGGCGCCCCGTTATGCTGGCGGCGCTTTGGATATTTGTTCTGGCCACGCTTGGCACGCTTCTGGCGCAAAATGTGTTGGTATTTCTGCTGTTTCGCATGGCGCAGGCCGCAGTCGTGACCGGAATAGTGCTGTCACGCACCGCCATTCGCGATGTGCTGGGCGAAGGGGATGCCGCCTCTCGCATCGGGTATGTCACGATGGGCATGGCGGTGGTGCCAATGCTGGCCCCCGCCCTTGGCGGGTTGCTGGACGAGGCATTCGGCTGGCGCGGCAGCTTTGCGCTGATGCTGGTGGCGGGCGTGGCTGTGCTGGCGCTAAGCTGGCGCGACATGGGCGAAACCCGCCAAGGGTCTGGCGGCAGCTTTCGCGCGCAATTCGCAGAAATGCCGGAACTGATGCGCTCGCGCCGGTTCTGGGGGTATTGCGCGACATCGTCCTTGGCCTCTGGCGCGTTTTTCGCCTATCTGGGCGGCGCGCCGTTTGTCGGGGCGCAGGTCTATGGCATGTCGCCCGCCACGTTGGGGCTGTTCTTCGGGGCACCGGCGTTGGGATATGCTGCGGGGAACTTCGCCTCTGGCCGCTATGCCGCGCGGATCGGGATCGACCGGATGATCCTGATCGGCGCAGTCATCAATTTCGGCGGCATGGCGCTTCTCAGCTTGCTGTATTTCAGCGGTCTGCACAGCCCGTTCGTGTTTTTCGGCTGTTTTATCTTTGTGGGTCTGGGCAACGGGATGATCCTGCCCTCGGCCACATCCGGTATGATGTCGGTCCGACCGCATCTGGCAGGGTCCGCCAGCGGGATCGGCGGCGCGATCATGATCGGCGCTGGTGCTGCGCTGTCGGCCTTGGCGGGCGCGTTGCTGACACCGGGCAGCGGGGCAGAGCCGTTGATCGTGATGCTGTTCATCACCACCGCACTGGCGATGGCCAGCATTCTGTATGTCATGGCCCGCGCCCGCGCGGTTGGTGCTTGACGCGGCCAAGCCACCTTTGCAAACATCTTGCCTAGATTTGCAAAGGGTGCCCAATGGCGCAACAGAAACTTTACGCGGGTGCCAAGCTGCGCGAGATTCGCACCCAGATCGGGCTGACGCAAAAAGATTTTGCCGCCAAGCTGGGCGTGTCCCTGCCCTATCTGAACCAAATGGAAAACAACAATCGCCCGCTTTCGACCTCTGTCGTTCTGGCATTGGCGCGCGAATTCGGGCTGGATGTGACAGAGCTGTCGGCAGGCGACAGCGAGCGGCTTGTGTCGGACCTGCGCGAGGCGCTGGCCGACCCGCTATTCGCCAATGCCACGCCGCCCTTGCCCGATTTGCGGCTGGTCGGTGCGAACGCATCCAGCTTTGCGCGCGCGTTTCTGGACCTGCACCGCGCCTACCGTCAGGCGCAGGAACAGCTTGGCGCGCTGGACGAAGCATTGGGGCGCGAAGACAGCACCCTGCGTCTTAGCCCTTGGGAAGAGGTCCGCGACTTCTTCCATTATTGCGACAATTACATAGATGCCGTCGACCGCGCCGCCGAACATTTCGCGGCCCAAGCCGGGGCCGCGCCCGACATACTGGAACACGCGACCACCACGCTGGCTCGCCACAAGATCACCGTTAAAATATCCCGTGGCGCGCCGCTGCGCCGCTTCGATGCGGCCAGCGGCATTCTGGAAATCTCGGCCAAGGCCAGCCACGCCACCCAAGCGTTTCAACTGTTGCATCAGGTCGCGCTTGTGAACCAAAGTGACCTGCTAGAGGCCACGCTGGACCTTGCGCGCTTCCAGTCGGACGAGTCCCGCGCCATCGCCAAGATCGGGCTGGCCAATTACTTTGCGGGCGCGGCGCTGCTGCCTTACCGGCGGTTTCTGTCCGCCGCGCAAACCTGCCGCCACGATCTGGAAACGCTGGCCGACCAGTTCGGCGCATCGCTGGAGCAGGTGGCGCACAGGTTGTCCACTCTGCAACGACCGGGGGCCAAGGGCGTGCCATTTTTCTTCGTCCGGGTGGACCAAGCCGGCACCATCACCAAACGTCACTCGGCCACGCGGCTGCAATTCGCACGTTTCGGCGGGGCCTGCCCCCTATGGAACGTCCACCGCGCCTTTGAAACGCCGGGCCGGTTTTTGCGCCAACTGGCCGAAACCCCTGACGGCGTGCAGTATTTCTGCCTGTCGATTGCCATTGCCAAGGGCGGCGGCTCGTTCCATGCGCCAGTGCGGCGCTATGCTTTGGGCTTGGGCTGCGAAATCGACCACGCCGATGGGCTGGTCTATGCCGACGGGATGGACCGCGCGGGCGGCTTTGATCCGATCGGCATTTCGTGTCGCATTTGCGAGCGCGAGGATTGCCACCAACGCAGCGTGCCCCCGCTGGAGCGGCGGCTGCGGGTGGATCATGACCACCGCCATATCCTGCCCTACAGCATGGAATAAGGCCCGACGTCGCGCGCCGGGCCTTTGATTTTATTGCGGTATCCGCAAAACCTGACCGGGATAGATTTTATCCGGGTGGGTCAGCATGGGGCGGTTCGCCTCGAATATCTCGGGGTAACGGTTGGCGCTGCCAAGGGTCGTTTTCGCGATGGCTGACAATGTATCGCCACGGACCACGGTGTGAAAAACGGGATCGGGACCCTCTTCTTCGGTCGCAGATTCGACCTCTGCCACGCCTTCGACATTGCCAACGGCCAGGATGATCTTCTCTTTCATCTCGGCACTGACGGCATTGCCCTCGACCACGACCTTTTCACCCTCGACCTTGATCTCGACACCCGTGGCATCCAGCCCAAGATCGGCGAGTTCGGCTTTCAGCGTGTCGGGATCGGGTGTCGCGGCCTCTGCGGCGCTTGCGCCAAAGAGTTTTTTACCTGCGGATTTTGCAAAGGACCAAAGCCCCATTTCGAATACTCCTAGAATCGATAACACAATCGTTACACCACAGCAGTAGTGCCGCCAAAGCCGATAAAGCGCAAGCGTGCTCTAGTATCGATGTCCGGTCGTGCAGGCTGACCTAAGCAGTCGCAGTCGTTGGGTAATCCGGGGTCGTGGCGCAGCCGGCCTGTGCGGTTTGCGGCAGCATCTGGCGCGATATGGCATAGGAGCATACGAACAGCAGCACCCCGCCTGGCATGTCGATCAGATGGTGTCCGCCGTGGGTCAGCGTCGCGGGTATCATCAGCGAATTGGCCATCACGTAGGGCCAGAACAACCATGTGCCGCGAGCAAAGAAAAGCGCCAGCGTTGCCATCAGGATATGGAAGGACGGAAAGGCCATCGTGCCCAGCAACTGGTGCTTCTCGATCCGCTCCATCCCGTTGCGGGCAAGGTCCATCAATTGCGCACCGTAGTCTGGCGTGACCAGAAGGCCCGCGCGGGCGATCACTTCGTCGGGCACGTCCAGATAGGCAGAGGGGCCGAAGGACGGCCAGATCGACCAGAACAGTGTTATCAGGCAGCCCGCAACCATGCCCGTCACGACCATCCGGTGCAGCGCAATCACGCGGCCCTGCACACCCAACACGATCAGCAGGATCAGCAATTGCGGCAGCGCACTGAGATAGACGTATTTCATGATTGTCGAAAGCTGCGGATAGTCAGCAAGCCAAGTGACGGCGGCAACCCAGTCATAGCCAAGCGCATGGTCAATCGCGAAAAGCGTCTCATCAACCAATGGGCGTTGCAACGGGAACATCATGTGGCCGGTCAGGGCCGTCACGGATGAGAATATCGGGAAGAACCCGACCGCGACCAGCGTCAGAGATGTGCGCGGCAACCAGCCCCGGCAACGGAGTAGCAGCCCCGACACCATGATGATGCCGTAGAACACGAACTGATTGATGAACGCGTCCCAGACGATTTGCGTTTGCCCTTGGGCCACAAGCACCGCCAAGGTCGCGCTGACAGCAAGAATGATGCCAACGCCGAACCGTTCACCGCGATAAAGAAAGAACATGTTAACCACCGAACCAATTTCACTTGGCACGATGGGTCGCATGACATTCCGGCAAGAATGGGGCATCTGCCGGGCGGGATCGGGACGCTATTCCGCCGCTTGCGCGTAGCTTTCCACGGGTGGGCAGGTGCAGACAAGGTTGCGGTCACCGAACACGTTGTCCACGCGGCCCACGGGCGGCCAGTATTTGTCGCCCCGGAAGCTGGCGGGCGGGAAGCAGCCCTGTTCGCGGGTATAGGCCCGGTCCCAATCGGCGATCAGATCCTCGACCGTGTGGGGCGCATGGCGCAGCGGGCTGGCATCGGAAGTAGTCTCGCCCGCCTCGATCGCACGGATTTCATCGCGGATCGCCAGAAGCGCTGTAATGAAACGGTCGATCTCTGCCTTGGTTTCCGATTCCGTCGGTTCCACCATTAGCGTGCCCGAAACAGGCCAGCTCATCGTCGGCGCATGAAAGCCGTTGTCGATCAGCCGCTTGGCAATGTCATCGACCGTCACGCCCACATCGGCAAAAGGCCGCGTGTCCAGAATGCACTCATGCGCGATCCGGCCCTTGTTGCCCATGAACAGGATATCATAGGCCCCACGCAGGCGCGCGGCGATGTAATTGGCGTTGAGGATGGCGACACGGGTGGCTTGTGTCAGCCCCGGCCCGCCCATCATCAGGCAGTAAGCCCATGAAATCAGCAAGATGGATGCAGACCCGTAGGGCGCGCCCGAAACCGGCCCCTCTGCCCCACCGGTTTGCGGATGGCCGGGCAGGAAGGGCGCCAGATGCGCTTTCACCCCGATCGGCCCCATGCCGGGACCGCCGCCGCCATGCGGGATGGCGAAGGTCTTGTGCAGGTTCAGGTGGCTGACATCGCCACCAACCTCGCCCGGTTTCACAAGCCCCACCATTGCGTTCAGGTTCGCCCCGTCAATATAGACCTGCCCGCCGTAGTCATGCGTGATCTTGCACACCTCGCGCACGGTTTCCTCGAACACGCCATGCGTGGACGGGTAGGTGATCATGCAAGCCGCCAGACGGTCGCCTGCCTTGGCGGCCTTCTCGCGGAAATCATCCAGATCGACATCGCCATTCGGGGCAGATTTCACAACGACCACCTGCATGCCGCACATCTGCGCGCTGGCGGGGTTGGTGCCATGTGCCGACATCGGGATAAGGCAGATGTCGCGGTCGCCCTGCCCGCGCGCGCGGTGATATGCTTGAATGGTCAGCAGGCCCGCATATTCGCCCTGCGCGCCGGAATTGGGCTGCATCGACATATCGTCATAGCCGGTAATCTCGCACAATTTCGCCTTCAGGTCGAAAATCGCTTCGGCATAGCCCTGCGCCTGATCGGGCGGGCAGAACGGGTGCAGGCTGGAAAATTCAGGCCATGACAGCGGGATCATTTCCGCCGCCGCGTTCAGCTTCATCGTGCAAGACCCCAGCGGGATCATAGCGCGGTCCAGCGCCAGATCGCGGTCGGCCAGACGGCGCATATAACGCATCATCTCGGTTTCGGCGCGGTTCATGTGGAAGATCGGGTGCGTCAGGTAATCTGACTGGCGCAGGAATGTATCGGCAAAGCCAAGCGCCCCGCGATGCGGCGGCACGCCATCAATGCCAAAGGCGCGCAGCACCCGCATGACCACCCGCTCGTCGCTGGTTTCATCCAGAGAGATTCCGACATGGGTGCTGCCAACTTTGCGCAGGTTCAGTCCCTCTGCGCGCGCAGCGGCCAGAATGCCCGCCTGCCCCACGCCAACCTCTACCGTGATCGTGTCGAAGAAATCCTTGACCACGACCTGCGCACCCGCCGCGCGCAGCGCGCGGTAAAGACGCTCCGTCAGCCCATGCACCCGCTCTGCAATCGCGCGCAACCCTTGGGGGCCGTGGAACACCGCATACATCGACGCCATGACCGCCAGAAGCGCCTGCGCCGTGCAGACGTTCGAGGTCGCTTTCTCGCGCCGGATATGCTGTTCGCGGGTTTGCAGCGACAGCCTGTAGGCTTGATTGCCGCGCGCATCGACACTGACGCCCACAATCCGCCCCGGCATGGAGCGTTTATAGGCGTCGCGACAGGAGATGAACGCCGCATGCGGCCCGCCATAGCCCATTGGCACGCCGAACCGCTGCGCGCTGCCCACGGCGATATCTGCGCCAAGTTCGCCGGGTTCAACGATCATGGTCAGCGCCAACAGGTCAGTCGCCAGAATGGCCAGCGCCTTGTTTGCGTGCAAGGTTTCGATCTGCGGGCGGAAATCGCGCAGGTCGCCATGGGTTCCGGGATACTGGAACAGGGCGGCAAAGACGCTGTCGGCCGGGCAATCCTCTGGCGCGCCGACGATCACGTCTATGCCCAGCGGCGCGGCGCGGGTCTGTACCACGGCAATATTCTGCGGGTGGCAATTTTCATCGACGAAAAACGCCATTGCCTTTGATTTCGCAACGCGCTGCGCCATCACCATCGCTTCGGCGCAGGCTGTGGATTCGTCCAGGAGCGACGCATTCGCAACCGGCAACCCCGTCAGGTCCGACACCATGGTCTGGAAGTTCAACAGCGCTTCCAGCCGCCCTTGCGCAATCTCTGGCTGGTAGGGCGTGTAGGCAGTATACCAAGCAGGGTTTTCAAAAATATTGCGCAGGATCGCGGGCGGCGTGACGGTGCCGTAATAGCCCTGCCCGATCAGGCTGGTCATAACCGTGTTCTTGGCCCCCACCGCGCGCATCCGGTCCAGCAATTCGCCCTCTGACAGGGCGGGCCATGTCAGAGGGTCTGGCTGACGCAGATCATCAGGGATGGTCTGGTCGATCAACTGCTCCAGAGTATCACACCCCACCGCCTGCAACATCGCCGCCATCTCTTCGGGGGTTGGCCCGATATGGCGGCGGTTGGCAAAGTCGTAAGGGTCATAGTCGGTGGGGGTATAGGTCATGCGGGTATGGCCTCTGGGTTGGGAAAACTAGCCAAGGAATTCCTTGTATTCATCCTCGGTCATCAGATCGTCGAGCACAGCCAGATCATCAAGCTTCATCTTGAAGAACCACGCATCGCCCTGCGGGTCTTCGTTGACCAGACCGGGATTGTCGGTGAGGGCGTCGTTTACTTCTGTGATCTCGCCATCGACGGGGGCAAGGATGTCGCTGGCCGCCTTGACCGATTCGATCACGCAGACCTCGTCGCCTTTGGCGACCACGGCCTCGACCTCTGGCAGTTCCACGAACACCACATCGCCCAGTTGTTCGGCGGCGTGTTCGGTAATGCCCACGACCACGCTATCGCCCTCGACGCGCAGCCATTCATGTTCTTCGGTGTATTTCATGGGAAACGCTCCTCAGCGCTTGTAGGTGGATGTTCGAAACGGAAGGTCACAGATCATGACCGGCAAACGCTTGCCCCGCACCTCGCCCCAAAGGCGGGTGCCGGGTTCGGCACTGGTAGCCGGAACATACCCCATGGCGATGGGCGCGCCAATGCTGGGACCGAACCCGCCAGAGGTGACTGCGCCGATATTTCGTCCCCCTTCGGCCGCATCCCATAGCACGGTGCCCTCGCGCATGGGTGCGCGGCCCTCTGGGCGCAGGCCAACGCGGCGGGCCAAGGGCCCGTCTGCCAGTTCCTGCAAGACACGGTCGGCACCGGGAAAACCGCCTTCGCGTGCACCACCCGCACGACGGGCTTTCTGGATGGCCCAGGACAGGCCCGCCATGACCGGCGAGGTGTGTTCGTCTATGTCATGCCCATACAGGCACAGGCCCGCTTCCAGCCGCAAACTGTCGCGCGCGCCTAGACCGATCGGGGCGACATCGGGCTGGTCCAAAAGTGCGCGGGCCAAGGGCTCGGCCTGCGTGTCGGGCACAGAAATCTCATACCCGTCCTCGCCCGTGTAGCCTGACCGAGAGATCCAGAGCGCGTGGCCCTGCCAGTCGAACGTCGCCACATCCATGAAGCGCATCGCGGCGACACCGGGCACCAAGGCATTCAGCACAGCCTCTGCCCCCGGCCCTTGCAGCGCCAGAAGCGCGCGGTCGGTGATCTCGCGCACCTCCAGCTCTGGCAGATGGGCGCGCAGATGCGCCAGATCGGCGGCCTTGCACGCAGCATTGACCACCAGAAACAGGTGATCGCCGCGATTGGCGACCATCAGGTCGTCCAGAATGCCGCCCTTGTCATTGGTGAACATGGCGTAGCGTTGCCGCCCCTCAGCCAGCCCTGCCACATCGACCGGCACCAGCCGTTCCAAGGCAAGCGCGCCACTCGGCCCGCGCAAGATGACCTGCCCCATATGGCTGACATCGAACAAGCCGGCATGGCTGCGCGTGTGGGTATGCTCGCCCATCACGCCCATCGGGTATTGCACAGGCATGGAATAGCCCGCGAAGGGAACCATCTTGGCGCCAAGCGCGACATGCAGGTCGTACAATGGCGTCAGGCGCAAATTCTCAGGCATTCCGGCCCCTTTCTAGGTTTGCGCGACACGCGCGCCCACCCCCTCTGTCCTTGCGCCTGAGATCGTTATCCCGTCGGCGGGTGCGCGAGGCACCACTCTCCAGAGTGTTCTTGCAGACCGGTCCTTTTGCCTGAGAGTTTACCGGGGCGGTTGCTCCTTCGGCCTTGGCGCGGGTCCAACGTCTCCCGTGTCTGCATGGGTTTGGTAGCGGATTGCATGTCGGGTTTGCAAGCTTTTTCGCAGCCCCTTGCCTTGGGCCGACACTTGGCACACATATGCGGCATGGAAGATGCTTTTTTCTTTGGTTACGGGTCGTTGGTCAACCGCCATACCCATAGCTACCCCGATGCGGACAAGGTCACGATTCGCGGCTGGCGTCGCGAATGGCGCATGGCGCGGGGGTTGGGGCGACCGTTTTTGAGCGTGGTGCCTGATGCGGGCGCGCAGATCGACGGGCTGGTGGCACGGGTGCCGGGCAATGATTGGGCGGCGCTGGATATCCGCGAAACCGGCTACCAGCGCCATGCGCTTGGCGCGGGGGCCTTTGCGCAAGGGCCGGTGCGGCCCGCGCAGATATACGCCATCGCCCCGCAAGACGGACACCCCGCCAGCCATGACGCCCCGATCAAGCTGAGCTATCTGGACGTGGTGGTCGAAGGGTTCGCGCTGGAATTCGGGCTGGACGGGGTCGCGCGATTTTTCGACACGACCACCGGATGGGCCCCTGTTCTGGACGACCGCGCCGCGCCGCATTACCCGCGCGCGCGGCCTGTTGCCGCGCATTTGCGGGATGTGGTCGACGGGTATTTGCAAAACCTGCGGGTGGCGCGGATCAGCCTTTAGGCGACAGATTCCATCTCTGTAATAATGTCGCCCACGACCTGCACCATCAGACCTTCATCCTCGCATTCGGCCATGACACGGACCAAGGGTTCGGTTCCCGACTTGCGGATCAGCAAACGCCCCTGCCCGGCCAGACGGTCGCGCCCGGCATCTATGGCGGCCACGACCTTGGCCTCTGCCAACAGGTCCACACCGGGGCCGTAACGCAGGTTGCGCAGCAATTGGGGCACAGGCTCGAAGCTGCGGGTCAACAAGGACGCGGGCTTGCCGCTTTCGGCCAGAAACGCCATGAATTGCAGCGCCGCGATCAGCCCGTCGCCGGTGGTGGCGTAATCGGTCATGACAATATGGCCCGACTGCTCGCCGCCAAGGTTCCAGCCGCCCTGACGCATCCGTTCCACGACGTAGCGGTCGCCGACAGAAGTGCGCTCCAGCCGCAGGCCGCGCCCTTCCAGAAAGCGCTCCAGCCCCAGATTGCTCATCACGGTAGCAACCAGAACACCGTCCAGCAGGCGTTGTTCCTGCGCCCAGCGGTCCGCAAAAAGCGCCATGATCTGGTCGCCATCAGCGATCTGGCCGCGCTCGTCGATCAGGATCAACCGGTCGGCATCGCCATCCAGCGTGATCCCCAGATCGGCGCCGGTTTCCAGCACCTTGGCGGCACAGACACGCGGATGGGTGGAGCCGCAGTCAAGGTTGATATTCTTGCCGTCGGGGTGCACCCCGATCTCGACCACCTCTGCGCCCAATTCCCACAACACTTGCGGCGCAACGCTGTAGGCCGCGCCATTTGCGCAATCGACCACCACCTTCATCCCGGAAAACAATTTGCCCTTGGGCAAGGTGGTTTTGGCGTATTCCACATAGCGCCCGCGCGCGTCCTCGATGCGTTTGGCCCGCCCGATATTGGCCGGCTGCGCAAGCGCGATATCTCCGGCGATGATCGCCTCGATCTCGGCCTCGGCGTCGTCCGACAGTTTGAACCCGTCAGGTCCGAAAAACTTGATCCCGTTGTCCTGATGGCCATTATGGCTGGCTGAAATCATGATCCCCAGATCCGCCCGCATGGACCGCGTCAGGAACCCGACAGCAGGTGTCGGCAACGGTCCCAGCAGCAGCACGTTCATCCCGGTGCTGGTCAGCCCCGCTGTCAGCGCGTTTTCGATCATATAGCCCGACAGACGCGTGTCCTTGCCAATGACCACCCTGTGCCCATTGCTGCCATCGCGGCGAAAATACCGCCCCGCCGCCGCGCCAATGCGCAACGCGTTTTCAGCCGTCATCGGATAGGTGTTTGCGGTGCCGCGCACCCCATCGGTTCCGAACAGTTTTTTCGTCATGTCCCGCCGTTTTCTTGGTTTTCACTTAGGGCCTGCCATACTGACAATGCCTGCCGTGTTTCAATTACATCATGCACACGCAAAATCTGCGCACCCTGCGCCGCACCCTGTAACGCGACCGCCAGCGATCCGGCAAGACGCGCGTCGGTATCATCCGCGCCGGAAATCGTGCCGATGAATCTTTTGCGCGATGCGCCTAAAAGTATAGCACAGCCCGCAGAATGCAGCATTGCCAGATGTGACAGAAGCGCAAGATTATGCCCAACGGTTTTGCCAAACCCGATTCCGGGGTCGAGTATGACATTCCCGCGCGCGATTCCCGCTGCCTCTGCGCGGCGCAAAGCACCTATCAACCGGTCATGAACATCAAAGCGTACATCATTGTATTTAGGGTTTTTTTGCATAGTCTGGGGGGTGCCTTGGGCATGCATCAGGCACACCGGAACGCCCGCATCCGCCACCAGAGGGCCCATGTCACGATCCCATGTCAGGGCTGACACATCGTTCACGATATCGGCGCCCGCCTTTAGTGCCGCACGCGCCACGGCGGCTTTGCGCGTGTCGATCGAAATCGGGGCGCGCACGTCGTTGGCCCGCAATGCCGCGATGACAGGCGCTGTGCGGGCTATTTCATCCTCTACCGCGACCTCGACCGCGCCGGGGCGCGTGGATTCGCCGCCGATATCCAGTATATCCGCCCCCTCTTGCAGCAACAGCCGCGCATGGGCCAGCGCGCGGTCATGGCTAGCATAACGCCCGCCATCCGAAAAACTGTCGGGTGTGACATTCACGATCCCCATGATCGCGGGGCGGGTCATGGCCAGACCGGCAAGCGGCGCAGGCGCGGCCAGAAAGACAGCGTCCCGATTTGCATCGACCGCCCGCTCTGTCAGCGTGCCGTCGCGCGACAGGTCTTGCACCCCCACCAGCCGTAACGCGCTCTGGCCCCGAAAGGTGGGCGCATCATCGGGGGCTGTTGCGGCGGGGCGCAAGATCGGCAGGGTATAGGTCATAGGTTATCTGTTGCCGCAGCAGCGGCGCAGGCGCAACCCCGCTCAGAAGCGCTCAAGCACCATATGGCTGCCCGGCGGCACAGCCAGACCGCTGGGGGCCAGAAACCGGTCGGCGGCCATATGCTCGGCCAGCCAGAGCGCAAGGGCCGCCCCGTCGCGTGGGCTGCAATCGGGGCTGTCTGTCGAATCGAGGATCAGCTTCGACGGCGCCCAGACAATGGTCTGGCCCTGCTTCATCGCCCAGTCAATCTCGGTGCGGCTGGCCACGACCACGCAACGCGCATCCAGCGCGGCCAGACGCCAAGCATTCTGCTCTATTGCCAACAGGTCTATCCGGCGCTGCACCGCGCGCAGCGCTACTTCGGGCGCGCCCTCTGGCGGCATGCCCACGCACAGGATAACCGGCAATCCGCGTGCTTCCAGCCCGTCCAGCGTGGCCGCTAGCGCCGATCCCGCAATCGTGGCGTTGTCCAGATAAACCACAAGCGGATGCACCGCCTCTTCTTGCCCCGAAGACGTCACCTCTCGCAGCGGCACCGCCGCGCGGGTGCGCACGATTTCCACGCCAAGCGCACCGGGACCGCGATCCAGTTTTTCAACGCGCACAAAGACCCGCATGGCCTGCGGCTCATGAAGAATGCGCGCCGCAACGCGCTCCGCCAGCGTTTCCAGCAGGTTCAGGCGTTCTTCGGCCAGCGCGGCGGCAATCGCTTCTGTTATCCGGTCGTAGGACAGAATGCGGTCGACATCATCCTCCAGCGGTTCGGGATGCGGGCGCAATTCCACCACGACATTGAACCGCAGGCGCTGGCGCACCCCGCGTTCCGCCTGAAACGCACCGATCTCGACCTCTGCCAGATGGTCGCGCAGCGAAATGCGGTCCCGCGGGTCAGCAGGAGCAGACGCCTCGGCGCGGGCTTCGGGATGGGCAAAGGCCAGTCGGATATCGGTGCTCATGCGGTCGGGCTTTCAGCATCTGTCATAGCGGCAGTCTTAACCGCCACGACCGCACCGGCAACATGTGATTACGCCGCATGAGTGCGCCAATGCGACACCGCCGCCCGCCGGGCTGACACCGTTTCAGCCGCGATAGAACAGATGCGCGCCGATTTGGGTGGTCTGGGTAAAGCGGCGCGACCAGGACGGGCTGACCGCCGTGGTGTGGAAGTAAAGCGCGCCGGATGTCAGACCGCGATGCCCGCCATCGGCCATGACCTGCGCGATGCGTTTCGCCAGATCGGCGGCGGACCCATTGCGCAAGGCGTCGGTTTTGCGGTCACAGGCAAAGCTGAACTGGCATCCGCCATAGCGGCCCGCTTTGACGCCCTGAAACACGACGCCGCAAATGCTGTTTGGAAACTTGCGCGACCCGACGCGGTTCAGGATTACTTCTGCCACCGCAAACTGACCTTTCAGCGTTTCGCCCCGCGCTTCGTGGTAAATCGCGGTGGCAAGACAAGCCTCTTGCTCGGACGGAGCGCGCAGGGCGACGCGGCGCAGCCAGTCGCGCGAATACTTTATCGCGCGGCGCGACAGCCCCTCGGGGCGCGCTACAGGCATCAGACTTTTATCCAAGGCGACGAAATCCGGTGTCACGGCATCCGGGGCCGCGATCACACCGCTGGTGGACAGGCTGGGCGCCGCCTGCTCGGGGCGGGCCTTGGGGCGCAGCGTGCCTTCGGGCGCGAAGGCCGAGAGCCACGCGGCGTGCAAACGGCTCAGATCAACCTCTTTCGGGGACGGTGCCGTCATGTCGTCTTGCAACCACATCAGCGCGCCGGGGGCATCGCCGACGGTATAGCCAATATCGGGGCTGTCCAGCCGCACCATGCGCACCACCGGGGCTGCATCGGGGGCAACCTGCGTCATGACGCGTGTGGCCGGATTGGTGTTTGCCATAGAGGCCAATACAAGCGCACTGCGCGCACGGTCGTTCAACGTGGCATCCGCAACAGATGATCCCATGCCGGGCATTGCCGCTAAAAGCGAAATCGTCCAGACGCCGATCAGAGTCGGGGTCCGATACCAGCGCCGCGCCGCCAACGCCCGTGCCGCGTCACGCCCCTTGACCGCACCCAAAGGTGCCGCCCCGAAAACTGCGCGTAAACGCTCGGAGTGCAGATTGTTCAGCAGTCGAAAACCCATACATCATCATGGCGCACCGGATGTGCGCGTCCCGCCCATTTTGTTTGCAGCATCACATTATGTTGAGGGATACCGAAAAACGCGGGAAAAGTCCAGCCCGGTGGCCTAGCCCTGCTCTGCGATGACAAGCTGTGCCGCCGCCAGTCGTGCCACCGGCACCCGGAACGGTGAACAAGAGACGTAATCAAAGCCCAGATCACGGCAAAAACGGATCGCTTCGGGGCTTCCGCCATGCTCGCCACAGATGGACAGCGTCAGATCGTCACGCGACTTGCGACCGCGCGCGGCACCCAAGCGCAGCAGCTCGCCGACCCCGTCCTCGTCTAGGGTATGGAACGGATCTTCGGCAAACACGCCCTGTTGCACATAATCCGACATGAAACGCCCCGCATCATCGCGCGACAGACCATAGGTCATCTGCGTCAGGTCGTTGGTGCCAAAGGATAAAAACGCCGCGTGTTGGGCGATGTCATCGGCGCGCAGCGCCGCACGCGGAGTTTCGACCATAACGCCCAGTTTGTAATCAAAATCAACACCTGCGCGCCCGCGCACCTGCGCGGCACAGGCGTCAATGCGCGATTTAACAAGTTCGACCTCGCGCATGGCAGATACCAGCGGGATCATGATCTCTGGCACGATAGGCGCGCCCCGGCGCGTCACCTCGATCGTGGCCTCGAATATGGCGCGGGCCTGCATTTCGTAGATCTCTGGGATGGTAATTCCAAGCCGCACCCCGCGCATGCCCAGCATGGGGTTGAATTCGGCCAGCGCCTCGGCCCGCCGGGTGATTTCGGACAAGGGTTTGTCCAGCGCATCGGCCAGAAAGCGCATCCCCTCGCGCGAATGCGGCAGGAATTCGTGCAAGGGCGGATCGAACAGCCGGATGCAGACAGGCTGGCCTTGCATAATCTCGAACAGGTCGATGAAATCGGCACGCTGCATGGGCAACAAGCGGTCCAGCGCGTCGCGTCGGTCCTCTGACGTATCCGCAAAGATCATCTCGCGCATCAGCGTCAGGCGGTCTTCCTCGAAGAACATGTGCTCTGTCCGGCACAGCCCGATGCCTTGGGCGCGGAACTCGCGCGCGATCCGCGCGTCGGCGGGGGTGTCGGCATTGGCACGGATGCCGATATCGCGCCGCGCATCCGCCCAGTCCAGCAATGTGGTGAAGCGGTCATCCAGCGCGGGTTCAAGCAGCGCCACCTCGCCTGCCAGTGCCAGCCCGTTCGTGCCGTCAATGGTGATCAGATCGCCCTCTGCCAAGGTATGCCCGTTGGAGCGCAGGATCTTGCGCCGCGCATCAATGGTGATTTGCGATGCGCCCACCACACACGGCACGCCCAATCCGCGCCCGATAACGGCGGCGTGGCTGGTCATGCCGCCGCGTTCGGTCAGCACGGCACTGGCGGCATGCATGCCGCGAATATCTTCCGGCGTGGTCTCGCGCCGGGCCAGAATGCAGGGCTCGTCCCGCGCCGCACTCGCCTGGGCTGCGGCAGAGGTGAATACCAGACGCCCCACAGCCGCACCGGGGCTGGCGGCAATCCCGCGCCCCAGAACGGTCGGGCGGGCCTTGGTATCGACCTGACGATGCAGCAATTCGCCCAATGCCTTCGGCGCGATCCGGCTCAGCGCCTCGTCTCTCAGGATAACACCGTCATTGGCCAGATCGACCACCACGCGGACCGCGGCGCGCGACGACCGCGGCACCGTGACCGCGTCGAGTATCCACAGCTTGCCATCTTCCAGCGTGAATTCGATCTCCATCTCCTCGCGCAGGCGCTTGCGAGCATTCGCGCCGTATTCCAGCAATTGCGCGAAAGCATCGGGGCTTCGCTCTTCCAGCGATGGGCCACGCGCATCCTTGGTCAGGAACAATACCTCGTCGTCCTGGCGCTCGCGGTCAGGCCGAAACCGGCCCATCACCTGCGGAGCACCTGTCGTGGTGTCGATGAAACGGATCATGCCCACGCCACACTCATCCGTCGTGCCGTAGCCCACGCCCATACCACCGGCCATGGCCTGCACGACAAGCCCCAGCCCCGCATCGACCGGGGCGCCCTTGGCCTGCCGCAACAGCCGCGCAGATGTCCCTTCCCACGCGCGCGCCATGGAGCGCAGGACATCGGCCAGTTGTTGCGCAACCGATTGCGGAAACGGGTCTTCCATCTCATCCTCGTAGGCCCGCAGCGCCGCATCGAGCGCCGCACGCGTCGGGACATCGACATCGAACATGTCCGGGTCCAGACGGGCGACATGCTGCGCAAAGGACTGCACAAAACGCAGGTAAAGCGCGGTCGCCACATCTTCACCATGGCTGGCCGACAGCTTTTCGTGCATCGCGTCATTCATCCCGATATTCAGCACTGCCGCCGGCCCGCCCCATTGGGGCAGTTCGGCGCTCGGACGCACCGACAAAAGCTGTCCTTCGGGAAAATGCCCCAGCAAATGCCGCAGGTTCATCTGTGCGCCAGTTGCGATCTCGCGCACCACACCGAATGACAGCGCAATGGTCAGCGGCACCGGCATGTCCAGCCGGACAAGCCGTTGCAGGCACTTGGCCCGCCAGCCATGCGTCTGTCGCTTGATCGGGGCGGAATTGGTGATCAAGGCATAATCGGTGAGGGTGAGGTATTTCGGCATTCTAGCCCCTTTGATGCTGCGCCGCAGGATAGGCGCTCGGGCAAGGAACTCAAGCGAATGTTACGGCAGCGTCACGCCCGCGCTTTAGCCGTTGCGACACCCGACGTCGCAGGGAGCACCACCGTCTGTTCCGTAGATTTCAACAGAAAGCGGTGCCGCGCCCGTGCGCGATCCCGACCCCGGCAGCCATCTTGCACCAAACCCTTTCGGGACCGTTGCGTGTGTCAGATCGTGATGACCCGCGCGCCGTTGGGCACGCGTTCATACAGATCCGCGACGTCCTGATTGATCATGCGAATGCAACCAGAGGACACATATTGCCCGATCAGCCACCATTCCGGCGTGCCGTGAATACGGTAGCCGCGATCCGCACCGCCCGTCAGCAAATACAGCGCGCGCGCGCCCAGCGGGTTACTTGGCCCGCCCGGATAACCGCCCGCATATTCGCGCAGCGCCGGGGTGCGGCGGATCATGTTCGCCGTGGGTGTCCATGTGGGCCAGTGCGCCCGGCGGTAGATCGTGCCCCTGCCGCGCCATGTGAACCCTTCGCGCCCCACGGAAATGCCGTAGCGCAGCGCGTGGCCCTCGCTCAGGATCAGGAACAACTGCCGCTTGCCGTTGTCGATGACAAGGGTGCCCTGCTTGTAAGGACCACTGTAAGGCACGACCTGGCGGTGATGTTCGGGCGCAAGCATGCTGACACCTGCCGCCTGCATCTCGTGCGGGCCATCTGGGCGGGCGGCGTAATTGACCGGCTCTATCCCGAAGCGCGCCGCAACCGCGTTCAACGGCTCAGCCCGGGTTGTGGCGATGGGGCGACCGTCCGCCGTGGTGCGCGTGGTGGTGCCGGATTGCGTGGTGCTCTGGCAACCGGCCAGTGCAATCGCGGATGTCGCAGACGCGATAAACCCGCGCCGAGAGATGAAGTTCATGGTGCAACCTATTGTGGTTGCCTGTTTTTGCCTGCCTCAAGCCGTGGATACCGCGAATCCGACAGATTGATCCAGCGCCGAACGCCCCTGCCTTTCCCGGCACCCGCGCCCTGTGGCGAATGTGCCACCTAGGCCACCCAAGCGCGCCTACTCCTCGAACGCCGCCTTCAGCGCGATTTCGATCATCTGGCCGAAGCTTTGTTCGCGCTCCGAGGCAGGCAATGCGTCGCCGGTCAGCAGGTGATCGGAGATTGTCAGGACCGCCAGCGCCTGTACGCCGTGGCGCGCGGCGAGGGTGTAAAGCTCTGCGGCTTCCATCTCGACACACAGAACGCCATGGCGCTGCATGATCTCGTTCAGATCGGGCCGTTCGTCATAGAACACGTCCGAGGAATAGATGTTGCCGACATGCACTTGTGCGCCGGTATCCTTGGCGGCCTTGTGCGCGGCCAGCAGCAGGTCGAAATCGGCCAGCGGTGCAAGGTTCACTTCGCGCAATATCCCGCGTGAGGGGGTGGAGATCGCCGTGCAGCCCTGCGCCAGTACGATGTCGCGCACCGCGACATCCGGCTGCATCGCACCCGCCGAGCCGACACGGATCAGCCGCTTGGCCCCATAGTCGCGGATCAACTCATTGGCATAGATCGACAGCGACGGCATGCCCATGCCAGAGCCGTGGATCGTGACCCGGTTGCCCCGCCATGTGCCGGTATAGCCCAGCATGCCGCGCACCTCGTTGACGCATTCGGGCGCGTCGAGAAACGTCTGGGCCGCCCATTTCGCGCGCAGGGGATCGCCCGGCATCAGGACGGTTTCGGCAATCTGGCCCGGCTCGGCCCCGATATGGATGGTCATGAAACACTCCTTCTTTGGGCGCATGATTGCCCCCTTCCCCCGCCGCACGCAAGCGCCTATACCCTGCCCCAAGCGACAGACAGGTGACAGCATGCGCAAGGCAGAGATTTCCCGCAAAACCGCAGAAACCGAGATTTCGGTGAGCGTAAATCTGGATGGCACCGGCATCTACGACTGCCAGACCGGCGTCGGCTTCTTTGACCATATGCTGGATCAATTGGCGCGGCATTCGATGATTGATATCACCGTGCGCGCCAAGGGCGATCTGCATATCGACGACCACCACACGGTCGAGGATGTGGGCATCGCCCTTGGTCAGGCGCTGGCGCAGGCTTTGGCGACCAAGCGCGGTATCCGGCGCTACGGCGAATGCCGGCTGGCGATGGATGACGCGCAACTGCTTTGCGCGCTGGACCTGTCGGGGCGGCCCTATCTGGTGTGGAATGTCGAGTTCCCGACACAGAAGATCGGCACGTTCGATACCGAATTGGTCCGCGAGTTCTTTCAGGCGATCAGCACGCATGGCGGCATAACCCTGCATATGGACCGCGTACACGGGATCAACAGCCACCACATTGCCGAAGCGGCCTACAAGGCGCTGGCGCGGGCGCTGCGCATGGCGGTGGAGCCCGACCCACGGCAGGCGGATGCGATCCCGTCCACCAAGGGCGCGTTGTGAGGCCGGCATGCTGACGGTTCTGGTCGATTACGACAGCGGCAACCTGCATTCCGCGCAAAAGGCGTTCGAGCGCATGGCCGCCGAGGTGGATGGCGGCGCTGTGATCGTGTCCTCGCGCCCCGAAGATGTGGCGCGCGCCGACCGCGTTGTGCTGCCGGGCGATGGCGCGTTTCCGGCCTGCCGCCGGGCCTTGGGCGCTGTGGACGGAATGGTCGAGGCGCTGAGCGAGGCCGTGCAGACCCGTGCCGTGCCCTTCATGGGCATTTGTGTCGGCATGCAGATGCTGGCCACGCGGGGCCGCGAATACGAGGATGTCGCGGGGCTGGACTGGATTGGCGGCGAGGTCGTGCGGATCGCGCCCGAAGATACGACACTGAAAGTGCCGCATATGGGCTGGAACGACCTGGTGGTCGCGCGCCCGCACCCGGTGCTGGACGGCGTGAGCACGGGCGATCACGCCTATTTCGTGCATAGCTACCAGTTCGATGTCACAGACACGAATGACCGTTTGGCGCATGTCGCCTATGGCGGCACGGTCACGGCCATCGTGGCGCGCGGCAATGTCCTGGGCACGCAGTTCCACCCCGAGAAATCGCAGGCAACGGGCTTGCGGATCATCGCGAATTTCCTGCGCTGGCGGCCCTGATTGGGCCAGTTTCAGGGGCTTTGCCCCTCTGGGGCCTTTGGCCCCATTCACCCCAGGATATTTGGGCAAGGATGAAAGACAGGTTGTATCATGGCAGATGATGTGAGGCCGGGAGAGCGGATTGCCAAGGTTCTGGCGCGGGCCGGTGTTGCATCGCGGCGCGGCGCCGAGATTATGATCGTCGAGGGGCGCGTTAAGGTTAATGGCCAGGTGATCGACAGCCCTGCGCTGAATGTCGGGCCACGCGACCGTGTGATGGTGGATGGAAAACCCCTGCCCCAGGCAGACCCCACCAAGCTGTGGATGTATCACAAACCATTGGGGCTGGTGACAACCGCCAGCGACGAGCAGGGACGGCCCACGGTATTTGACGCTTTGCCGCCCGAATTGGGGCGGGTGATGTCGGTGGGGCGGCTGGACCTCAATTCCGAAGGCTTGCTGCTGCTGACCAATGACGGCGCGTTGAAGCGGCGGCTGGAACTGCCCAGCACCGGCTGGCTGCGGCGCTACCGGGCGCGGGTGAATGGCACGCCGACCGACGCTGTTCTGGCGCCGCTGCGCAACGGCGCAACTGTCGAGGGCGAGCGGTTCCAGCCGATGGAGGTGTCCATCGACCGCCAGCAAGGCGCCAATGCGTGGCTGACCATCGGCATCCGCGAGGGCCGCAACCGCGAAATCCGCCGCGCGCTGGACCATGTGGGGCTGAGTGTGAACCGGCTGATTCGCGTGAGTTACGGCCCGTTCCAGCTTGGCACCCTGAAACGCGGCGCGGTAGAGCAGGTCAAACCCAAGGTTCTGCGCGAGCAACTGGGAGAGGACGCACCCGACGGGGAGGCAAAGCGCACCGGATCTGCGAAACCCGCAGCCCCGCGCGGCAAACCGAAAGGCCCGCGCCCCGCCCAGACGACACCACGCAAACCGCCGCGCCGCACCAGCTAGCACTGCCCCCACAGCTTTTTCGAGAGCTGGGCCGGGCTTTGTCTTTTAATATGCGCGGCGATCCCATATATCTACGAAGGTATTAGATGGTGAGAAGGCGTTGGGGTCATGACATCGACAGGGTTGCAGAAAACCTCTTATGCGCTGCTGGTGGCCCTGATGCTATACGTCGCGATCATCGGAGGCTGAGGGCATGGGGCAACGGTTTGGCGGGCGCTACAGCCCCGGCGCGGCGGGCGCACATGCCGCTGACATTCCGGCAGTCACGCCTGCAATGGCCCGCAAGCACCCTGTGGGCGCGCGTGTGAACCTGTTATTCGTGCTGCCCTTCGCCTTTGCCCTGCGCGCGTTTTTCAACGACCCGGTCGGGCTGGCGTTGAACCTGGCTGCCTTTGCAGTTCTGATGCTGGCGGCTTGGCTGACGCGCGAGGGGATGCTGGCGCAGGCGGCATATGACGCCCGAAAGGTCGCGCGCCGTCCGGCCATTCCACGCAAGATATTCGGGTCTGTGCTGACGGGCGCGGGGCTTGGGCTGGCCGGGCTTGCCGGTGGCATGGTCGAGGCCGTGATCTTTGGCGTTCTGGGCGCGGGGCTGCATTTTGCCGCCTTTGGCGCGGACCCGCTGCGCAACAAGGGGATGGAGGGGATCGACGCCCACCAGACCGACCGCGCCGCGCGCGCCGTAGAAGATGCCGAAGAAACGCTTTCAGAGATGGCCGATGCGATCCGCCGCGCAGGCGACCGGCAGTTGGTCGACCGTGTCGCTGTCTTTGCCGGAAATATCCGCCCGCTGTTTCGCACTGTGCAGGACGATCCGCGCCAGTTGAACGCCGCCCGCCGTTATCTGGGCGTGTATCTGACCGGCGCGCGCGACGCGACGGTGAAATTTGCAGATTTCTATGCGCGCGGGCGCGACCCGCAGGCGCGCGACGAGTATGAGGCACTGCTGGACGATCTGGAAAGCCAGTTCGCCCTGCGGCGCGAGGCGCTGCTGGAAGACAACCGCACCGATCTGGAAATTGAAATCGAGGTTTTGCGCGAAAGGCTGGACCGCGAAGGATTGCGCCGCGAGGCCTGAGGGCCACGGTATGTAGAGATTAACATCGGGGAAAGGGAACCCATGTCACAGACTATTCGTACCAAGGCCGAAGGGCTGACCAAGGAAATAGACGAGATCGTGGCCCGCCCGCTTGTCGAGCCCGCGAATGCGGTGGTCACGATCGACGAAGCCCCGGAGCCAGAGGTCGCCGCAATCCGCACGCGGATGAGTGAAATCGACATGGGCGAGACATCCAGCATTATCGGGTTCGGCTCTCGCGCGCAGATGGAATTGCAGCAGATCAGCCAGTCCATGCTGGCGGATGTGAAAAACAAGGACCTGGGCCCGGCCGGCGACGGGCTGCGCAGCATGGTGACAACGCTGCGCGGCTTTTCGGTCAGCGAGCTGGACACCCGCCGCAAGCGCAGCTGGTGGGAAAAACTGTTGGGCCGCGCCGCGCCCATCGTGAAATTCCAGGAACGTTACAATAACGTTCAGGACCAGATCGACCGCATCAGCGATAACCTGCTGGAGCATGAGACGACGCTGCTGAAAGACATCAAGTCGCTCGACAAACTGTACGAGAAGACGCTCGATTTCTATCACGAGCTTGCGCTGTACATTGCCGCGGGCGAAGCCAAGCTGAAGGAACTGGACGCGACCGATATTCCGGCCAAGGAAGCCGAGGTCGAGGCAGCACCAGACGCCGACAAGATCCTGAAGGCGCAGGAATTGCGTGATCTGCGCGCCGCGCGGGATGATCTAGAACGCCGCGTGCATGACCTGAAACTGACGCGTCAGGTGACAATGCAATCGCTACCGTCGATCCGGTTGGTGCAGGAAAACGACAAATCGCTGGTCACCAAGATCAACTCGACGCTCGTCAACACCGTACCGCTATGGGAAACCCAGCTTGCGCAGGCACTGACAATCCAGCGGTCGCGCGAGGCAGCGGCTTCGGTGCGGGCAGCCAACGACCTGACCAACGACCTGCTGAACGCCAATGCCGACAACCTGCGCGAAGCCAACCGCGAAGTGCGCGAGGAAATAGAGCGCGGCGTGTTCGATATCGAGGCGGTCAAGAAGGCCAACGAGACACTGATCGCCACCATCGAAGACAGTCTGCAAATTGCCGATGCGGGCCGCGCCAAACGAGCGGCTGCAGAAGAAGAATTGGGCAAGATGGAAGTGGAGCTGCGCAAATCGCTATCCTCTGCGACGGCGCGCGCCAAGTCCGGGGACGTCGCAGAGCAAGGGTAACGTCGGATGCAGGCGAGGGCCAGCAAGAAGGGTGTGACCGGGCTGGCCTGCGCGGCCGTCATGGCGGTTGCGGGGTGTGCGCTGCAAGCGCCCCTTGCAACCGCGCCTGCTCCACCCCCCGACACATCGGCCCAGGCAGAGCAATCGCAGACGCCGCAAAGCGCGGTGGCCACGTATTTCGCAAATGAACAGCAACGCCGGATCACGCAGGGCTTGTTGCGACTGGAGCGTGCGCCCCGCGACCTGCCGGTCAATGCCCGCCTGATAGAGCGCGCCTTTGCCGAAGTCGCCTTGCGCGATGAATACCAGTTTGAGCGCGACAGCATTGTGCAGCGCAGCGATCAAGCGCCCTTGCGCCGCTGGGATGCACCGGTGCGGATCGCACTGGAATTTGGCGACACCACCGCTGCCCCGCAGCGCCAGCGCGATACCCGCGTTGTCAGACAGCTTGCGGCGCGGCTGTCGCGCGTGGCCGACCATCCCGTCACGACCACGGATGAGCGCGGGAATTTCACGGTTCTGGTGCTGGATGAAGGCGAGCGCCGCGCCATTGCGCCGCGTCTGCGTGCTTTGGTGCCGGGGATAGACCGGGCCAGTCAGACGCTGGTGCAGGATCTGCCGCTGAGTGTATCCTGCCTTGTGTTGGCCTTCTCGCGCAGCGGCACCAATGTCTATTCCGACGCGGTGGCGATCATCCGCGCCGAACTGCCGGACCGGACCCGCGACATGTGCTACTCTGAGGAGATCGCCCAAGGGCTGGGGCTAGCCAATGACAGCCCCGTCGCGCGCCCGTCGCTGTTCAATGACAGCGCAGAATTCGCCGTGCTGACGGTGCTGGACGAGCAGCTTCTGCGCGTGCTCTATGACCCGCGCCTGCGCCCCGGCATGACCGCCGAACAGGCCCGCCCCATCGTCCGGCGCATCGCGGCAGAGTTGATCGGCGGGCAGAGTTAGGCAATATTTGCCCCAACATCGGGGCCAAGGAGCAAAGACATGGTTTTCAGTTTCCTGAAGGGTCAGTTCATCGACGTGATCGACTGGACCGACGAGTCCCGCGACACGATGGTGTATCGCTTCGAGCGTTATGGCAACGAGATCAAGTATGGCGCGAAGCTGACGGTGCGCGAGGGGCAGGTCGCGGTGTTCGTGCATGAAGGGCAGTTGGCCGATGTGTTCGGGCCGGGCCTGTATATGTTGGAAACCAACAACATGCCGATCCTGACCAGCTTGCAGCATTGGGATCACGGCTTTTCTTCGCCGTTCAAGTCGGAAATCTATTTCGTCAACACGCGGCGTTTTCCGGGCCTGAAATGGGGCACGCAGAACCCCGTGATGCTGCGCGATCCTGAATTCGGGCCATTGCGGCTGCGCGCGTTCGGGTCGTACACCATGCGGGTGACGGATGCGCCGCGCTTCATGACAGAGATCGTCGGCACCGATGGCGAGTTTACCCAAGATGAGATCGCGGGCCAGATTCGCAATATCGTGGTGCAAAAGGTCAGCCGCGTGCTGGCGGCCAGCGGTATTCCCGCGCTGGACATGGCGGCAAACACCATGGACCTGTCGCGCGTGGTGGCCGAAGCCGTCGCCCCCACGATCAGCGCCTACGGGCTGGAGATGCCGGAGCTGTACATCGAGAACATCTCTCTGCCGTCAGAGGTGGAAAAGGTTCTGGACCAGCGCACCGGCATGGGAATCGTCGGCGATCTGAACAAATACAGCCAGTTTTCCGCCGCACAAGCGATGTCCAAGGCCGCAGAGGCGGGCGATAGCGGCATGGGTCAGGGCTTGGGCGCCGGGATGGGCATGGCGATGGGCATGGGGATGGCGCAGGGCTTTGGCCAGCCCGCACAGGCTGCCGCGCCGCCCCCACCGCCGCCGCCCCCGTCGGAAACCATGTGGCATATCGCCGAGAACGGACAGACCCGTGGGCCCATCCCGCAGAGCCAGCTTGCAGCCCAGATCACGCGCGACACGCTGGTCTGGACCGAAGGGCAAAGCGGCTGGGCCAAGGCGGGCGATGTGCCGGCGTTGCGCAGCCTGTTTTCGGCCATGCCGCCCCCACCCCCGCCGGTCACGATGTGAGAGATGTCCGGTTTTTGAGTATTTCGGGCAAGATGAAGTCGCGGCCGGTTGGCGAAACCGTTCCCGTTCGCGACGCACGCAGCTAGAGCGGGGCCGATGACGGACGCGACGACAGAACATCGCTTCCCCTGCGGGCAATGTGGGGCATCGTTGCGGTTCACACCGGGACAAGGCAGCCTGACCTGCGAATATTGCGGTTTTGCCCAGCCCGTACCGGAAGTGTCCGAGGATGCGCGCGCCGACGCGTTGCAAACGCTGGATCTGCACGCGGCGCTGGCTGAAAAACTGGCCCCGGATGCGATGGAAGAAACCCGTGTGTCGCATTGCGATACATGTGGGGCCGAAGTGCAGTTCGACCCAAATATCCATTCCACCGAATGCCCGTTCTGCGCCAGCCCCGTGGTGGCTGATACCGGCGCGCACCGACATATCAAGCCGCAGGCGCTGCTGCCGTTCAAATTGGGCCAGGATGACGCCCATGCCAAGATGACCAAATGGCTGAAAAGCCTGTGGTTCGCCCCCAACGGGCTGGCGCAATACGCTCGGCAGACCGGAAAGTTGAACGGGCTATACCTGCCCTATTGGGCTTTTGATGCCGACACCCACACCCGCTACAGCGGCCAGCGCGGAACGCATTATTATGTGACCGTGGGCAGCGGCAAGGACAAACGCACCGTGCGGCGGACCCGTTGGACACGCGCCTCTGGCCGCGTGGCCCGGCAGTTCAGCGATGTTCTGGTGGTCGCGAGCGAGTCACTTCCGCGCAAGAACCTGCGCGCGCTGGAACCTTGGACACTGGGCGAGCTGGCCCCCTATGCCACCGACTACCTGTCGGGCTTTCGCGCCGAGGGCTACACCGTCGATCTGGCCCCCGGTTTTGAGATCGGAAAGGAACGTATGGCCGATGTGATTGCGGCGGATATCCGACGCGACATTGGCGGCGACGAGCAGCGCATCGACAGCGTTGACACCGATTATGCCGATGAGCGGTTCAAGCATGTGCTGTTGCCGATCTGGATGGCCGCGTATCGCTACAAAGACAAAAGTTACCGTTTCATCGTCAATGGCCAGTCAGGTCGCGTGCAGGGCGAACGGCCTTATTCGGCATGGAAGATTGCGTTTGCGGTAACATTGGGGCTAGTTTTCGTGGCGGGCGCCTTTTATGTCGCAGAGATGGGCGGATTTTGAAAAGGGGCCAAGCCATGATCCTGTGTTGCGGCGAAGCATTGATTGACATGCTACCGCGCGAAACCGGTGCGGGCGAGGATGCTTTCACCCCCTACCCCGGTGGCGCGGTGTTCAACACGGCCATTGCGCTGGGACGGCTGGGGGTGCGCACGGGGTTCTTCTGCCCGATGTCGGATGACATGTTCGGCCAGCGCCTGCGCGCGGCACTGGATGGGGCGGGCGTGGCGCATGCGCTCTCCCCCGCTGTGGACCGGCCCTGCACGCTGGCCTTCGTGACGTTGACCAACGGACAGGCGCAATACGCTTTCTACGACACCGGCACAGCACTGCGCGAGATGGCGCTGGCCGAATTGCCGGTGCTGGATGACAGCGTGCAGGCGCTGTTCTTTGGCGGTATTTCATTGGTCAGCGACCCTTGTGGCACCGGCTTTGCGACGTTGTGCGCGCATGCGGGCGACCGTGTCGTGATGATGGACCCCAACATCCGCCCCGGCTTTATCCGGGACGAAAGCGGCTATCGCGCGCGATTGGATGCGATGCTGGCGCGGGCCGATATTGTCAAAGTATCCGACGAAGACCTGCACTGGCTGATGGGCACGGGCGAGATTGCCGATCTGGCCGAAGGGCTGCGCACGCGCGGCCCGCGCGTGGTCATCGTGACCGAAGGGGCCAGTGGCGCGCGCGCGTTCCACGCGGGCGGCGTGGCGCATGCCGCGGCAAACCGGGTCGAGGTGGTCGACACCGTCGGCGCGGGCGACACGTTCAATGCGGGCTTTCTGGCTGCACTGGACGACGCAGGGCTTTTGACCCGCGATGCCGTGGCGACGCTGGACGCAGAGGCGCTTCAGACCGCCCTTGCCCTTGGGGCAAAAGCGGCCGCCGTGACGGTCGCGCGGGCGGGCGCTAACCCGCCGACACGGGCAGAATTGTAACCCATGCGCGCGCTGATCCAGCGGGTCGCACAGGCGCGGGTCGAGGTTGATGGCAGCCTTATTGGCCAGACCGGCCCCGGTGCCCTGATACTGATCTGTGCCATGCAGGGCGACACGGTCGTCGATGCCGAAAAGATGGCCGCGAAAATCCATAAGCTGCGCATGTTCCGCGACGGTGCTGGCAAAATGAACCTTGCGCTGAAAGACACCGGCGGCGGCGCATTGGTGGTCAGCCAGTTCACGCTGGCCGCCGATACGCGCAGCGGCAACCGCCCCGGCTTTTCCACCGCCGCGCCGCCCGCCGAGGCGGAACGCCTGTATCTGCATTTCGCGCAAACCCTGCGCGGGTTGGGCGTGGCCGTGGAAACCGGAGAATTCGGGGCAGAGATGGCCGTGCATCTGGTCAATGACGGGCCGGTCACGATCTGGCTGGACAGCGCAGCCCCCTGATTTAGCCAAAAAAACTGATTTCTGATCGAATTTTGCCATTTTTAAGGATGATCTTGCATCGTGATTGCGGTGCGGGATTTTTGCCATGAAACGGAAAAACAATTTCATCCACGACCAATCCGGTGCTGTTACCGTTGATTGGGTCATACTTGGGGCCGCTATTGTCGGGATCGGGATGGCCAGCGTTATCTCTGTTCGCACCGGCACGAATGATCTTGGCGCGGACACACAAGCCGCGCTGAGCGGTGTGGAAGTTGCCTCACTCGGCGAACTTGGCGGTCTTGGAGGCGGCTGGGAATTCACCGGCTTGTTCACAACGCGGGAATGGATCGAGGGGCCGGGCGGTCTTGTAGAACAGATCTCCAACTGGAACCACACGAACGCCCAGCTTCAAAACAACTATGATAATTATGCGCGGGCAGCGCAAAGATATCTGGACCAAGGCAATACCCGCATTGCCGGCTTGATGGTCGACCATATGTATGCGGTCGAACAGGTCATGGCCAATCAGGGCGGGACGGTCAGTTCCGCGTCCGTCTCTGTGCAATCCATGCATGGCACGGTTGCCGCGGCCTAACCGGCTTGCGCCAGCCAGTCAGCCATGCCGCTGGGTGATCTGCACATCGCCCATGATCTCTCCCTCGACCGCGCCGCGAATGCCCGCGGCATTTGCCTCGTCGGTATCTATGTGCATTTCGGTCGTGGCCTTGTCGGACACACGCAGCAGAACATGGGTAAAGGTCAGCCCGCGCGCGGCCCCGTCCAGACTGACATCGACCATATCACCATCCGACAGCCCCCATGCCTGCGCATCGTCGCTGGACATATGGATATGACGCGCAGCAACGATCAGGCCGTTCGTGTCATAAGTTCCAGCAGGCCCGTGCAGCCGGATACGCGCTGCGCCCGACAGATCGCCCGACTGTCGCACCGGCGCATCCACCCCCAGCGCGAAACTGTCGGTGCGCGAAATCTCGGCCTGAGTATGCGAGCGCAAGGGGCCAAGAATGGCGACATGTTCCAGCCGCCCTTTCGGCCCTTCCAGCGAAACCCGTTCTTCCGCGGACCAATGCCCTTTCTGGCGCAAGGGGCGCGCGGGGGTCAGGTCGTATCCGGCCCCGAACAACGCATCGACCGCCACGCGGTCCAGATGCACATGCCGCGCCGACACCGCAACCGGCAAGCGCCGCGCGGGCGCAGGACGCGCCACGCGCAGGGCAGACGCCACCTCTTGCGCGATCATCAACTGCTCAGCAGTCTGCGTGACCAGCACATTTACCCGCGCACCGTACGCCTGAATTTGCGGCGCGGCGCGATGCCCTAGCGCCACGGTCGCATTGCGGTCGTCATCCAGACGCAGCCCCAGAAATTCCAGCCCGTCACAAATGCGCCGCCGCATAGAGGCCGAGTTTTCACCAATGCCGCCGGTAAAGACCAGCGCATCCAGGCCCCCCATCGCCGCCGCATAGGCGCCGACATATTTGCGCGCGCGGTAGGCATACAGGTTGATCGCCAGTTGCGCCGCAGCATCGCCTGCCGCTGCGCGGGCCTCCACCTCGCGCATATCGGCGACGCCCGCCAGCGCCTTCAGGCCACTGTCGCGATAGAGCGCGTCCTCGACCTGCGGCGCGCTCAACTCCATCTCTCTGTGCAGGAACCCGAACAGACCGGGGTCCACATCGCCCGACCGGGTGCCCATGACCAACCCTTCGAGCGGCGTCAGCCCCATCGAGCTGTCAACGGATTGCCCGCCCGCAATGGCGCAGGCGCTAGCCCCGTTGCCCAGATGCAGGCTGACCAGCCGCAACGCGCGCAGCGGGGTTTGCAACGCATCCGCCGCGCGGTGCGCCACATATTTATGCGACGTGCCGTGAAACCCGTAGCGCCGCAGCCCCGCATCGCGCCACGACTGTGGCACGGCATATGTGGTCGCGCGGGCGGGGTTGCTCAGGTGAAAGGCCGTATCGAACACACCCCATTGCGCCACATCGGGCCAGAGGGTTTGCGCCATCTCTACACCGGACAGGTTGGCGGGGTTGTGCAAAGGCGCCAGCGGAGTCAGGGCGCGAATCTGGTCCAGCGTGGCGGGGTCCAGACGTGTCGCGCGGTCAAACCGGTCGCCACCATGGGCAATGCGGTGGGCAATCGCGTCAAAACCGTCCAGCCCCGCTTGGGCCAGCAGCTTTGGCACATACGCGGTGGCCTGCGCCAGATCGCGCGGCGTGGCGCGGGTCTTGGCCATGTCTGCCAGTTTCAGATCGCACCCTTCGGACGAAAACCTGTCCAGCGTGCCGCGCAACCGTTCCTGCGCCCCCGCCAAAGACTGGCCCGACAGGTCGAACACCCCGAATTTCAGCGACGAACTGCCCGCGTTAAACACCAGTATCCGCATAATATGCCCTTCATTGCCAAGTCTTTGCGCCCCAATATTGCAAGAAGACTTCAACAATTTGACATAAAGCCGCAATACGGGATGATAAGAAAAACCAAAACCCCGAGGGCAGTATGATCCAGACCATCCCAACCACGCCGATCGAAGGTCAAAAACCGGGCACATCGGGCCTGCGCAAGAAGACCGCCCAGTTCCGCGCGCTGCGCTACCTGGAAAATTTCGTGCAAAGCATCTGGACGGGGATCGGCGGGGTCGCAGGCAAAACACTGGTGCTGGGCGGCGACGGGCGCGCGTTCAATGTGGACGCCACGCAAACCATTCTGAAAATGGCCGCCGCCAGCGGGGCAGCCAAGGTGATCGTGGGGCAAAACGGACTGCTCTCAACCCCGGCGGCATCGAACCTGATCCGCACGCGCGGCGCGGATGGCGGGATCATCCTGTCGGCCAGCCATAACCCCGGCGGCGACGATGGCGATTTCGGCGTGAAATACAACACCGCCAATGGCGGCCCCGCGCCCGAAAGCGTGACGAATGCGATCTTCAAAGCCAGCGAAGCCGTGACGGAATACCACATCCTCGACAGCGCGGATCTGGACCTTGGCGCACTTGGCACAACCACCTTGGGCGACATGACCGTAGAAGTAGTGGACCCCGTCGCGGATTACGCCACCCTGATGGAGCAGCTTTTCGATTTCGATGCGATCCGCGCGCTGATGACCAGCGGCTTTACCCTGCGCTTTGACGCGATGCACGCGATCACCGGACCTTATGCGCGCGAGATCTTGGTTAACCGACTGGGCGCGCCCGAAAGCGCGGTGATGAACGCGACCCCCCTGCCTGATTTCGGCGGCGGCCACCCCGACCCGAACCCGGTCTGGGCGCATGAACTGATGGGGCTGATGATGGGCGATGATGCGCCCGATTTCGGCGCCGCCTCTGACGGCGATGGCGACCGCAACATGATCGTGGGGCGCGGCACCTACGTCACACCTTCTGATTCGCTGGCGGTGATCGCGGCAAATGCCCATGTCGCACCGGGATATGCACGCGGGCTGGCCGGTGTGGCCCGGTCAATGCCAACAAGCGCGGCGCTGGACCGCGTGGCCCAAGCGCGCGACCTGCCCTGCTACGCCACGCCCACGGGCTGGAAGTTTTTCGGCAACCTGCTGGACGCGGGCCGCGCCACGCTTTGCGGCGAGGAATCTGCGGGCACCGGCTCTGACCATGTGCGCGAGAAAGACGGGCTTTGGGCGGTGCTGATGTGGCTGAACATTCTGGCCGCGAAACGCCTGTCAGTGGCAGAGGTGATGGCCGCGCATTGGGCCGAATTCGGTCGCAACTATTATTCCCGCCACGATTACGAAGGCGTGGACAAGACCGCCGCCGAATCGCTGATTGCGGATTTGCGGGCGCAACTGGACAAGCTGGCAGACCTGCCCGCGGGCCCCTTGGTGGTCAGCGAGGCCGAGGATTTTTCGTATACCGATCCGGTCGACGGGTCCGTGACCGCGGCGCAAGGCATCCAGATCATGTTTGAGGGGGGCGCGCGGCTTGTGCTGCGGCTGTCGGGCACGGGCACCGACGGCGCGACCTTGCGTGTTTACATGGAAAACTTCGAAAGCGCGGATTTCGGGATGGACCCGCAAGCGGCGCTGGTCGATGTGATTGCAGCCGCCGAAGCCCTTGCCGGGATCAAGACCCGGCTGGGACGCGAGACGCCCGATGTCGTGACCTGAGGGGCGTTGCCCCTCTGGGGCCTTTGGCCCCATTCACCCCAGGATATTTGGGCAAGGATGAAATCAGGTCGGGGCGTCTTGGGTCAGGGTCTGGCTGGCCTCCAGCGTCGCATCCAGCGCGAGCAGGATCGACGCGTGGCGGTTGCGATACTCGCGCGCGGGCAAAAGCACTTCATACCCGTCGAACGGGGCATCGGGCACGGGACCATCGGCTGTCAGCATGCTGTGGAGTTGCGCGCGCGCGGTCGCAAGTTCCTCCGCACTGCGCCCGATCACGACCTGCCCTAGGATCGCGGCGGCAGCCTGCCCCAGCGCACAGGCTTTCACCTCTTGCGCAAAACCGGATATCCGACCACCCGCCATGTCCAGATCGACAGTGACGGTCGACCCGCATAGCGGCGAACGGCGCTTGACGCTGGTCTGCGGGGCATCCATCCGCCCCTGATGGGGAATATCGGCCGCAAGCGCCAGAATGCGGGCGGAATAGAGCTTCATCATCTCGGCGTTGTCGCTCATGGCTTTTCCTTGGCGGCGTGGCAGGGTATTGCTGTCTGCAAGAGGACATAGCCCATGAATTTCGATCCGCAAACCCTACGATATGATGAGCGCGGGCTGATTCCGGCCATCGCGCAGGACGCCGAGAACGGCGATGTGCTGATGATGGCGTGGATGAACGCCGACGCGGTCGCGCGCACACTTCAGACGCGCCGTGTAACCTATTGGTCCCGGTCGCGGCAGGCGTTCTGGGTCAAGGGCGAAAGTTCGGGCCATGTGCAGCATCTGGTCGACATGCGCGTGGATTGCGACCGCGACTGCCTGCTGGTGCTGGTGGACCAGACCGGACCGGCCTGCCATACCAACCGGCGATCGTGCTTTTACACCGCCCTGCGGGACGGGGCCGAAGTGGAAATCATGGCGCCGGTGGCAGACCCAGATTAGCGCGAATGCCCGCGGGTGTCGCGCCTTGGTCGCGCAGTGTCGACAGCGCGCGCGCATCATCGCGCTTGGCCAGTCGCTTGCCCGCATCATCACGTATAAGGTCATGATGCCAATAAGTTACGGACGGAAGCTCCAGCAATGCCTGAAGCAGAACATGGATTCCGGTGGCATCGAACAGATCGACGCCACGGGTGATTTCGGTTATGCCTTGGGCCGCATCATCCATGACCACCGACAGGTGGTAGCTAGTCCCCATATCACGGCGCGACAGAACCACATCGCCGACATTGGCGATCATCCAATCCGGGTCGATCCGATGATGCCCACCCCTTAGCGGGCCGTTTTCTGTGAAAGAGAGTTGCCCGACGCGGGCCAGCGCGCGGCGCATGTCCAGACGCAGGGCATCTTGCGCGCCGGCTTCGGCCATGGTGCGACCGCGACAGGCCCCGGGATAGACGAAACCGTCAGGCCCGATCACCGGCGCCCCCTCTTGCGGCGCCGAAAGTGCCGCGCGAATATCGCCGCGCGTGCAGCGACAGGGATACAAAAGCCCGTCCGCCGCCAACCGTTTCAGCGCCGCGCGATGGGCGGCCAGATGGTCGGATTGCCGCCAGACGGGCCCGTGCCAAGTCAGACCAAGCCATGTCAGATCATCAACAATCGCGCGAATATAACTTTCGCGGCACCTTTCGCGGTCGATGTCCTCTATACGCAACAAGAACTTGCCCGATGGCCCTGCCCGTCCCGCGGCGACAAGCGCGGCATAGGCATGGCCCAGATGCAGCGGGCCAGTGGGCGACGGGGCGAAGCGTGTGACCGCGCCCTCAGGCGGCATCGGGGCGCGCCTGCGCGGCCAGCCAGTTGCGGAACGTGGCCTTGGCCCGGTCAGTATACGCCTTGTAGCGTTCGCGCCGTCCGCGCCGCCCACCGCGCGCCTCTATCGGAGGGAACAGCCCGAAATTCACGTTCATCGGCTGAAAAGTCTTGGCCTCTGCGCCCCCGGTAATGTGGTGGATCAGCGCCCCCATCGCGGTGTCACCGGGCGGGGCGGGCACATGGCTGCCCAGCAAGTCCGCCGCCGCCATGCGCCCGGCAAGCAGGCCCATCGCGGCAGATTCGACATATCCTTCGACCCCCGTTATCTGCCCCGCAAACCGTAGGTTCGGACGCTTGCGCAAGCGCAACTGGTCATCCAGCAGGGTCGGTGAATTCAGAAATGTGTTGCGGTGAATGCCGCCAAGGCGCGCAAAAGACGCCTCTTCTAGACCCGGAATTGACTTGAAAACAGAGGCTTGCGCGCCATACTTCATCTTGGTCTGGAACCCCACGATATTGTACAAGGTGCCAAGCGCATTGTCGCGGCGCAATTGCACCACGGCGTAGGGTTTCACGTCCGGCATATGCGGGTTGGTTAGCCCGACGGGTTTCATCGGACCATGGCGCAATGTCTCGCGGCCCCGTTCGGCCATGACCTCGATCGGCAGGCAGCCGTCGAAATAACCGGCGGTTTCACCCTCGTGGAATTCAGTCTTTTCCGCCGCAAGCAGCGCGTCGATAAACGCCTCATACTGATCACGGTCCATCGGACAGTTCAGATAGGCGCGGCGTTGTTCCTCGGTCTCTCCCTTGTCGTAGCGTGACTGGAACCACGCTTTCGACATGTCGATGCTGTCGAAATAAACGATGGGAGCGATGGCGTCGAAGAACGCGAGCGCCTCTGCGCCGGTTTCCGCCGCGATGGCCTGCCCCAAGGCGCCCGATGTCAGCGGCCCGGTGGCGAAAATCCACTGACCCTGATCGGGCAGCGCTGTAACTTCGCCGCGCTGTACGCGAATGCGCGGATGGGCCAGCAGGCGCGCAGTTACATCGGCTGCAAATGCGTCGCGGTCGACGGCCAAAGCCCCGCCCGCAGGCAGGGCATGCGCGTCGGCCATTTCCATGATCAACCCGCCAGCGGCGCGCATTTCCCAATGCAGCAGCCCAACCGCATTATTCTCGTCATCATCCGAGCGGAAAGAGTTGGAACAGACCATCTCCGCCAAATGCTGCGTCTGATGCGCGAACGTGCCCACATCGGGGCGCATTTCGTGGATGACCACGTCCACACCCAGATTGGCAGCCTGCCACGCGGCCTCTGCGCCCGCCATGCCACCACCGACGATGTTCAGAACCTTGTCCATGCGCTACCCTTTCCTGCTTCGCCCCAGATAACCACAGCAAAGAGCTTTGGCAAATGGCCGGATAAAAAATCGCCGCGCATGCGTGGGGGCGCATGGCGGCGAAAGTCAGGTCAGGTCGGGCGCGCAGTCAGACGCCCTCAGGCTCAGGCAATGAGCGGCAGATGAAAGGCGGCAACCACCAGCACGACAAGCGACACGCCGCCGCACAGGTCTTGCAGAAACATCGCGCGTCCGGCTTTGCTTTGCAGGGATGACATGGGCTACCTCCTTTGCTCTGTTAACCTTATGTTCACATTTGTTCCACTTTTAGTCAAGAACCAAATTGGAACATTAGCCGATTGACAGATATTGGATCGCCTTGTCCTGCTCCATCAGCCAGAGCGCAACACGGGCGGCACGACCGCGCGGGGTTTCCAGTTGCGGGTCGTCATGCAGCAGCTTGCGCGCATCCGACTGGGCCAGCGCCATCAGCGCGGCCTGTCGTTCCAGATCGGCCACGCGAAAGCGCGGAAGTCCCGATTGCGCCGTGCCGATCAGGTCGCCCGCGCCGCGAATGGCCATGTCTTCTTCGGCAATGCGAAACCCGTCTTCAGTGTCGCGCAATAGTTTCAAGCGGCGCGCGGCGGTCTCTCCCAGCGGCGGCTCATAAATCAGCAAACAGGTCGAGGCATCCCCCCCGCGCCCCACGCGCCCCCGCAACTGGTGCAATTGCGCCAGCCCGAAACTCTCGGCGCGCTCGATCACCATGATGGTCGCATTGGGCACGTTCACGCCCACTTCGATGACCGTTGTGGCGACCAGAAGCTGCGTCTGCCCGGCGGCAAAGCGCGCCATTGCGGCGTCTTTCTCGGCGGGCGGCAGTTGCCCATGCACCAGCCCGACCGCATTTTCACCGAATGCCGCGCGCAGGTGTTCGAAGCGGGTTTGCGCAGCGGTCAGGGTGCTGACCTCGCTATCCTCGACCAGCGGGCAGACCCAATAGGCCTGCCGCCCCTCTGCAATGGCGTGGCGCAGTTTGGCCACCACCTCGTCCAGCCGCGCCGATGCCACAAGCGCGGTGGTGATCGGCTTGCGACCGGGCGGTTTTTCGTCCAGCACCGCCACATCCATATCGCCGTATTGCGCCAAGGATAGCGACCGCGGAATGGGAGTGGCGGTCATGACCAGCACATCCGCCCCCTCGCCTTTCGCTGCCAATGCGGCGCGCTGCGCGACGCCGAAACGGTGCTGCTCATCCACTACCGCAAGCCGCAGATCGGCAAACTCGACGCCTTTCTGGAACACTGCATGGGTGCCGACAAGAATGTCGATCCGCCCCGCCGCCAGATCGGCCAGTTTTGTCGCCCGCTCGCCGCCTTTGTCGCGACCGGTCAACAGCTCCAGCCGCACGCCCGCCGCCTGCGCCAGGGGCGTCAGGCTTTCCAGATGCTGACGCGCAAGGATCTCAGTCGGGGCCATCAACACGCCCTGCCCGGCCGCCTCGTTGGCGATCAGCAGCGAAAGCATTGCGACCAGCGTTTTGCCCGCGCCCACATCGCCCTGCAACAGCCGGTTCATGCGGCGCGGGCTGGCCATATCGGCGGCAATCTCTTGCACCGCGCGGGTTTGCGCGCCAGTGGGTGCAAACCCCAAAGATGCCAGCACCTGCCGCTGCAAAACCCCTGTGCCCTGCGTCACCCGTCCGGGTTTGCGGCGCGCTGTCGCCCGCGCTAGCGCCAGCGTCAGTTGATGAGCGAAGACCTCGTCATAGGCCAGCCGGGCGCGCGCAGGCGCTTCTGACGCAAGATCACCCAGACCTTGCGGCGCATGGGCCGTGCGCACTGCATCCGCCCAATCTGGCCAGCCCTTTCGGGCCTTCAGCGCGGGGTCGATCCAATCCTCCAGCGCGGGCAGCCGTTCGAGCGCACTGCCAATAGCGCGCGAGATCAGCTTTTGCGACACACCCGCGCAGAGCGCGTGCACCGCTTCAAATTGCGGCAGGGCCTCGGCCTCTTGCGCGCGCAAGACATGGTCGGGATGCACCATCTGTGCGATCCCGTCGAACAGTTCGACCTTGCCCGACACCACGCGCCGCTGACCTGTGGGCAGCAACTTTTGCAGGTAGTCGCCGCGCGCGTGAAAGAACACGAGTTGGAATTCCATCTCTGCGTCGCGCACAAATATGCGGTAGGGCCGCCCGCGCGTGCGTGGCGCATGATGTGTGCCGACCTGCACCTCTACCGTGGCAATAGCCGGAAAATCTAATCCCATCAGTGTGTTGCGCCTGCGCCGGTCGATCACGCCCTGCGGCAAGTGGAACAAAAGATCGCGCGGGGTTGCGATGTCCAGCGCTTCGAAATTGCGCGCGGTCTTGGGGCCGATCCCGTCCAGCCCGTCCAGCGCCCCAAAAAGCGGAAATAACGTTTCGGGCCGCGTGGCCATGTCAGAGCGCCCCGATCAGCGACAGCCAGGCATCTTCGTCGATCACCTCGACCCCGAGCGCCGTGGCTTTGGTGGCCTTGGACCCGGCACCCGGACCCGCGATCAGAATGTCGGTCTTGGCCGAAACGGACCCCGCGACCTTGGCGCCCAGGGCTTCGGCGCGCGCCTTCGCCTCGGCCCGTGTCATCCGCTCCAACGTGCCGGTAAAGACCAGCGTTTTGCCGGCGACGGGGCTGTCGGAAACCGGGCGTGCGGCGTTCTCGATGGTCAAGTGCGCTGCAAGCGCGTCGATCTCGTCGCCTTCGGCCTCGAATGCGGCAAGGGCCGCGCGCGCCATGACCGGCCCGACGCCGTCGATGGACAAAAGATCGGCATGGGCCGCGCTGGTGTCGTCCTGCGCCTGTGCCATGGCGGCGCGCAACTCGGGCCATGTACCGTAGTGGCTGGCCAGCAACGCGGCAGATGTTTCGCCAATATGCCGGATGCCAAGCGCAAAGATGAACCGCGCCAGCGGGATGGTGCGTTTCTCGTCAATCGCCGCGAAGAGCTTGTTGGCAGACGTGTCCCCCCACCCCTCGCGGTTTTTCAACTGGCGAGGCTGACCGGGGCCGAACCGCTCGGCCAGCGTGAAAATGTCGCGCGGCGTGGCGATCCAGCCATCGCGCCAGAACGCCTCGACCTGTTTCGCGCCAAGCCCTTCGATGTCAAAGGCGGCACGGCTGACAAAGTGTTTCAGCCGTTCAACTGCTTGGGCGGGGCAGACCAGCCCGCCGGTACAGCGGCGCACCGAATCGCCCGGCTCGCGGATGGCGGGGCTGCCGCAGTCGGGGCAGGTTTCGGGGAAATTGTACGGCGCGCTGTGTTCGGGCCGTTTGGACAGGTCCACATCGCGGATTTTCGGGATCACTTCACCGGCGCGATACACCTCGACCCAATCGCCCGCGCGGATGTCGCGGCCTTCGCGAATCGGCGCGCCCTTGGAATCGCGCCCGGCAATGTAATCTTCGTTGTGCAGCGTGGCGTTCGACACGACAACACCGCCGACCGTGACAGGGGCCAGTCTTGCGACAGGGCTGAGTGCGCCGGTGCGCCCGACCTGAATCTCGATGGCTTCCAAACGGGTCCAGGCGCGCTCGGCGGGGAATTTATGCGCAATCGCCCAGCGTGGCGTGGTCGAGCGCAGGCCAAGACGGTCTTGCAGCGCCAGATCGTCAAGCTTGTAGACCACACCGTCAATGTCGTAGCCGAGCGTGGCGCGCTGCGCCTCTATTCGCGCATAGGTTGCAAGCATGTCGTCCAACCCTGCACAGCGGCGCATTTCGGGGTTGGTGGCAAAGCCCAGCGTGGCGAGTTTGGACACCGCGTCAATCTGGGTGTCGGCCAAGGGCGCGGACAACTCACCCCATGCATAGGCAAAGAACCGCAAGGGCCGCGCGCGCGTGATCGCCGGGTCCAATTGGCGCAACGAGCCCGCGGCGGCGTTCCGCGGGTTGGCAAATGTTTTCGCGCCGCGCGCGTCTTGGCGGGCATTCAGCGCGGTGAAATCGTCATGCGCCATATACACCTCACCCCGCACTTCCAGCAGCTCGGGCGCATCCGGCAGTGTTTGGGGAATATCCGCGATCTCGCGCGCATTGGCGGTCACGTCCTCGCCGGTTTCGCCATCGCCGCGGGTCGCTGCGTGGGCAAGCCGCCCGCGTTCGTATCGCAGCGACAGTGACAACCCGTCGATCTTCGGTTCGGCGGTGAAGGCAAGCGGCGCGTCCTCCGGCATGCCCAGGAAACGACGGATACCAGCCACGAATTCCGCGATATCCTCGTCAGAAAAGCCATTGGCCAGCGACAACATGCGCCGCGCGTGCCGGATTTTGCCGAATGCCTCGGATACGGCGCCACCCACACGGGCCGATGGGCTGTCGGCACGGACGAGATCGGGAAACCGCGCCTCGATCGCGGCATTGCGCTGGCGCAGGGCGTCATACGTCGCATCGTCCAGAATGGGGGCATCATCGGTGTGATAGGCCGCATCGGCGCGTGAGATATGGTCGGCCAGACGCGCAAGCTCGGTGCGCGCCTGATCTTTCGTCAGGTCGGACACCGCGATATGTGCCACGTCCTTCGCCATTTCGCCCGACATGCAAGCCCCCGCGCCTCGGTTATGCTGCCCAACGTGATAGGGCGCGGGATGTGTCGCGTCCAGCCCCGCCGGATCAGGCCGAAATGGCGCGCGGCTTTTGCGGTGCGACGTCGGACTGCGCGATAGGATCGCGCAGAACATAGCCGCGCCCCCAGACGGTTTCGATATGGCTGTCCCCGCCGGTCGCTTCGGCAAGTTTCTTGCGCAACTTGCAAATGAAAACGTCGATAATCTTCAATTCCGGTTCATCCATGCCGCCATACAGATGATTGAGGAACATTTCCTTGGTCAGCGTGGTCCCTTTGCGCAGGCTGAGCAATTCGAGCATCTGGTATTCCTTGCCGGTCAGATGCACGATCGCGCCATCCACCTCGACCGATTTCGCGTCAAGGTTGACGTTCAACCGGCCCGTGCGGATGACCGATTGTGCATGGCCTTTGCTGCGGCGGATAATGGCGTGGATACGCGCGACAAGTTCTTCGCGGTGGAAGGGCTTGGTAAGATAGTCATCTGCCCCACCACCGAACCCGCGAAGTTTGGTATCCGTGTCCAGATCGCCAGTCAGAATCAGCACCGGCGTGTCTACCCGCGCGACCCTGATCTGGCGCAGCACGTCCAAGCCTGCCATGTCGGGCAGGTTAAGATCCAACAAAATCAGATCGTAATCATAAAGCTTGCTGAGTTCGACCGCGTCTTCACCAAGATCAGTGCAATAGACGTTAAAGTTCGAATGCGTCAGCATCAGTTCGATCGAGCGGGCGGTGGTCGGGTCGTCTTCAACAAACAGCACGCGCATTTGGGTTCTCCATTATCGCCGATGACCCAAGCTTCGAATAAAAGCGTTAATTCTAGGTTACCGTGCGTCAATAAAGATCATACTCGCCCTATGGTTGTCTATACCTTTGCAATGCCGTGACTTTCAAAGCCTCGATCCCGTGGCTTTCCACCGCATTGGCCCAAAGATCGAACTCTTCGTCTGACAGACCGTAGCGTTCCAGCGCGGCCTTGCGCGACAACAGCCCTGCACCCACCGCCTGCACCACCACCGCCTTGCGGCTGGCCACCCAACGGCGCGTGTCCGTTGGTGGCAGATCGGCCAGTGTCAGAACCGTCCCGTCCGCAAGGCTGACCGCGCGCGGCCCGTCCACTTTCTTGATATACATAAGGCACCCTCCTTGGTTCATCGCCCGTATGGACCCAGAATTACGCGGGAGGGTTAAGCAGAGGTTGAATCGAGGGGTTGAGAATAGACAGCATTTTCTTATATTTCGCGCTTGTTCGCCCGGAGTGACGTAAAATGCCCTATGACCCGCCGCTGAATTCGCTCGGGCTGCCCAAGCCGGTGGCCGAAACCCGCGTGGTCGTGGCCATGTCGGGCGGGGTAGACAGCTCTGTCGTGGCTGCCGAATTGGCGGCCGAAGGATATGATGTGGTCGGCGTGACCTTGCAGCTTTACGATCACGGCGCGGCGCTGGCGAAAAAAGGTGCCTGCTGCGCGGGCCGCGACATTCACGATGCGCGCCGCGTCGCCGAGGAAATGGGCTTTCCGCATTATGTGCTGGATTACGAATCGAAATTCCGCGACGCGGTGATCGACGAATTCGCAGATGCTTACCTGGGCGGCGCGACGCCGGTGCCCTGCATTCGCTGCAACGAGCGCGTGAAGTTCCGCGACCTGCTGGAAACCGCCAAGGACTTGGGCGCGGATTGCATGGCGACGGGACATTACATTCAGCGCAAAGCCGGGGATTTGGGCGCAGAATTGCACCGCGCCGCAGACCCCGTGCGCGACCAGAGCTATTTCCTGTTCTCGACCACGCAAGAGCAACTGGACTACCTGCGCTTCCCGCTGGGCCATCTGGCGACCAAGGCAGAGACACGGGCGCTGGCCGCCAGGCACAGGTTGGCCGTGGCCGACAAGCCCGACAGCCAGGATATCTGCTTTGTGCCCGATGGCAATTATGCCGCCGTGATCGAGAAACTGCGCCCCGGCGCGGGCGAGCCGGGCGAGATTGTCGATATGGACGGCCATTGTCTGGGCACGCATGAGGGCGTGATCCATTACACGATCGGGCAGCGGCGCGGGCTTGGTATCGGTGGGCTGACGGAGCCATTGTATGTGGTCAAGCTTGACCCTGACATGCGCCGCGTGGTCGTCGGCCCGAAAGAGGCTTTAGCCACCCGCACGGTGCCCGTGCGCGAGGTGAACTGGCTGGGCGATGCGCCATTCGAGAGCCAGAAGGAATGGCACCTGTCGGTCAAGCTGCGCTCGACCCGACCGCCCGCGCCCGCGATCATCCGGCCCCTGTCGGCGGTCGAGGCCGAGGTGGAGCTTCTGACGCCCGAAGAAGGGATCAGCCCCGGACAAGCCTGTGTGTTTTATGACGGTGAGGGCACGCGGGTTTTCGGCGGCGGCTGGATATGGAAAGGGCGCTAAGGGGGGCGTGCGCCGCCCCCCTCTGTGCGCTTTCGCGCCCATTCACCCCCTTGCGGAGTATTTCCGGCAAGATGAAAAGGAGTGCTGCGCATGGGTGAACGACCGCTTGTGATGTCCTGCGGCGACCCGTCCGGGATCGGGCCAGAGATTGCGGTGAAGGCGTGGGAAGCCATCGGGCGCGAGTGCCCCTTTGTGTGGCTGGGCGATCCCAAACATCTGCCGGACGGGTGCGATTTCCGGGTGGTGCCGGACCTGACTGCGCCTGCGAGTGGTGCACTGCCGGTGCTGCCGGTCTCATTTGCGGCAGCAGCCCATGCGGGCCAGCCCGACCCGGCCAACGCGGCGGGCGTGATAGAGGCGGTCCGACGCGGGGTAGAGCTGGTGCAATCGGGTGCCGCGCGGGGGCTTGTGACCTGCCCCATCCACAAGGCCGCGCTGAAAGCGGGGGCAGGCTTCGGGTTTCCTGGCCATACCGAGTACCTTGCGCATCTGGCCGGGATGAAACGAGTCGTGATGATGCTGGCCAGCGACACCTTGCGCGTGGTGCCGGTGACCATCCATATTCCGTTATCTGACGTGCCGCGCGCCCTGACAGCCGATGCGCTGGAAGACACCATCCGCATCACCCATGCCGCCCTTATCCGAGATTTCGAGATCGCGCACCCGCGCATTGCCGTGGCGGGGCTGAACCCCCATGCGGGCGAGGATGGCACGATGGGGCATGAGGATGGCACCCTGATCGCGCCCGTGCTGGAGCGGCTGCGCGCCGAAGGGATTGACCTGCGCGGCCCGCTGCCCGCCGACACCATGTTCCACGCGCCCGCCCGCGCGCGCTATGACGCGGCGGTGTGTATGTATCACGATCAGGCGCTGATCCCGATCAAGACGCTGGCCTTTGATGAGGGGGTGAATGTCACGCTGGGGCTACCTTTTGTGCGAACGTCACCCGATCATGGCACGGCCTATGACATCGCGGGCCAAGGCGTGGCGCGGCCCGACAGCCTGATCGCGGCCCTACGCATGGCATGGAACATGGGCGCATGATCGACACCCTGCCGCCCCTACGCGACGTGATCCGCACGCATGAGCTGCGCGCGAAAAAGAGCTTTGGCCAGAATTTCCTGCTGGACCTGAACCTGACGGCGCGGATTGCGCGGGCGGCGGGGGACTTGGCGGGGTCGGATGTGCTGGAGGTTGGCCCCGGCCCCGGCGGGCTGACGCGCGGCTTGCTGAGCGAAGGCGCGCGGCGGGTGCTGGCGATTGAAAAAGACGCGCGGTGCCTGCCCGCGCTGGCCGAAATTGGCGAAGCTTATCCCGACCGCTTGACCGTTATCGCGGGCGATGCACTGGCGGTAGACCCGCTCGCGCATCTGACGCCGCCGGTGAAGGTGGTGGCCAACCTGCCCTACAACGTCGGCACCGAATTGCTGATCCGCTGGATGACGCCGCAAACATGGCCGCCCTTCTGGGACAGCCTGACACTGATGTTTCAGCGCGAAGTGGCCGAACGCATTGTCGCGAAGCCGGGGGCCAAAGCCTATGGGCGGCTGGCGCTGATGGTGCAATGGCGGGCCGAGGCCAAGATCGTGCTGCACCTGCCGCCAGAGGCGTTCACCCCGCCGCCCAAGGTCAGCTCTGCCGTGGTGCATATCACGCGGCTGGACACACCGCGCTTTCCCGCCGACGCACGCGTTCTGGAACGCGTGGTGGCCATGGCGTTCAACCAGCGGCGCAAGATGCTGCGCGCGGCGCTGAAGGGGCTGCACCCGCAGATAGAGCCGCTGTTGCACTCTGTCGGCATCGCGCCCACCGCGCGGGCCGAGGAAATCGGGCTGGAGCAATTCTGCGCTTTGGCGCGGGCCGTGAAAGGCGCTTGACGGGGGCGGCTGGCGCAGGCAAGGGGCAGATATGGCACAGGCAGAATTACAGATCGACCTTGGCGCATTGCAAGCGAACTGGCGCGCGCTGGATGCACTGACAACGGTGGAAACCGCCGCGACGGTCAAGGCCAATGGCTACGGGCTGGGCGCCGGTCGCGTGGCCCGCGCGCTGGCAGATGCCGGTGCGAGGCGTTTCTTCGTGGCTGTGGCCGAAGAGGGCGCGGCCGTGCGCGCGGCCATTGGCCCCGACTTGCCGATCCATGTCTATGGCGGGCATATGCCGGGCGATGCGGGCCTGATCCGCGATGCAGGGCTGATCCCGATGCTCAACTCGGTCGAGCAACTGACGCGGCAGTTCGAAAACCTGCCCGGCGCGCCCTTTGGCATCCAGCTTGACACCGGCATGAACCGGCTGGGGATGGAGCCTGCCGAATGGGCCAGCGTCGCCGAAATCGCCCTTGGCGAAGGGCCCAGCCTGATCATGTCGCATCTGGCCTGTTCGGACGACCCGGGCCACGCGATGAACGCGCAACAACTCGCGACCTTTCGCGACCTGACCGATGGCGCGGGCGTGCCGCGCTCGCTCTCGGCCACTGGCGGGGTGTTGCTGGGGCGCGACTACCATTTCGACCTGACACGTCCGGGCATCGGCCTGTATGGCGGCTTGCCCTTTGCCGATGCGCAACCGGTCGTGCGCCTGTCGATCCCGGTGATCCAGACGCGGATCGTGGCCGCAGGCGAAAGCGTGGGCTATGGCAACAGCTTTACCGCCCCGCGTGACATGACCGTGGCCACCATTGCCGCGGGCTACGCAGATGGCATCCAGCGCGCGCTGTCGGGGCGTGTCACGCTCTGGGCGGGCGATGTGCCCTGCCCGCTGGTCGGGCGCGTGTCGATGGACCTGCTGACCATAGATGTCAGCGCGGTGGACGGGCCGGTGGAACGGCTGGACCTGCTTGGCCCGCATCAGGGGGTCGATGCGGTGGCCGATATCATCGACACCATCGGGTATGAGATATTGACCGGGCTGGGGCCACGTTACGCGCGCGTTTACAACGCGTAACGGGGTTTGCCGGCGGTGATCAGCGGTGCCGCAGGGGCTGAGCCGGCCCTACCCGTTCACCTTGGTCAGATCCGCCACCTGCAAGCAGGTCGCGCGAATGCGGTGCAGCAGGTTCAGGCGGTTGCGGCGCAGGATCTGGTTCTCGGCATTGATCTGCACGGCGTCAAAAAACGCATCAATCGGCGCGCGCAGACCGGCCATGGCGTGCATGGCGGTGGCGAAATCCTCGGATGCCATGGCGGGGGTGATTGCGGCCTCGGCGTGGTCGAGCGCCGCGAACAGCGCGCGTTCTGCGTCGGTTTCTGCCAGTTTCGGCTCGGGGCCGAAGCTGTATTCCACCCCGTCCTTTTCTTCCGCTTGGGTCAGGATGTTGTTCGCCCTCTTGAACCCTTGCAGCAGGTTCTCGCCATCGTCGGTTTTCAGCAGGTCCGACAACGCCTCGGCACGTTTGACCAGTAGCGTCAGGTCGTCATTGTTGGGCATGGCAAGGCAGGCGTCGATCACGTCATGCCGGACGCCCTGATCACGTAGGTAGACCTTGAGACGGTCGTGGAAGAAGTTTGTAAGATCATTTATTGCAAACTCGGACTTATTTTGGAGGGTTTTCTCATCCCTTAACGCCTCTATTGCTTCGATACCGACCTTCGTTGCCTGCATTTTTGCTTCAAGCAGGATCTGGCGAATCTGAGGATCTTGTGACTCAGGAATTTGCGAACTTAGGGCAAAATACTCGTTACTTTTCATCGCCAGATCGACGATGTGATTAACAATAGGCTTCATTAGCATACTAGTGATGCCACCGCGCACTTTATTCCCCAACACCAACCGAATTACCCCCAACGCCGCACGGCGCAGGGCAAAGGGGTCTTTCGAGCCGGTGGGCTTTTCGTCAATCGCCCAGAACCCGGTCAGCGTGTCCAGCTTGTCGGCCAGCGCCACGGCGACCGTGACGGGCGCGGTGGGCACGTCGTCGGAAGGGCCGAGGGGCGAATAATGGTCGCGGCAGGCATCGGCCACCTCTGGCGCGTAGCCGCCTTTCAGCGCGTAATAGCGCCCCATAACCCCTTGAAGTTCCGGGAATTCGCCGACCATACCAGAGCGCAGATCAGCCTTCGCCACGCGCGCGGCTTGCTCTGCCATTTCGGCATCCGCGCCCAGCAACGGCGCAATCTCGCGCGCCAGTGCCGCGATACGCTCAATCCGGTCGGCCTGCGAGCCAAGTTTGTTGTGGAAGGTCACGTCAGACAGCCCTGCCCCCATGCCTTCCAGCTTCACATCAGAAACCAGCCGCAAGTCATTGTCCCAAAAGAACTTCGCATCCGACAGCCGCGCTGCCAGAACCTTCTGGTTCCCCGCCAGAATGGTCGCGCCCTGATCCGCCGTGTCGCGGTTCGCGACCGTCACGAACCCTACGATCTGCCCAGCTTTCGGGTCGCGCACGGAAAAGAACTTCTGGTGTTCCTTCATAGAGGTTTGCAGCACCTCGGGTGGCAGGTCCAGAAACTGCTCCTCGATCCGCCCCATCAGAACAACAGGCCATTCGACCAGCCCCGCGACTTCTGCCAGCAGGCCCTTGTCCTCGACCAGTTCCAGCCCTTGGGCGAAGGCCAACTGGCTCGCTTCGTTCCAGATATGGCCCGCGCGTTCCGCCGGGTCCAGAATCACCTTCGCGCGCTTTAGCTTTGCCGCGTAATCCTCGAAATTCGCAACGGAAAACGTATCCGGCACCATGAAGCGATGCCCGCGCGTGGTGTCGCCCGAGACGATCCCGTCCACGTCCAGCGGCACCACCTGCGCGCCATCCTCTTGCGACAGGATGCAAAGGATCGAATGCAATGGCCGCACCCAACGCAAAGACCCGGTGCCCCAGCGCATCGACTTCGGCCATGGGAAATTGCGGATCGTGCGTTCCAGCACTTCGGCCACGATCACGGGTGCTGCGCGCCCTTCGGTCGTGACATGGGCAATATAGACCTGCCCCTTCTTGTCGTCCTGAATGCTCAGGTCGTCCATGCTCAAACCGGTCGAGCGCAGGAAGCCTTCAATCGCCTTTTCGGGCGCGCCCACCTTGGGCCCGCGCCGTTCTTCGCACAGGGTCGGGCTATGGTCGGACAGGCCCTGCACCGCCAGCGCCAGACGGCGCGGCGTGGCGAAGGCGGTGGCATGGGCATAGGTCAGCCCGGCGTCGACCAGCCCGTCGGTGACAAGCTTTTTCAGCGCATCCGACGCGCCCGCCTGCATCCGCGCCGGAATTTCCTCGGAGAAGAGTTCGATCAGTAGGTCAGCCATGGGTCATTCGGTCCGTTGCGGCGGAGGGGGGCAGCCCGGCGGCACCGGATCACCATCGAAATGGGCGGTGCCGCAGGCGTTGATCTGGTGCCACGCATAGGCGCGGCCATCGGGGAAGACGGCAGCAATGCGGTCGATGCCGTAGGTGATATTGGCCTGCGCGGTGATCGCCTGTGCCTCGCGCGCGCGCAGGGCAGCGCCGATGGCCGCTGCATCGAAGCAGTCAAACCAGCCGGGGGCGTTCAGGGGCGTGGCACCCTCATAGGGCGCGAAGTCAGACGCGGGGTCTGCCAGCGTGAAACAGGCGCGAAACCGGATGGGAGAGCTGATCGCGTCAATCCCTTCGAACGCGGTCACAGGCACTTCGGCCGGCGTTGTTTCCCCTGCGTAGGTCAGCGCGATGCTGTCTTGCTCGGGCAACACATCATAATAGCCGTAAACCTGCAAATACCACATGCCAGCGCCGCCAAGCGCGGCACAGGCCAGCAGCAGGACCACCAGAAACCGCCCCATCACGCGCTGCCCGCAGCGGTCTGCACAAAAGCATCCGCGCACATCTTGGCCAGCGCACGCACGCGCCCGATATAGGCTTGGCGTTCGGTCACGGAAATGACGCCGCGCGCGTCGAGCAGGTTAAAGAGATGGCTGGCCTTGATGCATTGGTCATAGGCGGGGTGCGCCATGATGATGCTGCGGCCTGCGCTGTCGGTGGCATCTGCGGATATGATGCGCTGGCATTCGGCCTCGGCATCCTTGAAATGCTGCAAGAGGGTGTCCGTGTCGGCCTGATCGAAATTCCAACGCGAATATTCCTGCTCGGTCTGGCGGAAGACATCGCCATAGCTCAGCGGGATCATGGCGTCGGGCGCGTTGAACGGCATGTCCATGACATGGTCCACACCCAGCACATACATGGCCAGACGTTCCAAGCCGTAGGTCAGCTCGCCAGAGACCGGCTTGCAATCATGCCCGCCGACCTGCTGGAAATAGGTGAATTGCGACACTTCCATCCCGTCGCACCACACTTCCCAGCCCAGCCCCCAAGCGCCGAGCGTGGGGGATTCCCAGTCATCCTCGACAAAGCGGATGTCGTGCAGCGCATCGTCGATGCCGATGGCGCGCAGGCTGCCCAGATAAAGCTCCTGCAGATCGGGCGGCGAGGGTTTGATGATGACCTGATATTGGTAATAATGCTGCAATCGGTTCGGGTTTTCCCCGTAGCGCCCGTCTGTGGGGCGGCGCGACGGCTGGACATAGGCCGCCGCCCAAGCGCGCGGCCCCAACGCGCGCAGCGTTGTGGCGGGGTGAAACGTGCCCGCGCCCACTTCCATGTCATAGGGCTGCAGCACCGCGCAGCCCTTGGCCGCCCAGTAGTTTTGCAACCTCAGGATGATTTCCTGAAAGCTCTGTGGCTTTTGTGAACGGTTTTCAGCAGCTTCCGCCATGTCGGCCCCTTGCCATGTCAGCGCAATCTCGTAAAGCTGCGTCTGCATAGGCAAGCAACCGACAAGGGTCAACGCCGAAACCGGGTCGACGCGCGCGGGATGGAACCACGGGGAAGGAATTGGACAAGATGACACGGCATTTCAGCACGGCAGCATTTCTGGTCGCAACTGTTTCGGGACTGGCATTCGGGCCGGCCTTGGCCCAGGACGCACGCTGGGTGCAGCTTGAGGCGCATAGAGAGTTCGACGATGCGCTGGAGCGCGCGCAGGAATACCAGCAGAGCATTGGCAATGTCAGCGGGTTCCAACTGCCGTCGGACTGGTATGCGCTGGCCCTTGGCCCGTTCGAAACCGATACCGACGCGTTTGCAGTGCGCCGCCAGTTGCGTGCTGAACGCACGATCCCTGCGGATGCGTTCGTTTCGAATGGCGAAAATTATGGTGCACGGTTTTTTCCCACCGCTGGCACGGCGGTCGCGCCGCAAGCCCTGCCCGATGCAGACCCTGCGCCGGAACCCGAACCACTGGTCGTGGCAGAACCCGAGCCCGAACCCGAGGAAACCTTGGGCGAGGCGCGCGCGTCCGAACGCTTGCTTGACCGTGACCAACGGGCAGATCTGCAAATCGCATTGCAATGGTTCGGGTATTACACCCAGCGCATCGACGCCGCATTCGGCGGCGGCACCCGCCGGTCCATGGCCGGATGGCAGGCCGACAAGGGGTATGACGACACCGGCGTTCTGACAACGCGGCAGCGCGCCGAGTTGCTGGCCGAGTATCAGGGCGAATTGGCGGCTTTGGGGATGCAGACCATCCGCGACGAAGATGCGGGCATCGAGATCGCACTGCCTTTGGCCATGGTCGAATTCGACCGCCACGAAGCGCCCTTCTCGCACTTCCCGTCCAAGGATGACAGCGGGGTGCAGGTCTTGCTTTTGTCGCAGCCGGGCAATCAGGCCACGTTGTTCGGCCTGTATGAGATCATGCAGACGCTGGAGATTGTTCCGCTGGAAGGCGCGCGCGAACGCCGCTCGAATTCCTTCACACTGACTGGTCAGAATGACGAATTGCGCTCGCACACATTTGCGCAGTTCCGCAACGGGCAGATCAAGGGGTATACGCTTGTCTGGACGCCGGACCGCGACGACCAGATGGCGCGCGTTCTGCCGATGATGGAAGACAGCTTCAGCACGTTCGGCGGCACCCTGCCCGAAAGCACTGGGCAGGCCAGTCAGGTCGCGCGCAGTGCCTTGCTGGCAGGGCTGAGTGTGCGCCGCCCCGAATATTCACGCTCCGGGTTCTACATCGACGCCACGGGCACCACGCTGACCACCGCGCAGGCCGTCGCGCAATGCGACCGTGTCACCATTGACGAAGCGTATACCGCCCGCGTGCGCGCAGTGGACGAGGCCTTGAACCTTGCGGTTCTGGAGCCCGAAACGCCGCTTGTGCCGCTGGCTTTCGCGCAATTTGCCGAAGGGGACGCGCCCTTGGGGCAGGAAATCACGATCTCTGGCTTTTCGTTCGAGGATATGCTGACCCGTCCCGTCCTGACCTTCGGGCGGCTGGACGCCACCGGCGGGCTGAACGGCGAAGACGGTGTCCTGCGCCTGAACGCCACTGTCGAACAGGGTGATTTGGGCGGGCCTGTCTTTGGCGCGAATGGCGCGGTGCTGGGGCTACTGTCGGGCCAGCCGGAGCTTGCGAACCGCCAGCTGCCACCAGAGGTTAATTTCGCGGCCTCTGCGCAGGCGATCCGCGAATTTCTGGGCGCAAACGGCGTGTCCAGCGGCACGCTGCGCGCAGGCGTCACCGTGCCGCCAGAGCATCTGACACGCATAGCGGGTGATCTGACGGTTCTGGTGTCGTGCTGGAACTAACGCAACACTAAGCCTGGCAGGGCGGATCAGTTTCGCATCGGGATGCCTTCTTCCCAGCGAAAGCCCACACCGCCGCCTTGCCAGACGCCCTCTCCGATCGGGTTGGGGCCGTCGATATTCACATGCAGCGGCAATCCGAAATCGGGCGCAAGATCCTGCACTCCTTTTACGGTGGTGCGGTGCATGATCCGCAAGCCTTGCTGTTCAGCCGGCATATGCGCTTCAGGCGCCGCGCGATGCGCGACCGCTAGATTGTCGATAAAGACGCAATCATTCGCGTGATATTCATAAGCCTTGGCATACCCATCCGTCAGCCCGGCATTCAGGATGGCGTTGTATTCCCGGCAAAGCTCGCGCATTTCCTCCGCACCCAGCAGACTGAATCCGTCTTGGTCGGGAAGTTTCTCGATAACGGCACCGGTCATGCCCAGATGCAGCCAGATACAGCTTTGTCCAGTCACGGGGTGCTGGTGCACCAACGGATGCACCACGCCGGATGCAGAATTCACAGATGACAGGCGGCGCCAACGTTCGCGGCGATCCTCGGAAAGCGCCTCGAACGCCAGCCCTTGATGCGCGAAATGCGTGCCACCGCCCTTTTCGGCGGGTCGGATGATCTGGTAGCCGGAATGCGAGAACGTGGCAGGCAGGAAACTGCCGTCATTGTGCCATTGCGGCCCGACATCGGGAATGCCATGCGCCCTGTCATTGGACAGCCTGAAAATATGCGGATTGCCGCCCGGTGTCTGCGGGTGGACGCCGTGGGTGCTGTGCAGTTCCCGGCCACCCCACAGGCAGCTTGCGCGCAGGAAATCTTCGGCATCAAGCGGCTTGTCGTGTTTGAACACAACAAAGCCGCGCAGCGCCATTTCGTGTTCAAGCACCTCGCGCAGGTCTTCGGGAAAGGTGTCCGCCGACGAAAAGTCTACCCCGGTAACCTGCGCACCGATCGGATCAAGCGCGCTGATTTCGGCACCAAACCTTTCCAGTATCGCGGCGTGGGTGGGGTCTACGGGCGGAAGTTTTGCTGACTCTGTGCTCATTGCGGTCCTCCTTCACTTTCCCGACAGATAAGAAGGCATCGCGGTGTTCGAAAGTGGGGGGACGCAAATCGACCCGGCGGGCGGCGCTACGGGAGCGCGTGCGAGCGCGGTCAATTCTTTTGTGCCGCAGGGCGAATCTGCCCAACCCACCATTCGCCAAGCCGCCCAAAGGCGGGCTTTGGCAGTGCTAGGCGCAAAGCTCTTCCACCCGTGCGGATAGCCAGTCCAGATCGGGGTCGCGCAGGCCCAGATCGGCCAGATGGCGCGCGGTGTTTACAAGGTAGTCGCGGTTGGGGCCGCGCCCGCCCTTAGCTTGCGCGATGATCTGCGCCTGTTCTTCCAGTGGCAGCCCGCCGCAATACTGACCATGCGCGCGGTCAATGACATAGGTTACCGCCTGCACGACCGGCCCATCCTGCAACACCACCGGCACCGTGCGTTCCAGATAAGCGGCGGAAATCAGTTCACGCGCGCGCAAGTATTCCAGCGTTTCCTCTCCGATGCGGCCATCCACTTCGAAGGCCAGCCCCTCGCACCCGCCCGTCCCCGCGTCCAGCGCCAGCACAAGTCCGGGGTGCGCGGGTGTGCCCCGATGATGGATGGAGCGCATGCAGAAGGACCGCTCATACCCTTCCAGCCGCGCGATGCGGGTCTGGCCATGGGCAAAACCGGGGTTCCAGATCAGCGATCCGTATCCGAAAATCCAAATCTTGTCGGGCATGAGGCTGGCTCCTGTCTAGGGTCGCGGTGTAGACAGGAATCGCGGCAAGGTCAAAAGGATGCACAATGCGCTTCGTTCTGGGATTGATCATCATCGGTGCGATGTTCTGCGCCTATTGGGGCGGCGCGTCCTATGTGCTGCGCCACGAACATGGGCGCTTGGCGGCCAAAGATGTGCAGGTGTCCGACGTGGCGGTGACGGGGTTCCCGCTAAGGTTTGATCTGACGGCGGCGCGCCCGGCGCTGCCTGCGCTTGGCTGGTCAGCCGCTTGGCTGCGCGCAACGCTGCCCAGCTATTGGCCGTTTCGGGCCGAGGGCGTTTTGTCCGGCACCCAGACGCTGATGCAGCGGGGGACCGAATGGCAGGTCAGCGGGGGCGACATGCCTTTCTCGCTAAACAGCGATCCGGCCTTGCGTCTGAATGCGGCACAGCTCCGGGGGGATGCGCTGCGTTTGACCGGACCCGGCGCAACACTCGCGGTGGACCAGTTCGAAATGACGCTCTCACCCGCTGACATACCATCGCGCCGGAACCTGACCCTGTCGCTGCAAGACGTGACCTCAAGCGCCCTGCCCCAGCCCTTGCGCCGCGCCACGCTGGACGCGATGCTCGAGTTTGACCACGCCCCGGATTTGCGCGGCACAGCCCAGCTTGCCACGATCACATTGCAAGACAGTTTTCTGGAGTGGGACGGCGCGCGCATTGGTCTGGACGGCACCGCGACCCTGCGCGACGACAGGCGGCTGGACGGCCAGATCACCCTGACCGTGACGGGATGGCGCACGATGCTGGCACAGATGCAAGCAACAGGGCTGATCCCGCCCGATCAGGCCCCTATGGTACAAATGATGGCAGCCAGTATGAGCAACGGCGATGACCTGATCTTGCCACTGGCGATGGATGCCTCAGTGCTCAGCCTTGGCCCGCTGGTTCTGTTCGACCTTGGCCGCTTTTGAGCGAAAACGCCAGCGCGCGACCCCCAGCGCCAAAGCTGCACCAGTCGCGTTTGCCGCCAGATCCATCGGGTCCGCGCCCCGTCCGAACCACGGCTGCATAATTTCTGTCACGCCGCTATAGCCAACGACCAAAGCCCACAGCGCCCAGTGCAACCGCGGCACGGCGACAAGCATGGCCGGAAGCGCCACGGCGAAAAACAAACCCGCATGGATTGCCTTGTCGACATGGGGCACCGGCCAGGGTTTGCCCCCCGAAACCGGCATCAGCAGCAACGCGGTCACAAGCCCCGCCAACAGCACAGATGCCGCAAACCCAACCCATTTATTTCGGCTATGGCTGAAATTCATAGGCGGCAGTTACGCCATACGGCACGCGCGTCAAGCAAAAAGCCCTGTTGGCGTGCTGTCGGCCCGGACCTGCCGTGTCACACGTTCCAAGGCGCGCTCTTCCAATTGGCGGACGCGTTCCTTGGATATGCCCATGTCCGCACCGATTTCGGCCAACGTGCGTGGGCTATCGCTCAGGTGTCGTTCGAGCACGATGCGCTGTTCGCGCGCAGGCAAACGCTCGACCGCGCCGTAAAGCAGCTTGCGGCGACGGCGGCCTTCCAGATCGTCCAGCACACGGTCCTCGGTGGGTGCGGTGTCATCGACAATGGTGTCCATCCAGTCGCGCCCGTCATCCTCGCCCGATTGGGGCGTGTTCAGCGACAGGTCATGGCCCGACATCCGCCCCAGCATGATCTGCACCTGTTCCTCTGGCACATCAAGCGCGCGCGCCACCGTGGCAGACACCTCTTCGCGCCGCACTTCGCCATCATCCATCTTGGCGAGCGTTTTGCGCAGGTGGAAAAACAGTTTTTTCTGTGCAGCATTCGTGGCGGTGCGCACCACCGACCAGTTGCGCATGACATATTCCTGCATCGACGCCCTGATCCACCATGCTGCATAGGTCGAAAACCGCGCGCCGTTTTCGGGGTCGTATTTCTCTGCCGCGCGCATCAGCCCAAGATTACCCTGCTGGATCAGGTCATCCAGCGGAAAGCCATAGCGCCGGAACCGCCCAGCCACCGACACCGCAAGCCGCGTATACGCGGTGATCAGGCGGTGCAGCGCAGCCTCGTCGCGATTGTCCCGCCACGCGATTGCCAAAGCGTGTTCCGTATCTGCGTCAAGCATATCTTCTGCCATGGCAGTGCGGATATAGCGGCTGGTATGCGGGTCACGGGCAGATTTTGCGGCGGTCATGGCGGCAGCTCCATGTAGTAGCGTTTCGATATTATAGCGTATCGCTATCAGTTACGGGCGGATCTTGTCAACGCCCTGCCTGCGGATTACCTCCTTGCCATGACACACACGCCCCCCGACGATCTGGCTGATCTGCTGGTGCATCTGGCCCGCCTCGCCCAAAGCGCGGCCAACAGCCCATTAACGGCCGCGCAATGGACCGCGCTGCGCTATTTCGCGCGTGCCAATCCGTTCTCGCGCACGCCCTCTGCGTTTTCCGAATTCCACGCCACCACGCGCGGGACCGCGTCGCAAACCGTCAAGGCGCTGGTCGGCATGGGGCTGCTGGCACGCAAAACCCATGGCAGCGACGGGCGCAGCGCGCTGATAGAGGTGACGGATGCTGGCCAATCCATGCTGGCCAGTGACCCGTTGGGTGGGTTGCGCAAGGTGCTGGCGGGCCTGCCGCCAGACCAACAAGACAGCCTTGCAAAGGCCGTGCGCCATGCCGTGACAGAGATCGCGGGGCAGCGCGGCGTACCGACATTCGGGACCTGTTCGGATTGCGACCATTGCGAACCTGGCGGCGCGCAGGCCTATTGCCACTGCACGCAAACCTTGCTGGCTGCGCCCGACATGGCCGCTTTCTGTGTCGACTTCCGCCCGGCAAGCCGGGCGGCCAAACCCTAGCCCAATTCGCGCAGACGGCTGACAGCCTCGGACAGCCGCGCGATTTCATCCGCCAGCAGCGCCGCATTCTCGCGGGCCTCGGTCACGACCTCTTCGGGCGCAGAGGCCACGAATTTCGGGTTCTTCAACCGTCCCTCGATCCCTCCGCGCTCTTTCTCGGCCTTGGCGAGCGACTTTTCAAGCCGTGCACGCTCTGCCGCAATGTCGATCACGCCGTCCAGCGGCAGGCCGAAACTACCGCCTTCCACCGCAACTGTGATCGAGCCTTTGGGCAGGTCCGCGACCTCTTCCAGCGAGGCGATGCGCGCCAGTTTCATCACCAGCGCCATGTTGCGCGACAGCGCCGCGCGGCCCGCGTCGTCCAGATCAAGCTGCACCATGTTCAGCTTCAGCCCGACCGGCACCCGCAACTGCGCCCGCGCAGAGCGTATCGCGTCAATCAGCGAGATCACCCATGTCATCTCGCGCAGCGCCGCATCATCGACAAGGTCCGCGCCGTATTCCGGCCAGTCGGCATGGGCGCACAGCTTCTGGCGCGCGCCGGTCAGGCCCCAAAGCTCTTCGGTGATAAACGGCATCATCGGATGCAGCAGGATCATGCATTGGTCAAGAACCCAAGCCATGGTCGCGCGCGTCTCGGCGGCGTCCTCGCCATCGAAGAGCGGTTTGGCGAATTCGACATACCAGTCGCAGACCTTGCCCCAGACAAAGCCGTATAGTGCGCTGGCGGCATCGTTGAAGCGGTAGTCGTCCAGCGCGGCATCCACCGTTTCACGGACCTTCGCGGTCTCGGATATGATCCAGCGGTTGACGGTCGCCTGCGCCTGCGGGGCGGCGGCTTGGGTGCTATGCCCCTCCCAAACCCCGTTCATCTCGGCAAAGCGGCAGGCGTTCCACAGCTTGGTGGTAAAGTTGCGGTAGCCCGCAATGCGCTGCGTATCCAGCTTCAGCACGCCACCAAGGCTGGCCATGGCGGCATTGGTGAAGCGCAGGGCATCGGCGCCGTAATCGTCGATAATCTCGAGCGGGTCGACGACATTGCCCAAGGACTTGGACATCTTCTTGCCCTTGGCGTCGCGGACCAGCCCGTGCAGGTAGACATCGCGGAACGGCACCTCGCCCACTACGGCAAGCTGCATCATCATCATGCGCGCGACCCAGAAGAACAGGATGTCTTGGCCGGTGACGAGCACGGATGTGGGGAAAAAACGTTTCAGTTCATCGGTTTGATCGGGCCAACCCAGCGTGCCGATGGGCCAGAGGCCGGAGGAGAACCAAGTGTCGAGGACGTCGGGGTCGCGACCGATCCTAAGCTTCCTTTCTTGCCATGCGAAGGCCCAGTTTTTCGGCTGCGGTCTTGGCGCAGTTTCAGGAACTTTAAGAAAGTTCCATAGATTGGCTGTAGACGCTTCTGACATGTGTGGATGTTTATCCCTGTCAAACTCCTCAATCTCGTCAATCCAGCCGAGACGATCCTTGTAAAAGGCTATTGCATTTAGCTTAACTTCTTCGAAATCTACACCGCAGAAAATCTCGGACTCATCTCGGATGAGTTCGCCCTCATCGGAAACCTTCGGCCCATACCAAACCGGAATCTGGTGCCCCCACCACAACTGGCGGGAAATACACCACGGTTCGATATTCTCCAGCCAATGAAAATAAGTCTTCTCGCCGCTCTCGGGCATGATTTTGACACGCCCGTCGCGCACTGCGTCCAGCGCACGGCCTACAAGACGATCATCTGCTGCATCGACAAACCACTGGTCGGTCAGCATCGGCTCGATCACGGTTTTCGAACGATCCCCAAAGGGTTGCATGATCTTCTTCGCCTCGACCAAAGGCACCAGCGCGTCCCGGACCTGATCCGGGACCTCTTGGTCAGCCCCCGGAGGCCCCGGCTCTGCGGCCGGGGCGGGTTTCGCGGCGGCCGACCCCAAGCGCGGGTCGTCGGGCGTGGTCATCACCGCCAGTCCTTCGGAGGTGATTTCCGCAACAACCGCCTTGCGGGCCTCATACCGGTCCAATCCGCGCAAGTGGTCGGGGACAAGGTTGAGCGCATCCGCCTCTGCCTCTGACACATCCCGCTCTCCGCGCGCCACAGCGCCCGCAATTGCCGCCGCCTCGGCATAGGGCGCGCCGTCGCTGCGCATCTGCGCGCGCGTGTCCATCAACCGGTACATCGGAATGCCCGCGCGCTTGGCGACGCCATAGTCATTGGCGTCATGCGCCCCCGTGATCTTGACCGCACCAGAGCCAAACTCGGGGTCCGGATACTCATCGGTGATGATCGGGATCAGGCGGCGGTGCTCTTTCGGCCCAACCGGAATTTCACAGAGTTTCCCGACAATTGGCGCATAGCGTTCATCCGACGGATGAACCGCCACCGCGCCGTCACCCAGCATGGTTTCGGGCCGAGTGGTGGCGATGGAGATATAATCGCGGTCTTCGTCAACCACGACCGTGCCATCCTCGTCCTTCTCGACATAGCGATACGTGACCCCGCCCGCGAGCGGGTATTTGAAGTGCCACATATGACCATCAGTCTCGATATTCTCGACTTCCAGATCGGAAATCGCGGTCTCGAAATGCGGGTCCCAGTTGACCAGCCGCTTGCCCCGATAGATCAGGCCCTTGTTGTACATTTCCACGAACACCTTGATGACGGCATCGTGGAAATTGCCGTCTTCACCAGCCGGAGCACCCGGAGCGCCCGACATGGTAAAGGCATTGCGCGACCAGTCGCAGCTTGCGCCAAGCCGTTGCAACTGGTTGATGATGGTGCCGCCCGACTGCGCTTTCCACTCCCAGACCTTGGCCAGAAACGCCTCGCGGGTGAAATCGGTGCGCTTTTTGCCCTCGGCGGCCAGACCGCGTTCCACGACCATTTGCGTGGCGATGCCCGCGTGGTCCTGCCCCGGCTGCCAGAGCGTGTCGAACCCGCGCATCCGGTGCCAGCGCACCAGAATATCCTGCAACGTGTTGTTGAACGCGTGCCCCATATGCAGGCTGCCGGTCACATTGGGCGGCGGGATCATCACGCAAAAGCTGTCGTCGCGGCGCTTGTTCGCACCCGCTTTGAACGCGCCTTCGCGGTCCCAAAGTGCTGCGATGCGTTGCTCTGCCGATGCCGCGTCGAATGTTTTGTCCATGCCCATGGGTGCGCCCTTGCCTGTCGGTTCGGCCCTGTGTTTAGCGCCCGATGCCGCCAAGGAAAAGCCCCGCTTGGCTTTTGCGCGCGTATGGGCAAGATATGCGTCATGATGGATCGCAAACCCCTTTCCTACCCGCGCCTGTTCTGGCGGCTTGGCCTTGTTTGGCTGGCGGTGCCGCTGGTGTTGGGGCTGGCGTTCACGGTGGTCGCCTGGGTGTCATGGACCGATTACCGGGCATTGCAGCGCGACGGCGTGGTCGGCGAAACCGAGGTGATCGCGCGCGAGATCGTGCGGCGGCGCGATTCCGACGGGGATCAGACGCTCACCTACTACCTAACCCACAGCTTTCGTCCCGAGGGCTATAGCGATGTCATCACCACGCGCCAGTCAGTTGGGCGCGGGGTGTATCTTGCCACGCAAGAGGGCGATTATCTGCCCGTCACCTATATCTGGAACCAGCCGGAGCGGAACACGCTCGACCCCAAGCACGACATGTTGGGTGTGGTGTTTTTCGGGCTGGCGGGCGGCGTTTTGGATCTGGTCGCGCTGGGGGGGCTGGTTTGGGGCTGGGGGCGCGTCGGCTCTGCCCGGCGCGCGCTTTTGCATGGCGAGGTGCGCGAGGCACGCGTCACGCAAATCCGCAAACTGCCGCTGCGGGTGAACGGGCGCGCGCGCTACCGCGTGGCATGGCAGGATGCGACAGGCTTGGCGGGCAAATCCCTGATTTCGCGCCCCGATCTGGCGCTGGCCCACACGGTGGGCGACGTGATCGTGATCTATGTGGACCCGCGCGGCGGGCGCGGCTGGTGGCAAAAGCAGATTTAGGCGCCGCGCCGCAACCCTTCCAGCAGCGCCCGCGAGGGCTGGCCCGTGACCGGCATTCCCCGCGCGCGCTGGTAGGCCCGAATCGCGGCTTCGGAATTGGGACCGATCACGCCATCCGCGCCTTGGGTGTCGAACCCCGCGCGGGTCAGCAGGCGTTGCAATTCCTGCCGGTCGCCCAAGCGCAACCCGTTTGCATCCGGCTGAAAATCACCCTGAATTGGCCCACCCCCGCGCAAGCGGTCGGACAGATGGCCAATCCCGATGCCATAAAGCTCGGAATTGTTATAGCGCAGGATCACGCTGAAATTGCGGTAGACCAGAAAAGCCGGCCCACGTGGCCCGTCGGGCAGGATAAGCGATGCAGGCGCATTGGCCAAAGTGCCGCTGACCGCGCGCACGCCAAGTGCGGCCCAATCGCCGCGGGTGGCGCCACGCCCGGCCAGCCCGGTGTTGAACCCGTCCGGCAGGCGCACCTCTTGCCCCCAAGGCTGTCCCGTCTGCCAACCCATGCGCGACAGGTAGTTGGCGGCGGATGCCAGCGCATCGGTCGGATCATCGGCCCAGATGTCGCGCCGCCCGTCGCCGGTGAAATCCACCGCATAGGCCTGATATGTGGTCGGGATGAACTGGGTGTGCCCCATTGCCCCCGCCCATGACCCGCGCAAATTGGCATAAGTCGTGTCACCGCGTTCCAGAATGCGCAGCGCGGCGGTGAGCTGGCTTTCGAAGAACTCACCGCGCCGCCCGTCAAAGGCCAGTGTGGCCAGTGCAGAAACCGCCGGAATATCACCCTTTTCAGTGCCATAGCGCGATTCCAACCCCCAGATGGCGGTCAACACTTCGGCGGGTACGCCGTAACGTCCCTCGATGGCGCGCAAGGTAGCGCTGTGGCGCGCCAAAGCCGCGCGCCCGCCCGCGATCCGTTCGGGCGATGCGGCTATGGCCAGATAATCCTCCAGCGTGCGGGTGAATTCCGTCTGGCGGCGGTCACGCGCAATGACATCGGGCAGAAACCCCGCGCCTGCCAAAGCGCGGTCCACCACTTGCGGCGCAATTCCGGCACTGCGTGCGCGGCCTGCATAAGCGTTCAGCCACGCGTCAAAAGCGGCATTGGGCTGCGGGCGCATAGGGCTGGTGGCGCGCGGCGTGGTGGCCCGAATACCACCGCCCATGCAGGCGGAAAGCGACAGGCTGGCGGCACCGGCAACAAAGACACGGCGGGAAACGATCATTGGGCTGCTCTATGTTTATGTTTTGAAACAATGTAGCGGAAAACCGCAGGAGTGTTAAGCGATCCTTGGTTAATCGGCGGTATATCGCTATCGTTCTGCCATCTGAACGGAGGTTTTATGCGCGCCCTGCTCCCTGTCCTTGTTCTGGCCTTGTTGCCAGCTTGCGTCGCCGCCAATGTCGAGCGGTCGGCGCGCCCGCAAGCGCGGCCAGACGCGCCCGTCAGCGGCGATTTCGGCACTTGGCGCGCCGGGTTGGAGGCGCGCGCGCAAGCCGCAGGGATCACGCCTGCCACGCTGGCCACAGCCCGCCCCTATCTGCGCCACCTGCCCCAGACAGTCGCGCTGGACCGCCGCCAAAGCGAGTTTGGCGCGCGGGTCTGGGACTATATGGACGGTGCCGTGACCGCCCGGCGGATCAGCGCGGGGCGCGCGGCGATGGCCCGACATGCGGCCACGCTGGCCCGGATAGAGCAGCGCTACGGCGTGCCCCCCGAAATTGTCACCGCCATATGGGGTATCGAAACCTCTTATGGTGCGAACCGCGGCGGCACACCGATTCTGGCCTCGCTGGCCACGCTGGCCAAGGACGGGCGCCGCGCAGATTTCTTCGAGGAGGAGTTGATTGCGGCCTTGCGTATGGTGCAGATGGGCAAGGTCACGCCTGCGCGGTTTATCGGGTCTTGGGCCGGGGCGTTCGGGCATACGCAATTCATGCCATCAAGCTACCTGACCTATGCGGTTGCGGCCAATGGCACTGGCCCCGCCGATGTCTGGGCCGATGACCCGGCCGATGCGCTTGCCTCGGCTGCCAATTACCTTGCCAAACGCGGCTGGACCCGTGGCCAGCCTTGGGCGGTGGAAGTGAAACTGCCTCAAGGGTTTGACCTTGGGCTGACCGGCCAGCGCCGCACCGACTGGGCCGTGCAGGGGCTTGCGCCGGTGCAAGACCGCCTGCCCCAAGCACCTGCGCGGCTTGTCCTGCCCGGCGGCGCAGACGGTCCCGCCTTTCTGGCCTATGGCAATTACGACGTGCTGAAAGAATACAACATTTCCGACGCCTATGTACTGGCCTTGGGGCACCTGTCCGACAGGCTGGCGGGCGGCGGCGCGCTTCAAGGCCAATGGCCGCGCGGGGACCGTGCCCTGTCGCTGGCCGAACGCACCGAAGTTCAGCGCATATTGAACGCGCAAGGCTATGATACGGCTGGAATAGACGGTCGGCACGGCCCTGCCACCGTCGCCGCCGTGCAAGCGTGGCAGCGCGCCAATGGTCTGCCGCCCGATGGGTATATCAACGCGGCTTTGCTGGCGCGGCTGCGCCGCTAGACGGTTTGCGCAACGGCTTCGAGCGCGGTTTCCAACAGCTCCGGCCCCGCGCCGGGCTTGTGCGCGTTCTCCGACAGAACCCGCCGCCACTGCCGAGCGCCCGGCTGGCCCGCGAACAGCCCCAGCATATGCCGCGTCACCTGTGCCAGACGTGTGCCCTGCCCCATCTGCCGCTCGATATAAGGCAGCATCCGGGCCACAGCGTCGGCACGGGTCTGCACCGGATCGGGTTGCCCGAAAATGCGGCTATCGGCGCGGGCCAGAATGTCCCATGGCCGGTGATAGGCGGCACGACCCACCATCACGCCGTCCAGTCCCGCATCCAGAAAACCGGACGCGGCGTCCAGATCTTCGACCCCGCCATTGACGGCAATGTGCATGTCGGGAAACGTCGCCTTCATATGCGTGACCAGCGCGTAATCCAGTGGCGGAATATCGCGGTTTTCCTTGGGGCTCAGGCCCTGCAACCACGCTTTGCGCGCATGGATCGTGACACGGGTCACACCGGCCGCGCGTATTGCGTCCAGAAAGCGCGGCAATACCTCTTCCGGCGTCTGGTCATCCACCCCGATGCGGCATTTGACCGTCACTTCGGCCGGACCGGCGGCGATCATGGCGGCGCAGATTTCCGCCACAAGCGCGGGGTTTTCCATCAGCACCGCGCCGAAACTGCCCGATTGCACGCGGTCGGACGGACAGCCGCAATTCAGGTTGACCTCCGGGTAGCCCGCGTCCCACCCCAACCGCGCTGCCTGCGCCAGCTCGGTGGGATCGCTGCCGCCAAGCTGCAACGCGACCGGATTCTCTGCCACGTCATGCGCAAGCAAATGCAGCGCCCCCCCGCGCACCAGCGCCGGCGCAGTCACCATCTCGGTGTATAAAAGCGTATGGCGGCTGAGCTGACGGTGAAAAAACCGGCAATGCCGGTCAGTCCAGTCCATCATGGGTGCCACGGCAAGCCGTGAAGCGGATTTTGCGTTTAATTTCATATTCTTAAACAACACCTCGACTTGCATCCACCTACTGGCATTTCTTGTGATTCCCGGAGGTTTCCCTCGGTTTCTCTGGGTTTTCCAACATCGCTTGCTACCCAGTAGCAACATCCGCCGCGCCCGTCACGTCCGAACCAGAGCCCCGCCACGGACAAGCTGACCGTCCGAATCTGGCGGCGCATGAACTTACCCTAATCCCGCAGTTTTCGGCCAGATCGGAATGACACCAAATTCTTGATGATCAACAAGAGAGGGACAACTATGTCTCATACGACCCAAGTTAGCTCCGCAACTCTGCTCCAGCAAATCTCCCGTGGCCGCGCGGCGGGCTCTCCATTTTCCTCACATGTAGGAGTGCCCGCCCAAACGCCACCTGTTGAGAGGTCCGGGCAGAGCAACAAGAGTGCATCGCGGAGTTCGAATAAGACCAAGCGGGCTCAAACTTCGAAGAAAGGGCATAGCCTGCCCGCGGCAGAAGACTGCTCGGACGAGCCCTTCATTTCGGCCCGAGATCCGAAGGACGGTCTGCCAAGATACTGCGCGCAAATTCGTCGTAGGACCGAAGAGGGGCCAATCAATGTAAGCAAGACGTTCTCAAGCCTTGAGGACGCCAAGAAGTGGCGAGATGACACGTTGGCCCAGATACAACTGGGTCTGCTCGCTCCCTCGCAAGAGGACGGTGCGAAAACGGGACCCCTTGTTTGCGATCTCATCCAGAAGAGGAAGGACAAGGGGCGAAGCGTCGAATCGAGCGCAACTCAGAATCTCAATTTCCTCATCAATCACGAACGCTGCAAGGTACCTGCGTCAACGATTGACCTAAAATGGTTCCAAGACGTCGCAGAGGACCTGCTCAAGTTGGAGATGTTGCCGCAAACCGCCGCGACCTACATGACAATGCTGGCCTCATCGTTGAAGTGGGCAGCTGAACGCGACGAGGATGTCCCCTACGGTGCCGTCGTTCGCGCCATGAAGGTCTTGTGGCATGACGAAATCTTGGCACGGTCCGAAGCACGTGAACGGCGTCCCTCGCTCGAAGAGCTTGACCGGATCTTTGATGCAGTCCTCGCGAACAAGAGGCAAAAAATACCCGTCATCACCATAAGTGTGTTCGCCATCTTCTCCTGTCGCCGCCTCAGTGAAATTTGCCGTCTTCGCTGGAGCGACCTCAACGTCACTGACCGAAAGATCTTGGTTCGGGAGATGAAGCACCCTCGCAAGAAGAAGGTCAACAATGTTTGGGTGAAACTCACTCCGCAGGCGTTGAAAATTATTTTGTCCATGCCCAGGACATCAGAGTTCATCTTCCCTTACAATCCGCGGTCGGTGGGAACCGCTTTTCGCCGCCACCGGCAGCGTGCCGAGATCGACGATCTCCGTTTTCATGATCTCCGGCACGAAGGTATCAGCCGCCTGTTCGAGAAGGGGAAACGGGACCATTTCGTCATGAAAACCTCCGGGCATCAGTCGCGCGACTGCTTGGATCGCTACGTGAACGTCGAAAAGAAGGGTGACAAATTCAAGAATTGGGTCTGGCTGGACTGGGTTCTGGAATACTGGGCTGCCATTTGATTGCTTGTAATACAACGAAGGTCGGTGCGCCTGGCGCTCCGACAATACCTTCTTGTGACGTCACGTTACCTACCGAAGCCAGAAAAACCTTTCCGCGTCAATCCGGGTGATCCCACTTCCTCCGTAGCAGACATTCGGAGGCAACGATGACAACACTCGAAATGCTCTTGGCTCACTTCGGCGGTGTCCCTGTGATCCCCCTTGAGGCCGCAGCACAATACTGGGGATATGAGGCCGATACACTGGCCAAGAAAGCTGACGCTGGTGACGTCCGGATACCGTATTTTCGACTCGACGAAAGCCAGAAAGCTACGCGGCTCATGATGCTTTCGGATATTGCCGCCATCATTGAAGAGCGCCACCGCGCAGCGTGCAGAACATTTGCAGACAAGCGGGAAAGGAGTAATTGAGGAACAGGTAGATATGCTACGCAATAGCGAGGCCAAACTTCCTCGCATCAGCAGGGCATACGTGGAAATTTGAAAGTCTGCCTCAAAAATTGCGGTCCCTATGGCGGGAAAAGAAGGGCTGCCAAATCGAGCGCCGACAAGGTCTGGCGGGCTTGATGGCCTCTTGCATGGACGACCCACGCGATCCAAGCAAGGTGCAGCACAGCAATCAGGCTATCATTCTCTTCCGGATCATGATGATGGCGGCTGGCTATCAAGACGGCAATGACGCTGCTGACCTGCGCCATGATCCCTGTTTCAAGATCGCCCTGGAGCGCGATCTCGAGACCGGGGCGGCGCTGTGCTCCCAGCCCATGATACTGCCAGTCGTCTATAGAAACATTCTTTCAGTTTCGTCGCGCCCAGGCTGATCTGCATCAAGGCGAGCGGAGAGGGCAGCCAGCAATATCCGGCAATCACGCTGTGGAGTTTGATAATGTCTGGTCCGTTGCAAGTGATCGCGGTGGGTTTCGGTCCCGGCGCCGACGGCGAAGTCCGGGTCTTGGCCGAGGTTGATCGACTGCAAGGTTGAGGAATGTTGCGCCTCATCGACATGCTCTTCCTTGGTAGGGACGAGGACGGCACGATCCAGTGCCTCGTCATCGGCGACAACGAGGACTTCGGCGTTCTCCTGGCGAGCATTATCCCACTTGACGGTGCCAATCACGTGAAAACCGACGAGAGCGATGGCTTCTCGGGCTTCGATGCGGCGGGCGCCTGGGCACTGACCGAGTCCCTTGCGCCAGGTACGGCACTCGCATTCCTGCTCATTGAGCACAGTTGGGCTCAGCCACTGTTCAACGTGATCGCCGAGACCGGTGGCACATTGTTGGGAGACGGATTCCTCACGCCCGAAACCGGGCTGTTGGTCGGCGCTGAGGTCGCTGCGATGGAGCAGGCAGCGACGGAGATTGCTGCAGCACAGGCCGCCGAAGCCCGCGCATTGCTCCTTGCCTTGGCGGCACAGACCCATGCAGCTGAGTCTATCGCAGCCTCCGAAGCAATCGGCGGTGCTGCCGCCGCACGCGCCATACAAGCGCTGATCACTGCAGGGCTTGTGGAGGAAGCAGCCGCCAACGAGGCCGTCGACGCCTTGATCGCGGCCGACCTCATCGCTACCGCTGCCCACGAAGCAGCCGCCGAGGCTGTTGCAGACGGTGCCGCCACCATCAAGGCGGCATCGATTACCATGGCTCAGGCACTGGTCCTGCGCTACCTCCCTACCCCGTTGACCTTCGCGGTCATCGCCGAGAAACTCGGCATCTCACGGGCAGCCGCGAAGCAACGAGCAGAGCGCGCCTACAAGAAGCTCGGGGTCCACAGCCGCGCCGAGGCAGTCACCCGGGCCCGCACGCTCGGTCTCATAGACTGACCGGCACGCCCTCTTGCTGGCGCGACTTCCTGTTCGCCCTGCATGACTAATTTCTGAACAGCGTCCATGCTCTACCAATGGCTTCATGCTTCGGGCCTGCCTGGCTCATCACGCTGTTCGTGCTTTGAAGGATTAGCCCAGGACAATGAGCGCCTGACGTGGTCTGGCAAGCTCGACGGACTGTTTCGCTCACCGATCTTCCAGGAGCAGCTCGATGAAGCCGGTGATCCGATGTTTTGGGCATCGCTTATTTCAGTGCGCATGGGACTTCGGAGCGAAGAAATTCTTCAGCTCTACGTCAGCGACATCCAGATCATCGATGATGTGCCCTGCATCGCACTGCGTCACCGTTCGGGACGTCAAACACTAAGAGCGTCATGCATCCGTCGGATCATCGCAAGACTTGGGCGGAAGGTTGATGCCTCGGGCCCCGGACACAGTGCGCAGCGCTCGTTCATAAAAATGGCACGGACCGCGCGCCGATGTTGCGCCGACCATGCCAATTCTCAGTATTGCCGATCAGAACTGCATGCGGCGGTTGATCAGCCGCTCCGCCGAAATGCGGGACTCCGCAACTTGCAACATCTTACACAGAGCGCGTAGACGCCGAAGCCAGATGGCAATTTCCTCGCCGAGATCACTCATGATACGGTGAGTCACGACAGTTCCGACCGCACCTTCTTCGGGATCGTTATGTCCATCGAAAGTTTGAAAGATATCGATTGGCTCAGCATCGAATTGCTCTTCGAGCATGCGAATGACCGGATCGAGCTGCAGGTATCCGTCCGTTCCGATCGCCTTGCCGTCCGAAAGCAAAGCGAAAGAGCGAAGCATCATACGGCGGTCGGTCGCATTGGCGGCGATATCGGCGGTCCGTAGCCCGTCGGCAACCTCTCTCAGTTCCTGAATTGCGCGTGCGCAGAGTTCCTCGATCGGCATTATTGAAGTGGTCCGGCAAATTTGGACAGCGTGCTAAGATGTATCCAACGCGCACGAATGGATACGAGAATGACAAAGCGACGGAACTTTTCAGACAAGTTTAAAGCTGCTGTGGCGCTTGAGGCGCTGCGCGGTGACAAGACGGTGCAGGAGATCGCGGCCAAGCGGCAATTGCATCCGACGCAGGTGAGCACATGGAAACGGCAAGCGATTGAAGGCATGGCAGGCGTTTTCTCAGACAAGGTCAAGAAGGCTGAGAACAAGGATGGCGAGATCAAAGAGCTTCACGCCAAGATCGGCAAGCTTGCGGTGGAAAACGATTTTTTGTCACAAGGGCTGAAGCGATGAGCCCGTCTGAACGCCGAAAGATGATCCGTAAAGAGAACACTGGCTTGAGCCTTACGCGCCAGTGCAAGCTGCTCAAAATCAGCCGTTCCTCGATCTACTACACGCCGGTCGGCTTTGATCCGGCTACGATTGA
>NZ_UIHC01000039.1 GCF_900499075.1 Roseinatronobacter ekhonensis | reverse complement strand
GCGCTCGACAAACGCACCCCAGACGCGGCATACTTCGAGCAAGCAGAGATACGAAAAGCGGCATGAACATAAATCTGATGCATCTTAGACAAGCCGCAAACCTGTCCTAAAAAGCAGGACCACTTCAATACATCCCCGGCGCGCGCGTTATCGGGTCCGACCAGACGCGGCCGATGCATCTGGCGTTTGCGCTGTTTCTGGCCTTTCTGGCCTATCCGGCGTTCAAGAAATCGCCGCGCAAGCATATCCCTATTCTGGACTGGGCCATGGCGATCGTCGCAGCAGGCTGCGCGTTCTATGTGTTCTGGTTCTCGCGCGAGATTTCTGGATCGGCCCGCGAAGGTTTGCCGACGCAAACGCAAATCTGGGTCGGTGTGGTCGGCCTTGTGCTGATGTTGGAGGCCGCGCGCCGCGCGCTTGGCCCCGCGCTGACCATCGTCGGCAGCATTTTTCTGGCCTATAGTTATTTCGGCACCGGCTGGTTGATCCCCGACCTGATCGCGCATGAAGGCCGCTCTTTCGATGCCATCATCAACACGCAATGGCTGTCGACCGAAGGGGTGTTCGGCATCCCCTTGGGTGTGTCCACGGCCTTTGTGTTCCTGTTCGTGCTGTTCGGCGCGCTTTTGGACAAGGCGGGCGCGGGCAATTATTTCATTCAGCTTGCATTTGCCGGGCTGGGGCATTTGCGCGGCGGCCCTGCCAAGGCGGCCGTGGTGGGGTCGGGCGCGACGGGGCTGATTTCCGGCTCTTCCATTGCCAATGTGGTGACGACCGGCACTTTCACCATTCCGCTCATGAAACGCGTGGGGTTCACCTCTGAAAAGGCGGGCGCGGTGGAAGTGTCGTCCTCGGTCAACGGCCAGATCATGCCGCCGGTGATGGGGGCAGCGGCGTTCCTGATGGTGGAATTTGTCGGCATTTCCTATCTAGAGGTCATCAAGCACGCCTTCATCCCCGCGATCATTTCCTACATCGCGCTGATCTACATCGTCCACCTTGAAGCGTTGCGCAACGGCATCCCGGCACTGGGCAAGGGCGGGTCGCTGCTGGTCATGCTGGGCAAGGTCGCCCTTGGCTTTGTCGTGGCGGGGGCGGTGTTCTACGGCGTCATTCTGGGCGTGAACGGGCTGCGTGCCGCCGCGCCCGCGCTGTCGGCCCCGATCATTCTGGCCGCATTGGCTGTGATCTATCTGGCCTGCCTGTGGGTTGCCAGCCGCCGCGAGGACCTGGAAATGGATGACCCCAATTCCGAAGTGGTCAAGCTGCCCAAGATGAACGAGGTCTTTCCGACCGGCCTGCATTACCTGCTGCCCATAGTTATCCTTGTGTGGTTCCTGATGGTGGAACGGCAATCGCCGTCGAAATCTGCCTATTTCGCGGTGCTGAGCATGTTGTTCATCATCCTGTCGCAACGCCCGATAAAGGCCATGCTGCGCGGCGAGGGGGATTTTATGTCCCACATGCGCGCAGGCGTGGCCGATCTGATCGAGGGGATGATCGCGGGCGCTCGCAACATGATCGGGATTGCCGTGGCGACCGGCGCGGCAGGGATTATCGTGGCCACGGTCACGCGCACACCCATCGGCACCGAACTGGCCGGGCTGGTGGAACTGCTGTCGATGGGCAACCTGTTCCTGATGCTGGTGCTCGTGGGCTTCTTCTCGCTCGTGCTGGGTCTGGGCCTGCCGACCACGGCCAATTACATCGTGGTGTCCTCGCTCATGGCCACGGTGGTGGTTACGCTGGGCGCCAGCGAAGGGCTGATCGTGCCCCTGATCGCGGCGCATCTGTTCGTGTTCTATTTCGGGCTGATGGCCGATGTCACACCGCCAGTGGGGCTGGCCAGTTTTGCGGCCGCCGCCGTGTCGGGCGGTGATCCGATCAAGACCGGCTTTACCGCGTTCTTCTACAGCCTGCGCACGCTCGCGCTGCCCTTCCTGTTCATCTACAACCCCACGCTTATCCTGTATGGCGTGGACCTTGGGACCACGGCAGGCATTTTGCAGGCGGTGTTTATCTTCTGCATTGCCACATTCGCGATGCTGCTGTTTGCCGCTGCAACGCAAGGCTATTTCCTGGCGCGGTCCAAACTTTGGGAATCAGCGGCGCTGCTTCTGGTGGCGTTTACGCTGTTTGTGCCAAACTTCTGGCTGGACCGTATCCAGCCGCCGTTCGAGGAATTGCCGGGCGAGCGTTTTGAAGAGGTGCTGGCCAATGCCGCGCCGGGGGCGGAACTGCGCCTGTATGTCGAGGGGCCGGATTTCAACACCGGAGAGCCGCGCTCGACAACGCTGGTGCTGAACGTGGATGACACGCCACCGGGCCAGCGTCTGCAAGGCACGGGCCTGTTCCTGCTGCCGTCAGAGGACGGGGTTGCCATGGATGAGCCGATGTTCGGAACGCCCTATCAGGAAAAACTGGCGGATTTCGACTTCTACGCCGATCAGCAAGTGCAGCTTGTCAGCGTTGCCCGTGAAGCCGACCGCCTGCCGCAGCAAATATTCTACATTCCGGCGCTGTTGTTGCTGGGGATGGTGATCTTGCTGCAACGGCGGCGGCAGACACAGCCTGCCTTCTAGGCGGAGGTCCACCAAAGGGGGCGGGGCGAATGTCGGTTTCTATGGCGTTGCCCCGCCCTTTTCGTTATACAAACCTGAAAAGCGCAACCAATGCGCGGGCTTGCGGGGGTAACTTGGATGATCCGATCGGAACTGATCCAGAAGATCGCGGAAGAAAACCCACATCTGTTTCAGCGCGATGTCGAACGCATCGTCGCCACGATTTTTGATGAGATTACCGAAGCGCTGGCGCGCGGTGAACGCGTCGAATTGCGCGGCTTTGGCGCGTTTTCCGTCAAGAAACGCGATGCCCGCGTGGGGCGCAATCCGCGCACCGGCGAAAGCGTTGACGTGGCCGAAAAGGCCGTCCCATTTTTCAAGACCGGCAAGCTGTTGCGCGACCGGCTCAACGGTATCGAGGAGTAAACCGATATGATGGCCTACCTGCGAATCGCCCTGTCCGCGATCATCGCGATCGTTCTGGCGACCATCGCGCTTGCGAACCGCGACTTTGTGGCGGTCCAGTTGTTTCCCGAAACCATCGGCAATCTGATCGGCTTCAATTTCGGCTTCGGCTTGCCGCTGTTCATCTTGCTGGGGCTGGCTATCGGGCTGGGGCTGATGCTGGGCTTCATCTGGGAATGGCTACGCGAACATAGCTACCGCGCCGAAGCCGCGCGCCTGCGCCGCCGTGTCGACGCGCTGGAAGCGGATTTGGCCAAGCTGGAAAAAGCAGCACCTGCTGCGGCCCAGAAGGATGACGTTCTGGCCGTGCTGGAAGCAAAGTAACCCACGAATGTCTGCCCATACGCGCGTCAAAATCTGCGGCCTGACTCGCGCGCAGGATCTGGACCATGCCGCAAAGGCCGGGGCCAGCTACGCGGGGTTCGTGTTTTTCCCGAAATCACCGCGCAATCTGACGCTAGAGGCCGCGCGCGATCTGGCTTTGGCCGCACCTGTCGGGCTGGCCAAGGTCGCGCTTGTGGTCAATGCCGATGATGCGATGCTCGACGCGATTCTGGCGCAGGTGCCGATTGATATGATCCAGCTTCACGGGTCTGAAACGCCCGCCCGCGTGGCCGAGATACACGCCCGGTTCGGCCTTCCGGTGATGAAGGCGGTTGGCATTGCCACTGCGGATGACCTGCCCAAGCTGGCACAATTCGAAGCGGTGGCGGACCAGATTCTGGTCGATGCGAAACCGGCGCAGGACGCGGCGCTACCCGGCGGTAATGGCCTGTCTTTCGACTGGCGATTGATCGCGGGGCGGGACTGGGTCAAACCGTGGATGCTGGCCGGCGGCTTGACGCCTGACAACGTGGCCGAAGCGATCCGCTTGACGGGCGCGCAGCTGGTCGATGTGTCCTCTGGCGTCGAAGCCGCGCCGGGGCTGAAAGACCCCGCGCGCATGGTCGGCTTTGTGCAAGCGGCGCGCGGGTTAGCGGCCGCGTGACCAATCCGTGCCCGCAAAGGGACGGCCCGCGCGCACCATGACCGCGACAAAGGCATAGACCGCAAACCCCACCGGATCGGCCTTGGCCAGCGCGGTAATATCCGGGCGGCCCTTGGCCTCGTTTTCCAAAAGCTCTGGATACCGCGTCGCGATTTCAGAGGTGCCCGCATCCTGACGGCGCCGCACCCGAACCAGCCGCCCCAGCCCCTCGACCATTGGCCAGATATAGCTTGCCGCAACCTGCGCGCGTTCTGACGGCGCGAAGAGCAGCCGCACGAAGGTATCATCAGCGATCACGTCGGGGAACTCTGCCCAACGTGCGCGCCCATTGGTGTTGACGGCGAACAGCCCGAAGCCGGGGGCCTGACCCTGGTTGAACGGCACGCGCTGCCAGAACCGCGCATAGGCGCGTGTCAGGCGGCTTTCCGGGCGCGCAATCTGCGGCGTGCCAGTGGCATATCGGGGGGCGTTGGTGCTCAGCTCTGCGATGATCTGGCCCAATAGCGGCGGGCTGACCCGCACATCGGCATCCAGATAGACGCGGTAGCGCCCGATCGCTGTCATATCGCCCATGTTCAGCGCCTTGATTTTCGAGCCTTCGGGCAGGTCCAGCACCTTCAGCATCCAGCCGCGTTCACGGGCGGGCATGTCATAGCGCCCGGCCACTTTGACCGTGTTATCGGTGCAGCCATTGGCCACCACAATCAGTTCCAGCGCATGGCCCGGCACCGGGTCGCTGTCCAGCAAGGCGGCAAGGCATTGGCCGATATAACGGGCCTCGTTATTCGCGGGGATGATGATAGAGATGACGATGCTCATGGTTGCACCTGTGCGGGGTCGAACCCGACCAATGCATCCCAACGGGGGTTGTGGTCGTCCAGGTGGCGCAATGCGCCAAAGCTGCCCCAGCGCCCCGGTGCCCGAATATCGGTGAAATGCGCGAATAACCCGCCCCCACCCGCGACCCAGCCTTGCAACAGCAAGGTGTAGAGATCGGCCATGCCCTGCGAATAGTTCACGTCAATGAACAACGCGGTCAGGTCCGTGTCCTCCATATGGGGGCCAACGCCAACCAGATGCGTGCCGCCCTCATAGGCCACAAGGTCCAGCCCCCAGCGGTCGGCCACGTCGCGGTGGTAGGGCAGGTCGGTGTCCAGAAACGACGCGACCGTGTTGCGGCGGTCGCCGCTGATGGCGCCATCGCGCAATTCGGCAATCATGCGCGGGCGCAGAATGTCATGTGCGCGGGCGCGAGTGAATTCAGCCAATGCAGCCCCGTCCAGCCCTTGGGCGCGGCCCTCCTCCTCGGCCAGCGCTGTTGCATCCCGCAACCAGCCGCGCGTCATGTCCACCTTTTCATCATTGCCCAGAAGCCCGCTGAAATAGCCGGTGATGGCATAGGCATCAAACAGTGTCGGCGGCGCGGGGTTGGCGGGGGTCTCGGCCTGCCAGCTTGGGGCCAGCAGTTGGTTTTCCAGCCCGTGCCAGCCGGTTTGCGTGGCCAGCACCCGCACCAGCCGGTCGCGCTGCCCGTCAAACACGCGGTCGAAAATCTGCACCATCTGTGCCGCGCGCATGGCGTTCCATTCCTGCCAGCGATCCCCGTCGCCCCAACGCGCCTGCGCCTGCTCGCGGGCATGGTTTGCTTGCGGAAAGGACCAGTTCCAGGTCTCATTCGAGAATTCGATCCATGCGCGCAAACCGGGGTCCAGGCGGTCACGGATCACCTGCGCCATCTGAGCGATATAGTCATCGGTGGCCAGATGCGGGATGTTGAACCACGGCTCGGTGCCGGTCTGGTTGGCCAGCCGGATCATGACCTCTAGCGGGACAGAGTTGCGGGTATAGGTATAATCCTGCGGCACCGGGCGGTCGGCCCAGTCCGACAGGGTGGTGCGGTTGGTGTCCTGCCATTCCATGAACCGGAACACCGCCATCCCCGCGACCCGCGCCAACCAGTCGGGATTGAAGATTTCGCCTGCGTCATAGGCCGCGATATGGGGCTGATACACGACGGCAATATCGCGGATCGGATCATCCGCGTCGATATCCGAGACTTGCAGTTCCACCAGTCCGGGGCCGGGCGCGGTGCTGAACCAGATCTCGTTCGGGCCGCGCCGCCGCGTGCCGCCCACGCGGCCTGTGATCTGCACATCCGCGCGCCCTGACCACGTCACACGGTAGTTGCCTGCCACGCCGCCCGCGTCGGGGTGCAGGTCCACCAGCATCAGGCTGGCCAGCGCGCTGGCATCCTCGGGCACAAAGCGCGGCCAGCCATGCGCATCGAGCGCGCCCATAGCCCTCAGGTCGGCTTCTTCATACCCGCCCCATTGGCCGTTGCGGTGTGCAATCCAGGGGCGGGCGTTTTTCATCACGTCTATGAACGGGCGTTGCGGTTGATAGTCGCGCAATTCGGTCAGGTTCATGCCCAGCCAGCGCGGCACGCCCGCGTCGCGAGGTGACAAAAACCCTTCGGCCAATGCCGCCATCGGCAGCCAGAGCGCGATCAGAACGGCCAACACGCGCATCAGCTTTCCCCTGTGGCCTGTGCCAGCCCGGTCGAGCGGACATTGCGCACGACGTCCCACGCGACCTGCTGCATAAGCGCGGCGACTTCGGGCGCGGGCGCATCGGCGGGCGTGCCATCGGCGCGCTGCAAGCGGTGTGGCAAGCCGCGCGGGTCAGCATGGTACAGCGTGGCGAAATGGACCAGCGCAATCAGATAGGCCGCCTTGTCGCTTGGGTGGATGTCGTCGCGGGTTCCATCCTCGGTCAGGGCAAACAGCGCACTTGTGTCAGGCATTCCCGGCAGGCCGCCGCGCGCGGTCAACTCGCGCGCGAATGCCGCCATTGCGCGCCCTGCGGGAATAACATGGATCGTGCCGACATCCGGGTAGGCCTTGGCCTGCGCCAGAATAGTGCCCTCCCAAAGCGCCTCTGCATCGTGGTCAATGCGCGCCAGCCAGTCGGCGGAGTTTGCGTAGGAATGCCATGTCTCGTATTTGTAAATCCGTATTTCGGGTGCATGTTTTCGTGCGAGTTGCGCCCACAGCGCGGTGTAGTGCCCCGAATCATGCCAGCGGATCGCGTCTTTCAGGTTGATCATCTCTGTCATTACCAGCGCGTCATAGTCGCCGCTTTCCAGCGCCGGTTTTGCGGGGCGATAGGCGGGCGGGCGGTTCATCATCTCATGACCGGGAATCGCCTCGTCCGGGTGCCAATGTGTGCGCAGGCTGGCCCCCCATCCAAGCTGGCTGTTGTAGCGCGCACCGGGTTTTCCCGCCGCTTGCGCCAGTTGCACGACAAAGGCGGGAATGTCGGGGCCAATCAGGCTGTGGCCAAGGTAGAAGGTGGCAAAACCGCCGTCTGGTTTGGGCAGGGGCGCGGTATAATGCGCAAGCCGTTCGTCCCGCTCCAGCGGGGCAGGCGGGCGCAGGGCATAGCCAAGCGTCAGGGCACACAGGCCCAGCAGCGCGGTCAAAGCAAACAGGCGTTTCAGGTCAAATCGCATAGCTGCTCTCTATCAGGGTTGCGCCCTGACTGCCCTAGGAATGCGGCGATTTTGCGGAAAGATCATCACCCGCTCCGATTACAGTTTTGTGAGCGATCACCCGTCACCCGGTGCGCAAGTGCGCGCAGAATGAATGCCGCATTGCCCAGAATATAGCGCCCGAACATGCGGCGCGGTTCCAGCGCCAGCCGCCACGCCCATTCCAGCCGTGCGCGGCGCAGCATGATGGGCGCGCGCGCAACGCGGCCCGACAGGAAATCCAGCAACGCGCCCACACCCAGCAAGTGGCGCGCGTTCAGCGCATGCGCATGCTCGGCCAGCCAGAGGTCTTGATGCGGCACGCCCGTGGCCATCCAGACCATGTCGGCACCGCTGGAATTTATGGCGTCAATGGCCGCTTGCGGGTTTTGCAGGCCCGCGAACCCGTCGCGCGTGCCCGCAATGCGTAGCTTTGGCGCAAGCTCTTGCAGGCGTGCGCCCGCGCGCTCTGCCACGCCGGGTGCGGCACCCAGCAGAAATAGCGAATGCCCATCCTCGGCCAGAGCATGCGCCAGTTCTGGCCCCAGATCGGTGCCGTTCAGATTGGCCGCAAACCGTACGCCGTGCAGTTTGGCCGCCAGTTCCAGTCCCGCGCCGTCGGGTAACAACATATCGGCGCTTTGCAGCGCGTGCCGATACGCGTCATCCCGCGCCGCTACGTTCACACAATGCGCATTCACGAAGGCCACACGTGCGTGCGGGCGCGCCAGCAGATCGCGGATCGCGTCGGTGCGGCTGGCAGAGATCAGGTCAAGCCCGAACAGGCGAAGGGTCGGAAGCTCTGGCACGGGGATGGGTCCGGCATTGTATAGGGCAGCTACAGGGGTAGCCGCCCGCCCGCATTGCATCAAGGGCAATAAAACGCGCGCCGGGCCATCGGACCCGGCGCGCGCTCGTTTTCGCCATGGCGCGAACAGGTTACATATCGGCGGCCATAACGGTCATGTCCCGCAGCGTCACGTCCAGCCCGTCGATCATCCAGCTTTCCGTGACCATGCCGCTGTCCAGCGAAACCGTGTGCAGCCCGCCATTGGCTGACAGCCATGCGGTGTTTGTGCCCATCGCGTCGGTTGCGATGTCGAAGGCCACCGGCCCTTCGACCATTGCGCCCAATTCGCCGATCATGGCGTTTGTGCCGTCATTCGGGGCTGTCTGGCGCAGCAGCGCATGGCGCATCGTGTCGATGTTATACATCGCCGTCGCATCGGGCTTGCCGAAAGAGTTGCTATAGGCGGTGCCGCCGACCATGGGCGCGCCCATCGTGCCGTCATCGAAATGCAGGCTGCCATCGACCATGACGGCGCCGGTGCCAAGGTTTATACGATGGTTGACCGTGCCCGACATGAAGCGCAGTGCGTCGGCAGCGGGGTTGATGTCCACGATCACGGTGGCACCATCGGCGATGGGCAGAGCCATCTCCATGGTCACAAGCGGCGTTGTCATGCCGGTGGTGGCGTCGATATTGACCACCTCGAACGCCTCTGTCACGCCAATCAGCGTGTCTGTGTTCGGGCGGTAGTCAATGCCCAGCAAGCGGCCCTCGACCATCACGTCCTGGGATGCGGTCACGGAACCCGCGCCAAGGTCGATCACGGTGAGCGTGCGATCGCCGCTAAGCCCGATTGCAGTTTGCGCGGCAAGCGGTGCGGCTGCGGTGGCGCCCAGCAGGCTGGCGATAATCATCATCTGTTTCATCGGTGTCTTTCCCTTTTTTGTCCAAGACACGAAGGGAACGGCACCATTGTTCAGATAGTTTCAGATCGTCGCATCACGGATGCGTGAGCGGCCGTTTCAGGCCGCTTCGGGGGCAATCGTGGCCGCCGCGCGCGCGGCGTGGCCCGGCTGGCACTGCTGCGGCAAATGTGGCCCTTCCAGTTGCAGCAACCGTTCCAGACCCGAATTGCAGTCGACCAGATCGGACAGATACAACTCGTCCAGCGCCCCGTAAAACGCATCCACCGCGCGCTTCAGATGTGTGCCCATGCGGCAATGATCTTTCAGCGGGCAGGTGTTGGTTTCGGAAAAACACTCGATCAGCGGCAGGTCGGCCTCGAAGGCGCGCAGCACCTCGCCCACGCCAATGGAACTCGCCGCCTTGTTCAGGCTGAACCCGCCATGCCGCCCGCGCTGCGTGGTGATGAACCCGTCCTGCGCCAGTTTGTTGATGACCTGCGCAAGATGGTTTTCCGACGCGTTGATCGTCTTTGCCACATCCTGTTTGCGCACCAAACGGTCGGTATTGACCGCGCAGACCATCAGGGTGCGCAAGGCGAGATTGGTTCGTGTCGTCAGGCGCATGCTTACTCCTCTGGGGCCGAAAGCGCCCCGGTTCGATATATATTCCCTGAAGTCATATTAACCCGTCCGGACCCGCTGCGGCTTTGATCGAAATCAAGTTTCGAGATGTATGGTCATGGCAATATGTCGCAGCGTCGAGTCATCTTTGCCGACTTGATTGCATATAAATTCGAATGTAATGATATATAAAAGTATCCATATGTATACCGACCAGATGGGGCCGACATGAACAGATTCGAACTTGGACAGCTTAGCCGCCGCGGCTTTATGAGCCTTGCGGCAGGCGGCGTAGCCCTTGCGACCACAGGTGCCGCGACACAGGCACAAACCGTCAAGACCTCGGCCCGCATTGTCATTCTTGGGGCCGGTGCCGGCGGGGCAGCGATTGCCAACCGCTTGGCCGACCGTCTGGACGGCGCGCAGATCACCGTGATCGACGGCCGTGCCGAACACTGGTACCAGCCCGGCTTCACGTTGATCGCAGCAGGGTTGCAAGGCGCGACTTATTCCGTCAGCCAAACGACCGATTGGCTGCCGCGCGGGATAAATTTTATCGCCGATTACGCCGCCGAGATCGACCCAGAGGCGAACCGTATCACCACTTTGGGCGGTGAACGCGTTGACTATGACTACTTGATCGTTGCCACCGGTCTGACGCTGGACTGGGATGCGGTCGAGGGGTTCGATCTGGCTCAGACCGGCCCCGACACCGGGATCACCGCGCATTATGCCGGGCCGGAGCAGGCCGCGAAAACATGGGCCGCGCTGGACAAGTTCACAGATGAAGGCGGCGTTGGCTTGTTTGGGCGCCCCGCGACCGAAATGAAATGCGCCGGTGCGCCGCTGAAAATTACCTTCCTTGCCGAGGATATCGCCACCCGCAAGGGCAACCGCGACAAGGTCGACCTGACCTATAACGCGCATTCGGCCAGCCTGTTCGGCGTGCCTGTGGTGGACCACCGCGTGCGCCAGCTATTCGACGACCGTGGGATCGACTACCGCTGGAGCCATGTTCTGAAAGCCGTGGATGCAGGCGCGAAAACCGCAACCTACGCCACCCCCGAAGGGGATATGACCACCGCGTTCGATTTCATCAACGTCATCCCGCCGCAACGCGCGCCGCAGGTTGTGCGCGAGTCTGGCCTGTCATGGGCTGATAAATGGACCGATCAAGGCTGGATCGAGGTGGACCAGCAAACCCTGCGCCACGCGCGCTATGCCAATGTCTTCGGCATCGGCGACATCAACGGCGTGCCCAAGGGCAAAACGGCGGCGAGCGTGAAATGGCACCAGCCCGTGGTCGAGGACCATCTGGTCAGCGAGATCGCAGGCCGCGAAGGCACCAAGATTTTCGACGGCTACACATCCTGCCCGCTGATCACCCGCATCGGCCGCGCGATGCTGATCGAGTTCGACTACAAGAACCATCTTGTCCCGTCCTTCCCCGGTGTGATCGCGCCGCTGGAGGAGCTGTGGGTGTCGTGGCTGATGAAGGAAGTCGCGCTGAAAGCCACCTATAACGCCATGCTGCGCGGGCGCGCCTAAGGCTGGGCGGGCAGGGGGCTGCCGCCCCCACGCGCCGCAAGCGGCCCGTTCCCCCGCGAGTATTTCGGGCAAGATGAAGCCTGCAAGAGGAGATCGAGATATGGAAGAAATGACGTTTGGCACCATTCTGGCGGTGTTCGAAGAGATCTTCGGCAAGGGCCTGTTCTGGGCCATGGTCGTGGTCGCGGCGCTGATTACCGTGGCCTATGTCTATGTGCTGGTACGCGACCGCGAAATGTCGATGCGCAAGTTTTTGCTGGCGCAGCTATCTATGCCGATAGGCGGGATCGCGGCGGTGTGGTTTGTGCTGTGGGTGACGCGGTCGGGGTTGCAGCATATGGGCGGGCCGATTGACGCGCTGCTGCTATTGGGCATTTTCGGCGCGGGCGCGGTCGGGTTTGCCATCCTTGTCTATGTCGCGCAATCGCTGGTGCGCGGCAAGCAATCGGAAAGTTGAGGGAATATCACGGGCGGCGCGCGCCTCCCCGCAAGGCCGCCCCGTGGTTCCGGCCCGCGCTGCTCCCAGGCGCGGGCCGTTTTCGTCTTGGCACCGGATGGGCTTGGGGCTAGGCTCCGGCCCATGAATTGCTTGACCCTCACCCTTTGCTGCTGCATCTGCCGCTGACGGCTTTGGCGGGTGGTTATTCGTGTCTGATCCCTCCCGCCAAGGCGCTGCGCCCGAGAGGACCGGATGACCCAGATCACGCTTCACAACACCCGCACCCGCCGGAAAGAGGCGTTCACGCCCATCGACCATGACAATGTGCGGATGTATGTCTGTGGCCCCACGGTTTACGATCGCGCGCACTTGGGCAATGCGCGGCCGGTGGTGGTGTTCGATGTGCTGTATCGGTTGCTGCGCCATGTTTATGGCAAAGATCACGTGACCTATGTGCGCAATTTCACCGATGTCGATGACAAGATCAACGCGCGGGCGCGGGACATACAGGCGCGGGGCGACACGCGCGACCTGAACGCCATCATCCGTAGCCTGACGGATGAGACAATCGACTGGTACCACGCCGATATGGACGCTTTGGGCGCTTTGCGGCCCAGCGTAGAGCCGCGCGCGACCGAATTCATCGGGCAAATGGTCGGTATGATCGAAGGGCTGGTGGCCAAGGGCCACGCCTATGCCGCCGAGGGGCATGTGCTGTTCGATGTACGCTCTTACCCCGAGTATGGCCGCCTGTCGGGCCGCACGGTCGATGACATGATCGCCGGCGCGCGGGTGGAAGTGGCCCCCTATAAGCGCGACCCGATGGATTTCGTGCTGTGGAAGCCCTCTGCCAGCGACGAGCCGGGCTGGGACAGCCCTTGGGGCCGGGGCCGTCCGGGCTGGCATATCGAATGCTCGGCCATGGCGGATGAGTTGCTGGGGGCGTCGTTTGACATTCACGGTGGGGGTATTGATTTGCAATTCCCGCACCATGAGAACGAAATTGCGCAAAGCTGCTGCGCGCACCCGGATGCGGGGTTTGCGAATTTCTGGCTGCACAATGAAATGGTGCAGGTCGAGGGCAAGAAGATGTCCAAGAGCTTGGGCAATTTCTTTACGGTGCGAGATTTGCTGGAGCAGGGCTGGCCGGGCGAGGTGATCCGCTTTGTGATGCTGTCCACGCATTACCGCAAGCCGATGGATTGGACGGAGGAGAAGGCGCGCGAGGCGGAGCGCGAACTGTCTCGCTTCAAATCGCTCGCCCACCAGCAAAGAGTTGGAGCCCCGCCGGAAGCGATAATAAAAGCATTGTCTGATGATCTTAATTCACATGGAGCCCTTACTTGCCTGCGTGAGTTTTACAGACAGAGAGATTCTGTATCAATGGCAGCCGCGCTCGATTTTCTTGGTCTAAACCTCGGCGGAATGGCTTATTGGAAAGATGATAGTGAGAGCATAACCCAAAGGCTTGAAGGGTTGTCGGAAGTGCTTTCCGCATTGAGAAAAAGCGCGAAGTCAAACAAAGACTTTGGCCCAGTCGATGATTTCAAGAGGCGGCTTGTTTCTGCTGGTTTGGAAGTGCGTATGTCGAAAGAGGGCGTAGAACTCGTCCCCGGCCCCGACTTTAACCCGTCCAAGCTGGAGGGCCTCGAATGATCGTCGCATATCCAAGCGTAGCCCCCGACCCGAGGGTGGGGGCGATTTCGTCCCCGCCCTGGGGGTCGGGTCGGGGGCGAAGCGGGTCGCAGGCGACCCGCGAGAAGAGTTGTTTAAGGCGTGCCCCGTGGGTGGGCGGGTCAGGCATTAGGGCCAAGTGTTCACCGTTTGACAATAACGCGATACCCGCCCCGGGCTTGACCCGGGGCCCCGCGGCCAACTGCTGCCCCACCCCAGAGGCCCCGGGTCAAGCCCGGGGCGCGGGGTGCCTATGACTCGCGCGCGCCTGTACCTTTATGATACGACCCTGCGCGACGGGCAGCAGACGCAGGGTGTGCAATTCTCGACTGCCGAGAAGCACCAGATCGCGGCGATGCTGGACCAGCTTGGGATCGACTATGTTGAGGGCGGCTGGCCCGGTGCGAACCCGACGGATAGCGAGTTTTTCGCAAGCCCGCCCGCCACCCGTGCCACCCTGACCGCATTTGGCATGACCAAGCGCGCGGGGCGGTCGGCGGAAAACGACGATGTCTTGGCCGCTGTGCTGAACGCGGGCACAAATTCGGTCTGCCTTGTCGGCAAGGCGCATGATTACCATGTCACCCACGCGCTGGGGATCACGCTGGAGGACAACCTCGAGAGTATCCGCGCGTCTGTTGCGCATTGCGTGGCCCAATCCCGCGAAACGCATTTCGACGCCGAACATTTCTTCGACGGCTACAAGGCCAATCCTGACTACGCCCTGCAAGCGCTGCACGCCGCCCAAGAAGCGGGCGCGCGCTGGATCGTGCTCTGCGATACCAATGGCGGCACGTTGCCGAATGAAATTGGCGCGATCACCGAAGCCGTCATCGCCAGCGGTATCCCCGGCGACCGTCTGGGCATTCATTGCCATGACGATACGGGCCAGGCGGTGGCCTGCACGCTTGCGGCGGTCGAGGCGGGCGCACGCCAGATTCAAGGCACGCTGAACGGGCTTGGTGAGCGTTGCGGCAATGCCAGCCTGACCACGCTGATCCCGACGCTGGCGTTGAAGCCCAGCTTTGCCGCGCGGTTTGAAACCGGCGTCAGCCCCGAGGCGCTTGGCCAGCTTTTGCGCATCTCGCGCAAGCTGGACGACATCATAAACCGTGTGCCACTGCGCACATTGCCCTATGTCGGCGCGTCGGCCTTTGCCCACAAGGCCGGGCTGCATGCCAGCGCCATTGCCAAAGACCCGTCCACCTATGAGCATATCGACCCGTCGCTGGTGGGCAACGCGCGCCTTGTGCCCATGTCGAACCAGGCGGGGCAGTCGAACCTGCGGATGGTGCTGGCGGATATGGGTCTGGCAGTGGCCCGCGATGACCCGCGCTTGCCCGGCATTCTGGACGACATCAAAACCCGCGAGGAAGCGGGCTATGCCTATGACAGCGCACAGGCGAGCTTTGAGCTGCTCGCGCGGCGGGCCTTGGGGCAGGTGCCACAGTTTTTCGAGGTCAAGCGCTACCGCGTGACGGTCGAGCGGCGCAAGAACAAGTATGACCAGATGGTGTCCCTGTCCGAAGCGGTCGTGGTGCTGAAAATCGGGGATGACAAGAAACTGTCCGTGTCCGAATCGATGGATGCCGAAGGGCATGACCGTGGCCCCGTTAACGCGCTGGCAAAGGCGTTGGCAAAGGATCTGGGGCCCTATCAGGGCGCGATTGACGATATGAAACTGGTGGATTTCAAGGTCCGCATCACCCAAGGCGGGACAGAGGCCGTGACCCGTGTCATCATCGATTCAGAGGACGGGCAGGGGCGGCGCTGGTCCACCGTGGGGGTCTCGGCCAACATCGTCGATGCCAGCTTCGAGGCCCTGCTGGACGCCGTGATCTGGAAACTTTTGCGCGATGGAGTGCGCCCATGTCCGAGCTGAGCCAAGACGAAGCGTTCCTGACGCTCTACAGCGATCTGGCCCGCGAGGGGCCGGGTGCGCCCGCCGATCTGGGCTGGGCCTTGTCTGTCGCAGGCACCCCCGCCACGGCCCGAATTTGTGATGCTGGCTGCGGGTCGGGGGCCGATACTCTGACGTTAGCCAAGGAACGCCCTAAAGCGCAGATCGACGCGGTCGACAAGATCGCGCAATTCGTCACAGCAGCGCAAAAGCGCACGGCGCCATTCGGCGACCGCGTGCAGGTGCGCCAGGGCGATATGGCCAGGCTTGACGGGCCGTATGACCTGATCTGGTGCGCGGGCGCGATCTATTTCATCGGGATCGGCCAGGCTTTGCGCGCGTGGCGTCCCGCCCTGGCGACAGGCGGGCGCGTGGCGTTCTCAGAGCCTTGCATGTTGCCGCGCCCGTCGCAGGCGGCGCGCGATTTCTGGTCGGCGGAGTATGCGCAGATCACGGATATGGAGGGCATTCGCGACCGGGTCGCGCAAGCGGGCTACCGGGTGCTGGGGGAAAACCTTCAAATCGGTGCCGCGTGGGAAAACTACTACCTGCCGATGGAGCGCCGCATTGCCAGCCTGCGCCCCGGCGCCACTCCGACGCTTGCGGCAGCGCTGGACCAGGCAGAGGCGGAGATCGCCCGCTGGCGCGCCGCCCCGTCGGAAATTGCCTATGCGTTGATGGTGGTCGCGCCGGAATGACCGAGACGCTCGAAGACCGTGTCGCGGCCTCCGATCCTGACCGCCACGCCGCCAGCTTGCTTGCGCCGCCCGAATTGCGCGCACAGCTTTGGGTGCTCTATGCGTTCAATCTGGAAATCGCGCGTGCGCCCTATGTCTCGGAACAACCGCTGATCGCGCAGATGCGGCTGCAATTCTGGACCGATGCGCTGGACGACATCGCCGCCGGAAAACCACCGCGCGCGTATGAGGTGGCCGAACCTCTGGCGGCGCTATGGGCCGCGCATGATTTGCCGACAGCGCTTGGCCACCAGATGATTGATGCGCGGCATTGGCATATCGACCGCGCGCCCTTTGCAGATATGGCGGCATGGCTGGCCCATATCGACCAGAGCGCGGGCAACCTGATGTGGCTGGCGGCCCGTATTCTGGGCGCGCCCGACGGCGCGGAACAGGCAAGCCGCGCGATGGGCCGGGCCAATGGGATCGCGCAATGGCTGCAAGCGGTGCCCGCCTTGGACGCCAATGGCCGCCCGCCGGTGCCAGAGGGCGCGGATATGGCCGATATGGCCCGTGCGGGGCTGGACGCTCTTGCCCAAGCGCGCAAAGTCCGCGCAACGGTGCCAAAAAGCGCTGCGCCTGCACTTCTGGCCGGGTTTCAGGCGGGCGCGGTGCTGTCGCGTGCGGCCAAAGACCCTGCCTGCGTCACGGCAGGCGCGCTGGCCCCGTCCGAATTCCGCCGCCGTGGCGGCCTGCTTTTGCGTGCGCTATCACAGCGCTGGTAGGCCGGTCCGGTTCGCCTTGCCAAGGGTCATGCCTGCCAGTAGGGTGCGCGCCAAATCCGGCCCCGCAAGGGGCCACGCTTTCCTGCCCGCATGCCGGGCCGCAACCAGACAGGAGCTTTCATGTTCGTCACACCCGCTTATGCACAAGACGCCGGGGCCGCAGGTGGCCTGATTTCGATCATCCCGTTTATTCTGATCTTCGTAATCATGTACTTCCTGCTGATCCGTCCGCAGCAAAAGAAGGTGAAGGAACATCAGGCGATGGTCGAGGCGCTGCGCCGGGGCGATCAGGTCGTCACGCAGGGCGGCATTGTCGGCAAAATCTCCAAGGTCAAGGAAGATGGCGAGGTCGAGGTCGAGATCGCCGAGGGCGTGCGCGTGCGTATTCTGAAGCAGACTATCGCAACTGTGATGTCGAAAACCGAACCCGCGGCAAAAGAATAATCCGCGCGCCCCTTGCACCACGTCGCGACCGCGACTTGATACTGTAAAAACCTGACAGGATACCCGACCCATGCTGCATATTCCGATGTGGAAACGCATCCTCATCTGGAGCACCTGCGCATTGGCGCTGCTGATCGCCGTGCCGAACTTGTTCTATGCGCAGGTCGAGCGGCACAATGACGCGGTCACGGCGCAGGAGCGTGGTGAGGCTTTTGCCGAAGAGGATCTGGCGGCATGGCCCGGTTTCCTGCCGTCCTTTCTGGTCAATCTGGGGCTTGATCTGCGCGGCGGCGCGCATCTGCTGGCCGAAGTTCAGGTTGCGGATGTGTATGCCGACCGTGTCGATGCACTCTGGCCCAGCGTGCGCGACCGTTTGCGCGAAGAACGTGACACTGTAGGCGCGGTGCGGCGCATGTCCACTGACGATGTCGGTGAATTGCGGGTGCAGCTTGGCAACCCCGCCGCCATTGATCAGGCCGCAGGCTTCGTGCGCGAGTTGGCGCAACCCACGCAAAGCCTGACCGGGTTTGGCGCCGCCAACGATCTGGAAGTGCGGGTCGAGGGTGAGGAACTGGTAGTCACGCTGTCAGAGGCCGAACGCATGGCTACCGACGAGCGCACCATGCGGACCTCGCTTGAAATTATCCGCCGTCGCGTCGACGAAGCGGGCACGCGTGAACCCAGCATCCAGCGGCAGGGCGAGGACCGAATCCTGATTCAGGTGCCGGGCATCGGATCTGCCGACGAGTTGAAGGCGCTGATCGGCACGACCGCGCGCCTGACCTTTCACCCGGTCGTGGGCGTCACATCGGACCCGGACGAAGTGCCGGGGCCGCGCAACGCGATATACCCCTCGCTTGATGCGCCCGGCACATTTTACGAGGTGGAACAAACCCCAGTTGTGACCGGCGACCAACTGGTCGATGCCAGCGCCGCGATGGACCAGAATAACCGCCCGGCGGTAAATTTCCGGTTCAATGCGCAGGGCGGGCGGGCTTTTGGCCTCTATACCGCCGAAAATATCGGCAGCCCCTTTGCGATTGTGCTGGATGGAGAGGTCGTGTCCGCGCCCACGATCCAAAGCCATATTCCGGGCGGTTCAGGAATTATCACCGGCCGCTTCACGGTCGAGGAATCGACTCAGCTTGCGGTCCTGCTGCGCTCTGGCGCGCTGCCCGCTGAGATGGAGTTTCTGGAAGAACGCACCGTTGGCCCCGAACTGGGGCAAGACAGCATTGACGCAGGTCGCATTGCCGCGATTGTCGCCATGGGTGCGGTGCTGGTTTTCATGCTGGCCAGCTACGGTATTTTCGGCGTGATCGCGAATATTGCCCTGCTGCTTAACGTGGCGATGATCTTTGCGCTGCTGTCGCTGATCGGGGCCACGCTGACCCTGCCGGGGATCGCAGGGATCGTGCTGACCATCGGGATGGCGGTGGACGCCACGGTGCTGATTTTCGAGCGAATACGCGAAGAGATGCGGACCGCCAAAGGACCGGCACGCGCGATTGAGCTTGGCTACGAAAAGGCGCTCTCGGCCATTCTGGACGCGAATATCACCACCTTCCTGACTGCGCTGATCCTGTTTGCGATGGGGTCCGGCCCGGTGCGCGGTTTTGCCGTCACGTTGGGGCTGGGGATTATCACCTCGGTCTTTACCGCGCTTCTCGTGACGCGTGTGATGATGGTGATGTATTTTGAGCGTCGCCGCCCCAAAACCCTTGCGATATAAGGAAAGCCCATGCGCCTGAAACTTGTTCCGCAAGACACCTCGGTAGATTTCTTCCGCTTCTGGCGCTACACGTTTGGCGCGTCGATGCTGGCGATGGTGCTGTCCGTCGTTGCCTTCTTTATGATGGGGCTGAATTTCGGGATCGACTTCAAGGGCGGCACGACGATCCGCACCGAAGCGGTTCAGCCGGTCGATATCGGTGCCTACCGCGCGGCGCTAGAACCGTTGGGCTTTGGCGATGTGTCCATCACCGAAGTGTTCGACCCGTCCTTTGGACCGGACCGCAACGTGGCAATGGTCCGAATCCAAGCGCAGGAAGGCCAGGAAGCAAAAACCCCCGAACAGCTTGAGTCGATCCGCGCGGCCTTGCAAGTGCTGGACCCGACGCTGACCTTCGCATCGGTGGACTCTGTCGGGCCAAAAGTATCGGGCGAATTGGTGCAATCGGCGGTGATCTCGGTGCTGCTGGCACTCGGGGCGGTGCTGTTCTACATCTGGCTGCGCTTTGAATGGCAGTTTTCTGTTGGCGCAGTCGCGGCGCTTGTGCATGACGTGGTGCTGACCATCGGTTTGTTTGCGGCGCTGCAAATCCGTTTCGATCTTGCGATTATCGCGGCGCTGCTGACCATCGTCGGCTATTCGTTGAATGACACCGTGGTCGTATTCGACCGTGTGCGCGAGAACCTGATCAAGTTCAAGAAACGCCCGCTGCGCGAGGTGTTGAACCTGTCCATCAATGACACGCTGTCGCGCACGGTCATGACCTCTGTCACCACGCTGATCGCGTTGATATCGCTGTTTGTGCTGGGGGGCGACGTGATCCGTGGTTTCGTCTTCGCCATGATCTGGGGTATCATCGTGGGGACGTATTCGTCGGTTTTCGTGGCCTCTGTTGTGCTCTATCGCTTCGGGGTGAAACGCGACTGGACGAAAGCTGCGGGCGATACCGCAGGCACGCAATTCGGAGTCAAAGAGGGCTGAGATGCAACTCTCCGAGATAGAATTCGGTGACGCCAAACCCATAGAGGGCTACGGGCCCGATTTCTACCGGCTGGGCGGGCAGACCTATCCCGCGCCGGTGCTGATCTATGGTGGTGAAGTGCATGGCTGGGGCGGTTATGACGAGGCCGCGCCGCTTCTGGCACTGGCCGGGCGGGTCGATGTGCTGCTGGTTGGCACTGGCCCGCAGATCGCGCACCTACCCAAGGGCCTGCGCGCAGAGTTGGACGCCGCCGGGATCGGGGCAGAGGTCATGGACAGCCCCGCCGCCTGCCGCACCTATAACGTGCTGTTGTCCGAACAGCGCCGGGTGGCGGTGGCGCTTCTGGCGGCTGTTGGGGCGTAGCGCTTGGCGCCCCCGTATCTGCGCAAAGAATTTTGGAGCCCTGAATGACGCGTGGTGCAGCAAGTTCGAACTGGGCGGCAAAGCGCTGGCGTGTTGCCTTGGGAATCTCCACTCTTCAAATCGCGGTTGGTGTTTACGTTATGGTTTCGTCCAGCCGGGACATTATTTCAGACGGTGCCTGTATGGGTGGTTTGTTTGGGGCGGTTGCGAATTTGTGGATTGGTGGCCTTGCAACCCTGGTGGCGTTGGTCCTGGCTGTGAAGACGTTCAATGCCGTTCAGTGGCACCCATTTCTTGGACCGTTGCTCGTTGTGATCGCGTCCAGTGTGATAGCCGTTTTTTTGGGAACGATCGCAGCTTTGCGCTGCACCGTCTAGCTGCCAAGGGTCCTTGCTGGCCGCGGCACAATCCATGCGCTTACGGTTTGCAACCCACCGTATGACGCATCACGGTTTGAGGACGGGCGCTACTTGCGCGGCGGGCGGCTTTTGTAGACCGGCAGGTTCCAGCCAAACAGCATGGACCCCGCGCGCAATGCGAATGTCGCGCAACCGCAGGCGACCAGCGCGCCGCCACTCGGCACCCCGACAGCCGCCGCGCCCAGTGCCAACAAGACGCCTGCAAGCGCGGCGGTCGCGTAAAGCTCGCCCTTTTTCAGGATCAGCGGAACTTCGTTGCAGACCACGTCACGCATTAGTCCGCCGAATGTGCCAGTCGCCACGCCCATGATCGCCACGATGATCCATGGCGCGTCCATGCTCAGGGCCAGCCCCGCACCGGCGGGCACCGCGACCGCCAGCGCGACCGCATCCAGCCATTCCAATGTACGCAGCCGCGATTCGACCCTATGGGCGGTGAAGAACACCAGCACGGCGGCCGCTGTGGCCGAGACGATCATCAAGGGTTCCGCCACCCAGAACACGGTGTCGCGCCCCAGCACCACATCGCGCAATGTGCCGCCGCCGACCGCTGTCAGGCAGGCAAGGAACACAAAGCCCACGATGTCCAACTGCGCGCGGCTTGCGGCCAAAGCGCCGGTCAGACCAAAGACGAACACCGCCGCCAGATCCAGCACCTGCAACAAGGTCATGGCTTGCCCGGTTTGAACGGGGCCATGCCGGCGCGCGCCAACTCATCCGCGCGTTCGTTCTCTGGGTGGCCTGCATGGCCCTTGACCCATTCCCAAGTCACCGTGTGGCGTGCTTGCGCCGCGTCCAGCCGCTGCCAAAGCTCGACATTCTTGACGGGTTTCTTGTCGGCGGTGCGCCAGCCATTGCGCTTCCAGCCATGTATCCATTGGCTGACGCCGTTTTTCACATAGGCGCTGTCGGTGACGATGGTCAGTTCCGAAGGTCGCTCCAGCACCTCCAGCGCCGAGATCGCGGCCATCAACTCCATCCGGTTATTGGTGGTGTCACGCTCGCCGCCCTGCAATTCACGCTCTTTCAGCACCGCGCCATCCCGCTCGGCCCGCATCAGCACGCCCCAACCGCCGGGACCGGGATTGCCGCTGCACGCACCATCGGTATAGGCGACAAGGCGGGTCATTGCGCACCCATCGGGGCAAAGCCGGGCAGGGCGGCCACACGGTCCAGCCATGCGCCAATGGCGGGGTACCGGCCCATGTCGAACCCTCCTTTCGGACCCGCGCTGTGGGTATAGGCGTAAAGGCAGATATCCGCGAGCGTCGGGTCATTTCCCACCAGCCAGTCGCGCCCGTCCAGATGCCTCTCCATGACCGCGAGCAGGTCATGGCCCGCGTCCAGTAGCTGCGCCAGACGCTCTGGCGTGGCCTGCGCCGCGCGGTGCGGATAGGTCCGCAACGCCGCGCGCACGGCGATCACGCCTTCATGCTGGTTCTGCTCCCAGAACATCCAGCCCAGCGTTTGCGCCTGCGCAGTCGGGCTGGCCGGGATGAAGGCTGTGCCATGCCCCAGATACATCAGGATCGCGTTCGATTCGGGCAGCAGCGTGCCATCGTCCAGCGCCAGCACCGGGGCCTTGCCGAAGGGCAGTGCGCCTTCGGCCTTGGCACGCTCCAGCGCGGGCCAGCCGTACTCGACATCCGTCATATCCACCGATTGGCCCAAAAGCGCCAAAAGCAGCCGCACCTTGTAGCTGTTGCCAGAGGATGGCATGGAATAAAGATGCATGGGCGGGCCTTTCCTGCAGGATCAGGCCAAGGGCTACCCCAGCCAGATACCGCCCGCAAGGCATAGCGCAACACCCGCTGTCAGCAGTAGCCGCAGCTTCATCCACCAAGGCGGGGTCAGGCCCCACAGGCTGAATTGCTGGTCAATCACCAGCAGCACGACAAATCCCGTCAGCAGGGCGGCCAGCGCCTGCGTCGCGCCGCCGCCGACGAAGAAAAACGCCCAAAGCGCGGGGGCGACCGATAGCGCATAGCCGGTCCAATTATGTTCGGCCCCTTTGGCCGTAAAGCCCCAGAGCACGCCCGACATAAAGCACAGGATCACGGTGCCATAGGCGATCAGCACATATTGCCCCGCGAAACGCGGACCGATCGCGCGGATCGTGGCCTCTGCCAACGCGGGCGAGAGGATCGTGGCCAGCCCGAAGCCAAAGGGGATCAGGCCCGCAAGGCCGAGGATAAGGGCGGCGCGGGGGATCATGCGCGCTCCATGGCAAGACGTCCGGCAAGGCCCGCAAAGACCGTGGCAAAGGCGCGGTTCAGCCAGCGCATGGCCCTTGCGCTGCCCAAGAGCCAATCGCGCGCTTGTGCGGCGGCCACCGCATAGACGGCAAAGACCGCGAATGTCAGCGCCATGAATACGGCACCCATCAGCGCCAGTTCCTGTGTGGCGGTCGCCGCGTTGCCGCTCAGGAAGGGCGGTAAAAGCGCCAGAAAGAAAATCGACAATTTGGGGTTCAGGATATTCAACAGCGCGCCGCGCTTGGCGATAACCAGTCCCGGCGTGGGCGCTGGGTTTTCTTGTACCCCAGCGCGCCGCCCTCGTGCAACATCTGCCACGCTAGATACAGAAGATAGGCGACGCCGGCGACTTTCACGGCTTGAAACAACAGGGCCGAACTGTGCATGAGCGCGGCCAGCCCGAACATCGCCGCCAGCATGGCGGGGACAATGCCAAAGGTGCAGCCCAAGGCCGCCCAAAGACCCGCGCGCCGCCCTTGTCCCAAGGCGACCGCGAGCGTGTAGACAACCCCGGTTCCGGGGGCGAGCACGACCACAAGCGCGGTCAGCAAGAACTGGGTCGAGAGCATGGGCGGTGGTCCTATCACTGAGATGCAGGATGGCGCGCAGGCTGGGGCAGGGCAAGTGGATAGTTGAAAATATCTGAAGTGATGATACCAAGCCGCCCATCGCCCCGGACTTGATCCGGGGCCTTGCCGCGCGTGCTCTAGATACTCATTCTACTAGGACCGGGGGTGCTTTTGACCAAGAGGCCCCGGATCAAGTCCGGGGCGCGTTGGACAAAAATCAAGTGCTTGTCATGGCGTCAAGCGCTTTCCCGCAACACTCGCGGCACCTTGAATTCCACCCGCTCTTTCGCGGTTTCCACCAGTTCTACCGTCACGTCATAGCGGGCGTGGAAGGCGTCGATCACCTCGTTTATCAGCACTTCCGGGGCCGAGGCACCGGCGGTGATGCCGACCGATTGCACACCGTCCAGCGCGCGCCAGTCAATATCGGCCGCGCGCTGCACCAGTTGCGCATAAGCACAGCCCTTGGCGCGGCCCACCTCGACCAGCCGTTGCGAATTGGACGAATTCGGTGCGCCGATCACCAGCAGCGCGTCGATCATGGGCGCGATGGCCTTGACCGCTTCCTGCCTGTTGGTGGTGGCGTAGCAGATGTCTTCTTTGTGGGGGCCAACGATGGCCGGAAACCGCGCTTGCAGGGCCGCAACCACATCGGCGGTGTCATCCACCGACAGCGTGGTCTGGGTGATGAACGCCAGTTTTTCGGGGTCGCGCACGTCCAACCCCGCCACATCCTCGGCGGTTTCGACCAGCAGCACCTCACCCTCGGGCAGTTGCCCCATCGTGCCCACGGTTTCAGGATGGCCCGCATGGCCGATCATGACCATCTGCAACCCGTTTTCATGGTGGCGTTCGGCCTCTATATGGACCTTGCTGACCAGCGGACAGGTGGCATCCACAAACAGCATTTGCCGCGCCTGCGCCGCTTCTGGCACCGATTTCGGCACACCATGAGCGGAAAAGATCACCGGGCGGTCATCGGGGCAGTCGTCCAACTCCTCGACAAACACTGCGCCCTTCTCGCGCAGGCTGTCGACGACGAATTTGTTATGCACGATCTCATGGCGCACATAGACCGGCGCGCCCCATTTTTCCAAGGCCATTTCCACGATCTTGATCGCGCGGTCGACGCCCGCGCAAAAGCCGCGCGGGGCAGCCAGATAGAGGGTAAGTGCGGTCATCTCAAAGCGCTTTCAGGTCCGGGGCTGTGTGCCCCAGACCTAACCTTTGGGCGCTGTTTCGTCTAGCCCTGCGCGCAATCCGCGATGGCTTTGGCCATGTCGCGCATCAATTCGCCGTACAGCCCGGCGCCCGGGTCCAGCAAGCTGCCAGCGGGGTCAAGCGTGGCGCCAAGGCGCACGCCCGTGCCTTCGATCATGGTCGTGACCAGCGCCGGGTCATGTGCTGCCTCGGGGAAGATGCAGACGGCGGCATCGGCCTCCATCTCTGTGCGCAATGCGGCCAGACGCTGCGCGCCGGGGCTGGCGGCATCCCCCAGCGCAATCGCGCCCGCTTGGGTCAGGTCGAACTGGTTGACGAAATAGCCGTAAGCGTCATGGAAGGTCACAAAGGCCATATCGCGTGCAGGGGCTAGGATGGTGTCCAACTCTGCGGTCAGGGTAGCAATGTCGGCCTTGGCGGCTTGTGCATTGGCGGTGAATGCATCGGCATGATCCGGCATATGTTCGGCCAGTTCTTCGGCGATCACGTCCAGCCAGATCGCCGCGTTGCGCGTATCGAGCCAAGCATGCGGGTCGAGGCCGCTATGGGCGTGGTCATGCGCATGGTCGTCAGCGTGGTCTTCGTGGGCATGGTCGTCGTGCGCATGCTCCTCGGCGTGGTCTTCATGCGCGTGTTCGTCCGCGTGGTCTTCATGGCCATGGTCGTCATGCGCGTGCTCTTCGGCGTGGTCGACATGGCCATGGTCGTCGTGTGCGTGCTCTTCGGCGTGGTCGTCATGGCCATGGTCGTCATGCGCGTGCTCTTCGGCGTGGTCGTCATGGCCATGGTCGTCGTGTGCGTGCTCATCCGAATGGTCTTCATGGCCGTGGTCGTCATGCGCGTGCTCATCCGCATGGTCTTCGTGGCCGTGGTCATCATGCGCGTGTTCATCATGCGCGTGTTCATCCGCATGGTCATCGTGGTCATGTGCGTCCTTCGCTTGGCCGAAGTCGCGCAGCATCGCGCCCTCGACCTCCAGCAGTGCGACCGAATGCGCATCAGCGGCCAGTCCTGCCATCGCACGGCCCATCCAAGGCGTCATGCCTTCGCCCACCCAGACCACAAGATCGGCCTGCGACAAGGCCTGTGCCTGCGACGGGCGCAACTGGTAGGAATGCGCATTCGCGCCGCGATCCAGCATCAGATCCACTGTGCCGTGATCGCCCAGCACCATGCTGACCAGCGAATGCGTGACCGGAATATCCGTCACCACACGAATGTCATGGGCGGCAAGCGGGGTGCCAAGTATTGCAGCGGCCAAAGCGATGGAGTAGCGCATCTCTGTCTCCTTGTGTTACAAAGTTACAAAACCTATCTTACGTTATATCATAACAGTCAAGGGCAGGCCGATGAGCAATCACACCCATTCCGCGTTTTGTTGCCCCGACCATAGCGGTGCACAGGGCGCGGCCAGTATCCTGGCGCAGGCAGAGATGCGCGCCCGAACCATGGGGTTGCGTCTGACCCCCGTGCGCCTTCGCACGCTGGAAATGTTGATCGCGGCGCATGGCGCGATGGGGGCCTATGACGTGTTGGAACAATTGTCGGCAGAAGGCTACGGCACCCAGCCGCCGGTCGCGTATCGTGCGCTCAACTGGCTGGTAGAGCATGGCTTTGCCCACCGTATCCGGCGGCTCAACGCCTTTACCGCCTGCGCGCATCCGGCGCAGGATCACGCGGCGGCGTTCCTGATCTGCGACCGTTGCGACAGCGTGACCGAAGCGCCTGCGGGTGCTGTGACCGCTGCCCTGACAGAGGCCGCCATAGCGGCGGGGTTTGCGCTGGACCGCGCCACGATAGAGGCCGTGGGGCGCTGCAACACCTGCGCGGGACATCCTTCATGAGCCTGATCGCCACCGATCATCTGGCCGTGCGCCTTGGCGGGCGCGAGGTGTTGCACCATATCGACCTGAGCATTCACGCGGGCGAGATCGTGACCATTGTCGGTCCGAACGGGTCCGGCAAAAGCACATTGCTGCGCGCTATTCTGGGGGTTGTCGCCCCGTCCAAGGGGCGGGTGACGCGGCAGGCGGGGTTGCGTATCGGGTATGTGCCGCAAAAACTGCATATCGACCCGAGCATGCCCATGCCGGTCACGCGGTTCCTGTCGCTGCCAGAGCGGCAGACCAAGGCGCGCATCGCCGAAGTGCTGGCGCGTGTCGGTGTGCCGGGGGTGGCCGCGCAGGACATGACCACGCTTTCGGGCGGGCAGTTCCAACGGGTGCTGCTGGCGCGCGCGCTTCTGTCGCGGCCCGACATCCTGATCTTGGACGAGGCGACGGCGGGGCTGGACCAGCCCGGCACAGCCGCCTTTTACCGGCTGATCGAAGATGTCCGCCGCGAGCTGGGCTGCGCGGTGCTTTCGGTCAGCCATGACCTGCATGTGGTGATGAGCGCGTCCGACCGCGTGATCTGCCTGAACGGGCATATCTGTTGCGCGGGCGCGCCGCATGTGGTGCGCGCGGCCCCCGAATACCGCGCGCTCTTTGGCCATGGCACGGGCGGCGCGCTGGCGCTTTACCAGCACGATCACGACCATGACCACGAGGATCACGCCCATGCTGGATGACTTCCTGTTGCGCGCGCTTCTGGCGGGGCTGATGGTCGCGCTGGCCGCAGGACCTTTGGGCTGTTTCGTGGTCTGGCGGCGCATGGCCTATTTCGGCGACGCAACCGCCCATGCCGCCATTCTTGGCGTGGCGCTGGCGCTTGGGTTCGCGCTGAACCTGTATCTGGGGATCATGCTGGTCGCGCTGGCCATGGCGATGACAGTGGCAGCACTTGCGGGGCGCGGCTGGGCGATGGATACCACGCTGGGGGTGCTGGCGCATTCCGCGCTGGCCTGCGGGTTGGTTGCCGTGTCCTACCTGCCCGGCGTACGGGTAGACCTGACATCCTATCTGTTTGGCGACATTCTGGCGGTCTCGCGTGCCGATCTTGGCGTGATCGCGCTTGGCGCGGGCGCGGTTCTGGCGCTGCTGGCATGGCGCTGGCGCCCATTGTTGACCGCGACACTCTCCGAAGATCTGGCCCACGCCGCAGGTATCGACCCCGCGCGCGAACGGTTGGTGCTGACAGTTGCACTGGCGATAGTTGTGGCGGTGTCGCTGAAGATCGTCGGCGCGCTTTTGATCGCGGCGATGCTGATCATTCCGGCCGCTGCCGCCCGCAACCTGGCGCGTGGGCCGGAGGCAATGGCTTTGGGCGCTATCGCGCTTGGCGGACTGTCGGTCTGGGGCGGGCTGCAACTGTCGCTGGCACAAGACACGCCGTCGGGTCCGTCCATCGTGGTGGTCGCGGCGGGGCTGTTTCTGGCGACCACGCTGGCGCGTGTGGCGCTTCAGAAACGGTCCACTCGGTAGGGCGCCGGGTCCAGAAACGGCGTGCGCCCCGCCACCATGTCAAGCACCATTTGCGCGGTCACGGGGGCCAGCGTCAGGCCCAGATGACCGTGGCCATAGGCATGGATCACATCGGCACCGCCCCGCGACGGTCCGATCACGGGGCGCGAATCGGGGATGGAGGGGCGAAACCCCATCCACCGGCGCGACGGCTCGGGCAGGTCGGGCAGGATGGCGCGCGCGCCGCGTTCCATCATGGCCCAACGATGCGGCGCGGGCGGGGCTGACAGCCCGCCCAACTCGACCGTGCCCGCCACTCGCAAGCGCCCTTGCATGGGGCAGAAATAGAACCCGCGTGCGATGGGGCTTGTCTGGCGCGTCAGCGGGTTTTCGGGCATGTCGTATTCCAGATGGTAACCGCGTTCGGTGTCCAGCGGCACCTTGTCGCCTATCAGTGCGGCCAAGCGCTTCGACCACGCGCCCGCCGCCAGAACCACGCGCGCGGCGCGCAGGTCTAGGCCCGGGCCGGTCAGGCGCAGGCCATCGCGGCCCCGCTCCAGCCGTTCGACCCGTGCCGTGACGCGCGCAATATCCGCCACCGCCGCGCGCAGGGCGCGCAGCAAGGTCGCGGGGTCATCGATGGTGATCGTATTGGGAAAGAACGCCCCGCCGGCATGCCCGCGCAGCGCGGGTTCCAACTGGCGCAGTTCGGCATCGCTTAGCGCGTCAACGGTCACGCCCAGATTGCGATAGGCCGTCAGATCCACCGCCTGATCCGTGCGTTCATACAGGTAAAGCGAGCCATGCGCCTTGAGTTGGTCACGCGCGCCGATCTCGCCCGCCAGATCGCGCCACATCTGCGCCGAGGGGGCCAGAAGGGCGGCAATTGCCGCCGCATTGGCCTGCGCCCGCCCCGGCAGGCATTCACGCGCGAACCGCAGCAGCCAAGGGGCCAGTGTGGCAATCGCGGCGTGGCGTATGGCCAAAGGACTGTCGCGGTTGAACAACAGGCGCGGCAAGTCGCGCAGGACATCGGGGGTGCCTATAGGCAGAACGCCATAATCCGCGATAACGCCTGCATTTCCATAGCTTGCGCCGGTTTCGTCATCCTCTGGCGCGACCAGTACCACCGCATGTCCAGCGTGGTGCAGGCGCAGCGCGCAGGTCAAGCCAACAACGCCCGCGCCGATGACGGCGATTTCGGCCTGCGTGGTCATGTCAGACCGGGTTCGGCAATGGCTGACCGTCCAGATGGGCGATGGCGTTTTCGACTGCCATCAGCCCCATCTCTTCGCGCACATCCAGCGCGGCTGTGCCGAGGTGCGGCAGAAGCGTTACGTTTTCCATGGCGCGCAAGGCGTCGGGCACCTTGGGTTCATGCTCATAGACATCCAGCCCCGCGCCCGCGATCTGGCCCGCTTGCAGCGCCGCGACAAGCGCGTCTTCATCCACGACATCGCCGCGCGCGATGTTGACCAGATGGGCGTGCGGTTGCATGGTCGCCAAGGCCGCTGCATCGATCAGGTGGTGGGTGTCGGGCCCGCTGGGGACGGCCAGAACCACGATGTCCGCGCCCCCCATCAATTCGGTCAGGCTGCCCACTTGCCGCGCGGGCATGTCGAGCGCCTTGGCAGAGCGGTTGTGATAGATCACCTCCATCCCAAGCCCGAAATGCGCACGCCGCGCTATTGCCTGCCCGATGCGCCCCATACCGACAATGCCGCAGGTCTTGCCCCCTAGGTTCAGACCCAGCATCTGCGTGGGGTGCCATCCGGCCCATTTGCCCGCCCGCACCATGCGTTCGCCTTCGCCTGCGCGGCGCGCGGTCATCAGCATCAGCATCAGGGCAATGTCGGCGGTGGCCTCGGTCACTGCACCGGGCGTGTTGGTGACGGAGATGCCGGCAGCCTGCGCCGCCGACACGTCGATATGGTTGTACCCGACGCCGAAATTCGCGAGCAATTTGCAGCGCGCGCTTGCCATGCCGTCGAACACGTCCGCGGTGAACATGTCGCCCAAGGTGGGCAAGACAACGTCATAAAGCACCAGCGCCGCGCGCATCTCGCCCTTTTTCAACGGGGTCGTCTGTTCGCGCAGGGTCACGTTGAACCGCTCGCGCGCGCGGTCCAGCACACGGTCGGGCAGGGGGCGGGTGATGTAAAGCTCTGCCATGAGGGTCCTCTAATGCATCCGTGCGCCAAGCGGCACGGGGTGGTCGGGCGCCACCAGCGATATATTGCCCGCATCATCGGCTGCGCCCAGCACCAGCACTTCGGACATGAACGGGCCGATCTGGCGGGGCGGAAAATTCACGACCGCCAACACCTGCCGCCCGACCAGCGCCTGGGGCTCGTAATGCGCGGTAATCTGTGCCGAGGATTTCCGAACACCGATGTCTGCGCCAAAATCCACCCAAAGCTTGATCGCGGGTTTGCGCGCTTCGGGGAAGGGTTCGGCATGGGTAATGCGGCCCACGCGGATATCGACCTTTTGGAACTCGTCAAAGCTGATGGTCATTGCGCCAGCTCGCGCGAGCGGTCGGCCGCCGCCGCGATTGCCCGGACCATCAGGGGCGGCAAGCCATTGGTGTCATCCATCAGCACTGCGAGTGCTGCGGCGGTGGTGCCATTTGGGCTGGTGACGTTTTCGCGCAAGGTCGCGGCGCTGTCGGGGCTATCATCTGCCAGCCGCGCCGCGCCGACCACCGTTGCGCGGGCCAGTTGCATCGCCAGATCCGCGCTTAGGCCTTGGGCCATGCCAGCCTGCGCCATCGCTTCGATCATGTGGAAAACATAGGCGGGACCAGAGCCGGACAGGCCGGTCACGGCATCCATCTGGGATTCGTCATCCAGCGTGACGACCTCGCCCACGGCGGATAGCAGCCGCTCTGCCTGTTCCAGATGCGTAGGGCCGACCTGTGCATTGCCGATGATCCCGGAAATCCCCGCGCCCACGGCGGCGGGGGTATTGGGCATGGCGCGGATAATCGGGCTGCCTTCGCCCAGCGCGGTGCCAAGTGTCGCCAGCGTGGTGCCTGCCGCGATGGAAACAAACAGCGTTTCGCCCTCGCCAAGGGCCGCCAGTTGCGGCAAGGCCGCGCCCATCATCTGCGGTTTGACCGCAAGCACCGCGACCGCCGGGGCCGGCGGCAATCCGACATTCAACTGTACGCCTGTGCTGCGCAGCCAGTCCGACGGGTTGGGGTCGATCACATGCACCGCGCCCGGCTCTATCCCCTGCGCCAGCCAACCAGCCAGCATGGCCGATCCCATCTTGCCACAGCCCAGCAGCACAATGCCGCGCGCGTTGATATCATGCATGTGTGAACCCCGATTGTTGCACCTGCATCATGCGCCTGCGGCAACCAAGGTTCAAGAGGGTCTGCGCCCCTGTGTTACGCCCGCCCGACGGCGTCGGCCAAGGCCAGATCCAATGCGGCCTGCGGGCTGTGATCGGCCCATGCCACAAGCTGGAAGGCCGGATAGAAGCGTTCTGCCGCGGCAATCGCACTTCGCAGCATCCGGTCGATCTGATCAATCCCGGCGGGTTGTTCATCCGACATCAACAAGCCATAGCGCCAGACCATCAGCCGTTGCGCGTTCCAGAAGCTGAAAGAGCCCGACCAGACCATGTCATTGGCACGGCTGAGGGTTTCATAGAGCGCAGGCATCGCGGCATCGGGCGGGTCCATTTCAAACGTGCAGATCAGGCGCAGCACATCGCCGCCCGGCGCGATTGCAAGTGACAGGCTGTAGCTGCGCCATTGCCCCTCGACCACCATCGCGATCTGGTCGTCGGCCAAGCGGTCGAAATCCCAGTCGTGATGGGTGGCAAGCGTTTCGACCATGTCGATAGGGTGAATATCGTCGTTGGAGAGGTAGAGTTCTGCTGCTGACATGCCCGCCTCACATTACTACGTGCGCCTGTTTCGCGTTCCACAAGGCACAGTGTTTACCGCTATGTGTTCCAACGCCTCTGCGTGCGCTTACTATATATGGTGTAGTCAAAGCAAGATTCTGTAAAGCTATTTTTGCGGATCGACGCATTTTGCTGTGGATAGTGTGGCGCGACAGGGAATGTTGCACAGTTTGACAGGGATACTTGCAGCAGGTCCGTTGCAGACACCAGCGTGACAGTCGGCCTTTCAGGCAGCGTTAAACGCCCCGTTCAAATGTCGAGTGAACCCT
>NZ_UIHC01000047.1 GCF_900499075.1 Roseinatronobacter ekhonensis | reverse complement strand
CCCTCCCGGCCAATGCGCCATGGCACGCGCCAGCTATTTGGGGAGCGCACGCGCCATGGCGCTTGGTGCTCCGCCACTGGCCTGGTTTTGCGCCGCCAAATGGCCGGTTTTGTCTCCGCCGTTGACAGGATGGCTGGAAAACGAGAGAAGCCCGAAGATATCGTGCTGAAACTGCGACAAGTTGAAGTGCTGCAAGGGCAAGGACGGTCGACGGCGGAAGCTGTGCGGCAGATTGGTGTGACGGTTCAGAGCTATTATCTATGGCGTAAAGAGTATGGCGGTATGAGCCGCGATCAGCTCAAGCGCCTCAAAGAGTTGGAGACCGAAAACACTCGGTTGAGACGCGCGGTGTCGGATTTGACGTTGGACAAGATGATCCTCACCGAGGCTGCACAGGGAAACTTCTAAGTCCTTCCCGCCGCCGTCAGTGCATTGATCATGTGCGGCAGGCTCTCGGCGTATCTGAGCGCCGGGCCTGCCGCATACTCGGGCAGCATCGTTCGACACAGCGCAAGGTTCCTTGTGGCTTGCCGGACGAAGAACGGCTGACCGAGGACATCATCGCACTGACAGAAGAGTTTGGACGCTACCGCCACAACAGTGGCTCCGGCCTGACGGTGACGAGTGATTTCTTCGTCGATGGTCTCAGATCGGGTGACTTCACCACTTACGGCGCCGAGCTGAGACTGGCGTTTGAGTTCTGAGGGCGCGATGGCTCATGCCGTTTCCAGAAAACGAAAGGCCGCCCCGCTTCGGCGGCCTTTTTTTCTCTGGACCTTTGCTGCATGTGCTTGCGCTGGCTGCGTTTCAAAAGAAGCATCATGATCTTGCTAAAACGGGAAATCCGTTCCATGTCGCCATCACCCTCGGGTGCACGACTTCCGAACCGTTCGCTTCCGAACTAGCAAGCAAGAGTGAACTCGCGGTGGCATTGATGAGGCGCGTATGAACGGTAGCTCCGTCCCGCACAGCCGACGAATGCGGCCAGCTTCATGCTAAGTTTTGCACGACCAACAGAATTGGGCTGGCAGCGGTCGCAAGACGCAATGAGCACGAATGGCCGGCAAGGGTCGGTCGGGTCCTTCGGCTCTGACAGCGGAACCCGAGTTTACAAAGCCCGCTTACTGCGCATTGTAGCCGTTGGAGCGTTTCGCAGCATCTGTCACGTTGGGCTGGGCGCTCTGTCAGCCGAAAGCCTCCGCGATCTGTTTTCGGTGCTTGATAGACAGGGCATAGCCTTCGCGCCGGGTGGTTCTACCGTCGATTGCTGAATATCTCGATTTCTGCGCGATATGTGGGGTCACGCAGGCTTGGCGCAGGTCGGCGACGAATTTGACGCCGAGCGTCAGCCGCTGTGTCGACCCCGGATGTGGCGGTGGACCATGTCGAGTGCCGCGCGGTTCTCCATCGTCGCCGTCGTCGGGTAAACTGTCCCCCGGACCGTTTTCTGACCCTCCTCCACCCATGGAAGCACGGCACTGCCCCGGCTCCGGGTGAACTTCGGCGGGGCTGCCGGGTCCCGTTGGGCTTCCCGGGTCATCGTCAGCGGGCATATCACCTGCCTTTGCCTGAAATCTGTCCACTGGACAGTTTTCCGGGCACCCTTCATCCCAAACCGGATCGTCGATCCCTACGCCCACGAAAAAGCGGAAAAGCAGGTTATATTGTATTTGTTCCGTCAACTGCCGGGTCGTGTCGAAGGCACGCCTCCGGGGTGACCGGATCGAGAAAAGGATCTGGATCAGGCTCGCCCGGATCAGCCGTTCCGACGGGACCGAAGGACGGCCAAAATCGGTGTAGAGCGCCTCGAACTTGGCATCCAGACTGGCCAGCGCATCATTCACCACCTGCCTGATTCTGCGCAGTGGATGCCGAGCGGGAATGCGCTCTTCCAGATCAACAAAGCTGTACAGTGACCCGCTTGCCTCATCCGTCCCACGCATCTTCACCCACGCCGTGCAAAGAGTGAATCATGTTCCGCAAACCAGGCCGAGAGCCGACTATTTCAGCGCCATGTCAACTCATCACACACGCTGCGCTTGGTACGGTTGATACATGACGCCGGACAAACCAGTCGTTCAATCTCTGCACCCGGATGTCTGCTTTGATCAGCCCCAATCTTTACAGTCTTACCTTTTCGGCTGGGACATTCTGTGGCGTTACGACCTGTACGTTTGATATCGCTGTCATCAAAGGGTCTTGCGTCAGCTTGTGGTGATACAGAAACGCATGAAAGACATTTTCCAAATCAACGCCCAAGTCATGATGCAAAACAAAGTTAAGGCGACCTGCTTTTAGCAACGCCCTGTTATCTTTATCAAGATCATGAGCGATGAATATATCAGGCTTCAGCCCATTCTGCGCAAGAGCATTCAGGATCGTATGGTTCCCACCGCCCATGGAATAAACTGCGCGCAAATGATCCACTGCGCCATGTAGAATACTGGACTTGTTATGCAGAACGGCGCCTTCGCTACTGACATCCACAATGCGCAGCTTTGGGCACAACTCTTTCAGGGTCAGTTTGAATGCAACCTCTCGCTCTTCCTCCCCCAAGAACTGATCATTGCTCCGTGAGGTCAGGACCGTTCCAGTGACATCGCCAACAGTTTTTGAGATCAGATAGGCCGCAGTCCGGCCAGCACTTTGGTTATCAAGCCCGACATAGGCAATGCGCCGGGTCGCGGTCAGGTCGGTTACAAGCGTGATGACGGGGATGCCTGATGCAGCCAATTCATCGACAGCCGCCCGCACCGCGGGGATATCGCGCGTCTTCAGGCAAACGCCGTGGCTTCCACGCTTTGCGATACGCGCCAAAACCTGCAAGACGTCCGCTTCATTCATGATTTCATGCATCACAAATCTGAGACGGCAAACGGCGATTCCGATCCGTGGCAATACGTCCTCGGCGGCTCGTTTGATCTCGCGGCTAAAGCGGTCTGGTGCCTCGATGACAAAATCGAAAAACAGACGTCGTCCCCGTGCTGAAAGCTGGGCCTCTTGTCCTTCGAGCTCGGCGATAGCCGCTGTGACCCGCGCCTTGGTTTGTGGGCTGACATGGACACGGCCATTGATCGCACGGTCAATCGTCGCCGGGCTGAGCCCCGATTGTCGGGCTATTTCTTTCAGTGGAAAGCGATGTGTCATTGATGTGTTCTTGATGTATTTTTAAAATCGGATCAAGGCCGTGCTGCTGCATGCTATGTGCAACCAGAGGAGACGCACCATGAAAGACCAGATCGAACCCAAAGTTGGATATTTTGAGACTGCCGCATGCGACCTGAACGTTTTTCAAACGCTGATTGAACAATCGCTCGATCGTGTATCGGTCCCGCACGCGTTTGACATCCAAGAAAACACGCCGATTTATGATATGGAAAAGCTTCGGGCGTCCCTCGAAGACAAGGAACTGCGGCGGAAGATCATGGCCGAATGGGCGCATGTGCTGATGCATGGTGCGGGCGTTCTGGTCCTGCGAGGGGCCTATGCAGAGACTGCGGTATTGGACGAAGCAACATCGATTTATGAAGCCATCATTGCCCAAGAGAAATTGGCAAGCGATGGGGGCGGGGATCATTTTGCGGCGTCAGGGTCCAATGATCGTATTTGGAATTCACTACAAAAACTCTGCGAAAATGCGCCTGATGTGTTTCTTCGTTATTTTGCGAATACCTCCATCGCGGCGGTGTGCGAGGCATGGTTGGGGCCGAATTATCAGATGACTGCACAGGTCAATCTGGTCCATCCGGGTGGTGCTGCGCAACAAGTCCATAGGGACTACCATCTGGGCTTTCAGACGGCTGAAATCAGTTCTGATTACCCCGCACATGTGCATGATCTGTCGCCGGCGCTGACGCTGCAAGGGGCTGTCGCCCATTGCGACATGCCAATCGAGAGCGGGCCGACCAAACTGCTGCCATTCTCGCAGCTTTACCGCGCAGGCTATGCTGCCTGGCGACGTCCGGATTTTCAGACCCTTTTTGAAGAACGTCATATCCAACTGCCTTTGACCAAAGGAGACGCCTTATTTTTCAATCCCGCGCTGTTTCATGCAGCAGGCGCGAACACGAGTGAGAATATTCACCGTATGGCCAATCTGTTGCAGGTGTCCTCTGCCTTTGGGCGCGCAATGGAGACGGTTGATCGTCGCAAGATGTGCAAGCTTCTGTATCCATTCGCTTTGGAATCCCGCAATGATGGCACCCTGAATGCATCAGAATTGGCCGCGACGATTGCTGCGGCGGCAGAGGGGTATTCCTTTCCAACCAATCTGGATCGTGACCCCCCCAAAGGCGGCCTAGCACCAGAAACCCAGCAGGCGCTGTTCGCGCGGGCAATTGCCGAGAGCATGAATGACCAAGAGTTTGCAAGTCACCTCGATCAAATGAGTGCGAAGCAAACTGCGTAGCAGCAGGTCACGCGCATAATTTTCTCGGCTAGCTAAGAAATGCGGCGATCGCAAAACAGTCATGGATCGCCTTGCCGAAACCGGTCACTCTGAGTTCAAAACCTGCTTTTGTCGCATCTGGCAGGACGGGCTGTGGAATGCCCCCACTGAAATAGTCCACCAATTGGGATATGATTGTCCCGTTTTTGGGAGGACTAAACGATGGCTGGAAAACGAGAGAGGCCAGAAGATATCGCGCTTAAGCTTCGACAGGTTGAAGTTTTACAAGCACAGGGATCGGAGCACTTGCGAGGAAACCGCCTTCATTCCGCCTCGGGACTTTTGGAAAACGGCTAAGCGAGAGTTTCAACGCATGGTTCGGGGCGAGTTTTTGAATGGTGAGGTCTTCTAGTACCGGCGCGAGGCCCAGATCCTGATCGGGAAGTGGCGCCGTCACGACAACATGATGAGAGGGCACAGCGCTCTGGGAGATCTCCTCAGCCAGCGCCCAAAAGCATCATCCCGGTAGACCAGAGGCCGACCATGCACGAACATTAAACCGGATCAGTGGTGGAGGCACTCCAGTTCGAAATCCTCCCTCATTCAAACCCCGAAATCTGCCCAGGGGTGCTGACGTCAGACAGCGTCACACCGTGCCGCCAAGCGACCCTTCCAGCGTTGCCAACTCCTGACCGCCTGCCATCATATCCTGCAATTCTTCTGGGGAAATCTCGCCTTTCATAGCCGTGCCATAGGTCTTGCCCCGGTTCAGAACCGTGAAGCGGTCGCCAACAGCCATTGCGTGACGCACGTTGTGGGTGATGAAGACAACCGAAATCCCCTGTTTTCGCACCTTATCCACCGTCGCCAGCACATTCGCTGTTTGGCGGACGCCTAGCGCGGATGTAGGTTCGTCCAAGATCAGCACCTTCGCGCCGAAATGCACGGCCCGCGCGATGGCGACCGTCTGGCGTTCCCCGCCCGACAAAGTGCCGACCGCCTGATCGGGACCACGCAGGTTGATGCCCATATTGCGCATTTCCCGCATGGTCACTTCATTGGCGTGCTCGTGATCGAAAAACCGCAAACCCGCGATCTTTTTGATCGGCTCGTTGCCCATGAAAAAATTCCGGCTGACCGACATCAGCGGGATCATCGCAAGGTCTTGATAGACCGTCGCAATCCCGGCCGCGATACTGTCGCGCGGATCGTCGAACTGCATCGGTTTGCCTTCGAACATGATCTCGCCGTGGGTGGGTTTATGGACGCCGGACATGGTTTTGATGAACGTCGATTTTCCAGCGCCGTTGTCGCCCAGAAGGCAGTGACATTCGCCCGGATAAAAATCGACCGTGACACCCGCCAGCGCGATGACCGAACCAAAGTGCTTCTCGATGCCTTTCATTTGAATGATCGGTTCCATCAGCGCTCTCCCGTGATCAGGCGGCGAATATAGGTGTTGAGGATGACCGCCAGCAGCAAAATCACGCCGAGGAATACGCGAAACAGCGAGCTTTCGACATTCGCAAAAAACAGGCCTTGCTGCACCACTCCAAAGATCAAGGCACCAAGGGCGGCACCAATCACCGATCCGTAGCCACCCGTCAGCAACGCGCCGCCGATAACCACAGCAATAATCGCCTCGAATTCCTTCAGAAGGCCACGGTCCGCCCCGGCAGAACCGAACTCCATCACCTGACAGACCGCAAAAACAGTGGCGCAGAAGGCGGTAAACATGAACATCTTGATCTTGACCGCATCCACCGGAACACCGGCATAGCGGGCGGCTTGCGCATCGCCGCCCGCCGCAAAAATCCAGTTGCCGAACCGCGTGCGCGTTAGAACGATATGGCCGAAAATCACCAGTGCAATCGCCCAGATAATCAGCATCGGGATCCCGTCGATCACCGGCTGGCCTTCGAGGTTGCCGCGCGTGAAGGTCGAAATCCAACCATTGTCGCCTAGCCATTGAAAAATCGGGCCGCCTACTTTGCCGCCAAACAGCGGTGCCAGCCAATCGCCCTCGGCTGCTTCGCGGATACCACCGATGATGGTTTTGCTTTCAACGGTTTGTGGGATGAAAATGGTGAAGCCGCGCAAAATGAACAGCGTGGCCAGCGTGACAATAAAGCTCGGCAATCCGGTTTTGACCACAATGTAGCCGTTCAGGGCCCCAAACGCGATGCAGATCGCAAAGGTAATCAGGATCGCAATCCACATGGGCCACCCCAGCACCACGCCAAAAATCGCAATCATCATCCCCGCGAACCCGATCATCGACCCCACAGAGAGGTCGAATTCACCCGCGATCATCAACAAACAGGCGCCCACAGCAATAATCATGAATTGCGCCGAAACGGTCGTCCAGTTCATGACACCTTGCATGTTGAACATGCCGCTATCAAAGGCGAAAAGCAGGAAAAAGGTAAAAACGGCCACGACACCAACCATACCACCCAGTTCGGGGCGGATCATGGCACGGCGCAGGCCGGACATTTCTTTGACCCGTTCGTCAGTGCTGGATGTGTCAGTCATGGCCCCACCAATCCTAAAGTACATGGAAAAAGGGCGAGCACGGCAAAGCCGCCTCGCCCCGTCGCTCAGTCGCTTCTACCGGAATTCACCAGCAAACTCTTCGACCTTTTCAAGGCCGCTCGCCGTGACAAAACCCGGACCGGAGTTGATATTGTTGCCGGGCAAAACGCCATAACGGTCATAGTTTGCAAGAACGACGACCGGCAGGTAGGCCTGCAGGAACGGCTGCTGGTCAATGCCCCACTGGATCGTGCCATCCTTGATGCCTGCGACGATATTTTCGCCCAGATCGAATGTGCCGAAATAGATATCACCGGCCATTCCGTTTTCCTGCAATGCAAGGATCGTCGGATCGGCAGACGTCGGCCCAAGCGTCAAAACGGCATCGGTATCAGGGTTGGTATTGAGGTAGGCCAGAACGCGATTCTTGATTTCAGCAGGGTCTTGACCAGCGTCGATCATCTGATTGCCCAAATCGATACCCAGACCATCTGCGAAACCCTGGCACCGCTCGGTTGACGAGGGTGAGCTGATGTAGTGGTTCACGCACAGAAAGCTGCCAACGCCGTCACCGGCGGCACGTTGGCCCGCCGCGAACCCTGCGTCATATTCAGGCTGGCCGACATACATCAGCGCGCCAACTTCACGGGCCTGATCGGGCGTGCCCGAGTTCATGATGATCACGTCGATACCTTGGTCAACCGCTGCGCGGATCGGGCCGGACAGCACATCAAAATCAGCCAGCGTTGTGATAATACCATCGGGCTGGGCGGCGGCTGCCTGTTCGATGATGCGGGCCATATCCGCCAGATCACCCGTTGGCGGGTTGCGGTATTCAACAGTCACACCCATCTGCTCACCAGCAAGGGCCACACCGTTTTTCACAGTGTTCCACCAGCTGTCCGAATCAGGCGCATGGCTGACCAGAATATAGGTCAGATTATCGCCGTGCCCGTCAGCAGACACCATCAGCGGGGACGCAATCACAGCGGCCGTCAACATTAGTTTCTTCATTGCAGATTTCATTTTGTTCCTCCCAAGAACGTCAAATCGATGGCTGCCGGGCATTACACATCCCTGAGCAATTATGATCAAAGCACGGATTCGATATTCTTGCAACCGCTTGCAAAAAGAACCAGAAATATTTTTACTGCGGCGTCAGGCGGGGTGGGTTAGTCACAACGGAAACAGCGAATTTGATGGATATAAAAAATGGTGCCAACGCTGAAAGATGTCGCAGAACGGGCGGGCGTTTCGACCTCAGCTGTGTCGCGCGCGTTTACCGAAGGCGCGTCTGTCTCCGTTAAAATGCGCAGCAAAGTCGAAAAAGCCGCAACAGAGCTGGGCTATAGCCCGAACTTTCTAGCCCGCTCGCTGGCTACGCGGCGTACCAAGTTGATCGGGCTTGTGTCCAACAACTTCCACAATCCGATTTTTCTTGAGGTCTTTGATCTTTTTACCCGCAGTCTTCAAAATAGGGGCCTGCGGCCCCTTTTGGTGAACCTTAGCAGTGAAACCGATCCCGAAAGTTCGGTCAGAATGTTGCAGCAGTATTCGGTCGACGGGGTGATCGTCGCGTCCTCGACCCTGCCACCGGAGTTCTCAAAGGCATTCCGAGACAAGAAAATCCCGGTCGTAAATACCTTCGGTCGACATTCCAGCAGTCCCGAAGTCCATGTCGTGGGCATTGATAATGTCGCGGCGGGCCGCCTGGCGGCGCGCGAGCTTGTGGCGCGTCATTACAAATTAGTCGGGTTCCTTGGCGGACCACAGAGCGCCACCTCCACAGTTGATCGCCTCGAAGGGTTCATGAACGAAATGGCCCTGCACCCTGAAATCGCAGTGAGCCACTCCTTTGCTGAGGCCTATTCCTTCAAAGCGGGGCGTGTAGAAATGCTGCGCCTTGCGCAAACCGATCTCGCAGAAGCGTATTTTTGCGGCGATGACGTGCTGTCCATCGGCGCGCTGAGTGCGCTGAAGGATGTGGGCAAACGGGTACCCGAGGACGTGGGCCTGATCGGGCTGAACGATATGGAAATGTCGGGCTGGGAAAACATCGCGCTGACGACTGTGCGCCAACCGATAAAGCAGATCATCAATTCATCCGTCGAACTGATGGCCGCCATGCTCGACGAGCCGGACCGCTACCCCGAAGCGCGCCTGTTTCCCTGTCAGGTGATCGAGCGCGGGACGTTACGCCCGCGCCCTTAATTTACCGAAACATTGGTGGGCGCGCATCAACCCATGCGCCTTTGGCCTTGGCCGATTGCACCGCCTGATGCACCGCCGCCATCGAACGCACGCCGTCCTCGGCCGTGGGCAAGCCGTCGCGCACCTCGCCCCGGATGGACGCCGCGAGGTCGACGTAAATATTGGCAACCGCCAGCGGGAACCCTTCGGGATGGGCGATGGCCACGCGCGACAGGCGCGCCGCCTCGTCCGACAACCCGCCTTCGCCCTTTTCCATGATCTGGGTGCGCCCGCCAACCGGCGTGTAATACACTTGGTTTGGTTGCTCAGACGCCCAGCGCATGCCCCCGGTTTCGCCAAACACCTGAATGTCAAATCCGTGCTGGCGCCCGATGGCGACGGAGCTGGTCCAAAGCCGCCCGACGGTGCCGCCATCCATGCGAAAATTCACCATCGCGTCGTCTTCCAATTCGCGCGATGTAATGGTTGAAGCGAAATCAGCACTCAGCTCGCGCACCTGCTGGCCAGATATGAAACTGGCCATATGCAGCGCATGAATGCCACAATCTGCAAACTGGCCGGATACGCCCGCCATCTTCGGATCATAGCGCCAGCGCACGCGCGGATTGTCGGCGTCCGTGGCGTCACCGTGATGGCCGTGGCTGAAATTCGTCACTATCAGCCGGACCTTGCCCACCTGCCCCGTGCGCACCATCTCACGCATTTCGCGCACCATCGGATAGGCCGAATAACAGTAATTCACCGCGCAAATCTTTCCGGTTTTAGAGGCGATCTTCACAATCTCCTCGCCCTCCTCAACGGTCATGGTCATCGGCTTTTCGCACAGCACGTTGAACCCGCCTTCAAGGAAGGATTTGGTGATCTCGAAATGTGTGGAGTTTGGCGTGGCCACAGTCACCAGATCAACGCGGTCGTCGCGTCCGGTTTCGCCCGCCAGCATCTCGCGCCAGTCGCCATAGGCGCGGTCCGGCGCGACCCCCAAACGTTGCGCATAATCGCGCCCTTTTTGCGGGTCATGGTCTAGCGCCCCCGCCGCCAGCGCGAAATTGCCATCGGCCTGCGCGCCAAGCCTATGCGCCGGGCCGATCTGGCTGCCCTCGCCGCCGCCAATCATGCCCCAATTCAAACGCGTCATAGTGTTCCCCTTAAAAACCAATGCTTTGCAGATATTCGCGGTTTGCCTTCGCATCTTCCATCGGGGTGCCGGGCATGGAGGGGTCGCAATCCTGTTCCACCGTGCACCAGCCCGCGAAATTATGGTCCAGCAGCACCTGACGCACGGCCGCAAAATCCACGTCGCCCTGCCCCAGATTGCAGAAAATCCCCTGCCCGCAGGCCGTGTAGAAATCTGTGCTTTTGGCCACCACATCGACCTTCACCCCAGGATCAATATCCTTGAAATGCATGTAACTGATGCGGTCCATATGGCGCTTCATGAACGCCACCGGGTCGAACCCCGCGTAAGAATGGTGCCCCGTGTCGAAACAGATTTTCAGGATGCGCTCGTCCACCTTGTCCAGCAGGCGCTCAAGCTCGGGCTCGAAATCCATGAAGCCTGCCGCGTGGGCGTGAATGCCGACGGTAAGCCCATATTCCTCGGTCCCCATTTTTGCGATGGTCTCGATGCGGTCGCGAAACGCGGCCCATTCCGCCGCGTCCATCTGTTCGGCTTCGGTGGCGCGGCCTGCGGTGGGCGCGCGGCGCGGTGAAATGCTGTCGATCAACACCAGATGCTGCGCGCCGTGGGCGACCAGCGCCTTGCAGGTGCGGATGCTGGCATCCATCACATCATCCCACATCGCAGGGTCGTGAAAGGCGCGAAACACCACGCCGCCGATGATTTCCAGATCCCGCTCAGCCAAGGCCGGGGCCAGCACGGCAGGGTCTTCGGGCATGAAGCCGATCGGCCCCAGTTCGATGCCTTTATAGCCCGCACCGGCGCATTGATCCAAAACCGATTGCCACGTCGGATAGGACGGATCACTGGGAAATTCGATGCCCCATGAACACGGGGCGTTGCCTATCTTGATCGTCATTTTCTTGCCTTTCGAAGTATTAGAGGGAGGCCACATCGACCCATGTTTTTGTCCGGTTCGACGCCATGGCCGCAGCAATGATCTGATTCACGTCCATGCCATCGCGGAAGGTCGGCCAGACGGGTGTTTTGGTTTCAATCGCTTGCAGAAAATCGCGCGCTTCGATGATGATCTGGTCTTGGTATCCGGTGCCGTGACCGGGCCCCTGGCAGAACGGCAAATAGTCGGGATGCGCGGGGCCGGTCAGGATTTTGCGAAATCCGCGCGTGGCTTCGGGCTCGTCCGTCGTATAAAGCCAGATCGCATTCTGATCTTCCTGATCAAACCGGATTGCGCCCTTTGTGCCTGTTATTTCATAGGCGTAGCCCATTTTTCGCCCGTGGCTGATGCGGCTGAAATACATTTGCCCCATGGCCCCGTTCGCAAAGCGGCACATCATCTGCCCGTGATCATCGTTGGTGACGCTGCCACCGGGGCGCGATGTGTGGACGATTTCAACCTCCGCCATAACCGCGCGGATCGGACCGATCAGGGCCAGCGCGCCGTTGATCATATGTGGCGCCAGATCGCCCATGGTACCGTTCGCATCGCCCTGCGTGCGCCATGTTGCGGGGCTGTCGGGGTCGGCCAGAAAATCCTCGGTATGCTCCCCGCGAAACCACGTGACATCGCCGATTGCCCCCTGCGCAACCAACTGGCGCACAAATTGACTGGCGGGCGTGCGGATGTAGTTGAACCCCACCATATTCGTGTGCCCCTGCGCCGCCGCCACCATCGCGCGGCTTTGTTCCAGCGATGCGCCCAGCGGTTTTTCGCAAAACACCGGCTTGCCCAGCGCGAAGGCGGCCTGCGCGATGTCACAATGGGTTTCTTGCGGGGAGGCGATGACGATAGCCTCCACCTTTGGATCATTCACCAACACCTGCCAGCTGTCGGTCGCGCGCGCAAACCCGTAGGCCACACGATATTTTTCCGCCGACGCGGGCGAGCTGGCGCAAATCATTTCAAGGCGCGGGCGCAGCGCGGTATTAAACACAGCACCGACAGCCGACATGGCAACAGCATGCGCCTTGCCCATATAGCCGCCACCAATGATTCCAATGCCGATTTCCGTCATGAGCCGCCTCTTCCGCGTAAATTTAGGTTTGCAACCGGTTGCAAAGTTAGTATCCTTGGATTCGAAACCGTGCAAGCGACAAACGCGCCTCGGCGACTTTGCGACTTTGCGAAAGAAATAAACGAATGACGAATGGGACACTCCGGCTGACAACGGCGCAGGCGATTATCAAATATCTGGCCAACCAATATATCGTGGTGGACGGGCAGGACATGCGCCTGTGCGGCGGCGGTTTTGGGATTTTCGGCCACGGCAATGTCACTTGTCTGGGTGAGGCGCTGTATGACGCGCGCGACGCCCTGCCGCTGTATCGCGGACAGAACGAGCAAAGCATGGGGTTCGCCGCGGCAGGGTATGCCAAACAGTGGCTGCGCCAGCGGTTCATGTTTTGCACGGCCAGCGCAGGGCCGGGCACCGCGAACCTGCTGACCAGTGCGGCTTTGGCCCATGCAAACCGCCTTCCAATGTTGATGTTGTGCGGCGACACCTATGTCACCCGCCTGCCCGATCCGGTGCTGCAACAGCTGGAACATTTCGGCAATCCGACGCTGGGCGTGAATGATGCGTTCAAGGCGGTGACACGGTTCTGGGACCGGATCACGCATCCGGCGCAAATCCTGAATTCATTGCCTGCGGCCATTGCTACCATGTTGGACCCTGCTGATTGCGGCCCTGCCTTCATCGGCCTGCCGCAAGACGTGCAAGGCTGGACATTTGACTATCCCGAAAGCTTTTTTGACAAACGCGTCCATCGTGTTCGCCGCCAACCACCCGATGCAGCGGAGATTGCCGATGCGGTGGCCCAGCTTAAAAACGCTAAGCGCCCGATGATTATCGCAGGCGGGGGCGTTCAATATTCCGGTGCGGTCGCTGCCCTGACGGATTTTGCGGTGGCCCATGATATTCCCGTGGTCGAAACCATCGCGGGGCGCGCGAACCTGCATCAGGATCATCCGCTGAACATCGGGCCGGTCGGCGTGACCGGTTCCGACAGCGCCAATGCCATCGCCGAGCAGGCAGACGTGATTTTGGCCGTGGGCACGCGGTTGCAGGATTTCACCACCGGATCATGGACAGCCTTCGCGCAAGACGCCCGCATCATCGGGCTGAACGTGGGCCGCCATGACGCGATGAAGCACCTCTCCATGCCGGTGATCGGGGATGCGAAGCTGGGCCTCATCGCATTCGGGCATGGTCTGAATGGCTATAAAACCCCCGCAACTTGGGTCGATTTCGCCAAAGCGGAGCGGGTCAAATGGGTGGCTTATACCGATGACATCACGACCGTCGGCAATGGGCCAAATTCCTACGCGCAAGCAATCCGCGCGGTGAACGATCTGTGCGATCCGCGCGACCGTGTTGTGGCCGCCGCAGGTGGACTGCCTGCAGAGGTGACGGCCCATTGGCAGACCAAAGACATCGGCACCGTCGATGTGGAATTCGGGTTTTCCTGCATGGGCTACGAGATTGCGGGCGGATGGGGCGCGCGCATCGCGCAGGCCGAACGCGAGCCTGACAAAGACACCATCGTTTTCACCGGCGACGGGTCCTATCTGATGCTGAATTCGGACATCTATTCATCTGTCTTGACGCAGAAAAAACTGATCATTCTGGTGCTCGACAACGGTGGTTTCGCCGTCATCAACAAGCTGCAAAACAACACAGGCAATGAAAGTTTCAACAACCTGATCGCCGACAGCCCGACAATCCCGAAATCATTTGCGGTCGATTTTGCGGCCCACGCCGCATCGATGGGGGCCAACGCGGAAACAGTGTCGAACGCAACCGAGCTGGGTGCCGCGTTCCTGCGCGCAAAATCTGCCGAAAAGACCAGCGTCATAGTCATGCAGGTCGACCCTTATGACGGCTGGACAACACAAGGCCACGCTTGGTGGGAAGTCGGCACACCGCATATCACCGAGAACCCCAAAGTCGCGGAAAAACACCACGAGACCGAAGCCGGACGCAGCAAGCAGCGGAAAGGCGTGTGATGGATGTGATCGCCGCCATCAAACAAAACCGCTTTGTGGTTGTGGGCCGCGTGGGTATGGATTTGTTTCCGCCCGACGGTGTCGCCGTGGAAGACGCGATATCCTATACTGCCGACATGGGCGGGTCATCGGCCAATATCGCCGCCGGTCTGGTGAAACTCGGCGGTCAGGCATCGCTTGTGACGCGGGTGTCGAACGATGCAGTGGGGCGCTTTTGCGTCAAAAAGCTGCGCGAATATGGTGTTGGTACGCAATATGTCACGGCTGTTAGCGGGGAATTTCGCACATCGCTCGCGCTTTATGAAAGCCGTGTTGAAGGCCATCAGTCAGTCATCTACCGTAACGGCGCTGCAGATTTTGAATTGACTATTCAAGATGTAGAAGCGGTGGATTACAGCCAATTCAGCGCGCTGATTACCGCCGGGACTGTCTTCGCGTCTGAGCCGTCGCGCACGGCTACATTCCTCGCCTTTGAGCTGGCGCGCGCCGCCGGGCTGCCGATTATTTTTGACGTTGATTACCGCCCCTACAGCTGGCCCAGCCCGCAGGTCGCGCAAGATGTGCTGTCGCGCGCTGGCGCACTGTCAGATGTGATCGTCGGCAATGATGATGAATTTGGCTTTATGGCGGGAAACAAAGACAAAGGTATAGCCCGCGCGCGGGCGTTGTCGCGTGATGTGGCCATCGTCATTTACAAACGGGGCGAACATGGTGCTGTGACCTTTGCGGGCGGCGAGGTCATTGCGACGGGCATTTACCCTGTGACCGCCCTGAAACCCACCGGCGCGGGAGACAGTTTTATGGCCGGACTTCTGACATCACTGGCCAGCGGCCATGATCTGAAAACATCCTTGCTGCGCGGATCAGCCTGCGCCGCCATCGTCGTGGCCAAACCCGGCTGCGCGCCAGCCATGCCGTTTCCTGCCGACCTCGAAACTTTTCTCGCCGAACACCCCGGCCCCACGCAAGCTGCCTAAGGAATGTCACATGCATATCGCACCGCACGACAATAAAAACAAACCCATCGTGGATGCAGACGATCCGACTGTACCGCTAAACTATTTTAACATCGTTAAACTGAAAGCGGGAGAGGCATTTGAATATCAGGTGCCGGGTTATGAAACCTGCATCGTCCCCGCGACGGGCACCGTTGATGTCGATGTCGAAGGCGTCAAATACGCGGCGCTTGGGCAGCGCACCCTCGATGTCTGGGATGGTGAGCCGGAAGGCGTTTATGTCCCCGTCGGGGCCAAAGTCACGATCGTGGCTACCCGCGACACCGAAACCTTCATCGCCGGGGCAAAATACGACAAGGTGCTGGACCCGTTCGACGTACGCGTGGCCGATCTGGACAAAGTGCAATACGGCAGCGACGACACCAAAACACACCGCAAAATCAAACACATCCTTGGCACAAAATATCACGACAAAGTCGGGCGCTTGCTGGTGTCCGAATTGTTCACCGTCGGCCAAGGCGGCTGGTCGGGCTTTCCCGCGCATAAACACGACACAGACCGTACAGATGCGGATGGCACCATCATCGAAACCCGCCACGACGAGACCTATAACTTTCGCTTCAAACCCAACCACGGCTCCGGCGTGCAGATCATCCAGCGCGAGGAAGGCAAACCCGGCGACGCGCACCAGTTGATGGACGGCTCCACGATCATGCTCGACAGCGGCTATCACCCCTGCGCCGTGATGCCGGGCTACGAAATGTATTATTTCACCATCCTCGGCGGGCTGAGCCAGCGCAGTCTGGTGCAATATTTCCAGCCGACACACGCCGCGCAGGTCGAAACCATTCCGGGCATCAAAAACATGATTGCGAAGTTCAAATGACGCTTGCGACCTTGGCGCAGGTCCTGCAACCAGCGCTGACCGGCAACTATGCTGTAGCCGGACTGGTCACGCTGGGCTGGGAAGATATGCGCGCCTATGTCGCCGCCGCCGAGGCCGAAAACTGCCCCGTCATCTTGCAGGCGGGACCGTCGTGCCGCGCCCATACGCCCCTGCCGGTGCTTGGCAAAATGTTCCGCCATCTGGCCGAGAACGCCAGTGTGCCTGTGGTGGCGCATCTGGATCATGGTTACACATTTGACGAGTGTAAGCAGGCTTTGGACGCCGGATTTACCTCGCTGATGTATGATGGATCGCGCAAAAGCCTGCAGCAAAACATCGACGAAACCGCAGCCATTGCCGAACTGGCCCATGCCGCCGGAATATCCTGCGAAGGCGAGATCGGCTTTGTCGGCTACGCGGATGGCGAAAATTCCGCAGGCACAGACCCCGAAGACGCCACAAAATTCGCGCGCGACTCCGGCGTCGATGCGATGGCCATTTCGGTCGGTAATGTTCATTTGCAACAAGACAAACAAGGCGGGCTGGACGAGCCGCGCCTGCGCGCGATCGAGGCGCTGACCACCATCCCGCTGGTCATTCACGGCGGCTCCGGCGTGCCCCTGGCGCAACGCACCGCACTGGCGCGCGGATCGAATGTGTGTAAATTCAACATCGGCACGGAATTGCGCATGGCCTTCGGCGCGGCCCTGGGCGAAGCTGTCAACAGCGACCCCGACCGGTTTGACCGCATCCAGATTTTGAAAGACACCCACGACCCGCTGGTCGCGGCCACCCGCACCGTACTGCGCGCGTTTCGCCCCCAAACATGACAGGCAAAGCTATGATAAATATCGGTATTCTTGGCTGTGGTCGCATCGGTCAGGTCCATGCGGCGACCATTCTGCGGATGAGCGAAGCGAAAGTAGTCTCGGTCTCGGATTTCCATGCGAAAGCAGCCCAAAAGCTGGCCGATAAAACCGGCGCGCGTGTGCAAACTACAGATGCGATCATCGCAAATCCGGAGGTTGACGCCGTCATTATCGGCACCCCGACAGACACGCATTACGACATCATCCATGCGGCATCCAAAGCCGGTAAAGCCATCTTCTGTGAAAAACCGGTTGATTTGTCCGCCGCGCGTATCCGCGCGTGCATGGAAGTTGTGCGCGCAAACAACACCCCCTTCATGACCGCATTTAACCGCCGTTTTGATCCCAGCTTTGCCCATCTGAAAAACTGCATCTTGAATGGCGACATTGGCGCGGTCGAACTGGTCTCGATCCTGTCGCGCGACCCTGCCCCGCCGCCGGTCAGCTACATCAAATCGTCTGGCGGTATCTTTCGCGACATGATGATCCATGACTTCGATATGGCGCGGTTTTTGCTGGGTGAAGACCCCGTGTCTGTTTTTGCTGTCGGCTCCGCGCTGGTGGACCCTGCGATTGGCGCTGCCGGTGATGTGGACACGGCTGCGGTCGTGCTCACGACTGCCTCCGGCAAAATTTGCCAAATCAGCAATTCGCGCCGCGCCACCTACGGATATGACCAACGTATCGAAGTCCACGGCTCCAAAGGCATGCTGCGCGCCGAAAACAAGCGCAACCACACGGTTGAAATTGCGACCGATGCGGGCTTTCGCACGGCCCCTGCGCAACATTTCTTTCTGGAACGTTATGAGGCCGCATATATGGCAGAGTTGACGCAGTTTGTTGCGGCACTCACATCCGGCGCACAGCAATCGCCGTCTATTTCCGATGGCTTGCATGCGCAAGTCTTGGCCGATGCCGCCCACGCATCGTTGATGTCCGGCCAACCGGTTAAAATTGTCTGATGTCAGCACTCGTGGGGCAAAATTGAGGATCGGATCGACGGAGGATTTCTGGTTCATCTTGTCGATGAGGACTAAAGCTGATGAAGACACCTGTGGCGTCGAAGGGCACGACAGACCATTTATGCGGCGAAAAATATCCGCGCGCGGAATGAGGCATCTGTCATCTGCTGGAATGCCCCCACTGAAGTGGTCCACCCACTGGGATATGTTTATCCCGATTTCAGGAGGACCAAAGGATGGCTGGAAAACGAGAGAAGCCCGAAGATATCGTGCTGAAACTGCGACAAGTTGAAGTGCTGCAAGGGCAAGGACGGTCGACGGCGGAAGCTGTGCGGCAGATTGGTGTGACGGTTCAGAGCTATTATCTATGGCGTAAAGAGTATGGCGGTATGAGCCGCGATCAGCTCAAGCGCCTCAAAGAGTTGGAGACCGAAAACACTCGGTTGAGACGCGCGGTGTCGGATTTGACGTTGGACAAGATGATCCTCACCGAGGCTGCACAGGGAAACTTCTAAGCCCTTCCCGCCGCCGTCAGTGCATTGATCATGTGCGGCAGGCTCTCGGCGTATCTGAGCGCCGGGCCTGCCGCATACTCGGGCAGCATCGTTCGACACAGCGCAAGGTTCCTTGTGGCTTGCCGGACGAAGAACGGCTGACCGAGGACATCATCGCACTGACAGAAGAGTTTGGACGCTATGGGTATCGCATGATTACCGGGATGCTGAACAACAGCGGCTGGCATGTAAATCATAAGCGTGTTGAGCGAATTTGGCGGCGGGAAGGGCTGAAAGTTCTGCAGAAACAACCCAAGAAGGGTCGGCTGTGGCTGAACGACGGGTCGTGCGTCCGGCTGCGGCCGGAGCGTCCGAACCACGTCTGGTCCTATGACTTTGTTCAGGATCGGACCCATGACGGACGCGTATATCGCACGCTGAATATCATTGATGAGTTTACAAAGGAGGCGCTGATGATCCGCGTCAAACGAAAACTTAATTCAACAGACGTGGTCGATGCGCTGACTGATCTGTTCATCCTGCGCGGGCCGCCGGAATACATAAGGTCTGACAATGGGGCGGAATTTATTGCAAAGAAAGTGCGCGCGTGGATCGGCGCGGTGGGTGCCAAAACAGCCTTTATCGCCCCAGAATCACCGTGAGGATCTGGAGGCCACTCTCAACGAAGGTGTTTCTCCCGCAAACCGTCGTTACCAGAAAGCCCTGATCACCAATGCCATCGATGAGTTGTCGAAATGGCACTGTTATACCGATGAGTTTCTCGTCCAGCAGAAGACCCGCAAAGTTGACAACGCCTTGCGCGTGGCCCCCTGGACAGAGGCCCTCACAAAGACACCTGACAAACTAGGCCGCAACGATCCCTGTCCCTGCGGCAGCGGCAAGAAGTTCAAGAAATGCTGCCTGCATTGAACCGGCCCGGCCAACATGAACCTGCGTTTCCAGCCCCTTCACCTCATGTAACTTGAGCGCACGGTTCGCCGCTGTGGTCCCGCGCGCCGAGAAGCGGGCGTGGTGTTTCCCGCCCCGTCATCAGCCATGTCCTCCGCCGTAATCCCGACCTGTGCTTCCAGATCAGTCCACCGCGCATCGGACCAACGGTCAGCGCCCAATATCCATGCGGCTGCCCGGGCATAGACGCGACAATCCAGAGCTTCATTGCGTTCGCGCAGCTTTTGCCATTCCAGCCGGGCAAAGCCGCGTTTGGTGCGCACCGTGATCAGTTGTTCGGCCGTGAATTGCTTCAGCCACTCGCCGTCCGCCCAGTTTGGCAGATGGATGGTTCCGGGCGGGCAAAGATGCCCAGCCTCGATTTCCTCCCGCGTCGGCCGGTCCTGGCGCAAATAGCGATAGGTCTCGGTCTTGAAGGTCGAAGTGGCGACCGTCCAAAGCCGCGCCCCGCGCCGCAGCCTTTTGCCTGCGATGGTCGCGTCCACATACGTCGGGCCAGTGACCGGGCTCGAGCGGTTGAAGCCCTCGACGCCTTTGACCGGGGCAACCTGCGCGAAGCCGACCTGTCGAGACCAGGCATATACGGCGCTGGTTTCGTAGCCCGTGTCGATGGCTAGGCGGGCCAATGTCATCGGTTGACCTGAGGCATGTTCCCATGTCTGACCGAGCAAATTGGTCAGCTGCTGCCAGCACGCCGGGTCGCCGGGCCCGCCCTCGATGACCAGGTGATCGATCAGCCAACTCTCCAGCCCGCGGCCCCAAGCCCAGACATCGACTTCGATGCGATCCTTCTGAACATCCGCTCCCGCAGTCAGGAACAGACCGCCTGTTGGCACGGTGCCCGGTTTCCATGCCTCGCGGCGATCCGCCAGCCGTTGCCAGTCGGGCGCCTCGCCGCTCTCGACCCATGTCTCGCCGAGGATCGTGTTGCGGAACGCCTTGATCGCCTCGTCCGAGCCTCGGGCCGCCTCCCAGGCGCGCGCGATCCGGTCCCAGCCGAGCCAGCCCACCGGCGAGTAGAGCGCCGAGAGGTGATAGCCGACGGTGCCGGGGTCCTCCGGCTCGGCGGTCGCGCGCCATTCGCCCGCTTCCAGCATCGCCGTCTTGTGGTGCTCCGCGATGGCCCCGTCGCAGCCCTCGCAGAGATACTCCGCCGTCTCCGGCCGCCCCTTCTCCCAGCGCAGCCGGTCGAACTTCAGCCACTGCATTGCGTCGCAATGCGGGCATGGCACGAAGAAGCGGCGCTGGTCGGACGCCTCGAGCTCCCGCTCGATTCGGGAGAGCCCCCGGATCGTCGGCGTCGAGACGAGGAACACCTTGCGCCGGTGGGCAAAGGTCAGCGAGCGCGCCTCGGCCAGCGTCACCGGATCGCCTTCCTCGTCGGCCGAGGCCGGATACGCGTCGACCT
>NZ_UIHC01000054.1 GCF_900499075.1 Roseinatronobacter ekhonensis | reverse complement strand
GCAGCGCCTCAAGCGCCACAGCAGCTTTAAACTTGTCTGAAAAGTTCCGTCGCTTTGTCATTCTCGTATCCATTCGTGCGCGTTGGATACATCTTAGCACGCTGTCCAAATTTGCCGGACCACTTCATGACATCTGGCAGGCCGAGACGAAAGCCGAGGCGAACGACGCCTTCGATTTCTTCGTCGCGACCTACGGTGTGAAATGGGACAAGGCGGTCGCCAAGCTGGTTAAGGACCGGGACGCGCTGCTGACCTTCTACGACTACCCGGCCGAACACTGGAAGCACATCCGGTCGTCAAACCCGATCGAGAGCACCTTCGCCACCGTTAGGCACCGAACGAAACGCACCAAGGGCTGCCTCAGCCGCAAGACCGGTCTCGCCATGGCCTTCAAGCTGATGATGTCAGCGCAGAAGAAATGGCGCAAACTCGATGGCCGGAACCGCCTGCCCGAGATCATCCAAGGGGTTGAGTTCCGCGACGGCCTCCGCCACGTTCAAGCCGCCGCCTGATCAGGCGTCACCAACTTCTGCGCATATCTCCTGCCAAAGTGTGAACGGGTCCTGTGAGGAATTCTCCACATAGCACCGATCATGCTTTCAATGCGCAAGTGGGAGGTTTGCACGCATCTGATAAACGCCGCCCAGAGCGGTCCCGAATATGATGTGCAGTACCAATGTCATAATCGGTGCTATGACGCCTAGATTCATTCCAAACAGGCCTGCGCCTGCCATTGGCATCACAATGATCATCATGCCAAGCCATGCTGCCACGTCAAAGACGATGCCTTTGACGACCGCGTTGCCGCCAGGGATCAGTCCGTAGAGCAGGGCAAATCCGACGCCCCAGGCAATTGTGCCGATCATGAAGTGCACGATCCATCCGACCGCTAAGGACGAGCCCACCATGTTGCCGATCATGGCGGCGACATCCAGCTCGGGCATCACGCCCATCATGCCTTTTACAATCATCATGACCGACAAGACGACAGTCGCAATAAATCCGGCGACAAGGCCAGCTGAGATATTCTGCATTGTGGTATTCCTTTTCTAAGAGCCTTAGCCCGGTGTCCATTTCTCGCCGTGAAGCTGGGAAAAATTGTATTGATCCGGTTGTCATCGCTCGCAGATACGCGATTATCTTCCGCCTTCGTGGCGGCAAGGGGTCGACAGCGCGGTAGCTCCAAAATCCCTACAGCAAGTTTCGCGACCGAGTGCTGATCGGTGTTAGGCTAAGGCGGCCTCAATTCTGATTAGATGGAGACATGGTGGGTGGATCCGACGGGTACATGCGAGCTTAAGCAGAAAGGAATTCTAGAATGACAATTAAAGGAAAAGTTGCGCTCGTGACTGGCGCTGGCCAAGGGATCGGACGAGGCATTGCTTTGCGCCTGGCAAAAGACGGCGCCGATATCGCTGTTGTCGACATCAATACCGACAAGATGGCAGAAGTCGCTGCCGAGATCGAAGAGCTTGGCCGCAAGGCCACAACATTCAAGGCCGACGTCAGCGCCCGTGCGGAGGTCTATGCCGCGGTAGAGCATACCGAAAAGACACTCGGTGGGCTCGACATCATGGTTAACAACGCTGGTATCGCACAGGTCGATCCAATCGCAGATGTAACACCGGAGGACGTAGAGCTCATCCTGAAAATCAATATCCAAGGTGTTCTCTGGGGGATCCAGGCTGCCGCTGCGAAATTCAAATCGCTGGGCCATAAGGGCAAGATCATCAATGCGTCTTCGATTGCCGGACACGATGGATTTGAGATGCTGGGCGTCTATTCGGCGACGAAGTTTGCAGTCCGTGCGCTGACTCAGGCATCGGCCAAGGAATACGCCAACGATGGCATCACGGTGAATGCCTACTGTCCCGGCATCGTCGGCACGGATATGTGGGTCGAGATCGACAAGCGGTTTTCTGAATTGACCGGTGCGCCCATCGGCGAGACCTACGAGAAATACGTGGGCGGAATTGCATTGGGGCGGGCGCAGACGCCGGACGATGTTGCCGCACTGGTCTCATACCTCGCCGGACCGGATTCCGATTACATAACAGGGCAGGCGATCATCACCGACGGCGGGATCGTCTATCGCTGACGCCGCGGGCGGGTGGAGCCGCAATTGACCCGCACCTGGTGTTCGCCAGCTAACAAAAGGTTCCCAGTATGCCTCAGATGCGCCCTCGGGTGATCGAACAAAGGTTTAAGAGGCAACTTTCGGACATTCCGGTCGTTGCAGCAGGCTCGTTCAACTGATGGTATCGGCCGACGGCGGATATTGGGGTGACGCCGAGTGATCGACCGTTCAGTCGAGTGATTGCTGGTCGCCAAGAAGCCTGTTTCTTGCTTCAGTAATCTGGGCCGTCAAGGCAGCTGAGCCGCCACGATCAGGATGAACCCGCTTGATGAGCCTATGATATGCCTCCCGGATATCCGTTTCGCTGGATCCGGCCTCAAGCCCTAGTAACCGGTACGCTTCATCCCGGCTCAGCTGTCTCGAATGTGACGATGCAGTCTCGCCGCGAGCCGCACTCTGTTCCATTTGATCGCGCCAATCTGGATGGGCGCTGTCAAGGAAGGTCTCGAAAAGCTTCACAGTCTCTTCATCAGTCTGAACTTCGGCGTGAAATCGGAGTAGTTCCTGCAGCGCGAGGTCCGACAGGACTTGACCTTGGAAGGTCCCAGTCAAGATCTCCCCATCGATACTCCCAGTTTCATGGTCGAGGATCATTTCCAAATGCGCGGAACGCACTTGGGATGTTCGCGTCGTCGATCTCTTCGCAATTGCCGCATTTCTTGACAGCAGCAGAACAGCTCCCAAGATTAACATAGGAATTGCAAGTGCGACCAAACGAATGAAAATCAGCCAAATACCGGCCGTGATCAGCAAAACACCAAGTGAATTCTGGGTGATCGCAGGAAAAATAGAGCGCAGCACACTGCGAACAATCCAAAGAGAAATTGCAAAACCAACAGCACCTGCGAGGAAGGTCAGTAACGGTTGCATCAACGCATATCAGCAAGAAGCCGCTTCGCCGTTGCGCTGCTGGCCGCTTCCAGTGCCTTTCGACCGCCCGCTGCATATGTGGCCACGGCTGCGAGCAACGCCTTCAGGTCCCCAGCCGAGTTCCTGTCAAAAGGTAAATAGGCACCGCCGGTTAGCCGCGCGATCTCGCGAAATGCAATTTCGGCATGTGCGTCCCTACCATCGTGAAAGACAAATGCTTTGACACCGCGTAGGCCCAGTTCACCGGCGATTCCGCACAATTCATCCATGTTTTCTTCCATTGAATCGCCGACGTAGACCAAAGCCGCCAAAGGTTGTTTTTCGGCTTCCTGCTTGGCATGCGAAAGAACCTTTGCGATCTGCGTCAGACCGCCGCGGCAATCGATTCTTTCCATCAGACCGCGCAGGCCTTCGGCGTTGTTGACCCAGCGAGAAGCCTTGGATTCCCTGTGACCGCGAAAGTAGACAAGCTGTACCGATAGATTGCCAACCGAGGCAGCAGCCGAGAACATTTCGCCCTGCAGGGCGCAGGCGATGTCCCACGTCGCCTGGCGACTCATCGTTGCATCAAGGGCAAATATCATCCGTCCCCGCGCTGCGTCATGAGCCGGAGCGAGTTGTCTTACCTGTTTCAGAAAGGCATCGATCTCGGAGCCGCTTGACTTCGACTGGGCCGCGAGGCTCATTTCGCCTTGTCGTGAGAGTTTGGTCTTTTTCATATCCATATTTTACCGTCGTTGCGCGAAACTGGCTTAGCATGAGTATTCCACTGCATGTGGCATGCCCGCGTTCGGGGATGTCCCAAGCGCGGTGCAAATCGTCAACATGCCAGACTTAGTCAATCTCTTCAGACTTGAAAACGTTAGCGGATTTGCAAGAATACTGTAAGTCGTATTCACCACGTCTCACGGCTTCGCAGTCACTCGGACTGCCCGCCTTTTTCGTCGGATTTCTTGACGCGGGTTTTGCCTGCGGGGCGTTCGTTGGCGCGCTTCAGTTCATCCTGCGTGCCGATGTCACGCGGCAGACGTCCACCTGAACGACCTGCTTGAGATATGGTGCCTTTAGCACCAAGGGCGTGGTCGGAGGTGTCGGGTTTTGGAGTTTTATCTTGTGTCATGGTATTACCTCTGTTTTCTCATGTTACGGAATGAAAGCACCCGAGCCACCTCTATTTGGTGCTACTGTGTGAAGCCGATGCGGCAGTTCTTGCCGCGTGCCAACGTCGACAAGGGACCTTTAGGGTGCGCACCGGTAGCGTCGAGCGTCCAAATTACGTACGACAAGATGAGCGCTCCGGTGCTGATCGAGATTAGCCTTGGTCATGATGAGCCAGGCAAAGACGCAGCGAACGAGGTCCTGACCCAATGCGCCCCGGCGCTTCAGACGGGATAGCGGAGGATCGCCGCCACTGCCGCGCCGTCAGGCATATCTTCCCGGCGCACAGCCAGAACCTTGCCACCCGCGAGGATCACCCTTCCTGTTATCTCGTCGATTACGCCGTAACTGGCCGCGCTCGGCTTCGTTGCAAGAGCAACCGTGCCGTCAGTGTCATCCACCGTGCCGGGCATCACCTCGTCGATATCGACGAGCAGCAGATCCACCGCACCGAAGGTCGCGGCGCGCGCGACGGCCTGCAGATCACTGATGGCGCGATGCGACCCGATCCGTTCGTGAAAGAGTGCGGTCGCGGCTTCGATCCGGGCGGCGTAGTGCCCATCCAGAACCGACCTTGCGGCACTCGCCAATGCGCTTTCGCTCATGTCGTCGGGGCTTGCGGAAATCCCCTCGGCCAACAGACCCGGATAGCTGTTGAGCGACCGGAACATCGGTCCAACCGGCTCGGTCGCAGCAAGGATAAGCGGCGTTTCCCGCCCCGCCAGAACCGTGCGTAAGGCGGCGTCCACCTTGCGCAAGAAACTGAGCAACAGCTTCTTCCGGCCTTCGGAATTAGTCTGTGTGGTATCTTGCGTGAGGTTGTTGACCGGAGAACGGCCAGCGGCATCGGCGGCGCTGGCGGGCAAGCCGGGCACGTTGACCGCCGAGGCTGGTTGGTCGGCGAAGACCTCGACCAGACGGGCATCGTTCTCGGACAGGGCCAGCACGAATGCATGCTGGGGAAAGGCCATCGCGCGCATCAGCGGCTTGAGATAGAAGCGGTCCGACACCTCGACCGTTTCGGTGACCTCTGTCGCCAGACGGAAGGTCCGCAAGCTGTCTGAAGTGGCGAGAACCGCAAGGCTGTTGGCCTGAAGCCGCCAGAACTCGCCATCTTCGTCCAGTGCAAGAAGGTGTTCCTCCAGAGCTGCGCGACGGCGTTTGTCGAAGCCTACAGCGTCGAGTTGTTCGAGTGCCGTTCGCGTCAGATTGCCGAACGAGATACGGCTGAGAGTGACATTCTGGGTCTCGGGTGTCGTCGGCAAATAGATCGACACACAGGCATCTGCACGGGCCTCAAACAGCGCCCGGATTTCGGGGTGGGTTGGAATATCAATATACAGCATGAATTGTCCTTTCGAGAATATTTCCGGGTCGCTTCACAGATACCGGAACCGCTGTCGGCCGGTTCTGTCACACGCTGACCCGGCAATAGGAACCCGTTGCGATGATCGTCGGAAATTACCGACGGCAGCGACGGCCGAGCTTGGTGCGGCACCAAGCTTTCCGGACCGGCGCCTTGTTCGATGCCTCAGTTCGACGAAGCGACAGAACTGGCAACGCCCAGGAGAGGATCGTTCGCTCCGGCTGGGCATCGGAGCGTCGCCCCGTCAGCGTGCTTTTTTTATCTCTGGCGTGGATGGGGTTTTCGCGTCTGCGGTCTTCTTGTCAGGTGCGGCCGTGTCACGGCCTTTGGGCCCACTCCATCGCGGTATCGTCAGATCGTTGTCAAGCCGCCGCCCCGGAAGCCGTCTGTCGCCCGGTTTGTCGAACGCATCTTCGCCAAGGCCCAAACCCGTGCCGGCATGTGTATCGCCAGAAGACCCGCCCAGATCAAAGCCGGGCCTGTCGACCCCTTGGTCAAGGTCGTTGGGCGTAGGGGGACTGTCTTGCGCTTGTTTCTTCGCCGCAGGCTTTCCGGCAGGATCGGTCTCTGCGGAGGATACTGACGGCGTGGATGGCTTCTTATTTTTCTTCATGTCTTTGATCCTTCGGATATCTCTTGTTTTGCGACTTGCCCTCGCGCTGGACAGCGCGACGATTACCAACGGAATTGCAGGATCCATTGGTCTTTGGCTGGCCCGAGCGCCTAGTGCATCACGAAACCCAATACACTTGGCTGACAGGAATTTCGGACGCCGCAGTCATTCCTTGAACTTTAATTCAGGGGTGCAACCGATGTATTGATCCAGATCAGTAGGCAGAAAACAGATCAGCAAGGTTGGGGGGCTGCGTCTGCCATGCCCACTATCTGGCAGTTTCCATCGCCTGTCGCCCCGGCTAGCCATCTTTGAGAGCGCTGCCAGAGAAAATGCGGGCAGGGCGGCATGATCGATATCAGTGCCGTGTCTGGTCCGCGTGTTATCCTGAAGGCTATTGAACAGGAGATACCGATGGCTGCGCTGCCCTTTAATGATACCCGGATCGAAGAACTGGTGTTGCGGTTCAACGCCGTGATGGCGAAGGAAGGGACGGATATTTCTGACCTTGGCGGCAATGCTTCGGATGACGAGGTGGCCGTGACCCTTCAGGAAACTGGGGGTGATCTGAGCCGGGACGAGATCACCCAAGAGATCGAAAGCATGAACGACGAACAGAAGGACGCGCTGGTCGCGCTGTTCTGGATCGGCCGTGGCGATGCTGAACCCGAAGCCTGGGAGCAGACCAAAGCGCTTGCGCGACAACAGCACGAGGGGCTGGTGAGCCGCTATTTGCTCGGCCAGCCGGAAGCTGGAGAGTTCCTGACGGCAGGTCTGGAGAAAATGGTGGAATATGGTGTCGACTGATGTGGGGGTTGGTCCCTTTGACCCTGTGACGGTCGACGCCGTCCGTCGCGCGCACGTGGTCCTGCGCAACAGTTGCCAGTGGTGAACGCGATGTCGCAGTTTGAGCTTATCGCAATCCTGCTGGTACTGACCGCTACGTTCAGTTGGGTCAATTTCCGACTGGCGTTCTTGCCGCATACCATCGGCCTGCTTGTTATGGGGCTTGGCGCGTCGCTGGTGGTCATCGGAGCCGAGGCTGCGATGCCGGGATTGTTCAATTATGAAGGTCTGACAGCCCTTCTGCGCCAAGTCCATTTCCAACAAACCGTTCTTGAGGGCATGCTCGCATTCCTTTTGTTCGCAGGCGCGTTGCATGTCGACGTGGTCAGCCTTCGCAGCCGTGCCCTGACCATTGGCACGATGGCGAGTTTGGGTGTTGTAGTGTCTACCGCGATCATTGGATGCGTCGTCTGGGCGGCAGCCGACTTGTTGGGTGTCGCTATATCACTGCCTTGGGCACTGGTGTTCGGGGCGTTGATCAGTCCAACGGACCCGGTCGCTGTTCTTGCCACGTTGAAAGAGGTAAAGGTCCCCGCGGACCTTAAAATATTGATGACAGGTGAGACCCTCTTCAACGACGGTGTGGGCGTAGTGCTGTTCGCCGTCCTTGTCCACGCCGCTCAAGGTGACGGTTTTGACGCCTTTCAGGTGGGTCAGATGTTCGTGGTCGAGGCTCTGGGAGGTGCGGCCCTCGGCGCTGTGACGGGCTATGGCGCTTACCGCGCCATGCGCGCCATCGACGACTATTCGATCGAGGTGCTGATCTCGCTGGCGCTTGTCGTTGGCACCTATGCGATTGCATCCAGACTGGTTGTGAGCGGTCCACTGGCGGTTGTCGTCGCGGGGTTGCTGGTTGGAAGCAGGGGGCCGCGCGACGCGCTGAGCGAAGAAACCCAGCGATACCTTTTCGGCTTCTGGACCTTGATCGATGAAATGCTGAATTCGGTCTTGTTCCTGCTGATCGGACTGGAGGTTCTGGTGCTGCGGTTCGAGCCTGCCTTCGGCTGGCTGATGATGCTGGCGGTCCCGCTGGTGCTGGTCGCGCGGCTGGCTGCCGTCAGCGGTCCGGTCCTACTCCTGGGCCTGTTCCGCAAGTTCGGGCGCGGAACGATTCCAGTACTGACCTGGGGCGGCTTGCGGGGTGGAATCTCAGTGGCGCTGGCGCTTTCGCTGCCCGAGGTCGAAGAGAAATCCGCGTTGCTGGCTGCGACATATGCCGTGGTTGTGTTCACCCTGATCGTGCAGGGGCTGAGCCTGCGTGCCGTGATCAAGCGGGTCGTGCGAAGTTGACCGTTGATGAGTGTTTGCGGTCCAAACCGCAGGACCCTGGATCAGGGAAAGCTTTTTGACGGAAACCGGCTGCGCTGTCAGCCCCGATTTATAATTTTAAAGCAAGGAGATGGTCATGGCGGCCTCATTTTCGATAACCCGCGTCACAGCGTTCTGGGGACGGCTCAACTCCAGCTTCTGGTTTGTGCCCGCTGTCATGGCCGTGTCAGCGGTCGCTCTTTCTTTTGTGCTGATCGAGGTCGATGCCCTGCGAGATGTCGCCCAGACGGACAATCCGAGCGCGCTTTATACGTTCGGACCTGAAGGGGCCCGTGCGACGCTGTCGGTGATCGCGAGCTCCATGATCACGGTGGCCAGCCTGATCTTTTCGATCACGATGCTGTCGTTGCAGCTTGCCTCCTCGCAGTTTGGTCCGCGGACGCTTGGCAACTTCATGCGGGATCGCAGCAACCAGATCGTCCTGGGAACGTTCATCGCGACCTTTCTATATTGCCTGTTCGTGCTTAGGTCGGTGAGGGGCACGGAGGGCGCCAGCTTCGACAGCTTCGTCCCCCATCTGGCGGTTGGGTTTGGTGTGTTGATGGCCGCGGCAAGCGTCGCTGTCCTGCTTTACTTCATCCATCACATCGCGACGTCGATCCGGGTCGAAACACTGCTGGAAAAACTCGCCGTCGAGGGCTGCGCCGCCGTTGACCATGTCTTTCCCGAACGGCTTGGCCATGGGCCGTCAGACGAAGCGGCTAGGCAGCCTCTTCCTGACGATTTCGATACTGACAGCAGGCAAATCTCGGCCGATTCAGATGGGTACGTCCAGAGTATCGGCGGTGACGTGCTGATGCGGATTGCCGCCAAGAATGATCTTGTTCTGCGGATCGCCGCGCGCCCCGGCGTGTTCGTCACACAAGGCGCGTGCTTGATTACAGCCTATCCGAAGGCCTGGGTTTCGGACAAAATGGAGGAGAAACTGCGCGGTGCGGTCGTCATCGGAGGGGATCGGACACCCTATCAGGATCTGGATTTCGCCATCCGCCGCATCGTGGAACTGGCACAACGATCATTGTCGCCCGGCATCAACGACCCCACTACGGCGCTCTACTGCATCGACCGGCTGGGGCAGGTTCTTGGCCGATTGGCCGACCGGGACATTCCCTCGCCAATGCGGTTCGATCAGAGCGGCCAGTTGCGTGTCCTGACGGAAGTCTTTGATCTGGGCGATATAACCTGCCGGGCCTTCGCGGCGATTGCACGATACGGGATGACCGACGCGGATATCGTCACCAGGCTTGCTGAAACCCTCGCAACGTTGGAAAAGTCTTTTCCGTTGGCCGCGCGTATCGCCGTATCCGACTTGCGTGAACAGGTGCTACGCGAAAGCGGGGGGCCGACAGTTCATGCCTTTGACCGCAAAGTTCTTTTGGATTTACAGGTGAGCGGCGGGAAGAAGCCCTGAATCGGAGCGTATCCTTGCGAGCCTCGGACGCGAAGTTGCACCTGATCGAGACTTGCGGGGCTGCGGAGTCTTGCGGTCTCGGTTCCGGGCGCACGAAGATACGCGTCCCCTCGGGATGCGTCTTGCGTACGGTGCCGCCGATCGCGCTGACCTAGGCTGCCGTTTTCGGTTCCGCCCGGTTCGCGGCCCCGGACCGCGTCAAACCCCAGAAATCCGCTATGTGGCGGGTCGAGGAAATGCCGACTTCCAGCATATATTCGCCTGCTTCCCCGAGGCCTTCGTCGCCCTCGGCACTGATCGGCGTGCCGTGGCCCATTGCCTCGATAATGTATTCCTCGATCACCACCCGCCCGTCTGCGTCGCACCAGATCTTCCGGGGAAAGCTGTTGACCGTCTCCACACGTGTCGGCGGGCCTTCGACCTTGTGGATCTTCTGCCACTGCCGGACGATAGAACCGGCATTGGAACTGTCGACGGTCGTATCGCTGTCGCCATGCCAGACCGAGATCGTCGGCCATGGACCCGTGAATTTCGAGGCTCCGCGCACGAGCGCGTCAAGCTTGCTGTCCGACGGACTACTATAGCCATTCATGCAAATGGCCGCCTCCATCATGTTGTTCGCGGTCCCATAGGGCAGCCCCGCGATGATCGCCCCTCCCGCGAACACTTCCGGATAGGTCGCAAGCATCACGGATGTCATGGCACCGCCAGAGGACATTCCTGTAATGAAGACACGCGACGGGTCGACAGCATGATCATCAACGACCTGTTTGATCATCTGACGAATAGACAGCGGCTCGCCGCAGCCACGTTGGCTGTCGCCGGCCTCAAACCAGTTGAAGCTCCCGATGAGGTTGTTGGTCAGTCTTTGCCCCGGAAACAGGAGCGCCATGCCGCATTCGTCGGCGAGAGTGGACCAGCCTGATCCGATATCGTAGCTTTCAGGTGACTGGGTGTTGCCATGCAGTACGACGACGAGCGGCCCGTTTTTCGGGAATTTCTTCGGAACATAGGTGTTAGCACTGAGAGAGCCGGGGTCCGATCCAAAATTTTCCAGGACGGAGAGACGATCGCTGGTATTTGAAACCATTGGCATAGGAACCCCTGTGAGTAAGCCGGTATTGGCTATGTAAGAAGACGCCCCGGCCCCAAAATTTTGCGGACGGGGGCGTTGTGACTGTCCACGGTTCAAGGCGGATAAGAAGAGACCTTTGACGCCTGCGTCAGGTGAGTTTCATCAGACGCACACGCGAAGTGTCCTGACGATCATGTTGGAGCTTGATGGGTTCCCAGTCCGTGCGCACAGACGCAGGTTAGTCCGTGCGGTCATAATTTTGAGGCAGTTTCGCTCGGTGCCGAGCACCTGCAAGGCGCCGCCGTGCAGCCTATGCCCTTCCGGGCAAAAAAGAGCTGATCATACGTCGCTTCGCTTTCGGACGATTTGTTTCGGCCACAACCACCAGGATTTCACAAACATGAACTGTCTTATCGGTGTTTTGACGACAAGCAGCAGGATGCCTATGGATAGCAGGCACCAGATTGCGGCCACTTCATTGGGGTTGCTGGTCAGGAGCATGGCCAATCGTGGGCCGATTAGGAAGTGGTACACCGTAAGCCGCCAAGACCCATAGAGAAGGGGCATCAAAAATGCCGCGACGAAATAACTGGGGTATGCGGTAAGGAAGGATGCCCATGTATCGACTGTTATGAAGTTCAGCATACCGTTTGCCGGCACTTCCCAGGCGATATGCCAGTCTCCGGACACGGAACACAGTCGCTCTGCGCACATGACCTCTCCCAGTGGACACGACCCTGCCCATTCGAACGGATAAAGCTGTAGAAGCATGATTATGGCCGAAACAAAACAGACTGCATAAACCGGCCACTGAATTTTCTCACGCACGTGGCTTGGGATAAAATACATGGAAATCATGTTGATGAAGAAGGGCTGGAACACGATGTGCAGATAGCTCAGCAGGGTGGCGATCTGATTTGAGGGCAGGGCGCATTCATCAATGACCGAGTAGGTAAACGCCTGCAAAAGCTCCATTGACGAGAAATAGCCCAAGGCCATCCACAAGGGTGCCGGTTCTTTCTTGTAAGCTGCGTAAGCAGTTGTCCCTATACCTACAACGGCCAGTACAGCCGACGCTTCACCACTCCAGCACATAAAATCTCTCTCTTGATATGAAAATTGATTGGAGTGTCATGTGTCTGCGAGCGCACTCGGCTTGTCGGCTTTTGCGGTGCCACGCGGACCAGTCTCGTCGTCAATCCCGACGGCCGTGCCGGCACGGGCCTGCGCCTCAAGCTCGGCGTTCAATTCCGCGCCCATGAGGATAATATAGGCTGAAATCCAGAACCACATCAGCAGAACGACAACGCCGGCCAAGGCGCCGAGGCTCTGGTTATAGTAACTGAATTTGCTAACAAAGAACGCAAAACTGGCCGATGCCGCGATCCAGACAAGGCATCCCACAACCGCGCCGACCGACGTCCATTGCCACTCCGGTGTGTCGCGCGAAGGTGCAAAACGATAGAGAACGGATAGCCCGACAATCGTCAACGAGATCAACCCGAGCCAAAGGGCGGCGTTGACTAGCATCGCGACGGCCGATCCCATATCCACGAAAGCCAGAATGACCGGCACAGCCAAGGTCGCGGTAAGCCCGCAGATCAGCCCGGCGATCAGCATCAGTGTCAGAGCGAAAGTCACCAGCACCCGCTCGATGAACCCGCGTGTTTCTTCTTCGTCATAGGCGACATTGAGCCCTTGTATCAGGCTCGCAGTGCCCTTGGACGCCGAGTAGAAGGCAATCAGCAGGCCAAGGATGGCGGTAAACCCCAGCCCGCCCTGGCGCGAACCGGCGACAGATGTGGCCTGCTTGGTTATGATGGTGATCACTTCTTCCGGCATCAGCCCCGAAAAACCGTTGAGTTGTGCGACGATCCGGCTCGGCTCGATCAATAGGCCGCTAATGGCAATGACGGCGGTGATGGCCGGAAAAAGGGCCAGCAGACCATAAAATGCCACTCCGGCGGCAAGCAGGCCCACGCGGTCCTTTGCGACTTGGTCCTTGACGCGAAAGACCACGTCCTTCCAGCCAGAAAACGGTATTTTTGCCGGAGTTGCAGCATCGGCACCATGTGTCAAGGGCGGTCCTCAATTCAGAAAAAATATCGTAGCCGGGCGCGATCCCCACACAGGATCGTCACGCTTTCGTCTTCCGTTGCTTTTGCTGTTGAGTGAGCGAGGCACTGGGAAACTTGGGTCCTCCGAGGGGGAAGCATTCCAAATGCCGCCATTCTGCCCCGGACGGTAAGTCGCTCGTTCAATCCGTGTACTGATCCAGATCAGGTCACCAGCAACGATAAATCTAGCCAAACTGATTGGGATCCCATTAGTCCGACATTGTCCGATCAATCAAACGGTCGCCGCAGCCAATCTTGGGCGCATTAAGCGAGCACACCCAATAACCAGAGGAGAATCAGGATGACGATCACTGAGCCGAGGACACCACCAAGACCCCGCGTGCCATAGCGGTTGTAACTGTAGTAACCGCCGCCGCCGCCGAACAGCAACAGAAGGACAATGATAATCAGAATTGTACTCATGGGACATATCTCTCTTTTTGGCCGATAGATGAAGGATGAAGCACCTGTAACCGCGATGGGAATCGGATCCGTGGAGTCATCCCAAGTTAATCAGTTGGGGATGCTTTGCCGCGTCTGTGCGCTCAGCGCAGGCCAAAAAAGCCCAGAATGACCAAGACGATGACCACGAGGCCGACGATATACACGATTCGGTTCATTGCATTCCTATCTGCTAGGGTAGTGGTCCAAGGCCACCGACACAGCCAAGCATAAGCCATCGCAACTCCGGGCGAACTGACACGGATCAGTGCGCGGCGCACCGCAGCACGCGATTATGTGCCTGAGACATCGGTCTTGATCGCAAGGCCACGACATACGGCTACCGAAGAAATGTTTGCTGTGTGCAGGTTCCGAACCCGCCTTACGCGGCGAACACTACGACGCAAAACCGGCTGCGGCCGTAGGCGCGCCAAACTTGGTCAGAAAAAAGGAAAACACCCAATGTTAATAGAGGCTTCGACTCTCAAGATTTTCAAGATCACCGCGACCGACGGCAGCATCGGCACCGTGACGGATTTCCTGTTCGATGACGAAAGCTGGACACTCCGCTGGATCGTCGTCGACACAGGCACTTGGCTGTCTGGGCGCAAGGTGCTGCTGCCGGTTTCGGTTCTGGGTCACCCGGATACGTCCGCCCGCAGTTTTCCGGTCCGCCTGACAATGGCATCGGTCAAGGACAGCCCGGCCATCGACACGCATAAACCTATGTCGCGGCAGCACGAAGAACGCATGTATAGCTACTACAACTTGAGTCCCTATTGGGGAAACGGCTTCTACATGGGCGGCTATGGCGGCTGGACGGCGGGCATGTCAGAGACGCATTACGCTGATTCACGACGGCGTCAGGACGCGCTTGACGCCAGGCGGCATCAGGGCGATGAACCCCATCTTCGCAGCATCGATGCCGTGACCGGCTATAATCTGCAGGCCACCGATGGCACCATCGGTCATGTCGATGGTTTTCTGATCGACGATACAGACTGGACGATTCATTTCCTGACCGTGGATACAAAGAACTGGTGGCCGGGCAAACACGTCCTGATTTCGCCACGCTCTGCCAAGGACGTGTCATGGGCAGAGAGTTTGGTCAATCTGGATGTTGATCGGAAAACTGTCATGGACAGCCCAACCTATGACCCTTCCGTTCCTGTGGACGCGGCGTTCGAGGTGCGGATGGCCCGTCACTACATCCCTGACGCCAAGCATGGGGCCGCAAGTTAAATGGACTGCGGGATGGGATCATGATGCTGACCTGTGTAAAAAACCAGACCGACTTGCCGCGCTACTTCGCGCAGGTGTTCAACGTGGCGCAGTCACTGGAGAACGGGCGGCTCGATTTCGTGCTGAGCGATGGTCGCGTCTTTAGCGCCGAAGGCCGCCACCCGGGTCCGGTGGCAATGATCGAGGTGCGCAACCCCGATCTGTTCGCGCGCCTGATCCGCGAGGGCGATCTGGGCTTTTCCGAGGCTTACATGGATGGCTGGTGGGCCACGCCGAACCTGCAGGCATTCATGGACCTCCTGCGTGTCAGCAACGACGCGCTTTACGATGGCTTTTCCGGCATGGCGCTGGTGCGCGCCTTCGAGAACCTGCGGCACAGGCTGCGTGGGAACTCAAAGCGGCAAGCACGTAAGAACATCGCTGCGCATTACGACCTCGGCAACGATTTCTACCGGCTTTGGCTGGATGAGACGATGACCTATTCGGCAGCCCTCTTTCGAGGCGGGCAGGAGCCGTTGGAACAGGCACAGCATCAAAAATACGAAAGCATGGTGGACCAGATGGGCGTGCAGCCTGGCGATCATGTGCTGGAAATCGGCTGCGGCTGGGGCGGTTTCGCGGAATATGTCGCGGCGGAGCGTGGATTGCACGTGACCGGACTGACGATCTCGCAAGAGCAGCACGACTACGCGGTGGAAAGGATCCGGGCCAAGAGGTTGCAGGATCGCGTCGAAATCAGGATGCAGGACTATCGCGATGAACGCGGGGTTTACGATGGCATCGCCAGCATCGAGATGTTCGAGGCAGTCGGCGAGAAATACTGGCCGACCTACTTTCAGGTCGTTCGCGACCGCTTGAAACCGGGCAGCAACGCCACCTTGCAGATCATCACAGTGCAGGACGAGCGCTTTGAGACCTACCGCAAGGGCGTGGATTTCATCCAGAAACACATCTTTCCCGGCGGGATGTTGCCGTCGCCCAACGCGCTGCGCGACGAAGTGCGCCGTGCCGGGTTGCAGGTCAGCGGTTCGATCGAGTTCGGCGACAGCTACAGCCAGACACTGCGGCGTTGGCATGACAGCTTCAACGAGCACTGGGAGGAAATCTCGCGGCTGGGCTTCGATGACCGATTCCGGCGGATGTGGAATCTGTACCTCACCTCTTGCGCCGGGGCGTTCGAGGGCGGCCACTGCGACGTGACCCAGATCACCATCACAAGGCCCGCCGCCTGAATCCCGGCGGAGACGGTGAATGTCCGGTTCGACAAGAGAAGCTCCCCGTGGATGAGTGGACAGTTTCGCCATAGTTTTAATGATGACAACGGGCGCCTATGTGCAAAATATGTGCATCTCGAGACTAGGTTGCAGCGCAAAGGCTGCGGCAAATAAATCAACATAAGACCACATTAAGCGGTTCTAGGCGAAAATTAAGCGCGTACGTGTCGGATCGGGCACATGCCGTCAACTGACATGCAAGGCGAAGGTCGCCAGAAGCACGAACAAGGACGCGACAAGAAGCATACGCGAGCCAGCTGATCGTCGTTTTGTGGTTTGATCGAAAAGTCATGCCATTGAGCTTTCGATCAAAGCGTGGGTAGTTCATTTGACAAAACTGGTGCCCGCCTTGTTTGCGCATTATTCCCTTGAGAGTTTCTCGGACATCTCGGCGTGTTTGGTGTCGAAGTGGTTGCGAAGATGGTTTTCGGCATCCGAATCGAGGTTCGTGCGCAGAATGCGTCCGCCTTTCTTGCTCAGGCGTGAAGTGGTCCTGCTTTTTAGGACAGGTTTGCGGCTTGTCTAAGATGCATCAGATTTATGTTCATGCCGCTTTTCGTATCTCTGCTTGCTCGAAGTATGCCGCGTCTGGGGTGCGTTTGTCGAGCGC
>NZ_UIHC01000046.1 GCF_900499075.1 Roseinatronobacter ekhonensis | reverse complement strand
TCCGCAAATTAGCCAAGATCTTTCCTGCGCCGCAGCAAATGCGCAAAGCCTGACAGGAAAGGCGCGCGCGCCCGGTTTGGAACGACTATTTCTGCGCTCGCAAACGTCTGTTTTTCCACAGAATCGGTGAAAAGGCTGCATTCGCTGCACAGGTGACAATCGCGCAGGTCGCGATCCGCGTATCGCCGTGTGGCCAGCTTTGCCAAACTCCGGCAAAGGCCAGAAGATCGCCCTTGGCCGGGTGGATATACCAAGGCAACCGCGCGCCGCTGTCATCCTTGGTCCATTCATAGAACCCGCTGGCCGGGATCAGACAGCGCCGCGCCCGCACCGCCGCCGCAAAAGCGGGCTTTTGCGCGATGGTTTCGGCGCGGGCGTTTATCAGCAGCGGGCCATCGGTTTCGGACGCATACCAATGCGGCAGAAACCCCCAACGCATGGGACCGGCATGGCGCGCCCCGTCACGGCTGAGAATGGTCAAGACCGGTTGCGTCGGGCAGATGTTCTGGCCCCGAGCCGTGGCGCTGTCATTGGCCAGCCGCGCGCTGAACACGCGCGCGACCGCATCATCGGGCAGGGTCAGGGCAAAGCGTCCGCACATGGGCGCAGTCTATCACGGTGTGGGGGCCGCCTGAACCGGTTTGCGGCGGCTGACCATAAGGCCGCCGATGATAATGGCCAGCGCCAGAATGAACCGCCCCGGCAGTTCCTCTGACAGGACCACCACACCAAGGATCACCGACCAGACCGGAACATGGTAATTCACCTGCGACAGAAAGCTGGGGCCCGCGCTACGGATGATGCCGACCAGAATGAGCGTTGCAAGCCCCGTCGGCAACAGGCCCAGATAGACCAGCGCGCCCCAGGCGTGCAGCGGCGGGGCAGGGGGAAGCCCCTCTACCGCCACGGCCAAGGGCACCATCACGACGCTGGCTATGCCAAGCGCCAGCACACCGAAGGCCACCGGATGCACGGGCGGACACCGCCGCGTCACGATCGCCCCCAAAGCGTAGCTGAGTGACGCGCCAAGGCAGCCAAGCCGCGCCACGCTTTCCAGTGCCGAGCCTGTTGTCGTCAGCACCCCCGGCCCGATCAAGACGGCCACACCGACAAGCCCGGTGGCGAACCCGATGGCCTTTTGCACGCTCAGCCGCTCGCCTTGCACAAAGACATGTGCCAGCCCGATCACGAAAAGCGGGATCGCGGCCATGGTGATGCCCGCAAAGCCCGATGTAACATGCTGTTGCGACCAGCTGAGCAGGAAAAATGGCAGCGCATTCGACAAGATTGCCATGGCGGCCGTGAACGTCCAAATGCGCGGATCGCGCGGCAAGGGAATGCGTGCGATCAATGCCACCGCTGCAAGCGTCACCGCGCCAAGGGCAATGCGCCCCGCCGCAATGCTGACCGGCCCGAACCCGTCCAGCGCCAATGCCACCCCCAGAAACGAGGCCCCCCAGATCAACCCCAGCGCGCAAAGGCCGATCCAGTTGCCAAGGGTAGGGGCGGTGGGCATGATCCGGGCTCCGTCATTACGCTTCACATGTGCACAAATGCGCGCGGACCCGTTGAATGTCCACCCCAAACCTTGCCAAGACATCTTGCACCGCCTGCACAAGCGCGCTAGCACCACGCCTGCCGGATGGGTGGCCGAGTGGTTTAAGGCTCTGGTCTTGAAAACCAGCGTAGGTGAAAGCCTACCGTGGGTTCGAATCCCACCCCATCCGCCACATTCAAATGCCGAATCCGACTATGGGCCCCCATCGCGGCCTTTTTTCTTTTTGCTTCAAAGGGCGTTGGCGGGGCCACCCGCCCTTCGGAGACTGGGCGCTTGACGCGGAATGGGTCTCCGAATGGCCTGCGTCTCTTTTTGAGCGCCCCTCGATGGCCACAGGACGGCGAGAAACATCTTCGCAAACACAATAGGTTGCTGCGTTCATGGGGTCGTCCCGTTCGCGAGCTAATCCGGTGACGGAGACGGACACGAAGGCGCAGGGCGGCCAGAAGGACGGCTCCGTGGCGGCCGATCCCCAAGTCCGGCGGAAGCGTCCGAAGCGAGCCAAGGCCCTGCCGGAAGTCTCTGATGACAAACACACTTCGTGCCCATAGCCTGGCGCAATGTCGAATGGTCCCTGGACGGATGAAGAGAATGACCTGATCGTCGCGGATTACTTCGCGATGCTGGCCGACGACATCTCTGCGCGCCGCTACAGCAAGGCCGAGCATCGCCGCGCGCTGCTGCCGCTGCTGAACGACCGGTCCGAGGGGTCCGTCGAGTTCAAGCACCAGAACATCAGCGCGGTGCTGAAGGGGCTCGGCGAGGATTGGATCCCCGGCTACAAGCCCGCGTTCAACTTCCAGATGACCTTGGTGGATGCCGTGGCGCGGTGGCTGGCGCTGAACCCGGCCTGGCTCGGGCGCCAACCTGGGCTGCAACCCGGCGCTGGCCTACGCGAGGCGGTGCAGATCTGGATCGGGCCGCCGCCGACGTTGTCGAACCAGCCGCCTCCGCAGGAACTGGACCAGATGCTGCACATCGCCCGCAAGTTCGACGTGGCGGGCCGGGACGAGCGCAACCGGGCCCTTGGTCGCGCGGGCGAGGAGCGCGTGCTGGCGCATGAGCGCGCGGCATTGCGGACGGCAGGACGGGACGATCTGGCGCGCAAGGTGCGGTGGGTGTCGGAGGAGGATGGCGACGGGGCGGGCTACGACATCGCGAGTTTCGCCCCGGACGGTCTGCCCCGGCTAATCGAGGTCAAGACGACGAACGGATGGGAGCGCACGCCCTTCCATGTCACCCGCAACGAGCTGGCCGTGGCCGAGGAGCGACGGTCGGAATGGCGCCTGTTCCGGCTGTGGAACTTCTCACGCGAGCCGAAGGCGTTCGAGCTGCACCCGCCGCTGGACGCGCATGTGTCGCTGACTGCGACGACGTTTCAGGCGAGCTTTCACTGAGGGTCAGTCGAACACCCGCTCCGGCTGTTCGTGCCACGGCAAGGCCGCGACATCGGTCAGTTTCAACAGGGTCACGGCGGGCACCTCGCGCTTGTAAACCAAGCGCTTGACGACCCCCGGCGCGAGATAGGCGAGCCGCAGTTGTCGGCTGACATGGCGTTCGGCCAGCCCCACGGCTTTCGCCAGATCGGTGACCGTGTTGAACTCGCCAGCCTCCATGCGTCGCCGCCAGCCCCACGCCCGGCCGATGGCGCGCAGGATATGCGGATCCTGCGTCCGGTCTTCGCTGGGCAGATAGGTGGCGGGCGGCATGATCTTCGGCCGCCCGTTCTGCTTGCGAACCTTGAGCGGCACGAAGATCTGGATGGACTCGTCGTGTTTCATCATTCCGCCGCCACCTTCTTTCGTGGGGCCATCATGTCGCGCATGACGCCCGAGACGCCGTCGGTCCGGACATCGATCACCAGCCCCTCGGACGTCACGGTGACCCGGCGCACCAGCAACTGCACGATCCGGGTCTGCTCTGCAGGGAACAGCTGGCCCCAGACGTCATCGAACGTCTGCAGCGCGGAGATCACGTCGGCCTCGGCGAAGGCGTGACCCTCGCGCACCAAGTGGGCGATGACCTGCGCCGTGATCGACGGGGCGCGCATCACCCGCCGCAACTCGGTCACCACGGCCGCTTCGACGAGGTCGGCAGGAAGGCGGCGCGGGATGCTCTCATCGCTGGGTTCGCGATTTTTGATGACGTCCATCGAGACGTAGTACCGGTATCGCCGCGCGCCCTTCTTCGTGCTGCTCGGAGTCATGGCGGCGCCCGTGGCCGTGAAGATCAGCCCCTTGAGCAACGCAGGCGCTTGCGCGCGACTGTTGTTGGCCCGTTTTCGCGGGCTTTCCCGAAAGATGGCATGGACCTGATCCCACAGCCGCTCATTGATGATGGCCTGATGCTCGCCGGGATAGGCCTTGCCCTTGTGGACCGCATCGCCGCGATAGACGCGGTTCACCAGCACCCTGTAGAGGTATCCCTTGTCGACCAACGTACCCTGCTTGTTGCGGAGCCCCTTGCGGCGCAGTTCGCGGGCCAGCACGGTCGCTGACCCGACCTCGACGAACCGTTCGAAGATGCCCCGCACGGTGGCGGCCTCTTCCTCGTTCACCACGAGTTTGCGGTCCTTTACATCGTACCCGAGCGGGACATAGCCGCCCATCCACATCCCCTTCATGCGGGAGGCGCGGACCTTGTCACGGATGCGCTCGGCTGTGACCTCACGCTCGAACTGGGCGAAGCTGAGCAGGATGTTCAGCGTCAGCCGCCCCATGGACGTCGTCGTGTTGAAGGACTGCGTCACCGACACGAAGGTCACGCCGTTCCGGTCGAACACCTCGACCAGCTTCGAGAAGTCCATCAGCGACCGCGACAGGCGGTCGATCTTGTAGACGACCACCACATCGATCAGGCCGTCCTCGATGTCGGCCAGAAGCTGCTTGAGGCCGGGCCGTTCGAGCGTCCCGCCCGAGATGCCGCCGTCGTCATACTGATCGCGGACCAGCACCCAGCCCTCGGAGCGCTGGCTGGCGATGTAGGCCTCGCAGGCGTCTCGCTGGGCGTGCAGGCTGTTGAATTCCTGCTCCAGCCCTTCCTCGGAGGATTTGCGCGTGTAGATAGCGCAGCGCTGGCGGCGAATTGGAGTTGCGCGTTGATCCATCAATCATTCCCCCGCTTTCGTTCGCGCAACCCGAAAAAGCGGTAGCCATTCCAGCGCGTCCCGGTGATCGCCCGCGCAATCGCAGACAAGGATTTGTAGGGTCGCCCCTGCCACTCGAACCCGTCCCGCAAGACCGTGATCGTGTGCTCGACCCCGTTCCATTCGCGGATCAGCCTCGTGCCGACCACGGGATTGCGAGGATCGGCGATCTGGCTCTTGCGTGTCAGGGTGCCGCCGACCTCGTCAGCCAGCAGGTCCAGCATGCGCCGGGTTTCGCGATCAGGACCGCCATACGTGAGTTCTTGGATGCGGTAGGCCAACCGGCTCTCGAGGAACGCTCGGCTGTTGTTCGGCGCCGCTGTGTCGAAGATCGTCTGCCACTCCGACTTCAACTGGGTGACGGACATGGATTTCAGTGCGGCCAGGCGCGCGGGGATGGGATCGGGCTTGTTCATGCGTTTCTCCGGTGAGTTGGAGTTGCATGACGGCATTGGTCGTCGGGATAGTGTAGGCAACGTTCTCCAGTATTGTCAGATACTTCGCGCATATCTTGCCCGAGCAGCCGAACCAGACCGAGCGCCAGCAGACCGCACAGTTCGGCGCGGCGCTCGGCGGCGGTCATCTGGTCGGACGGGAGCGGATTGGGACGTTTCATGCGGGGCGAGTCCGTTCAGCAGTGGCTTCATCCGTAAAAAGCCATCTGCCGCACGGGATCGGGACATCGCTCCAGAAACGATCATGGTGGGTGCCGCTGCCGCTTCCGGTTGCGCTTCGGTCTTGTTTTGTTCGATTGAATCGTCAGACTGGCGCTCCGCAAAGTGTAGTGAGGACAGCAAGTAGGAGGGCAAGGTGGCTAGGTCATTGTTTCGCGGGGCGCCGGAGCTTTCGCGCCTGTTTATTGAATCCCCAATCCATTTGATCAGCGAGTTTCTTTCGCACTCCCAGTTTTCGGTATTTCTGAGCGATGCAATGGCCGCTGTGCCCGCAGATGCTGAAGATCAGATCCGTAGCGAAAAAATGGCGGAAGCTCTGAAGGCTCTGAAGAGCGACCGAATTAACCTGATAGAGATCGAGGCCCGTCGCGTCATGCTGATGACCGACAAGACGCCAGATGCGATGCTGCGTCGGCTCGCCGAAGACCCACGGTTCGCTGCGAAGGAAGGGTTGAAGGCGCAGCGCGATGAGGTCGCCAGGAGCCTTTGGGCCTACCTCCATGCCATTGCGCTGTTCGAGGCCGCTGAGCGCGCAATGCAGGTGCGGGTCTACCGCGAGCACGGAACGCTTTACGAGGCGTGGTCGATAGATGCTTCGATTCCCCTCGCTGCCGCGGGTGTCGACCATGATGCGCTCTCTACGGAAATCGCGGAGCGCCTGCAGCATGAAGATGGTTGCAAGGTGGAGGCTGTCGACCTGCCCGCCGAAAACGGTGAAAGTCAGGATGTACTGCTGGCTGTCACCTTTTTCGGCGCCTACGCGAGCCAAAAGACCGTCCAGCCGGATAAGTCGACGAAGCTGCTCTATTTCCGCCCACCTGATGAGATGCTGCTGGTCTATTCACATGCCCGGCGACGGATCGAGGTGTGTTCGCGCGACAGGGTGGAACGCAAGATCGTCGCCAACCTGTTCGCCGCAGATACTCTGAAGCACGACATTTCAAACAAGCCCCTCACCCAGAAGACCTACAATCTGTCGCGCTTCCGGAACTCACTCAAGCTGCCGATACCCGATGAAGAAGCCCATCGGGTCAAGAAGGCCGGCATAATCGAAGTTCAGGTCGCGCTGGGTGATTGGTCTCGGAAGGTGACCCTCAGTGTCGCCCCGGAGGACGACATAGACGCAATCGCCCGCAGCGTTTTCGGGGCAATCATTCCGAAAGCGGGCGGCGGTTATGTCACGAAGGTCCGCTTCCGGATCGAGCATGTGGATGGGCGCGAGCGCAAGGCCATCTTGCAGTTCGACGTCTTCGGCAGGAACAAGTCGAACATTCAGAGCGAGCGGGACCCCGCCAAGCGAGAGCTGGGATATGATCTCCTTGAAGCTTGGGGCGTGATGGAACGCATCGGCGACCTTTCGAAGCCGCAGCGCAAGGAGAAACTTCCACAGCTGCTGTCGCTATACGATTTCGCCAACGAAAAGGCGTCCGGCCGATCTCTTGATGAACTTGGAATCGCCGCCGACGAGTTGACCGGCGCCGGCTTCCTGACACGCAAGGGCTGGTCGGACGTCATCCTGTTCGAGGACGATGAGCTTGGCGAAGTCGTTCACAACGTCGAGCGTGATGGCACGAGCGACGAGGCAACGCTGACGCTGGTCCAAGGTGGAACGGGATCGACGATCCCGGCAGCGGACGTCGCCGAGTACGAAATTCGCTTCGATTACCTACGAGACGCGCTGCGGGACTTGCTCAAGCCGATGGGGCTGAAGGGCCGCGTGCGCGAACTGGCCGAGCATCTCCATCACTTGGGTGTCGCAAAGATCGGGCTGGCCGACGCACCGATCTTCCTCGTGCGCGCGACTTCGGTCGACAAAGTGCTCGAGGCGTCCGACCGTCTCGTCCGAGGCGAAGGCAACCGCATTCGCGGGATCGTTTTCGTGCCACAGGACGTCCGCTTCCCCTATCTCGGTTGTCACGTCGTCCTGAGCCTCAAGGATCACATCGATGACGATACCGGTATGATCGACGCGGATGCGGTGCGTTCGTCCTACGAGGCTGCGATCGACCCGGCCGCGCGAGGCGCTGCAGTGCACTTCCGCAAGCAAGGCGATAACGCCGCTCAGGTCACCATGCCCGGCCAGGATCCGCGGATCGTCACCGGCGCGAAAAAAGTGAAGCTCTTCGAGCGACTCTACATAGCTCACCGTGATCGGGAAGGCGGTGTGAAGCTCGCAGTTCTAAAGAAGTACGCCGGGTTTTCCCAGCTGCCTCAGTTGTTTGGCGATGAATGGGATGAGGTGAACAACCGGTACCTGTATTCGCCCCGGCATGGCCACTGGGCCCTTTGTGAAGAGCCCATCTCCGTTTGATCTCCCTTTGGGGGGTCTGACCATCTCCGATTCGGACCGTCACTAGGGGTGCTCACTCAATCAGAGGAGCACCCCGATGCCGACTCCCTTTCCCTCGCGCCAGGCAGCCCCGACGAGCTGGTCCGGCGCCGCGAAGACCAAGCCCACCACCTCCAACTCGGAATGGCGCTGCACGCGCTGTGACAAGCTGCTCGGCGTTTGCCGTGACAGCCGGATGCACCTGCGTTTCGCGCGGGGGCACGAGTATCTCGTCGGCTTTCCGGTTCAGGCCACATGCCGCGGCTGCGGCACGCTGAACCACGCGACCGTACCCGCGCGCTGACGCGCGCATCCACCCAACTCCCTGAAACCGCAGAGACGCGTGACGTCCTGACCTGGCCACGAGAAGGCGCCGGACGCCTGGCCGCAAGGCAGGCGTCCGATGTCCTTCGCGTGGCACGAGATCCGTGATCACCTCATGCAATCTTCTTCCAACCTTCAGTTCCAGCGCAGTTTCGACGCCATCCGGCGTACGCAGGCTGCTCTCGCGCCGTTCCGGGATCCGGCGGCTTTGCTGGACGGGCTGCATCGCACCCCCGGCGATTCTGCCCGGAAAAACCTGATCCTCTCCGCGCTGGTCAAGGCGGCGCAGGGCGACGGGCCCGCGTCCGACTGTGCCCTGACCATGCTGTTGCTGGCGCTCTGGCCCGGCCTCGACGCCATCCGGCGCCGGTCGATCTGGCGCAGGATCGGCACCGCCGACGAGGTCGCGTCCGATGTTCTGGCGCGCACCACCGAGGCGGTCCGCGGACTCGACCTTGGGCGCGTCAACTGGATCGCGGCCACGGTGCTGCGCAACGTCGAGCGCGACATGATCCGCGTGCGCCAGCGCGACACGGCGCGCGAACATCTCGCCAGCAGCGCCGATCCCGACGAGGTGGCGGACAGCGGCGACAGCGGGATCGGCGCGACCGGGTACGCGCGCCTGAACGGTGCCGTGCGGAAGCTGCTCGGCGATGACGCGCTGCTGGTGATCCGCGTGGCGATCGAGGGCTTCTCGCAGGCCGAGGTCGCCGTCGAGCTGGGCCTGACCGAGGCCGCCGCCCGCAAGCGGTACCAGCGCGCCATGCGCCGGCTGCACGACGCCCTCGAAGAAATCCCCTGAGCCGATGTCCCGATCCGGTCCCGCAGGTGGCTTTTCCCATTCGAGCGCCCCCGAGCGCCGTCCCTCCAACCGAAAGCAGACACGCATGAACCGCACTGCCGATCTGTCGCTCGAGGATTTCAGGCGTCTTCCGGGGCTCTATCGCCGCTGGGAGCTGACCGAGGTCTGCGAGCCCAACCGCAACTACCAGATCGAGGACGCCGGCGCCCATGCCGACGGGACGCCGCTGCTGGCGATCTACGTCGCCGAGCCCGCGCCCGACGGCCGCGAGGCCGCCTGATGGGCCTCCTCGATCACCTCATCTCACGGAGAAAAGCCATGCCGGACCAGCCGGACGACATCACCCGTCTTCGCAAGGCGAGCTACGCCCTCGAAGACCTCCCCGAAACCATCGCCTTCCCGCGGCGCGCCGGTGACGAGCCGCGCGAGCCGCTGCCGGTCGTCGAGGCGACCGTCGACGAGATCGCCTTCGCGATCGTGGAGGCGGAGCGCGAGAGCACGGCCGCCTACCGCCGCGCCGATGCTCTGAAGCGGCTCTACAAGCTCGCCCGCGAGGCGGGGTGCATCGGCGCCGACCGCGCCGCCACGGCGGTGATGAAGAAGGAGGGCCAGTGATGGCCCTTCCCATCATCGGCGCCGACGAACGGCTCGCGCAACGCAAGGGCATCAAGGGCGTCATCTTCGGCCGGTCCGGCATCGGCAAGACCAGCCTGCTCTGGACGTTGAACGCCTCCACCACGCTGTTCCTCGATCTCGAAGCCGGGGATCTGGCGGTCGAGGGGCTGGAGATCGACACGCTCCGGCCCCGCACCTGGAAGGAGTGCCGCGATTTCGCGGTGTTCATCGGCGGGCCGAATCCGGCGCTGCGCGAGGACCAGCCCTACAGCCAGGCGCATTTCGACGAGGTCTGCGGCCGCTACGGCGACCCGGCCGTGATCGCGAAGTACGAGACCGTCTTCATCGACTCGATCACGGTGGCCGGGCGGCTTTGCTTCCAGTGGTGCCGCGGGCAGCCCGAGGCGTTTTCGGAGAAGACCGGCAAGCCCGACATCCGCGGCGCCTACGGCCTGCACGGCCGCGAGATGATCGCCTGGCTGACCCATCTGCAGCACACGCGCGGCAAGCATGTCTGGTTCGTCGGGATCCTCGACGAGCGGCTCGACGACTTCAATCGCAAGGTCTTCCAGCCGCAGATCGACGGCTCGAAGACCGGGCTCGAGCTGCCGGGCATCGTCGATCAGGTCATCACCATGGCCGACATCGCCGATGCGAACGGCCAGCCGCAGCGGGCCTTCGTCTGCCAGACGCTGAATCCGTGGGGCTATCCGGCCAAGGACCGCTCCGGCCGCCTCGACAGGGTCGAGGCCCCACATCTCGGCCGCCTGATGGAGAAGATCCAGCGCCCGGCAGCGCCCGCCTCCGAACGCCTGTCCTGGCCGCCGGTGACCGCAGTCGACCCCGCCCCCGCGCAGACGCCCGACCATGGCTGAGCGCATCTCGCCATGCCCGGTGTCCCGATCCGGTCGCCGGGGTGGCTTTTCCCCTTCGACGCCGCTGCGCGTCCCATCCTGCAACAGATAAGGAGCCGCGCAATGTCCGGACCCTGGAACGACTTCAACTCCGCCCAATCCAACACCAACGTCATCCCCAAGGGCACGCTCGCCAAGGTGCGCCTCACCCTGCGCCCCGGCGGCTTCGACGACCCTTCGCAGGGCTGGACCGGCGGCTGGGCGCGCCGCGCCGCCACCGGCGCCGTCTATCTCGACGCCGAATACACGGTGATCGAGGGGCCCTATGCCCGACGCAAGGTCTGGTCGCTGATCGGCCTCTACAGCCCGAAGGGCCCGGACTGGGCCAACATGGGCCGCGGCCTGATCCGCGGCATCCTGAACTCGGCGCGCGGGGTTTCGGACAAGGACAACTCGCCCGAAGCGCAGGCCCGCCGCCGCATCAACGGCTTCGGCGATCTCGACGGCGTCGAGTTCATCGCCCGTATCGACATCGGCACCGACACCAACGGCGAGGACAAGAACGAAATCCGCGCCGCCGTCACCCCCGATCACCGCGACTACGCCGCGCTGATGGGCACGGTCGCGCCGCAGGTCTCCGCCGCCCCGGCGCAGGGCCACGCCCCGCAGCAGCCCACCACGGCCACCCAGCCCAGCCAGCCCGCGTCCGCCCCCGGCAACGCCGGTCGGCCGAGCTGGGCGCAGTAAGGGGGAGACCGGCCATGCGCCTGCGCCCCCGCCAGAAAACCTTCGTCGAACGCAGCGTGGTTGCGCTCGCCTCCCGCGGCAACACGCTGGGCGTGGCGCCCACCGGCGCGGGCAAGACCATCATGCTCTCGGCGGTCACCGGCGAGATGATCGGCGACGGCGCGAAGGCCTGCGTGCTGGCCCATCGCGACGAGCTGACGGCGCAGAACCGCGCCAAGTTCCAGCGCGTGGTGCCAGGCGTCGCCACCTCGGTCATCGACGCCACCGAGAAATCCTGGGGCGGCCAGGTTGCCTTCGCCATGGTGCCGACGCTGGCGCGGGCTTCGAACCTCGCCGACATACCGCGCCTCGATCTGCTGGTCGTCGACGAGGCGCACCATGCCGTCGCCGACAGCTATCGTCGCATCATCGACCGCGTGCGCGAAGCCAATCCCGACGCCCGCATCTTCGGGGTCACGGCGACACCGAACCGGGGCGACAAGAAGGGCCTGCGCGAGGTCTTCGACAATGTCGCCGATCAGGTGCGGCTGGGCGAGCTGATCGCCTCGGGCCACCTCGTGCCGCCACGCACCTTCGTCATCGACGTGGGCGTGCAGGACGAGCTGCGCTCGGTCCGCAAGACGATGTCGGATTTCGACATGGCGGAAGTCGCGGGCATCATGGACCGCGCGCCCGTCACCGACGAGGTGATCCGCCACTGGAAGGAGAAGGCGGGCGACCGGCAAACCGTGGTGTTCTGCTCCACTGTCGCGCACGCCGAGCACGTCACCGACGCGTTTCAGGCGGCGGGCGTTTCCGCCGCGCTGATCCACGGCGATCTGGCGGCCGAGACCCGCAAGGCGATCCTCGCCAGCTATGCTTCGGGCGACATCCGCGTCGTCGTTAACGTGGCGGTGCTGACCGAGGGCTGGGACCACCCACCCACCTCCTGCGTCGTGCTGCTGCGCCCCAGCTCCTACAAGTCCACCATGATCCAGATGGTCGGGCGCGGGCTGCGCACCGTCGATCCCGAGGAACACCCCGGCATCGTCAAGACCGACTGCGTCGTGCTGGACTTCGGCACATCGAGCCTGATCCACGGCACGCTGGAACAGGATGTCGATCTGGACGGCAAGACCGAGGTTGGCGAGGCGCCGACCAAGTCCTGCCCCGGCTGCGGCGCCGATATCCCGCTGGCCGCCACCGAATGCCCGCTCTGCGGCGAGGCGTTCCCGCGCGAGGATCTGGATGCAGGCGAAGGCGACGGTGCCGCGCCGCTGTCGGGCTTCATGATGACGGAGATCGACTTGCTGAAGCGCTCCAGCTTCGCGTGGGTCGACCTCTACGGCACGGATGATGCGCTGATGGCCACGGGCTTCGCGGCCTGGGGCGGCATCTTCTGGCTGGACGGGGTCTGGTACGCCATCGGCGGGGCGAAGGGCGAACGCCCGCATCTGCTCGGCGTCGGCGAGCGCACGGTCTGCCTAGCGCAGGCCGATGACTGGCTGAACACCCACGAGACCGACGAAAGCGCCTTCAAGACCCGTTCCTGGCTCCGCCAGCCGCCGACCGAGAAGCAGCTGCAATACCTGCCGCCCGAGTGCCGCCATGACTTCGGCCTGACGCGCTACCGCGCCTCGGCGCTGATGACCTTCGGCTTCAACAAGCGCGCCATCCGCCAGCTGATCGACAGCGCGGCCAGCCCCGAACGGAGGGCGGCATGACCCATGGCCTCCATCACCCCCATCACGGCCGAGGACCGGCGGCGGCTCTGGCATCCGCATGGAACGCTCTGTGCTGTCTGCCGGCAACCCACCCATGGCTTTGGCTGGTTCGATCCGCACCGGTCGAAGCTACCCCGGCCCTCGGTCTGGTTCTGCTCGATGCCCTGCCAGTCCTTCTGGACACGCTTGGCCAGGGAGCGTTTCGCCATGGTTGACCTGACCGAGGAGGAGCGCGCCGCGATCACCGCCACCATGAAGCGCGTGGCGCTGCTGATGGACGAGATCGGCTGGGCTACGTCGCTTGCGGATCTGACCGAGGTGCAGGTGCGCGCGCTGATCGAGGAAGCCGTCGAGGGCTTCCGCGAGGCCATGTCCGACATCGCCAAAGCCAATGCGCCGGAGGTGCCGTTTTGACGCTGGATTTTAACCGCCGCCCCAGCTTCGCCGAGCGAGTGAACGCCGCCATCGACCAGGCGCTGACCGTCGATCAGGCGACACGGACGCCCCGCGACTATCTCGGCGGCTCGCGCCTCGGCCATGCCTGCGAGCGGGCCCTGCAGTTCGAGTTCACGGCGACGCCGAAGGACGAGGGCCAGGGCTTCAGCGGCCAGTCGCTGCGCATCTTCGCCATCGGCCACGCGCTCGAGGATCTGGCCGTCGCCTGGCTGCGCGGCGCGGGCTTCGACCTCTACACCCGGAAGGGCAACCGGCCCGATGGCGGCCAGTTCGGCTTCTCGGTCGCGGGCGGGCGCATCCGCGGTCATGTCGACGGCATCATCGCCGCCGGGCCCGAGAGCTTCGGTCTCGCCGTTCCGGTTCTCTGGGAATGCAAGACGATGAACGCCAAGAACTGGCGCGCCTGCGTCAAGGACGGCGTGACCAAATCGAAGCCGGTCTACGCCGCCCAGATCGCGGTCTATCAGGCCTACATGGAAACCAGCGTGCCCGGCATCAGCGCCGTGCCCGCCGTGTTCACCGCGATCAACAAGGACACGGCCGAGATGCACCACGAACTGGTGCCCTTCGACGCCGATCTCGCGCAGCGCATGTCCGACCGGGGCGTGCGGATCCTGCAGGCGACCGATGCGGGCGAGCTTCTGCCACGCGTCGCCACCACACCCGACTTCTTCGAGTGCCGCTTCTGCCCGTGGTCCGAGCGCTGCTGGGGGCTGGCCGCATGACCGACGAGCCCACCGATCCATCCGATCCCGACCAGGAGCCAGCCATGCGCGAAGACCCGACGCCCGATGAGACCAAGAAGAACATCGTCCATTTCAACCCGTGGCGCGACTTCAACGACGCAGCCCCGCAGATCGACGTGTTCGGCGACGAGCCCGACCCCGCACAAATCGCCCGGTTCATGCAGGTGGTCTTCGGCTACTGCGACGGTCTGATCCCGGTCCGCAGCTTCATCGACAAGGGTCAGGGCATCGATGGGCGGCCGCACAACATCTGGATCGAAGCGGATCAGGCCGCCCCTGAGAAGATGGCCACCTTCGCCACATGGGCGTCGCGCGAGGGCGCGGCGGTCTATGTGATCCCCGGCACCGTCGCCGCGCCTGGTCAGGCGAAGGCCGCCGATATCCTGCAGATGCAGACCGTGGTGGTCGATCTCGACACCGGCGACATCGCCGCCAAGCGCGCGCATCTGGAGCGCCACCTCGGCGCGCCCAGCATGGTGGTGGAGAGCGGCGGCGTCACCGCCGGGGGACAGCGGAAGTGCCACATCTGGTGGGCGCTGACGGAACCCGCCGAGGGCGACGACATAGGCCGGGTCTGCCGTCTGCGCGGCGACATCGCCGCAAAGGTCGGCGGCGACATGCATTTCCGCTCCGCCCATCAGCCGATCCGAGTGGCGGGCTCAGTCTACTACAAGAACAACCTCAAGACGCAGGTGCGGATCGTCGAACTGAACGCCGACCGCGAACGCGATCTGGCCGAATTCATCGAAGCCGTCACCGACATGCCGCCGGCGGCGGGCGTGTCCCTGCAGCCTGCGTTCACTCATCCCGACAAGCCGGCCATGGACGAAGTGCTGGTCACGCCGGTGCGGGAGGGGGCGCAGGACGACTGGTCCCGCTTCGAAGGTGCGTCCGCCGCGATCGGTCATTTCATCCGCATGGTCCACGAGGGCCGGATGACAAAGGACGAGGGCTGGATCGGTATCTGCGGCTACAACGCCGCGATGCTGCGGCCCCAGTGGCCGGTAGAGCGGCTGAAGCGCGAATCCGAGCGGCTCTGGGAACGGCATGTCGAGAAATACGGGCCACCGTTGATCCGGCTGGATTCCGGCGCGCCGGGACCGGTCGAGATGCCCGCGTTCACTCTGGGCGCGTTGCTGGACGACCAGAGTCCGATGCCGGAGGACATCATCGCGCCCCGGGTGCTGACGCCGGGCGGACTGCTGGTGCTGGGCGGCGCGCCCAAGGTGGGCAAGAGCGACCTGCTGATTTCCTGGCTCGTGCACATGGCCGCTGGCGTGCCGTTCCTCGGCTTCACGCCGCCACGGCCGCTGCGGATCTTCTACCTGCAGGCCGAGATCCAGTATCACTATCTGCGCGAGCGGCTGAAGCAGATCGCCCTGCCACCGGAGGTGCTGGCCGCCGCACGCGACACCTTTGTCGCCACGCCCAAGCTGAAGATGCTGCTTGACAACGAGGGCAGCGTGCGGGTCGCCCGCGCGATCCGGACGGCATTTCCGGATGCGCCGCCCGACATCCTCTGCGTCGACCCGATCCGCAACCTCTTCGACGGCGGGCCGGACGGTGGCGGCGAGAACGACAACACCGCCATGATGTTCTTCCTCAAGGAGCGGGTCGAGGTTCTGCGCGACCACATCGATCCCGACTGCGGCGTCATCCTGATCCACCACACGAAGAAGCTCAGCAAGCACCAGGTGAAGGAGGACCCGTTCCTCGCGCTCTCCGGCGCCAGCGCGCTGCGCGGCTTCTACACCTCGGGGCTGCTCATGCACCGGCCCGACGAGGACAGCAGCGTCCGCAGGCTGGAGATCGAACTGCGCAACGGGCCCGCGCTGTCGGGAAAGCTGATCGACAAACTGAAGGGCGAATGGGTCGAACTGAACCCGATGAACGAGCGCCTGGTGCGCAAGGAGGCGGGCGCCAAGCTCGACGCCGAGCGGCTCCGCAAGGGCGACGTCATCCTCACGATCCTGCATGAGGAAGCGGCGTCCGGCCGACTCTACACCACGACGCAGTTCGGCGAGGCCTTCGAGAACAAGGCCGGCCTCGGCAGCAAGTACACCATCCGCGACCGGATCGGCGTGCTGACGACCAAGGGCCACATCAAGTTCCTGCGCGACGGCCGCCCCTTCGGCAAGGCCGTGGTCCGCTCCCGCTTCGGCTATCTCGTCGTCGAGGGCCTGCGCTTCGGATCCGAAACGCAGATCGATCCAGACACGGGCGAGGTACTGGGTGAAGGCCTGCCGGTGCTGCCGAGCCATTACAAATGCTCGGGCACCGGCGCCTGTCTGCAGGTCGAGAACCCCGCCGTCTGGGTCTACCCGGAGGGTCTCGATGACTGACTTCGTCCTCCCCGAAATCTTCCTCGTCCTCAGGACGAAGTTGTCGGTCCTCGTCCTCACTTCGTCCTCAGCCAACAAAATCAATGACTTGCGAAGGGCGAGGACGAACAACCCGGTCCTCCTTGTTCGTCCTCCGAAATGGCGAAAAGCCATTGTTTTTCAGATGGTTGCCTCGCTCCGAGGAATGATAGGGAAACCCCCATACTACGTATGGGGCGGCCACCCGTCAGGGTGGGCCTCGCCCCCATATGTAGCGGGCCCGCGCGCGCCCCCTTTCCTGGTCTCCACCAGCCCATCCGACGACGGCGGCCCCGTACCGCCAAGCACCAGACCGCCGTCGTCTTCCACCACCACAGGCCACCGGCAAAGGAGACCCATCATGGCTCAGCCGACTCTGATCCCGAATTGCGACGGCGCAAGGTTTGAATCGCTGCCGCTCGACACCCCCCGCAACCGCTGCATCCTCGCGCTCGACCTCGGCACCTCGACCGGCTGGGCGATCCGAGGCCATGACGGCCTGATCACCAGCGGCACCGTCTCGCTGCGCCCCGGCCGCTTCGACGGTGGCGGCATGCGCTACCTGCGCTTCACCAACTGGCTGACCGAGATCGACCGGCTGACCGGTCCTGTCGCCGCCATCTGGTTCGAGGAAGTCCACCGCCACGCGGGCACCGACGCGAGCCACATCTACGGCGGGCTCATGGCCACGCTGACCGCATGGGCCGAGCTGCGTGGCGTGCCCTACGAGGGCGTCCCGGTCGGCACGATCAAGCGCCACGCATCGGGCAAAGGCAACGCCGACAAGGCCGCCATGGTCGCCGCCGTCCGCGCCCGCGGCTTCAGCCCCGCCGACGACAACGAGGCCGACGCCATCGCGCTGCTGCTTTGGGCGATCGAGACGAACGGGGGTGTTGCATGAGATGGCACCCCCGCGGCTACGGCGGCCAGCGCCGCGATCCCGAGCAGGTCAAGCGCGAGGGCTGGCAGGAACAGGGCGTCCTCGCGGTCTCGGCCAATGACGACCGCCTCACCTGGCCGGAACGGGAACTCGTCCGCCAGCTCGGCGAGAAGCTCTACGGCCCGCGCCCTTCCGAACGGGAGGCGCGTCATGGCTGATCGCGAATGGACCGCCGACTGCGTCGCCGACCATTTCGAGGAGGCGTTCCGCACCCTGCGCAAGCTGCCGCCCGTGAAGGCCAAGGGCTATTTCAACGTCTGGCCCGAGGTTGCTCGGACCCGACGAGAGATCGCTGCCATGGAACCGCAGCCGATGCGTGTCTGGCCCTCGGCCGCCGCGATAACCCGGCTTGAGCAGACCTTCGACTGGGTGCTCTGGATCGAGGAGTCTGAGCGCAAGCTCGTCTGGTCACGCGCCGCCCGCGTGCCGTGGAAGCAGATCAGCGGCGAGCTCGGCTGCGACCGCACCACCGCATGGCGGCGCTGGCAGCTGGCGCTGACGAAGATCGCCGCGCGGCTGAATGCGCAGTGACTCCAATGTGTTGCAACACTTTTTCCTTCGACATCTGCAACATGATCGTGCTATTCCGAAGGCAAGATGGGGAGAGTGCGCTGGAAAGCTCGCTCTCCCCTTTGCGTTGACGGGGGCCTTCTGGACCCCGGTATCCAGCGAGGGTCCGGCCGGGGTCCACCCCGAGGGAGTTTCCGGTTCCTTCCTGGCGATATTCGTATGCTGGCGGGCGAAGCGCGCAATATCGCCAGCGACAGGGCCGGTTTTTTGGGAAGCCACCCCGGCGGGCATCCACCCGCGACCTGCTGAAAACCACAACAAAACAAACTCTTGGAGCCGGACACCCCGGCGGCCGCTGGACCATTTGCGGAGTCCAGGCTGGCTCCCGGTGTCCGGAGTCCAGGGGTCCACCCCATTGAGGCGAACCGACATCATGACGCTGAGCTTTGCCCCGGACGCGATTGAGACCTGGCCGCTGGCCAAGCTCCAGCCCTACGCGAAAAACGCAAAGGCGCACGGCGCGGATCAGGTTGCGAAGATCGCCGCCAGCATGGCCGAGTTCGGCTGGACGGTGCCCTGCCTCGTGGCTGACGACGGTGAACTGATCGCGGGCCACGGGCGGGTGCTGGCCGCGACGCAACTCGGGCTGACCGAGGCGCCGGTGATTGTGCTCGGGCATCTGACCGAGGCGCAGCGCCGGGCTTACCGGATCGCTGACAACAAATTGACCGAACTTGGCACTTGGGATGAGGCGCTACTGTCTGCGGAACTGAACGACCTGCTGGCCGAGGATTACGACCTGTCGCTGGTCGGCTTCTCAGATGGCGAGTTGGACAAGCTGCTGGCCTATATGCCGGAGGAGGATGGCGACGAAGGTGGTGCCGGGGGCTCCGTGCCACCGGTGACCATTCCCGAGCCGCCGCGCAATCCGGCATCGCAAACGGGCGACATCTGGATCCTTGGAGATCACCGGTTGCTCTGCGGTGACAGCACCAGCGCCACCGATGTGCGCCGCCTGATGAACGGCGAGCGCGCCATCCTGTTCGCGACCGACCCTCCGTATCTGGTGGATTACGACGGCTCGAACCATCCGACGCGGAACAAGGACTGGTCGGCGTCTTACGGCACAACGTGGGACGACAGTTCGCAGGGGGCCGAGCTCTACGACGGCTTCATCGCAGCGGCCGTGGCCGAGGCCATCACCGAGGACGCTGCCTGGTACTGCTGGCACGCCTCGCGCCGTCAGGCGATGCTGGAGGCTTGCTGGGAAAAAGCCGGGGCCTTCGTCCACCAGCAAATCATCTGGGTGAAAGACCGCGGCGTCCTGACCCGATCGCATTACCTCTGGAAGCACGAGCCCTGCTTCATGGGCTGGCGCCGCCCAAACCGCCCGCCGAAGGTGGCCGAGGAAACCCTGCCGTCCACATGGGCTCTGCCGAGCTTCACCAAAGATGAGCGGCCCGACCACCCGACGCCGAAACCGCTCGATGCGTTCGGGATCCCGATGCGCCAGCATGTGGCACGGGGCGGGCTTTGCTATGAGCCGTTCTGTGGTTCGGGTTCGCAGATCATGGCCGGCGAAGCCAACGGGCGGCGGGTGTTCGCGATGGAAATCAGCCCAGCATACATCGACGTCGCCGCTGAACGTTGGCAGGCCGAAACCGGTCGCGACGCGATCCTTGACGGCGACGGTCGAACTTTTACGCAAGTAAGGATTGAGCGGCTGGGCGACGGGGATGCCGTGCCCATGGACACGGATACGCCCGACAGCGAAGCCGACCCAGAACCCGCCCGCAAACCCAAATCCGCCGCGTGACATGCATGACCTGGCTTTACATCCCTCCGGACGCGCTTCCGGAACCGAAGACGCATGCCTGTTCGGCCTCTCACTCTGTTCCGGTGCCGGTGGGCTTGATCTCGGGCTCACCATCGCCATCCCCGGATATCGAACTGTGGGCCATGTCGAGCGGGAAACCTTCGCCGCAGCCACTCTCGTGGCGCGGATGGAAGACGCGGCCTTGGATTGCGCGCCTGTATGGGACGACGTTGGAACCTTCAACGGCCGCCCGTGGCGCGGCGCGGTGGATATCGTCACTGCGGGCTATCCGTGCCAGCCATTCTCCGTCGCGGGCAAACGGCGTGGCGCGGACGATCCACGCCACCTCTGGCCGCATGTCGCCCGCATCATCGGCGAGGTTGAGCCGCCGTTCGTGTTCCTCGAGAATGTCGCCCATCATCTCCGCCTCGGCTTCTCCGAAGTCGCCAGCGGACTGGTCTGTATGGGCTACCGCCTTGCGGCAGGCCTCTTTACTGCGGCGGAAGTCGGTGCGCCCCACAAGCGCGAGCGGCTGTTCATCCTCGCCATCCGCGAAGGCGACAAACTGGCCAACCCCGCGCGCCTGCTCTGGAACCCGGTCGAGTGGCGGCAATCGGACGGAACTGCTCCGGCTCTGGCCGACGCCGAGGGCCAGCGCCAACGAAAACCGGCAGACGAAACCAACGCCGTCGCAGGAGGCGGGCAAGCATGGAATGAACCTGGCGACGACGGCCGCGATGTGGCCCACGCCGCAGACCGACAGTTTCCGGAGCCGGGGCGGCGCGCGGAAAGACGAGAAGGGTCTGGACGGTATGGCGCGGGACTGGCCAACACCGATGGCCAACGACGGCTGCAAGCCGAGTTCCGGCAACCGCAAGACGGCCGATCTGACCCATGCCAGCCGAATGTGGATGACGCCGACGGCGCGCGATCACAAGGATGGCGCGACGACATTGGCGAACACACCGGTCAACGGCCTGCTTGGCCGCCAGGTCCTGGTGACGCCGATGGCTGGGAGCAGTACCTCCGAAGTGCGCCGGACCTTGAACCCAGCATTCGTCGAGGCGCTGATGGGCTGGCCCACAGGGTGGACCGGCTTCGCCTCTGTGGCAACGGAGTGGTCCCGCTGGTTGCAGCGCATGCGCTCAGAACTCTGGCAGCTGAACTGCTGGCCGATGGATGAGGTGGCTGCATGAAGCAGTCGCGCGCCATGTCCTTGGTCGAGTCCGTCGCCAACGTGGCGGTCGGATACGGCGTCGCCGTCGTGACGCAGATACTGATCTTCCCGGTCTTCGGCCTGCACACGACGCTGGCGCAGAACCTGAAGATGGGCGCCATCTTCACGGTGTTATGCGGTGCACCGCATAACACCGTTTATGCCGAGCGGATGATTATGCGGAGTCTGTGGCGCCCGTGATGGGCGCCGCAGGGGCTTTTGGCGGTTGTCACTCCGCATAATTCCGGCCGTTGCTCGCCTCGACCAACATTGCCATCA
>NZ_UIHC01000124.1 GCF_900499075.1 Roseinatronobacter ekhonensis | reverse complement strand
GGTCAGGCAAAACCCGCAACTGGCAACCCGCCGGACCCGTCTGGCTCAACCCCGAAACCGAAATCAGCGCCCCTGAAATCAGAGACGCCGCTTGAAAGCGGCGGACAACTTCTTTGACAAACACCGCCACCAAGAAACAGAACAACTCCGCCGAGCGCCATCAATGCCAGCACAAGTATTCCAAAAATCCCAATGTTGCCGCGATACTGCTGAACTTGTTCCATGATCCGTCTCCTCGTGATTGCGTTTATTTGGAACTCCAACAGAATTTCGCTGCCAGTCAGTTGCCACCGCCCTTAGTACATCTGATCACGGAAGTGGCAGCAGAGACCTAACATCGATCAGTCCCCTGTCGTCTAACCTATTGTAGGCGTCATGGAATTGTGGCGATGCCACCCGTCGTCTCCGAAAATGAGGCGAATGACAGTTGGCCTTCGGGCGATGATAAATCGGCGGGCGAGAGCGGCGTCCAGACTTCATCCGCTAGAGTTGAGCCGCTTTGGTCGCCGGAAGGTGTTGGTATCGGTAGAGGTTCCGCTTCGGAGCAGTGTTGCAGCATCAGAAGTTGATGTATTCGGACGCCCAGCTTGACAATGGCACGCCCCCGTTCAGCCGCGCCCTTGTACCCCGCTCGAACCGGTTCGAACCGACCGCGAACCAAGGCAACCTCAGACTTTAAACCGCCGGCAAAATGAGAAAGCGTTTTGACAGATTAGAGAACAAAATCGGCTGTTTTGGTCATTCGCCGCGACAGGCTACGAACAGCTGCTAACCCGAACAGTGTTTAGAGTATCATTTCGCCCCCTTCCGCAAACGCCCCCCGGAAGCCCTTTTGATGACAGTCGCGATTTCATCGCTTGCTGTAAGAGCGGCCAGTCGAAACCCGGCTGGTATGTCGAATATACCTTCAAATACACATCCGTGGTGCGCGATATATTACGCGCCGCCGCGCAAGACCTTTACGAAGACCAAGCGGTCGTTGCATTTCGTCAGGCGCATTGCGCCACCCAATCTGACCAGCGCGACCTCACGGCGCGCGCTGCCGTCTCGGCACTCTCTTGCCCTTTGTGCATTCAGAATGTTGTTTCGATTTTGCCGAACCGCTCGGTCAGCATCATGTTCTCGCGGTAGTCGATCGGGATCACCACCATCGCGGGCCCTTTATGTGTCAATGCCCGATTCAATGCATCTTGCAGGTCTGCCGCATCTTCACAGCGTTCGCCTTGCCACCCCATCGAGGCACAAAGTCCCAGCCAATCGGGGTTGGTGAACGACAGATCCGTGTGGTGCCCGAACTCTTGCTGCTGCTTCCACGCGATCAACCCATAAGCGTGATCTTCCCAAACCAGCACCGTGATGTCGGAACTGAGGCGACTTGCGGTTTCCATCTCCTGCACATTCATCATCACATCCCCATCGCCAACCACGGCAAGGATTTTTGCGTCCGGCCTTGACAGTTTAGCCGATATCGCCCCGGGAAGTGGCATACCCATCGAGCAAAATCCATTTGAAATCAGGCAAGTGCCGGGTTCATGGCATTGGTAGTGGCGGGCAACCCACATCTTGTGAGCCCCAACGCCAGACAACAGAATGTCATGCGGCCCCAGAACAGCGCGCACATCAGCGATGGCCTTTTGGGGGCGGATTGATCCCTTGGTGTCATCATCGTCATGCTCTGCAAATTCCTCCAGCATCTTCCGACGCAGCTTGGCCTGCGATGCAAAGTCGAATTCAGGTGTGCCGTCCCGCGCCACGCGGGCGTTCAACATCTCAATTCCATGGGACAGATCGCCCACAACTTCGATCTGAGGCTGGTAGTTGCAATCGCTCTCGGCGGGAAGGAAATCCATGTGGATAATGTCGCGCGCTCCCTCGGCATTCCATTTTTCTGGGCCGTACTCGACCAGATCGTAGCCCACAGTGATGATCAGATCGGCCGCATCGATCGCCGACTGTGGATAGTCGCGTTGCCCCATGCCGATGGTAAACAGACAGTGTTCGCTGTCCATGTCAACGGCGCCCTTTGCCATGAACGTCATCAATACACCGATCCCGGTCGCATGGCAGAATTGACAGAGCTGTTCGCTGACGCTGGTGCGGATTGCCCCGTTTCCCGCGATTATCAATGGGCTCTTGGCGCTGCGTATCCGTTCCCACACCTCGTCCATGATCTTGTTTTCCGGCACCGGGCGGCGAGGTCGTCCAGGCCGCATCGGACGAGCATCGGTCTCGTTGGCCGCAATATCTTCCGGCAGTTCGATATGGGTCGCCCCCGGTTTTTCGACCACAGCCAGCTTTATCGCCTTATGCACAATTTCAGGAATGTTGTCGGCGTGATTGACTGCGCAGGACCATTTGGTGACGGGGCGGAATAGTCCGACCACATCCATCACCTGATGGCTTTCCTTGTGTTGTCGGGTTAAAGCCCCCTGACCGGTGATCGCAAGGATAGGCGCGCGGTCCATGTTGCCATCAGCGACGCCAGTGATCAGATTGGTCGCCCCCGGTCCCAGCGTGCCCAGACAGACGCCAACCTCGCCCGTCAGCCTGCCGTGGATTTCTGCCATAAATGCGGCGGCCTGCTCGTGTCGGGTAAGGACAAACTCGATGGTGGATTTTTCGAGCGACTGAAGTGGTCCTGCTTTTTAGGACAGGTTTGCGGCTTGTCTAAGATGCATCAGATTTATGTTCATGCCGCTTTTCGTATCTCTGCTTGCTCGAAGTATGCCGCGTCTGGGGTGCGTTTGTCGAGCGC
>NZ_UIHC01000128.1 GCF_900499075.1 Roseinatronobacter ekhonensis | reverse complement strand
TGAGAACGGCGGTGCGAAAGTCGGCCACGGTAGCGGCGGGATGAGCCTGCTGCGGGCGGCGTAAAAGTCGTCCACTTTTACCCTTTCTGGCGACAGGGAGGGCGGGAGGATTTTCACTGTGGATTTGTATCGGAAGGTTCGGCTGGCCTGTGCTGAGGGCATGAGCCAGCGTGAGGCGGCGCGGCATTTTAACATCTCGCGCGACAGCGTATCCAAGATGATGGCGTTTTCAGTTCCGCCTGGGTATCGGCGGTCGGCCCCGATCAAACGACCGAAGCTGGATGCCTTCACCGGGATCATCGACAGTTGGCTGGACGGCGACCGGGAGGTCCATCGCAAGCAGCGGCACACGGCGAAGCGGGTGTTCGAGCGGCTTCGCGACGAACACGGGTTCACCGGCGGCTACACGATCGTGAAGGATTACATGCGACAGCGCGAACGGCGCGGCCGCGAGATGTTCGTGCCGCTGGCGCATCCGCCTGGTCATGCCCAGGCCGACTTTGGCGAGGCGGTGGTCGTCATCGGCGGCATTGAGCAGAAGGCGCATTTCTTTGTCATGGATCTGCCGCACAGCGACGCCTGCTATGTCCGTGCCTATCCGGCGGCCACTGCCGAAGCCTGGGTGGATGGCCACGTCCACGCCTTCGCGTTCTTCGGCAAGGTGCCGGTGTCGGTCCTCTACGACAACGACCGCTGTCTGGTTGCGAAGATCCTGCCGGACGGGGCACGTCAGAGGGCCACGCTGTTCAGCGGGTTCCTGTCACATTACCTGTTCCGTGACCGCTACGGGCGACCCGGCAAGGGAAACGACAAGGGCAATGCGGAAGGCCTGGTCGGTTACTCGCGCCGCAACTTCATGGTGCCGATCCCGCGGTTCGCGACCTGGGACGCGTTCAACGATTACCTGGAGACACAGTGTCTCAAACGTCAGGCGGATGTCCTGCGCGGCCAGTCCGAGACCATCGGTCAACGCCTTGAGCGCGATTTGGCCGCGATGTCCGACTTGCCTGCGGCGCCGTTCGATGCCTGCGATCAGGTCACCGGACGGGTCAGTTCGCAGGCGCTGGTGCGCTACAAGACCAACGATTATTCAGTGCCGGTCGCCTACGGCCATCGCGACGTCTGGATCAGGGGCTATGTCGACGTGGTCGTGATCGGCTGCGGTGGCGAGGTGATAGCCCGTCATCCTCGCTGCTACGACCGCGAGGATATGGTCTTCGATGCGGTGCATTACCTTCCGCTGATCGAGCAGAAGATCAATGCCCTGGACCAGGCGGCGCCCTTGGCGGAATGGGATCTGCCGTCGGAGTTCGCGACCCTGCGCCGCTTGATGGAAGCGCGAATGATCAAGGCCGGACGCCGGGAATATGTGCAGGTGCTGCGCCTGCTGGAGACCTTCGACATCGACGATCTCCACGCCGCAGTTAAGAAGGCCCTGCAACTGGGCGCGGTCGGCTTCGATGCCGTCAAGCACCTCGTCCTGTGTCACGTCGAGAAACGGCCGCCAAAGCTGGACCTCGATGTCTACCCATACCTGCCGCGGGCGAACGTTGAGACCACATCCGCGGCCAGCTACATGGCCCTGATGTCGGAGGATGCGGCATGACCGACACCCCGAAGATCCTGCTCGCGGATCATCTCAAGACGCTGAAGCTGCCCACCTTCCTGCGGGAATACGAGAAGCTCGCCCGCCAATGCGCCGCCGAAGGGCTGGATCATGTCCAGTTCCTGGCACGTCTGGTCGAGCTGGAATTGATCGATCGCGAGCGGCGGATGATCGAGCGGCGTATCAAGGCCGCGAAGTTCCCGGCGACCAAGAGTCTGGACAGCTTCGACTTCAAAGCGATCCCAAAGCTCAACAAGATGCAGGTGCTGGAACTCGCGCGATGCAACTGGATCGAACGGCGCGAGAACATCATCGCCTTGGGGCCCAGTGGCACCGGCAAGACCCATGTTGCCCTCGGGCTGGGGCTGGCGGCCTGCCAGAAGGGCCTCTCGGTCAGCTTCACCACCGCCGCTGCGCTGGTCAACGAACTGATGGAGGCCCGCGATGAGCGCCGCTTGCTCCGCGTCCAGAAGCAGATGGCAGCCGTCAAGCTGCTCATCATCGACGAACTGGGCTTCGTGCCGCTCTCCAAGACCGGTGCCGAGTTCCTGTTCGAGTTGATCTCGCAGCGCTATGAGCGCGGTTCCACGATGATCACAAGCAATCTGCCGTTCGAGGAGTGGACCGAAACCTTCGGCACCGAACGCCTGACCGGAGCACTGCTTGATCGGCTGACCCATCACGTCAATATCCTTGAGATGAACGGCGACAGCTATCGCCTCGGCCAAAGCCGCGCCCGAAAAGCTCAAGCTCCCACCTGATCACACGTCGCAGAATTGGCCCTCCCGGCCAATGCGCCATGGCACGCGCCAGCTATTTGGGGAGCGCACGCGCCATGGCGCTTGGTGCTCCGCCACTGGCCTGGTTTTGCGCCGCCAAATGGCCGGTTTTGTCTCCGCCGTTGACA
>NZ_UIHC01000099.1 GCF_900499075.1 Roseinatronobacter ekhonensis | reverse complement strand
GCGCTCGACAAACGCACCCCAGACGCGGCATACTTCGAGCAAGCAGAGATACGAAAAGCGGCATGAACATAAATCTGATGCATCTTAGACAAGCCGCAAACCTGTCCTAAAAAGCAGGACCACTTCAGGAAGTCTTGGGGCCGACAGTTCAGAACCCGCGAAATAGCCTCTAGATCCTTGGTCTTGGGAGGATTTTCGCCGGTGAGCCAGCGGCTCACGGTGCGCACATTTCTTCTCGTCGCGGCCGCTAGATCAGCGCGCTTCTTTCCCTCTTCCTTGAGCTTCTTGCGAAGAAGTTCTGCCTTGAACGCCATAGTTGCTTCCTTTGTCATCTATGTTCACAATGTGCAGGACAAAAGTCACTATATCAATTTGGCATTTTTTGTCTCTCATCTCACAAAACTATTGATTTTTGTCGGCTGAGTCGCAAAAAAAATTGGCGCAGGTGACATAAGTAGAGACATTTGTAGATGGCGGCCAAGCCGTCAGATCGTCGGCGACACTCAAAGATTCCGACCAAAGCAATCGATTCTGAGGGGATTCGGGAAATCGCCCCCCTAAGCGTCGGCCTTCGGATTCTCGACCGCCCGGCGGCCCGACGCTGCAAGTAACGCTTCCTAGGCGTTTCCGGGATTGTTGCGTGGTGCGGCAGAAGTCGGCATCTCTCCAAACAATCCCGCCACACAAAATTGACGCTCGGCTACTCTTGATTTCGCGGTCATACACCAACCCGTTGTTTTAACTTGAAATCCATTCCACATCGCGGCCACCACAGGGCAAAACAGCACCTGAGGTTCGCCCGCCATGCCCGACACCGACGTCAATTTCGCCCCTCCACCTGAAACGCTGACCGCCGATGAGCGGCTGGCGGAACTCGCAAAGATCCTCGCCACAGCCGTGGATCGCATCAACCCACCGACAATAAACGAGAATTCTTCGAACGACCGAGACAGTTCGCTGGACATCCTCGCTCTTGTTCGCCGTCGTCGTCACCAGTTGCGAACCCGAGTTGGAGAGGACGAATGACGAAAACCAAAACGAAATCAGTAGGAAAGAGAACGGGCTTTGGCTTCGCGCAGGGCCACGCTGTCCTGGCGGACCTGGTCGCGCTGAAGGCCATGACTGTGCCCGAGTTGCGCGAGAAATGGGCGGCGATCTTTGACGCGCCCGCGCCGAACACCAGCCGCCAGAACCTCGAACTGCGGCTTGGCTACCGCATCCAGGAACTGGCCCTAGGCGGCATAGGCCGCGACACGCAGCGGACTCTGGATGCGTTGGCGGCGGAGGTGGTCTCCGGCGAACCGGGTCAGGTAATGACCGACCCACGACGGCCTTTGCCGGGCACCAAGCTGGTCCGCGAATGGAACGGCGTTGAGCACACTGTCACGGTGCTGACGAAGGGCTTCGAGTGGCAGGGTCGCCGGTACAAGTCACTCTCCGGCGCAGCGCGGGCCATCACCGGCGCGAACTGGAACGGCTGGAAGTTCTTCGGTTTCACCCCACGCCCGAGGATCAGCAAATGACGCGCCAACCACAGCCACAACCGCCCCGCCGCCTGCGCTGCGCCATCTACACCCGCAAATCGAGCGAGGAAGGGCTCGACATGGAGTTCAACAGCCTCGACGCCCAGCGGGAGGCTTGCGAGGCCTATATCGCCAGCCAGAAGGCCGAGGGCTGGGTCTGCCTGCGCGACAAATATGATGACGGTGGCTTCTCCGGCGGCACGCTGGAACGCCCCGCCCTGAAGGACTTGATCGCCGACATCGAGGACGGGCTGATCGACATCGTCGTGGTCTACAAGATTGACCGCCTCAGCCGAGCACTGATGGATTTCTCGAAACTGGTCGAGATCTTCGACAAGCACGGCGTCACCTTTGTTTCTGTCACGCAGTCCTTCAACACCACCACGTCGATGGGGCGGCTGACGCTGAACATCCTGCTCAGCTTTGCCCAATTCGAGCGCGAGGTTATCGGCGAGCGGATCCGCGACAAGGTCGCTGCATCGCGCAAGAAGGGCATCTGGATGGGCGGGCCGGTGCCACTCGGGTACAACGTGAAGGACCGCAAGCTGATCGTGGACCCGGCCGAGGCCGAGACGGTGCGGACGATCTTCACGCTCTATGCCCGGTCCAGTTCCACGGCGCAGGTGGTCCGCGAGTTGGATGCGCGTGCGATTCTGACCAAGACCGGCAGACCCTACGACAAGACCTCGCTGCTCAAGACCCTGCACAACAAGGTCTATCGTGGCCTCGCGGTGCACAAGGGCAACGCCTATCCCGGCGAGCACGACGCGATCATCGACGAGACGCTCTGGGACGAGGTGCATGAGGTGATCGCGAACAACCGGTATCTTAGGAAGGCCGCAGCTCAAGAACCCTCACCGGCGCTGCTGCGCGGGCTGATCTTCACCGAAACCGGCGTGGCCATGACTCCGCACCACACCAAGAAAGGCACGCGCCGCTATCGTTATTACGTCTCGATGGACGTGATCAAGAAACGGCCCAAGGCCGAATTGCGCGGACCGCAGCGATTGCCGGGTGGCATGGTCGAGGATGCCGTGGTCGGTGAAATCCGCCGCCTGCTGCGCACTCCCGAGGTTGCCGCACGGGTGTCGCGGACCATGCGCAAGGATCGGCCTGACCTTGGCGAGGCGGACATCAGCGCCTCGCTGACCCAGTTCGATGAGATGTGGAACGCGCTGATCCCGGCCGAACAGGCCCGAGTGGTCCGGCTTCTGGTGGCGCGGGTCACCGCCAGTGAGGCCGGGCTGGCGGTCGATCTGCGCCATGAGGGCTTGGGCACGATTGCCGCGCTGATGGCCCCGGCCAAGCCGGAGGTGGCGTGATGGCAGAGCCCGAGACCCTCCGCGTCCACATCCCGCTCACCCTGCGCAATCGCGGCGGCCGCCCGCGTATCCTGCCGCCCAAGGAGATCGAAGTAGCCATGGAACGCGGCCAAGACTCCCGGCTACTGCGTGCCATCGGCCGCGCATGGGACTGGCGGCGCAGGCTGGGGCGCGGCGACGTCAACACCATCGCTGACCTTGCCAGAGAGGAAGGTATCTCCGACCGCTATGTCAGCCGCGTGATCCGGCTGGCATGGCTCGCGCCCTCCGTGCTGGAGCGGCTGGTCCTCCGGCGCGAGCCAACCGTGCTGTCGATCTTCGACCTCTGCGGCGTGGCGGAGCTGCCTTGGATCGAGCAGCCGGAACGGGTGTTTGATTGATTTCTGTTGCAGTCAGGTCGCAAATGTTGGTCGCGAGAAAACTCGGATCCATCTAAGCTTCCTCCACATTTCTGGAGAAGCCCACATGAAGATCGGTCAATTCGTCAAGCGCAACGTTCGCGCAATTTTTCAATACTGCGAAACAGGCGATCCTTCGGAGTTTGCCCGTCTCCAAGACCCTCAGTATTCAAAAGAAACCTTCGACATCAACTATCCTTTCTGCAAGCCCGTCTCGAAAATTGCACCTGAGGAGCACGTGCGGTTTTACAACGCCACGCACGAAGTTCACGGCGTCCCGGTGCGGGTAACAAGTCAATGGTTCAACCCTCCAACCAGCAAGAGCCTTTCCCTCTTTCGCCAATATCTGGCAAAGCGAGAGATCGCCCATGACGTCAACCCGCACTCAGAACCACCCTCGGTTGAGGCAAAAGAACGGGCGGCTCGTGGGCGCTACCGCGGCAGTGCCATCGGCATCGCTCAGAATGCCTTTATCCGACATCTTCTCAGCCGCATTGGCGACGAACAGTTCAACGCCGAACAATGGGAGGCAGTCCTTTCCGATTTCGGTCAACGGTGCGCCTATTGCGGCGCGGAGGGGGATTTGGTGATGGAACACGTCATTCCGATCAACCGCACGTCCCTTGGCGAACACCGACTCGGCAATCTCGTTCCTGCTTGCCGACGCTGTAACGCCACGAAAGCCGACCAAGATTATCGCGCTTTCTTAGGTCCGGAAACGGAAAGGATTTCCGCAATAGAGGCTCATATGGCGAAACATGACTATTTGCCGATAGGGGAAAACCAGAGGCTCAGGCAGATTATCGAACTCGCTCACCAAGACGTGCGCCAGCTTGCAGATCGCTACGCGGCGATAGTCGACACCATGCTTGGGGACCAAGAAGACAAAGCATGAGTATTCCTTGGGGGTTTGGGATGCGAACCTACCCAAGAAATCCGCCGATTTACGATGGCATCCCGAGCAACGCGCCTACCGCGTGTTCTGTCTATGTTGCCAACGATATCGTTCGGAACGCGCGTTTAGGTTTTGGCGGGACGCGGAAGCAGGCCGTTGAAAAGTAGGGAGAAAACGGGACCGAACCTCAACGGGAGAGGTTCGCCCAAACTGAGACTGTGGGCCATTCTGAGCCCGGCCTTGGCCAAGCTGCGCGTCTATGAGGTTCGGTCGGTTCACGCAAACCCCTTTGATAACACGGAAAAATCCGTGCCCGTCAGGGCGGTGTCACTGGTTCGCAATGGGGATAATGGCGGAGACGAAGGGATTGCAAAAATCTCCCTAACTCAACGCAACACTACGATGTAAGCCACATTAGATCAATAGGTTAGAAAGAAATTCAGGCGACTTTCAACTCTCTGAAAAAACGAAATTGCACCAAGATTTGAAGTGGTCCGGCAAATTTGGACAGCGTGCTAAGATGTATCCAACGCGCACGAATGGATACGAGAATGACAAAGCGACGGAACTTTTCAGACAAGTTTAAAGCTGCTGTGGCGCTTGAGGCGCTG
>NZ_UIHC01000100.1 GCF_900499075.1 Roseinatronobacter ekhonensis | reverse complement strand
TCGGGCAGTTCAGTGATGGTAGTCTCTGGCATGTGGCATATCCCTTTCTCGACTGAGAATTGACGGCGTCTGAACACCGCCATGATATGCCGCCCCTCAGGGCATCACCAACTTTCGCGCGTTTCTCCAGCCGTTGCTGTCCGTCGATGACCAATAATGGTGCGCGGCTTGAGGTGTTCGACAAGCTTTCCTCTATATAAACCACGGACCCTAAAAAATGGACCGGTATATGATCATTGCGACCCGCTCGACGAATGTCATCCCAGAGCTGTCGACACTCCCGTTCCGTCCATGAATAAGTTCTCTGATAAATCGGAATCACGAACTGCCGGGCAGATTCGAGGAAGCCGAGAAGTTTGGCGTCTGTAGCTTTCATGGAGACTCTTAGTGGTTAGTTTTGAAAAATGTGGTCGGTGGGCGAGAAAGGCAAAATGATCGTAACAGAACCCGTATCGCGCATCTCATTTTAGTGGAAAAACCTGCCTAAGCATACCTTAACCTACAGTGTTTGGTGGGGCTGTTGAGATTTGAGCAACATATCCTGCGTCGACCCGCTTCGGGGCGGTTAGGTACATAAGCATTTGGCAATAATGATAGTGTATTGATCCAGAGCCGCAAACGATTTTCAAACATTTCTGTTACTGTCTTGAAGTTGCTGAACAGGCCAAACTCATTCACGCTCACGATCATCGCGGTCAAATTCGTCGATCTGATGGCGGGCTGTCGCCTCCATTCGCTGGCGCAATAGCGTTTCGGCCCGGTCATCGAAGGCCTGCTTGGGTTCCAGGCGTACAGTTTCACGACCGGCTGTTTCCAGCGACCGAAAGGCTGCATCTAAGCCTAGGGTTTTCAGCCGATACCGTTTGCCCGTCGCTTGATCGACCACCCCAACCGTTTGACCCCTCTGGTATAGCCCGAGACCAGTTTGACCCAGACGTCGCTCAAAATCGGTGCGATCTGTCGCTGCGATGATCGTCACTTTAACGTGGTCATGCACCTGCTGCTTGCGCGAAGGCGTGTTGGTCCGGCGCACCATTTCCCCTTCCTGCACCGGCTGTCGTGGGGTCTGCTTCTCGTGCTCCTTGCCGTACACCACACGCGTCCGCAGTTCGGGCAAGTGCTCTGCTCGCCAGCGTTCCAGATCACGCTGCACACCCGCGAAATAGGTACGGTCCATGCGAACGCGGCGATCTGAGCGCACAGCGTTGGCGGAGATCATAAGATGAATGTGTGGGAATTCGGTGTCGTGATGAACTTGTCCCCAGGCAAGTTGATGTGGGGCGCGTCGGCTACAGTATTCTTCAGCCAGCTGGTGCAGCATTGCTTCCACTTCCGAACCCGGCAAATGCTGCTGCGGTTCGAGGACGATCACTTCATGATAAAGGGCATTGCCGCCCTTCCGGGCTGGCAAATAACGATAGTTTTCTGAAAACTGATCCACCACCGCTGACCTGTCCGCGCCGTCGGAATAAAGGTTTCGCACGAATGCAGTTCCAGCATCACGTTCCGCACTTCGACCGATATAAGCTGCAAGTTGCCCAAAAGTCGGTGCCTTGCGAGACATAGATTTGATGATCATTTCAGTCTTGGGGATGCACGCGAATAGTCACGCCATCATCAAACTTGGTCACCACCTCTTCGAGGCGTGCCAGCTGTTGCATAGCCTCAGCCTCTAGAGATCCCTCGTTAGTCTTCAAGGCTCCCTGCTTCCGGTTCTGAATATGACCCAGACGGGCAAGCTGGTTCAAGTTGTTACCGATCCGCCGAAGTTCGGTGACAAGTTTCCGCTGTTGATCGGCGATTTCGCCAGTGGCCAGTGGCTGGGCTCGAAAGTAAGCTTGCGATTCAGCCCAAACCTGACGCCAAACAGAGCGACCAGCTTCTTCGGCGCGTTGCATGACCGCCTCGTAGTCTTCAGGCGTCACGGTGCCGAAGATCCGTTTGACCTTCTTGGCATACCCCTGCCAATACTTGCGTCGGTAGGTAGCGCGTTCAACCTCCTCCGCCTTTTCGCGCTCGTGCGCATCGTCGGCGGATAAGTGCAAGCTCTGGCTCAGAGCCTGGCCGATCCCATTCAATCTGGATGTCATGATATGTTGCCAGTCTACCGCCATGGAATTGTTGCGGCAAACTTTGTGCAGATTTTCGGGCAGCGGCAGGGACGGGGATCCGTCACGAACACATCCGATTACTAGATACAGCGCTTTCGCTGGACGCAACGCCAGCATAGGGTAGGATTTAGATAAACAATTTTAGCCTGGACACCATGACGGAAGAACAAAAAAAGCGACTCGAAACTCAGCTCTGGAATATTGCCAACGAGCTGCGTGGCAAGATGGATGCAGATGAATTCCGGGACTACATCCTTGGCTTCATTTTTTATAAGTACTTGTCGGAAAAGCAAAACCTCTTTGCGGGCAAGCTACTCGAGACCGAGGATGTGAAGTCCTATGCCGATGTGACCGATGAGGACGACCTCGAGGCCATACGTGAAGAGAGCTTAGAAAAACTGGGGTACTTCCTGAAGCCCACAGAAATGTTCAGCACCGTAGCTGCGCGTGGAAACGTGAAGATCGACGAGGACGACGAGGAAACCGCTGGCAACTTCATCCTTGAGGATCTGCAAGGTATCCTGAACGCCATCGAGCAATCCACGATGGGCAACGATAGCGAAGACGACTTCAACAAACTTTTCGAAGACATCGACCTGGCCAGCACCAAGCTGGGCCGCTCCCCTGCTGCACGCAACACTCTGATCGCCAAGGTGCTGGCCCATCTTGATAAGATCGACTTCCGTCTCGAAGAAATCGACGCTGATGTCCTGGGGGACGCTTATGAATATCTGATCGCTCAGTTTGCCTCTGGAGCGGGCAAGAAAGCTGGTGAGTTCTATACCCCCCAGCAGGTAAGCCGCATCCTCGCCAAGGTGGTGACCCTGGGTAAATCCAAAATCAAATCTGCCTATGACCCCGCTTGCGGGTCTGGATCGCTGCTGCTTCGCATCGCCAAAGAAGCTGAGGTCGGTGAATTCTTTGGGCAGGAGCTTAACCGTACGACCTACAACCTCGCGCGGATGAACATGATCTTGCACGACGTGCATTTCAGCCGTTTTGACATACAGCAAGAAGACACGCTCGAAGAACCTCAGCATATTATGGAGCGGTTCGAGGCCGTGGTGGCCAATCCCCCGTTCTCAGCGAAATGGAAGAGCGCGGATAATCCTCTGAATGAAACGGATGACCGGTTCAGCATCTACGGACGTCTGGCACCGGGCTCAAAGGCCGACTTTGCCTTTGTGCAGCACATGATACACCAACTGGCGGATAACGGCACAGCGGCCATCGTATTGCCGCACGGAGTGCTGTTCCGGGGCGGTGCCGAGGGAGCTATCCGGGAATATATCATCAAGGAACAGAACTACCTCGATGCGGTGATCGGGCTTCCGCCGAACCTGTTTTACGGAACATCCATTCCGGCCTGTATTCTAGTGCTTAAGAAGTGCCGCGTGCATGACCAAGACATTCTGTTCATCGACGCCAGCCGAGATTTTGAAAAGCAGGGCAATCAGAACCACCTGACCGATGACCACGTTGAAAAAATCATCGAAACCTACGCCAAGCGCGAAACGCTTGAGCGTTATTCGTATGTCGCGCCGATCACCGAGGTGGCCGAGAACGACTACAACCTCAATATTCCGCGCTATGTCGACACCTTTGAGGAGGACGAACCGATAGACCTAAGCGCCGTGACGACTGGCCTGAAAAGCCTTGAGGGTGAGATGGCCACAACCGACGCCACCATCGCGGTGTTCGCCCGTGAGCTTGGCATCCCTTCTCCATTTAATTCCTAAGCCACGCCCATGACACAAACACACAAACAGAACGTGCCAACGTTGCGGTTTCCGGGATTTGATGGCTTGTGGAAAACAGCTCCCATCAATGATTGGCTTAGCAAATTGATCGACTACCGAGGAAAAGCTCCTCCAAAAACCGAAACCGGAGTCCCTTTGATTACCGCCCGTAACGTAAAAATGGGATATCTGGATTTCAAAGCCGACGAATACATCGACAAAGATATGTTCGAAACATGGATGAACCGTGGGCGTCCAAAACCTGGTGATGTTCTGTTCACAACAGAAGCTCCGCTAGGCAATGTCGCACAATACCCTAGTGTTCTGAGTCTGACACTTCCTACCTGTTTCCGCGAATTTCATCGAGCGCGTTCAGAGCGCGGCGTTCCCGGGTGAGGATGTCCTCGGCGGTTTTGGTCCATTTGAAGGGTTTGGGCTTGTCG
>NZ_UIHC01000172.1 GCF_900499075.1 Roseinatronobacter ekhonensis | reverse complement strand
GGTCGTGGCGTCGGACATGGGATGGCCTTCAGAACGTGAGCGTGACGGTCTTTGGCGCGCCCCGCCCGATCAGGGCGGAGAGCTGGAAGATGCGGACGTCGAGCGTGTCGCCGGGGCCGAGCGGCGCGCCCCAATCGGCGCTCTGCTGGGCGGCGGTGTAGATCGCGCTGGTCGTGGCGGTGCTCAGCACCCGCTTCACGGTGGCGCCGTCGAGGATCTCGACCTCGTAGGCTTCCAGCTCTTCCGCCAGTGACACCTCGACCGCGCCCCAGCTGTCGGCAGCAAGCGCGCGTGACCTCCGCGTCCAGCGGATCGTCAGGTCGCCGGGCGTCCGCGGCGTTCGCCACGGTTGCGCGACATGGGCGACGGAGAACGGCCGCAGCCCGGCGCCCGTTGGCGTGAAGGCCTGCGCCACATAGGTCTCGTCGCTGACCGGACGGCTCGCCGGGCCGATACGCCAGTTCCACGGGATGCCGAGATCGGCCTCGGCGATCGGCAGGGACGCCAGCGCGGTGTCCAGCACGACGACCCGCCCGCCCGCAGGCGCCGGGTTACCCATCGCACCCTCGGTGCCGCGCTGGCCGCGCAGGAGCCGGGTCAGCCGATACCGGCCGGGCGCCAGAAGCTCCGCCGCGCCCGCCTGCACGATCTCCCAGACGCCGGGCGCGCTCTCGATGGCGAGCGCGTTGGCGCCGCCGAACAGCGTGAGGTCGGTGACGCTTTCCAGCGTGCCGGTCAGCAGATCGACCACAAGCGCATTGCCGAGATCGAAGCGCGACGTGTGCCCCGCGTAGAGGTCGGAGACCAGCATCCCGATCCGGGCGCGGCTGCCGAAGGTGGTCACCAGCTCGAAGCCATCGGTCGACGGGCTGCGGAACACCGCCATCTCGCCGGGCCAGGGAACCGCGTGCGCGGCGACCAGCGGCCGATGCGCGGGCTGGTCCTCGGTCAATTGCGGCAGGTCCATCAGCACCGCATCCGGCGCGCCGAACACGACAGCACGCGTCAGCGACGCCGCGCGGGGATCGCCGGGCGGCAGATCGTAGGT
>NZ_UIHC01000101.1 GCF_900499075.1 Roseinatronobacter ekhonensis | reverse complement strand
CTGCACGGACATATGACGAATTATGGAAGGCGGTCGGTCATGTTTGTAACCTGTTCACCCCTGACGAATGCTACAACTTCTTCAAGGCCGCTGGATATGAAACTGATTGAACCAGACGCGCTCTAAACCAAGGCTTTTTCAAAACCATCATCATCATTTCGCTGCTGCCACTACTTCTGGTGTTTCTATTGTCACTGGCCCCCGCAGGCCTGCTATTGGTGGTCGTGGTGGCGTACCTCACCTGGGGCCCCTTTCGTCGTGGCGTGAACAGTCTGTTTGGGAACATCGGAAAATTGATCTCCGGTTTTTTCAGAGGCATCTTCAAAGCCATCGGTTGGCTATTCGCCGGGTTGTTCAAAACCATCGGCCTGATATTTCGTGGCTTTGGACTGTCCTTCAGCTGGCTGTGGGGCGCATCGGCTCCCAAGTCCCAGTTCATGGGATGGTTTGAACGCTGGCGGTTGTTGCGTTCGGCCAATCAGGGGCCTTTGGTCGATGGGCGGTCCTCTCGTCTGTCCGAGAGCGCTGGCTATGAAAGTATTTTGGTTCAGGGCGGCATGGGGCGCGGAAAGAGTTCGACGTTTGTTTTGCCAAACTTGCTATCGCCCCCCAGCAATCAGCCCAGCTTTGTGGTGTCTGACACGTCGGGGGAATTGTACCAGGCCAGCTCCGGCTATTTGGCCAGTCAAGGGTATGTGGTTCGCGTCCTGAATCTGATGGATCCGGTGCATTCAGAAACCTATAATCCGCTGGCGAATGCCAAGGCATCTCAGGACTTGGCCGATCTGGCGAAGACATTGGTCCGATCCGCCAGTGGTCGGAGCGCCGGACAATCCGCCAGCGATCCATTTTGGGATCAATCTGCGGAAAAGCTGATCAGAATACTAGCGCAGTGCCTGATGAACCAACCGGATCCGAGTTTTCGCAACCTGACCAACCTACGCCATTTGGTACTTGGTTTCGACGCGCACGTCGCGCCTCAAGGCCAACTGGGGGCCATTGACCGCTTTGTAATGTCCGCGACCCAGAACGATCAAAGCACTTTTGCCGCCTATCGGGCCTTTGTTCAGGGCAACCTGAAGACCATCCAATCGGTGTTGATGTCGGCTGACGTGGCGCTCGATGCCGTTGCTACATCAGAAATGGCCGCGCTGACCGGCACCAACACACTCGACTTTGCCGAGTTGCGACAGCGCCCCACCGCCATGTTTGTCATCGTCAACCAAACGCAAATGGAGCTCTACTCGTTCATTTTGTCCTTGTTTTACGCCGATTTATTCAAGTCGCTTTTAAAAGACCCAAGTAATCCGGGACGACCAGTATGGCTGTTTCTAGATGAATTCGGTCACCTGCAAATCCCAGGGTTCGAAGTCTTCGCGACCACCTCGCGGAAATACAAAGTCAGCTATGCCCTGTTTCTGCAGTCCTTGGCACAGTTGGAAGGCCGGTATGGCTTACAGAATGCGCGCACGATCATCGAAGGTTTGGGGACAGAAATCTACCTGCCGGGGACTTCGCTGGAGACGGCCCGCAACCTCGAAGCACGTCTGGGGCGCACTCCCAACGCACCACTGATGGCGGCCAACGACATCATCCGGATGGATGAGAATGAAGCGTTGATGCTTTACTCAAACCGCTTGCCGGTTCTGCTCAAAACCAAGCGATACTATCAGAGATCCGACCTTCGACGTCGGGCTCGCCTCGTGCCTGCACCGTTTCCGCAGTCTGGCGGACGCAGCCCAAAAATCATCCAACTTTGAAAGGCAATAACATGGAACCCCACGAACTGAATGATGCCGGTTTTACGGAAGGCTATAGCCACGCGATTGACGCCAAACCACGGCGATATGGCGCTCCGATGGAAATGATCTTGCTTGTGCCCGATCGCATTGTTTTCTGGCGCAACGGATACGAAGAAGGTTTCGCTAAAGGCAAGGCTGACCGACGAGCTCTGGAAGCTTGGCGCGAGAAGGTCAAAGCAGCCGAAAGAGCCGCAGCAATAGAGGAAAAATCTAATGAGCGCTGATTATGACGGACGCAGCGACGGACGCCGCGATGCTGAATTTGATACCGGGCACGACTTTCCGCGAAAGCCCCGTCCCCGGTTTCTGCCGTCACTGTTATCTGATCGCTACCGGTTGGCCTACATGGCCTCCTACAAGCGACACTACGACTTTTGGTTGCGCAACAAAGAGGGCGAGATCAGCCGGGAACTGGCCCAAAATTCGAAGCTCATCTCCGGGGAGCAGGTCCCTAGAGATCAGGTTTATGAACGTGGCTGGCGCGATGGTTTTGACGGTAAGGACACGCCACCCAAGGAGTTAGCACACGAAGAAATCAGAACCTACGAGCGGGGCCATCGCATGGGCCGACAGCATCGTGAATATGAGTTGGCCGATCAGTTAAGAAAGCAGAGTCAGCGGCAACATCATCGATGATTGGCAAGTCATTTGTCACGCTGACGCTGGCTGGAACGTCAATTTCAAGTACAATGATCAAACATGAAGAACCAACCAAACCGGCGGACGTGCGTGACGGCAGAAGAGATGGTCAGGCTTAAGGCCGAAGCTGATGAATTGGCCAACATGCAGAATATTCTGAACGCATTACCAATGGACTTGCAGATCGAGTCCTTGCCGGATGAAGCCCTCGACCGTCTACGAGAGATTACTCGGTCACCGGCGACCGTTCTGTGCGGCGATAGCTTGCTGCTGTGGAACAATATTTGCCGCGCAAGAAGAAGCCTGAAATCAATAAACTAACCATAGATCCATGGAGCACCCCAATCCGGCAACGTCACCACGGTTTGGTGTGGCGTTGTTGCGGGTCTCGACTGACAAGCAGTTTCAGGAAGGCGAAAGTATTGAAACGCAACGCCGTAAGGTGGAATTTGTGGCGCGGCGAGAGCGGATCGATGTCGTCCGCTTCTTCATCGAGCATTATTCGGGCCGGAAAACTGACCGGCGCATCCTTGACGAACTGTTCGTCTTTTTGGACGAAAACCGTGACATTGACGCCGTCATCGTCGGTGACATCGACCGCTTCACACGCGGCGGCACCGAAGTCTACCTGCAGCTCAAACGTCAACTACGCGAACTCAACGTCAGCCTCGTGGACACCACCGGTATCATTCAGCCGGAACGCAATCGGCTGGAACACCTGGGCGTTGAGTATCAATGGTCCATAGAATCTCCCAGCCACTATGCCGAGATATTTATGGCCGAGAAGGCTCGTGCAGAGGCGTCAGACATTCTGACTCGCACTATCGGACAGCAAATTCAGTTGACGCGGGACGGATATCAGTGCCGAGCACCAAACTTTGGATACCAAAATGAAAAAATCGTCACCGAAGACGGTAAGAAGAAAACGATCATGGTTCCGCACGCCATTGAAGCGCCGTGGATCGTTCGAATGTTCGAGCTGAAAGCTGATGGCAGCTGGCGCGACGACGCGATCTGCGAAGCCATCAACGCGATGGGGTATAAATCACGGTCGATGAACCTCTTCGATCCGGATACCCGCCGCGTAGTTGGGCAAACCGGTGGCAAACCACTCGATGTCAAACAGCTCAACCGTTACATCGAAAAGACGATCTACTGCGGCGTTCGCTGCGAACTATGGAATCAAAACCAGCCGGTCCTGGCCCCGATTGAAGCATTGGTGTCGAGGGATCTGTTCAACCGTGCCAACCGAGGCACGTTGAAGGTAACCCAGCTGAGAGACGGCAGCGTTGAGATCAAAGAAGCGCGCGCAGAGCAGGGGAATCATCGTCACAATCCAGAGTTCTTGTTGCGCCATGTCGTAGCATGCCCGCAGTGCGAAAAACCCTTGGTCGCATCGCGCTCCAAAGGGAAGTCCGGCAACTACTTTGGATATTTCCACTGCAACCGTGGGCACAAGTACTTTGGGGTCAGCCAGAAAGAGTTCGAAAAGACGGTAGGCAATTACTTGGACAGCTTGCAGGCCAAGCCAGGGTTCTTACCCTTGTTTCGTGAGGTCGTGCGTGATGTCTGGATCCAGAAAAACCGCTCCCGCAAGCAGGATGGGGACCAGATCCGCCAACATATTTCTGCGTTAGAGCAACGACAGGCTTCGTTGGTGGACAAAATCGCCAGCAGCAAGTCCGCGATCGTTCAGGAAAAGCTGGAAGTACAGATTGAAGTGGTCCGGCAAATTTGGACAGCGTGCTAAGATGTATCCAACGCGCACGAATGGATACGAGAATGACAAAGCGACGGAACTTTTCAGACAAGTTTAAAGCTGCTGTGGCGCTTGAGGCGCT
>NZ_UIHC01000176.1 GCF_900499075.1 Roseinatronobacter ekhonensis | reverse complement strand
GCGACAGGCTGAGATGGCCATCTTCGAATATATCAATGGCTTCTACAATCCGCGCCGCCGTCACTCAGCACTGGGCTGGAAAAGCCCGGTCGCATTCGAACGAAAGGTAGCTTAAACGAGCACTTGGAGCGGCACAAAAACGGGACAGGTCCACCTTTCACCACCTTAACAAAGAGCTTAAGGCATTGGGCATGAAGAAACCCGCTGAAACGCTCAGTGAAAGCAAGGTGAAATTCATAAACCGAATTCTAACTGACATTCAGGCGTTTATGAGTGACCAGCCGGAAGGGCGATACCTTGACTTGCTCGACGATGATGTGTTGCCGCAATACAGTGATGCGATCCTGATCCTATCGCAGTACGACGGGGCACTGTCAGGTTTCCGGAGCCGTTATTACGGATATGTGCCCTCCGCACACGAAATTACTTGGAGACTAAGTTAGGTCTGCTCAGTGCGAATGGCGGCAAAGCGGACTGCGACCGCAGCATTGAATGGCGGTGCCAAAGGTCGGCAGTGGGCCGATTTTGCCTTGCCACCCTCAGTTAAGGTGCCGTACCGAGTGTTAATGGATGCTTACGGCGAGGACGTCATGGTAGAAATATGACTGGCTGAAAAGCCAATTGCAAAGCTTCCGACAAGTGCACGTACTTCTGTTTCCATGGCAATCCCTCATATTAGTGCAAACGGCCCAATGCCGAATGTCCCGAAAGTGAAAAGGATATACTTCTTCTACTCCAAAACCCGAAAGTTCTCGTGTGTTATGACGCGGAAGTTATCTGACACCTTGTCGCGGAATTTCTTCCATTCCTGCGGGATGGTCTCACGCATGAATGCAAGGATGGCGTCGGCGAATTGCTTCTGACTTCGGTAGTAGCGATTGTGGGTGACATAATGGTGCAAGACCGCCCAAAGACGTTCAATTGGATTGAG
>NZ_UIHC01000102.1 GCF_900499075.1 Roseinatronobacter ekhonensis | reverse complement strand
CTCAATCCAATTGAACGTCTTTGGGCGGTCTTGCACCATTATGTCACCCACAATCGCTACTACCGAAGTCAGAAGCAATTCGCCGACGCCATCCTTGCATTCATGCGTGAGACCATCCCGCAGGAATGGAAGAAATTCCGCGACAAGGTGTCAGATAACTTCCGCGTCATAACACACGAGAACTTTCGGGTTTTGGAGTAGAAGAAGTATATCAAAAACAGCTCGAAGAAATGCGGACGCAGCGCGACGCAACCGAGGCCAAGCTGAAGGACCTACGCGAGGCCAGTGACACCGCCTGGGATGACATGAAGTCGGGCTTCGACAAGGCGTGGGACAGCCTCTCCAGCTCCTTCAACAGCGCCATGTCGCGATTCAAGGGATGAGGTCGCCGATGTCTGTCCCAAATACCCTGTGCGGCTCTGTTATCGCTGCCGTCCTCGCATGCGCCACCTTGCCCGCTGTGGCGCAGGGCACGGACGACATGACCTCCGCCCAAGAGGTGCGCGCCGAAATCTCGGAGGCGATGGAGACGATCGCGGCCTTCTCCGAGCAAGAGAGCGAGCAAGCGATCACCGAGGCGCGCGCGGCGCTGGACCGGCTCGACGTCGAGATCGAGCAGAGAGAAGAGGCACTGCGCGGCGGCTGGGCGGACATGTCCGAAGATGCGCGCGCGACCGCCCGCGCCAAGCTGCGCGACCTGCGCGAGGCGCGCAACCGGCTGGGCGAACGCTTCGGCGCGATCCAGGCTGGTACGAATTCGGCATGGTATGAGGTACAGGCCGGCTTCTCCGACGCGTGGACTGCCTCCTCGGACGCGTGGAGCGCCAGCGACGAACAGGCCCCGGCCGACTGACGGAACCTAAGGCGGCGACCGCACTATGGTGCTGGTCGAGAGCCGCCCGGCGACAACGCTGGCCTTTTCAGCAATGATCGCCTTTCAGATGATCGTCCTCGTTCATTGAAAGCAGACATTGCAGCATGGGCGTGAAAAATGCACTCGCGACCCCGACAGGTGCCGATCCGACCAATGTCTGGCTAGAGGAGGCGCGCAACGGCGTCGTCCATGTCGTGTCCCTGACCCTGCGCTACATCGTCCGCAACGGAGGCCCGCTGCGTCGAGTGAATCGGAGAAATGCAGAATTTGGCCAGTGTTTCTATGGCTCAGTCTATCCAGCGGCTGATTGATGATGCGGGTTTCGACCTGGTCGACGCCCGCACAAGCGCATGGGTGTCGGCGGCGGCGCCACCGCGCCCGCGGTATCAGCGATAGACGATCCCGCCGTCGGTGATGATCGCCTGCCCTGTTATGTAATCGGAATCCGGTCCAGCGAGGTACGAAACCAGTGCGGCAACGTCGTCCGGGGTCTGTGCACGCCCCAGAGCAATTCCGCCCACGTATTTGTCGTAGGTCTCGCCGATGGGCGCACCGGTCAATTCTGAAAACCGCTTGTCGATCTCAACCCACATGTCTGTCCCGACGATGCCGGGACAGTAGGCATTCACGGTGATGCCGTCGCTGGCATATTCCTTGGCTGCGGCCTGTGTCAGCGCGCGCACGGCGAACTTCGTCGCCGAATAGACACCCAGCATCTCAAATCCATCGTGCCCGGCAATCGAAGACGCATTGATGATCTTGCCACTATGGCCCAAGGATTTGAATTTCGCGGCAGCAGCCTGGATCCCCCAAAGAACCCCTTGGATATTGATTTTCAGGATCAGATCAACATCCTCCGGTGTTACATCTGCGATCGGATCGACCTGCGCGATACCGGCATTGTTGACCATTATGTCGAGCCCACCGAGCGTCTTTTCGGCATGCTCGACCGCAGCGTAGACCTCCGCACGGTCGCTGACGTCGGCTTTGAATGTTGTGGCCTTGCGGCCAAGCGCTTCGATCTCGGCAGCGACTTCTGCCATCTTGTCGGGTTTGATGTCGACAATCGCGATATCGGCGCCGTCTTTTGCCAGGCGCAAGGCTATGCCGCGTCCGATCCCTTGCGCCGCACCCGTCACAAGCGCTACTTTTCCGTTGAGTGTCATTCTATAATTCCTTTTGCTTCAGCGAGCTGAACAAGTCGCTGTGATGGGATGCCTCCATCTGATCGGAAAAGAGGCACTCTGGGGCTAACTCGGATCAGGACCCGGTCGCGAAACTTGTTTTAAGCGAAGACCCAGCACGAAAGCCGTTTCCTTGACCAATCCGCAGATCCTCATCTTCGTAATTCTCGCTGCCATGATGGGGCTGTTCCTGTGGGGGCGGTTTCGCCATGACGTGGTCGCGTTAGCGGCTCTTTTGGCCTGCGTAATCTCAGGGTTGGTTCCGTCGGGACTGGCCTTCGCTGGCTTCGGCCATCCGGCGGTGATTACGGTGGCCTGTGTCCTGGTGCTTAGTCAGGGGTTGCGCAACACCGGTGCCGTGGATTGGCTGGCGCGCAGTATCCTGCCGCGCGATGCCGGACGGATCACGACCCTGCTGGCGCTGATCGGGCTGGGGGCGGCGCTGTCGGGCTTCATGAACAACGTGGGCGCGATGGCGCTTTTGATGCCAATCGCTGTGCAATTGTCAGGCAGGCTGGATCTGAAGCCCGGACAGATCCTGATGCCGCTTGCCTTCGGCACCATTCTGGGGGGCATGACCACGCTGGTGGGCACGCCGCCGAACTTGATCGTTTCGGGCTTCCGGGAAGAGGCGGGGCTGGGCCAATTCGCCATGTTCGACTTTGCCCCTGTTGGCGTGGCGGTTGCAACCTTGGGCGTTCTCTTCGTCGCTGTCATTGGCTGGCGCCTGGTGCCTGCGCGCAAATCGGCCGCTGGCGCCGATTTTGACACCGGCACCTATCTGACCGAGGTGCGCGTGCCAGAGAATGGCAAGGCTGTCGGCCTGACCCTTCGCGGCTTCGAGGCCGAGATCGAGGACAGTGGCGCACAGATCGTCGGTCTGGTGCGCAACGAGGTGCGTATGACCGCGCCGCATGGTGCGCGCCACATCCACGCCGGTGATGTTCTGGTGCTGCAGGCCGATGTGGACGCACTGGCCGAAGCACTATCCGTCTTCGGCATCAAGCTTGAGGCGCATGAATCAGGCTCGGACGGCAAAGACGAAACGGCGGAAGATGCGTCCGAAAACACATCGAAAGCGGCCAACGCGGAAACCGCCATCTCAGATGCTGACAAGGTCGAGGACGCCGAGGAAAGCGATGAGCGTGACGAGGACATCGTGCTGCGAGAACTTGCCATTCTGCCAGGTTCGACCATCGTCGGGCGTTCGGCGATCGATCTGCGGCTGCGCACGCGCTATGGGCTCAATCTGCTTGCCGTGTCGCGCGAAGGACGCCAACCGCAGGCGCGGCTTCGCAAGCTCAAACTGAAATCCGGCGATCTGCTGTTGATGCAGGGCCCGGCCGAGATGATGGCCGAATTCATCAACGATACCGGCTGCGTGCCGCTGGGTGAGCGCGAGTTGCGCATCCCCGACAAACGTATGGCGATCATTGCAGGCGCGATCATGCTGGGTGCGATCGGCATTGTCACGCTGGGTCTGCTACCTGCCCCCGTAGGCTTTGCCCTTGGGGTTCTGGCCTCGATGCTCTTGCGCACGGTCCCGCTGCGGAAAATCTATACCACGATTGATTGGCCGATAATCGTGCTGCTGGCAGCGCTTATACCGGTTGCGGGCGCGATGCAGACGACCGGGGCCGCCGAGCTGCTGGCACGGTTTCTGGTCGGAACCATCGCGCAAGGCAACCCCGTCGCCGCCCTGGCAGTGGTGTTGATCACCACCATGTTCCTGTCCGACGTGATGAACAATGCCGCCACCGCCGCCATCCTGTGCCCCATCGCGCTTGGCATTGCCGCCACGCTTGGCGTCAATCCGGACAGCTTTCTGATGGCGGTCGCGATTGGCGCATCCTGCGCCTTTCTCACCCCGATCGGACATCAGAACAACACGCTGATCCTTGGTCCCGGTGGGTTCCGGTTCGGTGATTACTGGCGGTTGGGACTTCTGGTCGAGGTGTGCGTATTCCGGAGGATCCGGCCACCTATTCCGACAACATCCGGCCACCTGTTCCGGGGTATCCGGCCACCTGTGACGCGTTGCCGTGAGGCAGCGTATTTTGGTTATCAGTCTTGAGGGGTTTCGT
>NZ_UIHC01000105.1 GCF_900499075.1 Roseinatronobacter ekhonensis | reverse complement strand
CGAAACCCCTCAAGACTGATAACCAAAATACGCTGCCTCACGGCAACGCGTCACAGGTGGCCGGATACCCCGGAACAGGTGGCCGGATGTTGTCGGAATAGGTGGCCGGATCCTCCGGAATACGCAGCCCCGTTTGCGTTTTAGCCCTTTGCGCTGATGCGCTGCACCGAATCGTAAATCTCGAGCTCTGGCGGCCCCAGATAGATCGTGCCGTGATCGCGCACCCCCTTGTGCGAGCCTCGGAAATTCTGCGATTTTGCCCACCCGTCAAAGGCCGCCTTGTCCCGCCATAGCGTGTGCGACAGGTAGATCGTGGCCTCCTCAGTTGTGGCGCCCCGAAATAAATGGAATTCCACGAATCCATCCATGTCGGGAAGTTTGCTTTCGCGGTTTTGCCAAATCTCTTCAAAAGCCGCTTCCTGCCCCGGTCGCACCTTGAAACGGTTGATTGTCAGATACATGCGGCACTCCTTTCGCTTTTGCTCAAGGTAGTTGCACCGCAGGCCAGCCTCAAGCGCCGCTTGCGCTTTTCACCGCGCGCCGGGGCGACTATGCTGCACGGGCGAACAAGGTGAGTGGGCATGAAACTCTTTGCAGGGCTGGGCAATCCGGGCGCGAAATACGCGGGCAACCGTCACAATATCGGCTTTATGGCGATGGATGCGATTGCCGATGGGCATGGCTTCGCACCTTGGCGAAGCAAGTTTCAAGGCGAGGTGTCGGAGGGGCGGCTTGGTTCTGAAAAGGTGGTCCTGCTCAAACCCCATACATTCATGAACCTGTCGGGCCAATCCGTGGCCGAAGCCCTGCGCTTTTTCAAACTGGACCTCGCTGATCTGACCGTCTTTCATGACGAACTGGACCTTGCCCCCGGCAAGCTGCGCCTAAAACAGGGCGGCGGCCATGCGGGGCATAACGGGCTACGCTCTATCCACGGCCATCTTGGGCCGGATTACGCACGGGTTCGCCTTGGCATCGGCCATCCCGGCCACAAGGACCGCGTTTCGCCCTATGTTCTGTCGGATTTTGCCAAGGCCGATCAAACCTGGCTGAACGATCTGATGCGCGGCATTTCTGACGGCGCGGTGGCGCTGGCAGAGGGCGACGGCCCCCGTTTTACAAACGCGGTGGGGCTGAGCATGGCACCGCCCAAAGCCAGCCCCGAAACGCCCAAGGCCAAACCCGCAGAGACCGCCGCGACCGAAACACCGCCCAGCACGCAAGCAGACGCCCGCAGCCCGCTGCAAAAACTGGTGGACCGTTTCAAATGAGCTTTCGCGACCATGCAAGAGCGCAGGCGGATGCCTGCGCGCGCCTCGGCTCGCCCTATACCGCGCGGGTGTTGCGGTTGCTGGCGGACCATCTGCGCCCCGGTCACACTGTGGCCGACAAGCTGCTGGGTTGGCCCGCAGACCGGCTTGACGCAGACGCGGTTGCGCTGCGTCTGGCCGGCGCGTTGCATTACCTTGTCTTGACCCGACAGGCCGCGATGCTGGCGCGCTTCTACACCCGTGACGATGTGGACGATGCACAGCTCTGGCGCAGCCTGGACGCAGTGTTGCGCCTGAACGCGGATGCAATACTTCCCGTGTTGGACCATGCACCACAGACCAACGAGGTGGCGCGCAGTGCCGTGTTCATCGCGGCAGGAAACTGGCTGAGTGCGGCCTTCGGCTTGCCGCTTGTGCTGTCAGAGCTTGGCGCGTGCGCGGGTTTGAACCTGCTTTGGGATCACTACGCGCTGGAAATAGACGGCCAGCGCTATGGCCCGGAAGAGGCCACCATCACACTTGCGCCCGACTGGTATGGCGCGCTGCCCCCGGTCGCGCCACCAGTCATTCGCGCCAGAGCGGGCGTTGACCACAACCCGCTGGACCCGGTCGCGGACCGTGACCGGCTGCAAAGCTATATCTGGGCGGATCAGCCTGCGCGCATGGCCCGTCAGGCCAGCGCATTGGATCTGGCGGCCGAAATTCGGCCACGCATGGATCAGGGCTGCGCTGTGGCATGGCTGTCTGACCGCTTGTCACGCCCGCAGCCACAGGCGTGCCACATGGTGTATCACAGCCTGTTCTGGCAGTATCTCGACTCCACGCAACAGCACGCGTTGATTGATGCGATGGCACGGGCACGGCTGCAAGCGAACGAACCTCTCGCACATGTCGCAATGGAATCCGACGATGACGGCCCCGGTGCGTGCCTGACCCTGACCTTATGGCCACAAGGCACTGAAATTGCCTTGGGACGGGCAGATTTTCATGGTGCTTGGGTCGATTGGCAGGCACCCGACCCTTCGACATGGACAGGGCCGCACGACTGACTATGTGTTTCAGACACGTTCAAAAAAGGAATACGCCATGCCAGCCGTGAAACTTCCATCCGTGAACGTGCTGGGTGGCACGCTGGAACCGTGCTCGACCGCGCCGTTGACCGGTTTTTTCCGCAACGGGGCTTGCGACACTTGCGCAGAAGATCACGGCAGTCATACCGTCTGCGCTGTTATGACAGCCGAATTTCTGGCGCATTCGAAATATCTGGGCAACGACCTGTCGACCCCGCGCCCGGAATTCGCCTTTCCGGGGCTGAAGCCCGGTGATCGCTGGTGCCTGTGCGCCGCGCGGTTCGTGCAGGCCCATGAAGAAGATGTGGCACCAAAAATCGTGCTGCGCGCCACGCATGAGCGGGCGCTGCAAGTGGTGGCGTTCGACATTCTCAAACGCTACGCGACCGACCTGCCCTAATCCTCGTCTTTCTCGGAACAGGGTGGCGAATCTGCGATCAGGTCGTCGATGAACAGGCTCATCAACTGCCCACGTCCGCTGACCCCTGCCTTGCGGTAAATCGCGTTTGTCTGTGCCTTGACGGTGCCGTCCGATGTTTTGCGAAAGCCTGCGATTTCTTGTGTAGAAAAGCCCTTCAGGACGAAGAAGGCCACATCGCGCTCGGCAGGTGTCAGGCCCCAAGCCTTGAAGTTCTGCTCCAGCAGGTCCATGAACGCGGCAGAGGCACGCTGCAACTGCGCTTCTGCCCGGCCTAAACGGCGCTGCGACTGGATCAGCAGCAACCCTGACAGAACCAGCCCGATCAACAGCGCCACCGCCGCCCCGATTTCCAGAAATTCGCGCGTTTGCCATGGGATCGGCTGCCGTTCTATGCCCAGAACCGACATGCCTATGTCCCCGATAAAGAACAACGCCCCCACAGCTTGCACCAGCACCATAAGCAGGATCAGAAGGTTAAGCTTCATGCCACCCTCCATCCGCTCGGTGGCGCGTTAATATGGCGCGGTTTGTGCGTGACTGCATGTTCTGTCTCAATTCTGTAACGACAATTCATTTGGATTTTCGACCAGGTCACCACCGCGCGGCATATCTCCGGGGTCCGGATCCGGCATGTCGGAGGGGGTGAATTCGATGGCATAATCGCGCAGTATCTGCCCGCTGGACGCGTCGAGCACGATCTCGCGCCAGATCGGACCAAGCGAGGCAATAATCCGCACCCGGCCCAGCAGGGTTCGGGTGACGGATTCGACCGTGTAGCCCTGCCCCTCAAGCGCGACACTCACCATATCGGGTGTAATGCGGTCTACGCCCATGGCCGCTTGCGCTGTCATCAACAGCGCAAAACAAACGGCTTTCAAATATCGGCTCAGCTTGACCATGGCACGGTTCCGACAAGGCAGCTAAAGGCCGCCCAATGAAAAAACCGCACCCCGGCAAATATCCGGGGTGCGGCCTTAAACATAACACTCTTTACACACACTGGCACTCAGACACCGGATCACCCCGCGCGAAACAGACGCAAATCACATCATGGCGAATACGGGTACGCACACACTTGGACAATTTCGCCACGGATACAGCACAGGGAAGCGCCCTTGAACACCTAGAGCGCGTCTGGTTCAATCAGTTTCATATCCAGCGGCCTTGAAGAAGTTGTAGCATTCGTCAGGGGTGAACAGGTTACAAACATGACCGACCGCCTTCCATAATTCGTCATATGTCCGTGCAGCG
>NZ_UIHC01000108.1 GCF_900499075.1 Roseinatronobacter ekhonensis | reverse complement strand
GCAGCGCCTCAAGCGCCACAGCAGCTTTAAACTTGTCTGAAAAGTTCCGTCGCTTTGTCATTCTCGTATCCATTCGTGCGCGTTGGATACATCTTAGCACGCTGTCCAAATTTGCCGGACCACTTCAGTTCCCACTCCCTACGATGTTATCACCGATCGCATCGAGCCATGACCTCAGGCGAGGGAGAAAAAGGCGTCCGATCGTTTCCGGAGAATTTTCAATCCCTTGAAGTGTGTTCAAATTTCCCTGTGACCCCGGTGCTTGTTCAAGCTCCCAAGTCAATTCTCTCCCAATCGTTTGGTCAACTGCCTCAGGATGAGAGCTGATTAAGGCTTCCATCCAAAAAGGCAAACCATTTAGTTCGATTGGTGCGTATCGCGCCGCCAGCCTTGCGTCCTTTTTGTCCAGATTGGCTGCCCAATCGGCGTCCTCAGCTTCGGCGTAGATCCCGGCGAGCCCAAGTTGCCAGCGTATAAGAAATGTGCCCCGCTCACCTTCTGGACGCTCGCTGGCGAGTGTTGGGTTATCTTTTCGCCAGATGGTCATCAGGGCGCGGCGAAGGCGATCAGCGGTTTCACGGTCGAATTGATCCTCAATGAAACGTCGGTTCCATCCTGATAATCGACTATTATCACCATCATTCCCCATCGCTTTCCAAAGGTTCCAAGCCGTGTTCCAAGCGCGCTCATTCGAGAATGCGTCTTCAGGCTGATTGGCGACCTCGCGCCAAAATTGAATCCAACTGGCGCGGGTTTTGGCTTTCCTCCGTTGCTCCTGCACTTTGCGTTCAGCCGCTTTCTTCTCCCATCGCCGATGTTCCCTGTCGTTCTTTGAGGGTTTCAACCATTCCTCAATTCGAGCAACTAAGTTTGGGTTATCCGATACTAGAGCGCCCAATCCAATCACGTGCTTTTGCCAGGCATCACGATCTGGTGGCATCCGTATGGCCGCCTCTAAAAGCATGGCGCGCTCGCCCGCATCACGCTTTGAGTCGAGCAGCGCTTTCATTAACCATTCAAGATCCCGGTCGGCCAGCAACTCAACAGGACCATCATAATGCGTTACTTCTGCGAGGCGCCTCCAGGGGTCTTCGATTTTATGAAGAGATTGTACCAATCTGTCTTCCACCCAGAAGAGGCGTTCATTGTCATTGGCACTCATGCCCCTCAGTTTTTTTTGGAGTGCCTTTATCGGCTCGTCGTCGCAATGCCTTCTGTGATGCAAACGCAGGGCCAAGACGCTTGCGTGAAGCCAGGCTTCGTCTTTACAGACTTCGAGGCCTCGCATGCATATCGCAGCCAGCGCCCCACTGAGATATGGCCTATTGCTCGAAACGTGAGGTCCTTGCTTTTGCCAAGCTAAGCCGTCGGAGATCAACCTCACTAGGCCGTCACGTAACGCCTCGATTTCTGCTTTCTCCAACTGCGAAGTGGTAATCAGACGAGGTAGCTGCCAACTGAAGCTGCCAACGCTACGCCTTTGGTGCTTCACCCAGGCGACCGTCTGGCACAACTGCTCGATAGACATGTGCTCGGGGAAAAGTCGCAGTACCGCGTTGCGTGCAACCTTGTCGGGCCAGCGATCCTCTGCGCTAGCTATTCCAGCCGCAATTTGGGGAAGGCTTTCATCGTAAAGCGCCACCAGTGCATCGAGTGCGAGGGCTCTCTCAACCTCTACGGCACGTGTGTCGCAGGCGACGTCACGAGCAATCTTGGAACTTGCTTGAATTCGTCCCACTTCAATTAACGTGATGAGGATCACACGGACGTCTGGGTTTTCAACACCCGCTCCCCATATCTGATTTATCACGTTGGCCAGTTCAGGTGACGCGAAACGATGGACCTGGATATGGGGCACACTGATTCCACGCCAGCCGCCCGGACCGTATTTCATTGCATAGGCCTGAAGTGCCTGATCACGCTGAGATTGCGTTAGTGATTCAGGATCACCCTCGTCTAGAAGCACGGCGGGCTCATGGTCTCGCAAGAGCTCGAATACTCTACTTTCCATAATGGCCAACCATCCTGCGATAGGCCGCTTGGAGGGACGCACTATGGTCTTGCCCTTTGTCTCGGCGAACAACAGCCGTTTTAGGGCTCGGTAAGGCATTCCGCTCGTGCGAAGAGCCAGAAGTCGATGAGCTGCTAGGTATTCTGCCACGGATCGGTGGTGGAAACGTACTCGGCCATACGATGCGAAACCAAACAGCGGTCGTTCCAAAAGAGCCTTTCGTTCGTTCTGGTTCCAGTCAGTAAGAATAGTTGCCGGATCGAGTGCGACATCTTCGGCGACATCGTCCGAAGCCGCATTGTGCCGGATTGTCAGGCGGCGCGTCACTTGCATTGCAAGTGCTAGACGGCTTGCACCTTCAATCGCTTTCTCGACCGACAGTTCCGCCGCTTCCCCTCTATTGTCACGGGGGAGCAGCTTGATGCGTATGTTCGTTGCAACCTGGTCGCGATGAGTCCGGATACGTTTGTGTTCGCGCCAATCTGCACAAAGCTCGATCAAGTCTTGTGGTCGGCGCGCAAACTCGTGCGCGTTTCGCCGTTGTAGGTCCGCTTGAAGTTGCTCTGGATTAACCACGCCCTGGTCACTCGCAAAGGCATTGATCTGGGTATCTGACAGGGGCATCAGTGCAACGACCCGCCAGTCCGGTGCAACATCACCATTCTTCTCATTGCCACTATCGTCTTCTTGCTCACGCATCGCGATCTTCGCAAAACGTTCTTCGTGCGGAAGTATTGTTTGCGTTTTAGGGACGGGCAACACGCGCCGGATTACCTGTTCGTCAAAGGGGATTGGGCGGGTGGTAATTACAATCCGTACTCGATGAAGTTGGTTTCCAGTGCTTTTTTTTAGACGTTTCAGTGCTCGCTCAAAGGAACCGAGTGACAATCTCAATTCATCAATTGAATCGAGAAAGAAAGTTGCGGTGTCTGACTGAGACGCAAGCCAAATATCTAGCCTCTCCTCTTCGTTTGGGTCGAGCAAGCTGCGCAGGTCCTCGTTGGCCAACGCAGACAATTCCACAAAAAATGCGGCTTCTCCTTGATCCCACAGCCGTTGGGCCTGAGTTTGGCATTCGTAGGTTTTTCCGGCACCAGCTTCGGAGATAATTAGGATACGGCGCGACTGCAGTAAGTCCTGCCACGTCGCCGCCTTCGACCATCCCAAGCTGACCAAAAACCATTGCTGATCTGCTTCGCTTATCTTCCCATCAGGAATATTTTGGAAAGTTCGTTCAATCATTTAGGAAAAGCTTATGAGTCTGCGCTGAGTTTACCAAGGCCATCGTGCTGTGCTTAGTAGGAATACTCAGATTGATTTCCACACCAATATTTTGAGGTTCTAATAGACGGTAGCCAAGCATATATTAATCCACCCCGTCGATAAAGGTTTCCACAAATTCTCGGATCTTCGCGATGACGCGGTCGGCGACGCTGCGTCGCTGACGCAAAGGAGGACGCTTCTCCATTATTCCAATGACGTCGTCGCGCATCGGGGTCTTTTCGGTGAACAGATAGTGGGCCAGGACCTTGTCTAGTGCTTCGCGCTTCAGGCCTTCATCCTCGCTCAGAGTGACAAGAGCATTTTGCTTTTGAGCCTCCCAGTAGCTATCAAATTCAGCCCCCACATCGGCGCTAGCCGAAAGGTTCGCAAAGTGCTCAGCAATAAAGCGTTCGATCAACTCTTTTTTACTGCGCAGTTGCGCCTCGGTGTCGAGCACTGAAGTGGTCCTGCTTTTTAGGACAGGTTTGCGGCTTGTCTAAGATGCATCAGATTTATGTTCATGCCGCTTTTCGTATCTCTGCTTGCTCGAAGTATGCCGCGTCTGGGGTGCGTTTGTCGAGCGC
>NZ_UIHC01000119.1 GCF_900499075.1 Roseinatronobacter ekhonensis | reverse complement strand
CGGGCAGTTCAGTGATGGTAGTCTCTGGCATGTGGCATATCCCTTTCTCGACTGAGAATTGACGGCGTCTGAACACCGCCATGATATGCCGCCCCTCAGGGCATCACCAACTTTCGCGCGTTTCTCTGCCCGTTCGCGTCGATGTCCAGATCGCTGACCACAGCCTGCGTCACCGTGGTCACAAAATTGGTGCTTTCCGCTTCTTGCAGCGTCAGGGTGGCATCGTATTTCGCCTGTATCGGGCAAATCGGGATACAACTGGAATTGCCCTGACAGGCGGGACGTCCATTGCGGTATTCGGAATTGCGGCCCTGCGGCGTGCAGGTCAGTTCCATGTCCTGCCCGTCGAATTGCAGCCCCTGAAGCGTTTGCGCCAGAGCCTGATCCGACACGCTCATGGGGATGCGCCTCATCGGATATTCATAGCCATTGGGGAATTGCGGGCCCAGATACGGCTCTAGCGCACGCTGATCGCCGACATCCGCCGAAACACCGATAGCATCTTCGGCGCGCGCGTAGTCGTCATAGAGTTCCGTCAGCGTGATCGGCCAGTCCACCAGTTGTCCATAGGTCGATTCCATTTTGAAATCCCGCTCGGTAAACCGAAGCGAGGTTCCCAACCAATGCCATGTCGTGCCGCCGGCCATGCGTTCATAGGTCGAGAGAAACGGCAATTCAGTGGTGGTGGTATAGGTCAGGTAGCTTTGCCGATTGAAGGCGACGAATTTGGCCGGTGATCCGTTCCATTTCTGAAATTCGGTCAGGCCGGGCCATGCGAATGTCATTGCGGTCATCGGGCGCGGCGCGGCTTCTTCATTCGGGTCATGCGCGGGGTCATTGCCGTGCCAATACGGCGGATAGGGTGTATTCGGCAGCTTCGCGGTGGCGGTCAGATAGGTTTCGTGAAACGACTTGCGATCGTCGCGGTCGCGCGGCCCGGATTCAAGGATCAGCACCCGCACACCTTGCCGTGCCAGTTCTCGGGCCATCAGAGCACCCGCAATTCCGGCGCCCACAATCACGACGTCATAATCGGTGCTGGCTCCCATATTCGCGCCCCCTACAGGTAATCATTCAGCGGCGCAGGCGGGTTTGCCCAGTAGCCGAATTGCTGCGTGCTGACCCCGGTCGGATGGGCCTGAACCGCGCGCCAGACAAGCGCCTGTGCATAGTGGTTGCCAGAGGGGATTTGCAGGTTTTCCGGGTCATTAAGCGGAGCAACCTGCCCCAAATACCAAAACGCCATCAGCGCCCGCGCGGTATCTTCAACCGGGCTGCCAGCGTCAAGGATCGCTTTGCCAATATCATTCGGCGCGTCGCCAGCCTGCACGTGCGCGTCATAAACCGACAGCAGTTTCGCCATGTGACCAGAGCCATAAATTTCGTCGAACACGCCAAAAAAATCCGCGCTTTGCTGAGCAAATTCCAGCGTCTGCACAGTGAAGCCCGTCAGCAAAGCCGACAAATCGAAAAACGCGGATGGGGGTTGGATGCTCATCGCAACGCTCAGTCCTTTGCGGTCACGCGTGACAGGATATAGGTGAAATCGGACGGCTTTGCGCTTGCAGTTGCCGTCGCGCGGTTGTGGCAGGCAATGCAGCTGGAGCTGACCGGGGGTGTGTCGCCCTGCAAAAAGGTCTCTATCGTTGTGTTGGCTAGGTAAGGCGGAAACGGTCGCCCCTGCGGGTCGGTCGGGTCCGTGGGCCGTTGCGGGTATTGCGTTCCGACCAGCATGTAATTTGCCCAGACCGAATTTGGATTCACATCGCGCAACGCCTGCTGGAAGCTTGCGGTCATGGCGGCGGTTTGCGGATCAATTGGTGTGACACGTTCCACCTGCACGGAATATTGGCCCGGATTTTGCGGGTTCCACGGCGTTTCGGGCAAAGCATTGGGCACACAGCTTGAGGTTGGTTGGCGGGACGCGCAATCGGCATCGTAGAAATTGTAATGCCCGCCGGGGCGGGCTTCACCTTTGTCCGGGGCATTGTCGACATGCTCGAAAGTGGACCAAATCCATTGCGGCGCGGATTTCGTCTTGGTCGAGATATGAAAGCCGACAAGGCCAAGCAGCTCTGGCGCACAGGTATTCGCCTGTTCGTCGACCACATAGGCGCGCGAGACGTGAAAGCGGGTCGGATCATCGCCCACGCCCAGAACCTTCCACGCCGCCTTGACCATGATTGCCCCGATTTGCCCGGTGTCGAGCGATCCTGCCGGAAAGTCGATCTGGCCAAACGCGTTCAGACCCGCCTGAGTGTAAAGCCCGTTGTCGCGGATATAGTCATACATCGGCGCGTTGATCAGAATTTCATAGCGTACATAGGCACCGTTTCGGTCGATCAAAGGCCCCGCCTGCGCTTGGTCGAACAGACCGACGACTCCATGCATCTTGGCCGTATGGCTTATAACGCGGCTTACATCTTGCGCGCCCGAGACTGCCTTGCAGGCGGCAGGCACCTGCATTGGAGTGCCCCATGGTGGCGGCGTCTGACCATCCGTAACCAGCACCTGAAAGTCCTCCATCCAACTGGACCACAGGGTTTCGTTGTCGCCGGTCTTCCCAAGCACTGTGCCATCGGGGGACGAATTCAGCGCAACAAAGCTCATCCATGAAAACAGGTCATAAGCCGCATGATCCCCCAAAACAGGGGTGCCCGCCGCACCATGCGCAACATCGACCGGGTGCGCGGCAGTCAGGACTGGCCAATCAGCCGCGTCCTTGGGCCCCGCCCAGGCATAAAGCGCCGCCGCCGCGACAAAAGCGGTTGCCACAACCAAACCAGCCCGGCGTTTGACGCTAGTGTTCTGAGTCTGACACTTCCTACCTGTTTCCGCGAATTTCATCGAGCGCGTTCAGAGCGCGGCGTTCCCGGGTGAGGATGTCCTCGGCGGTTTTGGTCCATTTGAAGGGTTTGGGCTTGTCG
>NZ_UIHC01000109.1 GCF_900499075.1 Roseinatronobacter ekhonensis | reverse complement strand
ATAAGTCCACAGAATACATCTCCCCACCCTCCGCTCATCAGCTTCAGGTGTCAGATTGCGGAATTTTACTCCGCGACGGTCAGATCATCAGACCGTTTCTGTGGGCATTTTGTCTCCGGGATTCACAATGCGGATGGTCGCGGTCTTCATGCACCGCGATGATGTAATCAAAGTGGCCTTGATCATTCTGGAAGAACCGCTCAGCCACGTCGGTGGCAATGTCGCGCACATCGTCTCCGCGCGTGCCAATCGGGAACGACATCAGCAGATGTGTGGTCTGCCCGAGCTTGGGTTTGAACCCCGCGCTCCAGCGCTTCGCAAAGCGCTCGGTGAGGTCTTTGATTTCGCCGCGATCAAGCTTGGATTTGCCATCCAATAATCCGCTGCTGTCGACGATATGGGTGGACTTGGTCGTGAGATACCCAAGCTGGTTTGCAAGCTCGGATTTATTGTTTGTCCCGCCGCCCCGGATCGCTTTGAACACAGCTGCCCGATGCCCCGCTGCGGCGCGCACCATCTGCTTCTGCTTGGAGACATGCAGGCCCTGCATCGAGCCTCGGATGCGGCTCCACCCATCCCGAAACACCTCACCCGTAACAGCGTCCACCGCATCATTCAGCCGCATGCGCAAACTCCCTCAAAGCAGCAGTCGCAGTCAACTGCATTGCGTCCCGACGGCGACGCACAAGCAGGTCAATCTCGTCCGCACTGTCGAGGATGAACCGCGCCAACCCGCGCATCTGGGCTAGGCGCAATTCGGAGAACTCGACACCAGATCCCTGCCCCGCGCGATTGGCCTTCTGCATCTGCTTTGCGATCTGCACAACACCGTTTCCAACCTCATTCAAAGAGGCCCTGTAGCGCGCCATCTCAGCAGCAAGTTGAGCGTCCGCCACAAACGTGCCACCTGCCGCTTGCATCAATCGCCGCAGCCCCTCCGAGCGCGTCTCAATCCCCGCTGAAGTAAGGACAGCATCAAACCCCGCCATCTCTTCAGGGGTGACCTTCACGCTCACAGCCAGCACCGGAACCGCCGTATCGCGCTGCCGCTCTGCGTCACTCTTCACCGTGTATTGCACCGCCCGCGGCGTCACCCCAAACCGCTCCGCAAGCACGGACGTGGAGACCCCGTTCGCAGCTTCGCGCACGATCTCCATGCGTTGCGCATCGGTGAGACGTTTTGAGCGAGACATGCGAAGAAAGACCCCCTATTTCCTGCCACCTTCATACAAGGCTGCACCCATCATACGAAACTATACTAATATGTCAATAATATACTTAGGGTGATTAGGCGCGCAGGCAGCCTTGTATTCCGTTTTACGCCGAGCACCGCAGGGGTGAGGCCGCGCCCCAAGGGGCGCCAACAAACGCCAGCCACATGCACCAACATGGGCCGCTCTCAACAGTGCCCGCGCCTGAGGTCCGGCTGAACATGCAATGTTCGGGCGGAAACGAAGGGGCGGGGCACATCCTCAACCGACGGGGCTGACAGGCAGGGTCAAGGGAGGCCAGAATTGGCTTGTCAATTCTCTGCCGCAAAAACCGGGAAGGCACCGCCGATAGGTTTTTGGGGATGGCCCCCTTGAGGCGGACTGGCGGCTCTGTCACCGCACTATTCCAACCCCAGCGGAAACCATCAGGACTGCTCCGCAGTCCTGTCATCCGTAACCGTGACCGCGGCCAAAGGCAGAGGTCTCAACGGGACGCACAGCGATCTCTGGAACAGAGATAGGGCCGCCTTCCGGCGGCCCATCCTCGGGGAGGATTTACTCTTGGGGTTCCTTAGAGCTTGGCGGGAACATCACCAGCTCCTGGACCCCGACGGGGAAGTCGAGCTTGAGGCTGAAGAACTCCGAGCCGTCCCCGTTGCGGGTGTTGCGGAACATGGCCCCGACACGTTGGAAACGGGTGCGCTCCTGGCCTTCGGTGTCGGTGTATTTGACGGGAACTGTTGCGACGTAATGGTTGGTCATTTGGGTCTCTCCTTTTTGCGATGGGGATTTTTTGGCACGGGGGCTTAGGACCGATCGCAAGCGCAAATGCGGAGGGTCTGCGCCACAGGCGTGGAAGCCGTATTTGTGCTTGCCGGAGCGCAGCGCAGGGCACGGCCGGTCCGACCCCGTGCGATCCACATCAATGAGCAAAAAGAAGAGACCCAAATGTATGTGCCTATATCGCAGTCGCTACAGGTCTCGTTGATTTCGATTGGGACGAAGGCTCGGGTCGCGTTGATGCAATGTGTCGGGATTTGGTCTGTAACGTTCAACGAATAGGAGAACGATTTTTCAGCTACGAGCGAAGATCAATTTTTCGGTGTTGAATGACTCCGATGTTACTGACACCAAGCTTGAGGACGTGGGGGACAGCTTGTCCGGCCGTACCGATATGGCACGGCCAGTCCTTCGCCAATCAGTGTGCGTCCCACATCCTGACCGTCGACAAACAATGATCCACAGAGACGTCCGAAGTTGCAACGATCTGTGCCTTCAGTGCCAGGCCTGCATGAACAGGCCACGCGCTCAAATTCTATCGACGCCGCATTCCGCACCAGCTGACTCAAACGCGCCGTTGCGCGTTCCCCGACCTGCCGCTCAGCTGTGCAGGACGCCTGCCACGTTTCGGGCGTGTTGAAGCCAACAAGACGCACATTGGGCGTAATGCCACGCACATTGATTGTGTCACCGTCGATGATCCGCACATCGCTCGCGCGCAAACCGCGATCTGGCGATACTGGCTGCGCAACAGATGTCCCATTCGGAGACAGAAAGCTCGAGTACATCCAGCCGGTTCCCAAGTCAGATCGTATTTGCGCCCATTGTCCTTCGTCACGAAGCAGTTGGACACGCGTGCCTTCAACAAGAACACCCATGACCCGATCAGACGTGGACGGCCCGTCCCGCTGATTGACCCGTGTCCCCGTCACATAGACGTAAGTTCCGCTCGTCGTTTGCGGTGCAGACGTCGCTGGCGGGTTGTTGGATGTGGAGCGCGACGATGTTGAATCGAACAAGGACCCAATCATCGCAAAGAATGCGACAGCGATAACAAGCGGCACCATGATTTGTCGCTGCGCCTTACGCACCGCCCTCCGAGGTGCTGTGATTGCACGGGTGACAGACATTGGTCGAGCTTTTTGGTTGGTAAGACGCGGGTCTGCGTATCGGGGCCGGACGCGATGCGCTATCGTTAGCCTGTGATTTGGCCTGCGATGATGGCTCACGTTCCAACTTCAAGACTTTGTGTAGGCTGGCATATTGGGCCTTACTCAGACGCGTGTCGGTTCCATACTTCTGAAAGCGCGTGGCCATGTTTGTGAGAAACGAAACCTCCCAATCGTTCGCCTGACCAGACTGCAATCGCGCATCAATGCGCGATTGTATCTCTTTGGTGCGTTCCGGGGAAAAGGGCATCGACTGAAAAACCTGAGGTGGCGTGATATGCTGCCCAACAGATGTCATTTGCATCACAGGCACAACAGACAAGGATTACATTGAGATACCGCGCCGCCATTCGGCAAACGAGAAATTCCTATAGCCACCGTCATGACTTACATGAACCCTTGCTGCAGAGCAGCACCGCGCGTCTGAATTTCAACCCGCGCTCTTGAGAACGAAGAAAGGGCCACCCGAAGGTGACCCTCTCTGACTTATGCCTCACCCGGTGTCTTTGCTGCGTATTCCGGAGGATCCGGCCACCTATTCCGACAACATCCGGCCACCTGTTCCGGGGTATCCGGCCACCTGTGACGCGTTGCCGTGAGGCAGCGTATTTTGGTTATCAGTCTTGAGGGGTTTCG
>NZ_UIHC01000110.1 GCF_900499075.1 Roseinatronobacter ekhonensis | reverse complement strand
GCAGCGCCTCAAGCGCCACAGCAGCTTTAAACTTGTCTGAAAAGTTCCGTCGCTTTGTCATTCTCGTATCCATTCGTGCGCGTTGGATACATCTTAGCACGCTGTCCAAATTTGCCGGACCACTTCACACTTCCCATGAGCGACTTTATCGTTGATTGACGTTTCGGTTGTGCGTGGCGCGCGAAGTTCGGGGTTGGCAATTTGTTTAGGTTTGGTGGTCGTAGCGGAATAGGGCAGGGGCCGCTGATTCGCATACCGTTGATCGTCCAGATCGCTTCGTCGGTGGATCATCCTTCTAATTTTGAATCCCTTTTCGGTCGCACAAAGGATCGTATTCCGAATGGGCGGAGACGCTGACTTCGCGGCTCCGGGCGCAGCCAAGAGCCTGTTCAGCGCCTAGGCGCTGATGTGCCAGTCTTCGTGATTGAAAGCTTTGTTCCCATCCCTGGTGTATGCGCGATCATCAGAGGCCCGTTGGCGTTTGGGGTGACGCCGGCTCGGGGCCGGAGCCATTTTTTCCGGAAGCATTCACTTTGGCCTTACAGATGCCTTCTCCCAATAGGAATGTTGGGGGCTAAATTGCGATCAACAGAGACAGCAGATTTGGAACTACCGATCAGGTGTCAGGATTGGGAGGGGCATGCGGATTTTAGATCGAGCCGAGTTTTGTTGAGAGTGCTTTTCCGGTCCTGCACGCGCTCCATTCTATTGCGGTGAGGTAAGGGGGCAACGGTGCAGATACAGGTGGCAGTTGAGCTGATCGACCAGTGCTGCTGCCAGAGACAAGTTCGATACGGCCGTTCGTCTCCGCTTGCCCAATGGTGCGCCCTAGCTGATGGTTCGTGGGGGCTTGAACGGAGCAGGGGGCCCAATATTAATGCAATCACGGTGTTCTCGGCTTCTTTGGTTTGGGACGGTTAGCCTTGATATACTTTGCCATCTCACTTTCGGCGGGTTTTCAGGAAGGTACGCGTCGCAAAAATCACCGAACAAAATATAGTCTCGGTTGTGGCTCCTGTGCGCGCGGCTGCGTGTGGGCTTTCTTGGGAGTAGCGCCGGCGACCTAACTTTCGCGCATGTTATGTGCGGGATAGTTGGAATTTCTTGACGGACGCCACGAAAAAATCTAACTATCTCGTATCTGAAGTGCGCGAAAGTTATAATATTGCTCTATCTCATTGGTGAAAACCTCGACAAGGACCGTGCTCACTACCAAGCTGAGACAGGAAAACTTGTTCAACTTATGCGTGGCATTTATGTCGATGCCGACGCCGATAGTGATGCAATTGTTCTGCGGAATGCGGTGCGGATTGCACATTATCTGTATCCAAAGGCATATCTCTCTGCAGCCAGCGCCACGCTGCTCGCACCAACGCGAGATGGTCGCCTCTTCATTAGCGGGAAACGCAATCAGCGTACTCGGATAAGATCTCTCGAGATTATCCAAAACGTAGCGCCAGATCAGCCTGCGGTGGCGACTGCCATTGTTGATGACGGGGCAGGGGAGTTCAAAGTTGCCGTCTCGTCGATGCGGCAGCGATTTCTTGAAGCATTTAGGCAACGCAGCGAGCACGCTAGCGCGATTGATGAAGGGATGCGGGCCGAGATCGCCGCGCGTCTTGTTGAAGAATACGGCAGCCCGTCTGCTGCGGCGGACGCGGTTTGGGCGCTAGCGCGCGAAAACAAATGGTACCGCGAGGGAGAGCAGACAGAGCGGTATTTGTTGCGCTCTGCTGTTGGGGTGGAGGTGCGCAACGAAGCCGCACTTATGTTCTCGGTTGCTTGGCATGGGCAAATTGTCGGTCAGCTGGGACATGACGGTTTTGAATGGCGCTGGCAGCCACAAGACAATTTCAATTTGCCGCTCGTGCAGCAGCGGGTTCCGGGGCAACTACCGCCCTTCATCCTCTCGCTGTTGCCCGAAGGTTGGCTGGAGAAGGTCCTCAAAGACAACGACGAGCGGGCAATGTTGCGCTCGGGCAAACGATATATGTCCAACATTACGATCAGCGAAGACGCAGCCGAGCTCGCATCGCTCCCCGAAGATATGCTGTCCGTGACGTTATCCCGACATGCCTGCGGCGGTGTGTTTACCGGAAATTATGCGGGTCCTGGGCGCGGCAAGCTTGAAGCCGATTTCGAGGCTGGACTGGCGCGTCTTTATGAGAGGCCGGACACACCGCGCCTGTCTGGCGTTCAGATCAAGGCGCCGATGTATTTGGCGCAGGATGGCCAATTGTTGCCGAGTGCGGGCTTACCGTTCACGCACATTTTGAAGCCTGCGGGCACCAGCGGATTTCAGGCGCTTCCCGTGATCGAGTATCTTGCCATGACTCTTGGCCGTGCTTCAGGGTTGGCGGCACCTGAGATCGCTTTGGTAGCAATGCCGGATGACATGCCCCCTGCCTTACTGGTCGAGCGCTTCGATATTCGCACATCGCCCGAGGATGAACGCCGCTTTGCTTTGGAGGATCTGTGTTCGGTCCTCGACCTGCCGCCCGATGCGAAGTACGATGGAACAATCGAGAGGATAACGCGTGCAGTTCGACCGCTGTCGACATCTGCCGGGGAAGATCTTCTACTGGTTGTAAAGCGCGCCCTCTTTGCTTGGTTGATCGGCGATGGCGACATGCACCTAAAGAACTTAGCGCTCTTAAAGATTGCCGATCCTACTGCCGATCGCTTCAGCACAATTCGCCTCGCGCCGCTCTATGATGCGGTCACGACGCGGGTCTTCCCGAGCCTTGAACATGATCGCATGGCCCTGAAGTTGAATGGCAAAGATGACCGGTTGCGGCGGCGTGATTTCATGCAGGTGGCGGCGATTGCCGGTTTAGCTGCAACCGGCATAGGCGAAGAGATTGATCATTTCTTGCAGCGCTTCGCTGACGCCATAGACGGCGTTTCTCTGCCTGATCTTCCCGGTGTGGACCGTGATATCGAAGAGCGGGCAGAGGCTATGCTTGCCCTGTGCAGGGAGCGGGTTGCGGCATTCTCATAAATATGGAGCCTTTGTAGGCCGCTAAATCAAAGCGAAAATGCTGAATTTATAAGGGAACCCGCGCGCACTCTCTCGACCGGGAGGGGTCATCCCTCCCGCTCTGTCTCTTGCTCTTCTTTTTTCGGCAAATTCCAATTGGCAGCAACGATCTCATTATCAAAACCAAACGCCTATTCTTCGCAGGGACCAATTTTCAGCTTGAAGTTGTGACACTCGTTACCCACAAATGACTGGTATACTTCTTCTACTCCAAAACCCGAAAGTTCTCGTGTGTTATGACGCGGAAGTTATCTGACACCTTGTCGCGGAATTTCTTCCATTCCTGCGGGATGGTCTCACGCATGAATGCAAGGATGGCGTCGGCGAATTGCTTCTGACTTCGGTAGTAGCGATTGTGGGTGACATAATGGTGCAAGACCGCCCAAAGACGTTCAATTGGATTGAG
>NZ_UIHC01000111.1 GCF_900499075.1 Roseinatronobacter ekhonensis | reverse complement strand
GTTTATGCCGAGCGTGTGATTATGCGGAGTAGTTTGGGGCTGACCAGCGCAATGAACTGACGGGCAACGGTTTTCTTGCCTGCGCTTGTCAGCATAATCGGCTTGTCCTGCGTTTGGCGCCAAGGCGGCGCCTTTCACGGAGGACAACATGAACGAACACTACACACCGGTCAGACGACGGCGCCTGCTGAATGCCGGGCAACACCAACCGCTGCTCGACGCTTATGGTCATCATCTTGCCGGAACGAGGCTTTCGCCGGCATCGATCCATATTCATCTTGGCTCGACGCTGCATTTTCTGGCTTGGCTCATCCAGAGAGGCATCGCGCTGGATGATGCCGGGCCTGACATCGTGGCGCGGTTCGCTGCGCATGATTGCCGGTGTCATTCGTCGCCGCGCCCGCTCGGGCAGTATTACATCAACCGTGTGGACCGTTTCGTGGGCCACCTTGTCGAGCAGGACGTCCTGCCGCCTCGGCCGGTGCCCGAGACACCAGCGGTTGACCCCAACGTCGCAGGCTGGCTCGATGCACAGGCCCGGCAGCGCGGGTTGGCAGCTGTCACCATCGCACGCCACGGTCGGATGCTGGCGCAGATCCTGCCGTTGATCGGCACCGATCCATCCCGTTATACGGCGCGGATCATCCGCGACGGATTGCTCGATCATGCCCGATCCGCCAGGTCGGTGCATTACCCCAAGATGGTGGCGAGCGCGCTACGGCTCTACCTGCGCCACCTGGCCCATCGCGGACACGCTGTGCCAGACCTCGACCGGGCGGTGCCGACGGCAAAGACTTGGCGGCTTGCGAGCCTTCCGCGCTATTTGCAACCGGACGCTGTCGAGCGGCTGATGGTATCCTGCGATCCTCAGACCCCGGGCGGGCGGCGCGACCGCGCGATTCTGTTGCTGCTTGCGCGCCTCGGACTACGCGCCCGGGACGTGGCAGAGTTGCGCTTGAGCGACATCGACTGGCAGGCCGCGACGCTGCGGGTCTGTGGCAAGGGGCAGCGGGAGGTCCGGCTGCCGTTGCCGCAGGATGCGGGCGATGCGCTGATTGCATGGCTGACCGGACCACGACCCGCCGCATCTTGCGACACCGTGTTCTTGGCCCTTCTGCCGCCCTTCGGTCCGGTCAGTTCCGGCGTGGTGGGCGGGGTGGTGCAACGTGCGATCGAGCGGGCGGGCATCGAGAACGCCCCATCGCGCGGCAGCCATCTCTTGCGGCACTCGGCCGCCACGGCAATGTTGCGCGGCGGTGCCACGCTGGATGCCATTGCAACCGTGCTGCGACACCGGTCGACCGACACCACGGCGCATTATGCTAAGGTGGATGTCACGATGCTGGACGCCGTGGCACAAGCCTGGCCACCGCACGAGGCAATGAACGCCGCACCCCCGCTGGCACCCCCGCTCGGTCTGGCATGGCCGGAGGGCGCGACATGCTGAGTGTCGACCTCGACGCCTACATTGCCCTGCAACGCGCCCGCGGATTGAAGTTCACGACCCAGAGCGGCCTTCTTCGCACCTTCGTCACCTTCGCCGAAGCGGCCGGGGACACGCATGTCCGAACCGATCGCGCTATCGACTGGGCCGCCCGAACCGTCTCGAAGAACCAGACCTGCATCCGTCTGGCCATGGTCCGGCGCTTTGCCGAGCACCTTGCCATCGCCGATCCGGTGCATGAGGTGCCACCCGCCGAAGCCTTCGGGCGCTGGCGTTTCCAGCGCCGACTGCCCTACATCTATACCGGTGACGAGATTGCCACCCTGATGGCGGCTGCCCGGCGGCTGGGCCCTCCGGGCGCCATCCGGGGCGAGACGCTGGCCACGCTGATCGGCCTTCTGGCTGCAACCGGGCTGCGTGTCTCTGAAGCGGTCGGCCTCGATCCGGGCGACATCACCGCCGACGGCCTGGTGATCCGCGAGACCAAGTTCCGCAAGAGCCGCCTCGTGCCGCTTCATCCTTCGGCACGGGCGGCGCTGGAGGGTTACACCCGGCGGCGCGCGCCGTTCAAAGGCCAAGCGCTTCTTGTGAATGACCATGGCCGCCGTCCGTCCTATGTCACGCTTTACGCGCTGTTCCTGCGGATTGCCCGCGAGGTCGGCCTGCGCGGCCTGCCCGGCGAGAAGGGCCCGCGACTCCACGACCTGCGCCACACCTTCGCGGTCCGTTCGCTGGAAGCTTGCAGCAGCGACCGGCGTGCGATCTCGCGGCACATGCTGGCGCTGGCCACCTATCTCGGCCATGCCGACCCCAGCCACACCTGGTGGTATCTGCAGGCGACGCCGACGCTGATGCGGCACATCGCCGATGCAGGTGAAGCCCTGATGGCGGAGGGCACGGCATGACGCCCCTCGCTCCGTACCTGTCCACCTATCTGCGTGCGCATCTGCCCCGCGAATGCGGTGCCTCGCAGCACACCGTTGCCTCCTATGCGCATTGCTACCGGCTGCTCCTGACCTTTGCCGCCGAACGACGAAAGACCCGGCCCAGCCAGATCCATATCGAGGATCTGGACGCCGATCTGATCTGCGCCTTCCTCGACCATCTCGAGGTGGAGAGGTCCAACGCGCCGCGCAGCCGCAATGCCCGGCTCGCGGCGATCCATTCGCTGTTCCGGTTCATCGAGTATCGTGTGCCTGCCTGTCTTGATCAGGCGCGGCGGATCCACGCGATCCCGATGAAGCGCAGTGCGCAGCCCCTGGTGGACTACCTGACGCGGGCCGAGATGCAGGCACTTCTTGCCGCGCCCGATCTCCGAACGGTTGCAGGGTTGCGCGATCAGGCCATGCTGCATCTTGCCTTCGCAGCGGGTCTCCGGGTCTCGGAACTGGTCGGCCTCCGGCTTGACCAGTTCGACGACACCGCGATGCCCAGCCTGCATGTGATCGGCAAGGGGCGACGCGAACGCATCCTGCCGCTCTGGCAGGACACGGCCCGCGTCGTCCGGCGCTGGATCGGGCTGCGCCCTGCGACGGGCGATCTGCAACTGTTCCTGAACGCAGGTGGCCGGGCAATGACCCGGTCCGGGTTCGAATACATCCTGCGCAAGCACGCCGCCACTGCCGCGCAGTCAGCTCCGTCAATCGCCGCCAAGCGGGTGACGCCGCACATCCTGCGCCACAGCTGCGCCATGCACACGCTGCAAGCCACCGGCGACGTTCGCAAGGTCTCGCTCTGGCTCGGCCATGCCAGCGTCCAGACCACCGAGATGTACCTGCGCGCCGATCCGACCGAAAAGATCGAGGCGCTCACCGCCATGGGCCCGCCAACCCTGAAACGCGGACGCTTCACCGTGCCGGACAAGCTGATGGCAATGTTGGTCGAGGCGAGCAACGGCCGGAATTATGCGGAGTGACAACCGCCAAAAGCCCCTGCGGCGCCCATCACGGGCGCCACAGACTCCGCATAATCATCCGCTCGGCATAAACGGTG
>NZ_UIHC01000112.1 GCF_900499075.1 Roseinatronobacter ekhonensis | reverse complement strand
TCGTAGAACAGCGCCGGTTGCGCTTCCTGCCTCGGTCCCATCATCGCCGGTCCTCCCCCTCGATTACAGGAATTGAATCAGCAGTTCAGACTTCGATCAAGGAAGAGTTTTTCAACACAATACGCCCAACGTCGATGCCCAGCTGATCCTGCCACTTGTATGACAGATCGCTATAAGTTCAAAGCCAGTCCATTTCACCCACTCTGAGCGCCTGTTCGCTGTGCACCGGCTCTCGGCGCTTGAAGCCTGTGCAATCCTTGCGCCAGCCCTCGGTCGATGTCAGCGATGAATGACAGGATCTCGACGCAGCGCGAAATTTCATTGCTCATCCCACAGAACAAAACCCCATCTCCGACGTATGAACACATACAACCCATTACGACGGAGACGACACATGCTAACCCAAAAACGGCTACGCGAAGTTCTGCATTACGACCCTGAGACCGGCATCTTCACCTGGACGAAAGGTGCTCGTCGAGGCAAGCTGGCAGGCACTGTGCATGATGACCGTGGATATCTGAAGGTCTCGATCGACAACAGGCGCTACCCGCTCCACCGGCTCGCCTGGCTCTGGATGACGGGCTTCCATCCCCTGTTTACCATCGAGCACAAAAATGGCGATCATGGTGACAACCGCTGGACCAACCTGCGCATTGGTGTGGGATCTGTGAAACGCACGCATAGTGCGCCCTATCCTGAGCCGACCCAGTATCGCTGGGTGTATCAGGTCGGCGACGGGTTCGAGGCGGTGATCCAGGTCGCGTCTGAGATGCTCAACATTGGGCGCTTCGCAACCGCCGAAGAAGCCCGGGATGCGATCAGTCAGGCGATGCAGTCGGCACTTGCAAAGAGGCGTGAGCGCGCCTCCAGCCTGGGCTGAACTGAGACAAACAGGTTGCGCTGTGGACATAAAGGGCCAAAACGGCTCCGGTATCTGTCCACAGCGCAACCCTGTTGGTTACATTTTCGACTCAAATCGGTTGCGCTGTGGACAGAGTTCACATGAATTTGGATTCAAAGTGTTACACGGTCATCCCAAATTGACCTGGAACGACCTTGTTTTATTGGCGCCGGACCTCTGATCGGCTGCGCTGTGGACAGATTTCAGGCGAGGGAAAAAAAGTCGATGCATACCGGGCGTTCAGAACGCGCAACGACGAAACGAAATCGCTCATTGCTGAATCGAAAGGAGCCTGACCGCGAAAAGCGAAGAAACGACCGCGGACGTTCCATCAGGAACACGCGTCCTGATCCGTTCTACCAATTATAGTATATGCTACAGATTACGACGTATATTCTGAGAAGAACGGCGAAGGAAGCGCACAGGTTCTCGGGTCGATATGAAGCTGCTGCTCCGGCCCAAACCAAGCCTCATGCAGATGACGCCCCGGAACACGCTCAGACCCGCGCAGGCGGTCAATGAACCGGGTCCACATCAGAAAATGCAAAGACACCACACACACGCCAACACTGCTCAGAGAGGCTTATATGCAATCTGGAGGATCGTTGGGATTACACAAAGATCAGTGACCATCGCCGTTCCGGTCAGATTGGTGTTTCAGCTAAATACCTGCGTAGCCAAAAAGCTTGAAAGCAAGATAGCTATTTAGCTGGACCGCATGACGGCACCGCGCCATCGAAACCCTCTAAGACGCGCACTGGCAGCAGCCGCGCGATGAGTGCAGCGCGTGCACCTGAAACCATGAGGATGCACCTCAGCGACCGCCCCAGTGGGTCTAGCACATGTCTCGCACGGTGATGCGATCTGCTGGTGACAATCGAACGCGTAATCTGTGTGTGGAGGCTTGGCACGGCGCGCTCGTCCATTGGGGCGCGGCTGATAGGCCTTCGTCCTCCACTGAGCCTCTCGGGGCCGGGACGGACAAAGCTTGCAGTCGTTCAGATACCCGGCCTAGGTCCGCGCTGGTGACCTGTTCTTCAGATATCGGTGCATCCTGATTCAGAACCGGTTTGGCACTACCAGATTGCCCACAATACGACCCAATCGCCGCCGCGTCGTTCTCACGCCGGGTCAGATGACCGACAGGTCACTTGCAGAATGGCATCGAGTTCGAGCGAGAGCATGGTCAGGTCTCAAGCTTTATCTGGAGCTCGAGATCTTGGCAGACCCGTTGTCGCACCCAAGGTCGTTTGTCAGGAATTCCTGTGCAGCTCCGCAAAAACTGCGAGACCAACCGCACTTTCAAGTTAGCGAAAACCGTTTCGAATACCTTGTCGGCGTATTAGAATGATCGAAGTTTTTTGGTGATCCGATCCGTTTTCTTGACATACGTCACTTTCGGAATGCGTCCCATTTTTGCACGGTGTGACCAATGAAGGGTGTCCCGCATTTGCTCGAAGAGCCGCAGAAGCCCTGACTTGAGTGGCAAACGGAACGTCCCGGAACTGCACGTCATATATAAATTGCTTTGAAGAAGTGTAGTTTATAATACTTACTCTTAACTTATTTTATCTTATGGGCAAATCCGGGACACCTACCCTTGATTTAAATCACCCTCGGTTGGTTCACCCACCGGCTCGGTGAACATCTTGCAACAGATGAGTTATATCATTTTTTGATTGTTGAGGGTCTGTCGCTCCGGTCTAGTCTGCGAGGCTCTGCGCCCTCTAAGGACAGCCTTTCCCGGCCGATAGTTTGTCACGCCGATCACTATTTTACTTGTTGATGTCATGATAATTTGCTACTCGGAGAATCTGTTTGTGCAGAGCCTTTCATTAAATGTTCTTGTTTTCCGCTTCGTGATTGAAACGCAACGGATCATGTATTTTTCAAATGCTTCATCACGTCGATATCTGACATCTTGACCAAGTTGGCCGGAGCTCCCTTTCGGCCAGGGTGGGGAAGGACGTCAGCGCCGACCCACCACTCAAAGAGGCAATGAAAATGGCTCAAAACAGCGAAGAACAATCAGAGTATGATGATGAAGATGAGGATGGGCGTATATGGCCCCGAGTCATCATGACCCCCTATGACCGTCGCCTGAAAGAACTGCGAGACCTTGAGGCAAAGCGTGACCGGGTTCTTTCGGAAACTGAGCGCTCAAGCGCGGCCCCAGCGCTCCTCGCTGGCCTAGAGCTGTTGGTCTCTCAAGCACAAGAACGATTTGATAATGAACGCAAGCACGCCGACAGTGAAATTGGCCGACGCCGTTACCGGATCGATCACTGGAGGTCGCACGAAGGACGAGATGATTACAATAGTTCTCGCCGCAAAAAGCGCGAGAAGCCGAATGTGAATCCCGGAGACAAAATGCCCACAGAAACGGTCTGATGATCTGACCGTCGCGGAGTAAAATTCCGCAATCTGACACCTGAAGCTGATGAGCGGAGGGTGGGGAGATGTATTCTGTGGACTTAT
>NZ_UIHC01000118.1 GCF_900499075.1 Roseinatronobacter ekhonensis | reverse complement strand
AGGTCGACGCGTATCCGGCCTCGGCCGACGAGGAAGGCGATCCGGTGACGCTGGCCGAGGCGCGCTCGCTGACCTTTGCCCACCGGCGCAAGGTGTTCCTCGTCTCGACGCCGACGATCCGGGGGCTGAGCCGCATCGAGCGCGAGTTCGAGGCCAGCGATCAGCGCCGGTATCATGTGCCGTGCCCGCATTGCGGCCATGTGCAATGGCTGAAGTTCGAGCGGCTCCGCTGGGACAAGGGCCAGCCGGACACCGCCGAATATCACTGCGAGGGCTGCGATGCGGCCATTGCCGAGCACCACAAGACGGCCATGCTGGCAGCCGGCGAATGGCGCGCGACCGCTGAGTCCGAAGATCCCGGCACCGTTGGCTATCACCTCTCGGCGCTCTACTCGCCGGTGGGCTGGCTCGGCTGGACCCGGATCGCGCGGGCGCACGAGGCGGCACGGGGCAGCGACGAAGCGCTGCGGGCGTTCCGGAACACCGTGCTTGGCGAGACCTGGATGGAGACCGGCGAGGCCCCGGACTGGCAGCGGCTGGCCGACCGGCGCGAGGCGTGGGCGCCGGGCACGGTGCCGGAAAAGGGGCTGTTCCTGACGGCGGGTGCGGATGTGCAGAAGGACCGGATCGAGGTCGATGTCTGGGCCTGGGGCCGCGGGCTGGAAAGCTGGCTGGTCGATCACATCGTTATCGAGGGTGGGCCCGGCGATCCGGACTGCTGGCAGACGCTGACGGACCTGCTGGTCCGGACATGGGCGCATGAGAGAGGCCAGCACCTGACCATCGCGCGGTTCGCGATCGACTCGGGCTTCGAGACCAGCGCGGTTTACGCGTGGGCGCGGCAGGTGGGTTTTGCGCAGGTCGCGCCCGTGAAGGGGCTCGAAGGCTTCAACCGGGCGAGCCCGGTGACCGGGCCGACCTATGTCGATGCCACCATCGGCGGCAAACGCCTGCGGCGCGGCGCGCGGTTGTGGAGCGTGGCGACCTCGACCTTCAAGGCCGAAACCTATCGCTTCCTGCGGCAGGACCGGCCGACACCCGAGGAAATTACTGCCGGTGCGTCCTTTCCGCCCGGAACCGTGCATCTGCCATCATGGGCCGATGCCGAATGGCTGAAACAGCTGACGGCCGAACAACTGGTGACCGTCAAGAGCAGGCGGGGGTTCACCAAACTCGAATGGCAGAAGCTGCGCGAACGCAACGAGGCGCTGGATTGTCGGGTGTATGCGCGGGCCGCCGCCTGGATTGCGGGGGCCGACCGCTGGTCGGAGGCGCGATGGGCAGATCTGGAAGACCAGCTTGGCGTGGCGAAGGCGAACGAGACCGACACCGGGCAAGGCGCTGCACCGCGCGCCCAAGGCCGGACTGCGCCACGACGACGGACCATGCGGTCGAGCTACATGGGGTGAGCGCTGATACTTCAGCGCGGTCGGAGCATCGTCTTTGCCGCGCGCAGCGGAGATGCTATCTCCAGGGAGGTAATAAAAGGACGGAGTAGCCAATGACCGAGCCAACCATCGCGCAAAAAGCCCCATTCCCGACGGATGTCGAAGAGGGCAAGACCTACATGTGGTGCGCCTGCGGCAATAGCAGCAATCAGCCTTTCTGCGACGGCAGCCACAAGGGCTCGGGCTTTTCCCCGGTGAAGTACACGGCCGAAAAGACCGGCAAGGTGTTCTTTTGCGGGTGCAAGCATACGAACAACGCTCCGCTCTGCGATGGCACGCATTCAAGCCTGTAAATTCCGGACAACGATCTCGGCAACGGCATGGCATCGACATCAGTCGCTGCCATGCCGATCAGGCTTTCAGTGTCCAGAATCAGCGAGCGTGCCCGGCACGGGTCGGGGACTCTGGTCGATCAGCGCCCAAGACCCTGCGCCGATCGCGCAAGGCTCCGTCGCAGGGAACGGTCGCGCTTGAGGTGCCATTCGCGGCGCATGGCCTCGATGCGGGAGGGCCATCGTTCGGCATAGATCAGGGTCCACACACTGCCGCGTGTCGATTTCGCGCCGATGCCGGAATTGTGCTCGGCCAGGCGACGTTCGAGATCGAGGGTCCACCCGACATAGGTGCGATACCGAGAGGCAGTCCGGCTGCCAAGGACATAGACAAACCCGGTCACAACGGCTTTTTGCGCGCATCGCCGCGATGCCTCAGGAGCGGCCCGCGCCGCCGCGCCGCGAAGTCGTTGATGCTCACGTGCAGGCTTCGCTCGTCGATGTCTTCCGGGTCGAAGGGCTTGCCGTACCATTCCAGCAGGCGCTCGTGGTCCTCGTGTTCGGGATCGGACACCGCTTCGAGGAACTCCTCGAACCCGGTGATGCCGCCAACGTCCTCGGGCGGGGCCCGGCGTGCGCCGGCGATGAATTTGGGATATACGGTATCCGCATCACCCTGCCGGACACTTTCGACGGTGATCCGGTGCCGCCAGTTATCTCCGAAGTCATAGACGTAGACGAACGCGCGCACGTCGCGATCCAGCAGTGTGCCAAGCCGGATCGCCCTGGCCTTGTAAACCTTGCGTTCGTAGATCTCGTCATCGGGATGCGGCTCGCCATAGATCTTGTCGCCGATCACGAACTCGTAAAGGTGGTAGTCCCACCAATCCATCACGACCTGAATGATGTCGTGCAGCGCGGCCAACGTGGTCGACATTGGCAGATCCAGCTCGCGCCAGACGAGGGGATCGGTGTCTTCGAGTTCAATGCGAATGCGGGCAACGGTTTCTGACATGTCCGGCTCCGGATGCTGCGATACCCTGAAGATAGAAGGCCGGCCGCATGTCCACAATCGTCGATCTGAAGTCCCGCCGTGACGCCCTCTCGGCACAACGCTCCTCCGGCGTGGCGCGGGTCAGCTATGACGGCAAGACCGTCGAGTATCGCAGCGTGGTCGAGATCGACCGCGCCATCGAGGCGCTGGACCGCGAGATCGCCGCGGCCGAGGGCCGGCGGATCG
>NZ_UIHC01000194.1 GCF_900499075.1 Roseinatronobacter ekhonensis | reverse complement strand
CCGGCAGATCGGCCGCCGCGACGGTGTAAGATGCCGCTTCCAGGTCAGAAGCCAGAGCGTCGAACCACGCCCAGCCAGCCGGGCCCTCAGCCGCTGTGCGAGTCGCGCTGCCAACTGGTCCGAGCACAGCCGCGCTCGCGACCTGTTCGCCGAAGACGAGGCCAGGTCGGCAGGCGGCGACGAGCCGCAGGAAGGCGGGGGCGAGGTGGCGATCATCGTCCTGTCCCTTGCGCTGTCCGGCCTGGCTGAAGGGCTGGCAGGGCGGCGAGCCGGTCCAGACGGGCAGATCCTCGACCACGCCGGCGAGGCGCAGCGCGTAGGGCCAGCCGCCGATCCCGGCGAAGAAATGGCATTGCTTAAAGCCCCGCAGGTCCGACGGCGTGACGTCGAGGATGGACCGCGCATCCACCTCGCCCGCGGGCAGCAGCCCGGCCGCGATCAGTTCCCGCAGCCATGCGCAGGCCAAGGGGTCGGCATCGTTGTAGTAGACGGCCATCAGGCGGCAGCGTCTGCCTTGTCGCCAAGCCGCTCCGACTTCACCTCGGCAAAAGTCCGGCCGTCGCCGTCGAGGATCGCGTCCTTGCCAGTGTCCGCCTGCCAGCGCTC
>NZ_UIHC01000116.1 GCF_900499075.1 Roseinatronobacter ekhonensis | reverse complement strand
GAAATGGCGCAAACTCGATGGCCGGAACCGCCTGCCCGAGATCATCCAAGGGGTTGAGTTCCGCGACGGCCTCCGCCACGTTCAAGCCGCCGCCTGATCAGGCGTCACCAACTTCTGCGCATATCTCACACCTCAGCACGCAAAGTTCGCTCGTAGAGCCAAAAAAGGCTTGTGAGCTTTTCATCGCGATAAATAACAAGAAATAAATCATTTGTTTACTATTATCTGGCTTCATAGGGGTGAGCAGATAAACATATCAACTTACTGGAAAAACATGCGTGATATGCCTTTGGGCACTCACAACAGAGCGAAAACTCAGGGGAGATCCCCTGAGTTTCCTTTTTCCGTTTGTAGCGTATAGCTAAATACTGGCACCTTGCATGAAAAAAACCCAAGGATCGCAAGGAAATTCTTGATGAAGTATCGGGTTGGAATCTTCACAGGTGTCTTGGTGGGAGCCTTCCAGCTTCTTATAATGACAGGATTCATTTCAAGCTCTTTGCTGATCGCCATATGAGCTGGGCGCTCAGCAAAGAGCTTGAAAACCATGATTGGAGCCAAGCATATGATCTTCGTGGAGACTACCTTGACGAGCAGGCATCAGCCCTACTAACAGCGCCAAATTTCAATTTTAGGGCGAACTATAGGATGATAGTTTTCGAAGGGATTGGAAGAATATTGATCTGCGCGGACAGCAGCGCAGACCTAAAAACAGGTTTCATCTTTCCAACATCGAATGGCTTCAAGACATTTTTGCCAGATCAGGCAGAAATTATCTTTGAAGTCAATAAAATATGTTCGATCAGAATATAGAGTGTGGCGCTATGCTTTGCATATTTTAAACACACAGAGCATCTATAGAGTGGAATACCTCTTTACTTGAACGCAAAACCTCACTTCAGAACTGTCATCGCAGTTTGAGTTTGAACACTCTTATGAGTGATCGAATGACTCCCTTCGAGACTGCCTGCAAGACAGCGCTCTTTCTAACCGGAACCGCAAGAATCGGCCCGACACACCAGTAAAAACGAACAAAGGCGCGCCCCCAGGCTCGGTTCACCAGCCAGTCATCACGGAACCGTCGCAGATATACGACTTCTGGATGCCATGGATCCTGATAGGCGGCGGTGGCGACAAAACAACTGCTGGCATTCGTTTCATCGTCCGGATCGTCTTCTGGGTCCTCAACCGGATCGTCTTCTGGATCATCATCTGGCGATGGTGGCCAGGTCGGGATCGGCCATGGATCTGGCTCCGGGCCAGGTTCTGGCTCCGGTTCCGGCTCCGGGTCACTATCATCGACATAGACATAGCCTCCAGGCTCGTCGCTGTCGAAAGCGGCCGCACCGTATTGAATACCTTCCACCTCCAGACTGGGTGGCTCTTCATCGCCATAGAACCCGGCATCAACCAAGATTTCTTGGGCGAGCTCATCTCTCGGATTTGTAGAAATGACGATTAATGGGTCGCCGTCTTCCGCGCGCGCTTCAGCTGCTTCTTGAAACGAGCTGAGGGAAACCCCTTCCAATTCAACCGTCGCTTCCTGCCCGTAATTCATCATAACATAGCCTTCGTCATTCTCGTAGATTTCCACTGATAGTGGATCGATCTCGTGCTGGATGGAAATTTGGTCTAGTCCAACCTTGAAATCTGTAATTACGGTATGCCCATCATCAAAGCTGAAGTGGAATTGGTTGACATCACTTTCGGAACCGCCCCCCGTCAGAGTGTCATCTCCCAAGCCGGCTATGATTATATCCGATCCAGCGCCGCCATCGATGACGTCATCACCGCGTCCACCTTCAAGATAATCGTTACCGTCATTGCCTTTGATTGTGTCATCCCCGTCGCCACCCCAGATACTATCATCTCCTGACCCACCTTCGACGTGATCATTATCGATACCGCTGGCAATGAGATCATCTCCGCCCTCGCCGTAGATCGTGTCGTTCCCGGTGTTTCCGTCAATTATATCCGCTTGGTCACTTCCATGAACCGTCTGCTCTCCCTTCGAGCTCTCAGCATCTTGGTTGGTCTTGCCGCCGAAGACATGGACTGGGGTGTCCGAAGATGGCTCGATTTCATAATCTTCACCAGGCGGTGTCCAGACCAATTCAACACCGTTCTCAAACTGCTGAATGAAATCGTCTGGAACGAAGTTGGTTGGGTTAAAATACTGCACTGCCTCTGCAGCCCGCAACTCCTCAAGCGCACTCGGCAGGACAAAATGCCGCTCTTCACCGATTAGGCCAGATACTCCATTTTGTAGATCTCGAGCACCATCAAGCGCGTAGAAAATATCATCTCCAATTGCCAAGAAAAACTGCTCGCCAAGTCCCTCAGCTTCATATTCTGGATGCGAAATAGAGACTACCTTTATATTGATCTCTTCACCATTCTCAAGCGTTATCGATTGCGGCAAATCCTCCAGGTCAATTTCTTGGTCTTCTATTTTAATTGTATCTATACTCGGATCATAACTGTCCAATCTTCCAACTATTGGCGACTCATTTTTTAGAATATTTTTGAAGATATATGTGTCCGCTCCAAGTCCACTATATGCGTGATGCCCCTGCATCGCAGCAGCATCTGCTGATTTTGTCACGTCCAATATAAGCGTATCGTCACCTATCCCAGCATACATATGGATCTGTCCCGTCATTGGGACGGATGCTTCAAGTGTGTCATCACCACTAAAGCCAACAAGGCCAGTTCCTGAGTGATCGATCAAATCAGGGTCGCGGTGATGAACAATATGGTCATTCCCATTGGTTCCAGAAATCGGACCTCGTGCATCATTGTCTTCGATATAGTTTATGAGGCCATTTGAATCTACATTTCTTGCACTAAAAGAAGAATCATCAGCTGTGTGTGGATGCTGATGCACCTCGCCGCCACATGCATCATGCTGCACTACGGTTTGTGCATCTTTATTCATAGTCAGCTTGTAGCGAGAAATAGAAGTCATCTTCATCCCCATGGATCACCGAGGGAAAAGATGCCATCCGTTCATTAAGTGAGTTTTAAAATGGGGCAGAGCTGATTTCTAATAGTACCTATAATTTTGGAAAAGATTTAACTGCTCGCTATATTTTGAACACTTTTGTCAAAATTTTTGCTGATCTTTCGGTCTGGCTGAAGTGGTCCTGCTTTTTAGGACAGGTTTGCGGCTTGTCTAAGATGCATCAGATTTATGTTCATGCCGCTTTTCGTATCTCTGCTTGCTCGAAGTATGCCGCGTCTGGGGTGCGTTTGTCGAGCGC
>NZ_UIHC01000117.1 GCF_900499075.1 Roseinatronobacter ekhonensis | reverse complement strand
GCAGCGCCTCAAGCGCCACAGCAGCTTTAAACTTGTCTGAAAAGTTCCGTCGCTTTGTCATTCTCGTATCCATTCGTGCGCGTTGGATACATCTTAGCACGCTGTCCAAATTTGCCGGACCACTTCAGACTTGACAACCCAGAGCGTATCACTGTCTGCTCGAGAGCAATTCATTCAAGCCATACCTGAGAGCCTTGATGCCGAAATCTCTTTTTTCTTATGGTGTAGTTTTGGCCGCGAGCCTGCTTGCTGCTGTCGCCGCGGGACTATTTGCTTTGGAGGAGAAGCGAGCGGACGCGACGCTCGAGATCCAGTCAGCGCGCAGCGAACTCAAACTGGCCTTGGCCACCCTCTCCGTCCGCATGGCCAGTATGGCGACCGCGCTGGAGAGAAACCCCACCCTGACGCCGTCCGACTTTACAGAAATATATGAATTGGCCACGCGCGGCGCGGTGCGCAGGCCAGAGCGCGCCCTCGCTTTTATGCCCCAGGTCGCAGATGAGAAACAGATCGTGGCATTGATGGATCAGGCCGGGCCGGACTACACGGTCGCCGGGTATCCTGAGTTCCAACTTTTCCCGGAACGCGAAACTGAGGCTCTGTTTCCGGCCATCCTCGTGGAACCCGCAGCCAGTAGATCAAACGTTTTCGGTTACAACATGGGCTCCAGCCCGGAGCGTCTCGGCGCCGCGCGCGATGCCTTGACGCGGGGTGTCATGACGATCTCGGCACCAGTGTCTCTTTCACAGGATACGGATCAGTTCCGATCCAGTTTCCTTGTACTGTATCCGGTATATCTTCCCAATCGCGACTCCCTGACAGAGGCGACGCAAGCTGTTCTGGGCGCGGGCATAACCCCGGCGGCCCTTTTTTCAGATCACGTCGCGCTTTTCAAAAGACATACTCTGGAGATCGAAATCGGGGTCGCAGGAACGGATCTGCCCGTTAACCTTGGTTCTTCCGGAGATAGTCTAGGTCTCGTGCTCACGCTTGTGCGGGATCTTGAAATGCCAGCAATCCGCACCGGCGGCTTCGATAGGCCCTTTCGTGCCAGCGCGTTCTACACATTAGCGCCTACCGACGCGGTCTTACCCGCGTTGGCGGCAGCTCTGACCGCTTTGATCGGGTTTCTTGGAACGAAAGTGATGCGGGCCCGCGTTTCAGCACGCGAGGCGCTCGAAGCAGCTCTCGCGCGCAAAGAAGTCGAGCTTCGCGAAGCCTATCGAATTCAGTCGCAATCTCAGAGAAGAGAGGCTCTTGGCCGTCTTGTCGGTGGCGTCGCGCACGATTTCAACAACATCCTCAGCGTCATTCTCGGAAACATCGAATTGATGAAAGACGAAGGCGCGGCCGAGAAGGATGACGGCTTACTCGCAGAGGCCGAAAAGGCGACAATACGTGGCGCGCGATTGACACGTCAGCTTCTGTCCATTGGACGTAAGTCGCATCTTGAACCAAAACGACTGAAGATCTCATCAGACCTACAAGACACCGCGAGTATGCTTGGGCGGGTCCTGCCAGAATCCATCGAGATCACGACTGTTCCAGCGGCCGGGCTATGGCCGGTCAAGATCGACCCGGATGGCCTGCAGAACGCGCTTCTGAACCTTGCGCTAAACGCGCGCGATGCGATGAGTGGACAAGGAAAACTTACCATTGAGGCATCGAACACCCGCATCACGCACGACTACCTCCGAGAGCGGCCAGACGAGGAGATCACGCCCGGGCGTTACGTCGTCGTTTCGGTGAGCGATAACGGGGAAGGCATGACCAGAGATGTGATTGACCGGGCGTTTGAACCGTTCTTTACCACCAAGGGTGCGACGCACGGATCGGGTTTGGGTCTTCCTTCCGTACTGGGTTTCTGCCGCCAATCCGGCGGAACATGCCGTATCTATAGCGAGCTCGGTGTTGGCACGACCGTCCGCATCTGGCTTCCTGTTGACGGTGTCGACGAACAATCAGACGACGCGGTGGAAGCAACACCTATTTCCGCATCTAACAGCGCACGGATCTTGCTCGCGGAAGACGAAGACGGTGTCGCACGAGTTTTGGTCCAGCAACTCGAACGCGGTGGCTATAATGTGAAACATGTGGCCACTGGCGACGCCGCATGGGAGGTGCTTGATCGCGGAGAACAATTCGACCTTGTGGTTTCTGATCTCGTCATGCCCGGGTCGATCCAAGGCGCAGAGTTGGCTAGGCGGCTAGAGCAGAGATATCCGCAATTGAAAATCCTTCTGATCTCCGGATATCCGCAGGAAGCAGCAATTGAGGGCAATGGAGTGGCCACGCGCCACCCGGTTCTCACCAAGCCGATTCCTCGCGGCGATTTGTTGTCGATGATCGAAACCCTTTTGGCTGGCGGATAAGACTCTACGATGAACAGCTGATATCTTATCCCTTATCGGAAAGAAACGCTGCTTCTTCTTTTAAAACTGCCCTGAAAGCATCAACGTGGATGGGTTTCATGAGAAAGCGCCCGACCTCGAGATCTCGCGCATTAGCGATCATATTTGCCGCGAGGGCGGAGCTGTCTGGCCCGCCGGTCATGAAGCGGATGCGGATTCTACGCTCAATTCCGACAAGGTTTTCGATAACTTCAATGCCATCCATCTTCGGCATTTGAATGTCGATGACCAAAAGCGCTGGCTCCGCTTCCGTGCCCAGCTCGGTCAGAAGTTCGCGCCCGTTCATAACTGTCGTTACGCTCCAACCCTCTTTCTCAGCCACACGGCGCAATAGAGTAGAGAGTTGTATATCATCTTCAGCAATAAAGAGGCGCAATGTCTACTCCATGGCAAATCTACAGGCTGTGGGCCTTAGCGTAGGGAAGTAACTGCTGTAATAACACAGGACCGGAGTCGCCGGATCATGTTGTCGCGGCGCAACAGAGCATCAGGTCCAATCTCATGGAACATAGAAAAGAGCGTATATACTGCACCAAGGCTAATGGCAATGAGATATAGCTAAAAGTTGGTGATGGCCCTGAGGGGCGGCATATCATGGCGTTGTTCACGCGCCGCAATTCTCATCCGAGAAAAGGATATGCCACATGACGACAAATACCATTACCCAACTGCCCG
>NZ_UIHC01000120.1 GCF_900499075.1 Roseinatronobacter ekhonensis | reverse complement strand
TGATCAGAGCTTGAAGCTCAGCACGGTCGGCGGGGCCAAGGTAAAGGCAAATGTCATTGCGTCTCATGTCCCGAATATAGCACATCAGGCCCTCAATGGGAATCCTGTGTCAGGTGGGGAACACTAGCATAGGAACCTATGCGTTGGGACAAAGGATCATTACGCTACAAACGAAATCCGAACACTGTGAACATGGATTTTTATTCCAGACGCTGCTGGGACCAAAAATGCAGCGAAAAATTGATGTCCGTGGAACGGGATCCACCGCAAAAGGCATAAAATCACGTCTATTCGTAAAGATTCCGATGAGCGCCCCCACACTCACCGAGCAGCGTAAGATCGCAGGCTTTCTTGGCGCGGTGGACGAGAAAATCACGCAGCTTAGCCGGAAAAGGGTTCTGCTCGAGGACTACAAAAAAGGTTGCATGCAGCAGCTGTTTTCTCAGAAAATAAGATTCAAGGATGATGAGGGGAAAGACTTCCCAGACTGGGAAGAGAAGAAATTGGGGGAAGTGGCAAACATAGTTGGAGGAGGAACCCCCAACAGTGAACAAGATGAATATTGGGGTGGTGAAATACCTTGGTTCACGCCAACGGAAATGAAATCAAAATATGTGACTGACAGTGTTCGTACAATTAGCGCGTCAGGGCTGAAAAAATCTTCTGCAAAGCTGCTTCCAATTGGAACTATTCTTGTCTCCACTCGGGCAACAGTTGGCGATTTAAGTATCGCCAAGAAGGAATGTTGCACAAACCAAGGCTTTCAATCCTTGATTGTGAAAGATGAAAACCACAACGAATTCTGGTATTACTGGATGGTTGCGAACAAAAAAGAACTCTTACGGCGCGCATCTGGCTCGACATTTCTCGAGATCAACAAATCAGAGATTGCAAAAATTCCCGCACAGCGCCCCCACCCCGACGAACAACGCAAGATCGCGGACTTCCTCTCAGCGCTTGACCGCAAGATTGATCTGGTAGGTCAAGAGATAACCCATGCGAGCAGCTTTAAGGCTGGCCTGTTTCAGCAGATGTTCGTTTAGTTTTTATTTTCACCCGCATAACCCTTTGGCCCGTATGACCACACAAACCGAACAACAGCTTGAAGATGCTCTGATAGTTCAACTTGAAACCTTGGGCTGGGACCGCGTGACTATCAAGGATGAGGCTGATCTGGTCAGCAATCTCAAGCACCAGCTGGAGGTCCACAATAAGACCAGCCTTTCTGGGGGAGAGTTTAAGCAAGTGCTCAATAAGCTGGCGCGCGGCAACATCTTCGAGAAGGCCAAGACGTTGCGCGACAAGGTGGATTTCACACGGGATGACGGTAAGACGGGGTATCTGGAGCTGATCAATCAGGCGCAATGGTGCAAGAACCAGTACCAGGTGACCAACCAGATCACCATGGAGGGCAGCTACAAGAACCGCTACGACGTGACCTTGCTCGTGAACGGCTTGCCACTCGTACAGATCGAGCTGAAGCGACGCGGCCTTGAAATGAAAGAGGCTTTCAACCAAACCAACCGTTACCACCGGCACAGCTTTTCAGCCGGATATGGGTTGTTTGGATACTTACAGCTTTTTGTGATCAGCAACGGCGTGAACACCAAGTATTACGCCAACAATCCGGTAAACCGCCGGGATTTCAAGCAGACCTTCTATTGGGCCGATGAGGACAACAAAACCATTCGCCAGCTGAGCGCTTTTGCCGAGGATTTCCTCGAGAAATGCACCCTCAGCAAGATGATCACCAAATACATCGTGCTGCATGAGAGCGACCAGTTACTGATGGCGATGAGGCCTTATCAGTTCTATGCAGTCGAGCGCATCGTGGAGCGCGTACAGACCACTACCAAGAACGGCTATATCTGGCACACCACTGGGTCGGGTAAAACGCTGACCAGCTTCAAGGCGGCGCAGATCCTCACCCAGAGCCCCCATGTTCACAAGGTCGTCTTTGTGGTCGACCGCAAGGATTTGGATTTTCAGACGATCAAGGAGTTCAACAGCTTCTCTGAGGGCAGTGTGGACGCCACCACCAATACCAGCAACTTGGTGAAGCAATTTGCTGATGAAACGCCGCTGATTGTAACCACGCTGCAGAAGCTCAACACCGCAATCAGTCGCGACCGGCACCTCAAGACTATGGACGAGCTCAAGGACAAGCGCATGGTCTTCATCTTCGATGAATGCCACCGCAGTCAATTCGGCGAGACCCACAAGCGGATCACCGACTTTTTCGGCAACGTGCAGATGTTCGGCTTTACCGGCACGCCCATCTTTGCCGAGAATGCGGCGAAGAACGCCATGGGTAAGCGCACGACTAAAGACCTATTTGGCGAGTGCCTGCATAAATACGTTATCACGGACGCAATCCGGGACGAGAATGTGCTGAAATTCTCGGTGGAGTATATCCGCACCTTCAAGGGCAAGGATGGGGTGCAGGACATCGAGGTCGAAGCGATTGATACGGCCGAGGTGATGGAAGCCCCTGAGCGTCTCGAAAAGATCGCCGACTACATCCTCACACACCACGGCAACAAAACTCACCAGGGTCAGTTCACGGCCATTATGTGCGTAAGCAACGTCAAAACGCTCATCGCTTATTATAACTTGTTCCAAGCCAAGAAGGAGGCCGGTGAGCACAACTTGAAGATCGCAACCATCTTTTCCTATCAGGCCAACGAAGAAGATGCTGAGGCCGACGGTATGGGCACCGGCGACGACCTGCCCGATGACAGCAGCCCCGTGAACACCCACAGCCGTGACGCGCTAGTGTTCTGAGTCTGACACTTCCTACCTGTTTCCGCGAATTTCATCGAGCGCGTTCAGAGCGCGGCGTTCCCGGGTGAGGATGTCCTCGGCGGTTTTGGTCCATTTGAAGGGTTTGGGCTTGTCG
>NZ_UIHC01000121.1 GCF_900499075.1 Roseinatronobacter ekhonensis | reverse complement strand
GCGCTCGACAAACGCACCCCAGACGCGGCATACTTCGAGCAAGCAGAGATACGAAAAGCGGCATGAACATAAATCTGATGCATCTTAGACAAGCCGCAAACCTGTCCTAAAAAGCAGGACCACTTCATGGACCGCATCGTTCACAACGCCTACCGCCTCGAACTCGAGGGGCAATCCATGCGCAAGACCATCACTAAAATAGATGACGAAACCCCTCAAGACTGATAACCAAAATACGCTGCCTCACGGCAACGCGTCACAGGTGGCCGGATACCCCGGAACAGGTGGCCGGATGTTGTCGGAATAGGTGGCCGGATCCTCCGGAATACGCAGGCAGTGCCAGCATCGGGGTAGTCGTGGCCGATATGAAGCCGCGTCTCGGGCGAAAGATCGAGAATGGCGCGCAGGGAATTCCACAAGTCCGCGGCATCGCCGCCGGGAAAATCGGCACGGCTGGTGCCGCTTTCGGGCATCATCAGCGTGTCATGGACGAAAGCCGCGTCACCCGCGACATAGGTGATCGACGCCAGTGTGTGCCCTGGTGAGAACATCACGCGCACCGGAATCTCGCCCACCATAAACTCGTCGCCTTCGGCAAACAGCCGATCCCATTGCGAACCGTCAGTGAGGAAATTGTCGCCAAGATGGTAGAGGTCTTTCCACAGTTTCTGGACACTGGTCACCTTCTCGCCGATGGCGTTGGGTACATCAAGCTTGTCGGACAGGTATCGCGCCGCGGTGAAATGATCGGCATGGGGGTGAGTGTCGAGTATCCAGACCACTTTGAGGTTTTCGGCAGCGACATAGGCAAGGATTTCGTCCGCACTCTGGGTCGTGATGGCCCCGGCCTCAGGATAGAAATTCCAGACCGGGTCGACGATGGCCGCTTCCCGTGTGGTCGCGCAGTGAAATACATATTGCAGGCTGCCCGTGGGTCTGTCGAAGAACGCGCGAATGATCGGGGACATGATTTTTCCTAATTCCAGTTTGTTTAATGCGTGAGATTCAGCATCTGGAAAAGCATCGTCGTGTAGAAGGCGGTGATCGCGGTCACGAGCGCTGCCGCCGCGCCGATCCAGAGAGCGGTGTCCATTGAGTGCCCGGGAGAGATGCACAAGTGCGACACCGACAGCGGCTGGCTATGGCGCCTCGTGCAGCGCCTAGCCGCGTTCCCTCCCTCGTATTTAGTGGAAACATATGTTGGATCAGACCCGGGCGAAGGTGTATTGAGTGACTGAAGTGGCCCCATATTCATGGCCAGCGGCACACATTGTAAGGTAGTAGTTCCACAACCGCTTAAACCTTTGATCAAAAGCCATGGATTCAATCTCGCTCCATGCGTCATCAAAAGCCTGGTTCCAGCGGCGCAGGGTGATGGAATAGCTGTCTGGGAAAGACAGGCAGTCCACGATTTTCAATCCTGATGCATTGGCCATCTCGCGGATGCCTCGATCATAAGGCAGCATACCGCCTGGAAAAATATGTTTACGAATGAAATCCTGAGTTGTGCGATATGTAGGATATAAGTCGTCGGCGATTGTAATTGCCTGCACGGTTGCTCTGCCATTGTCGCTCAGGCGGTCATGGATGGACTTGAAATATACCGGCCAGTATTTTTCCCCGACATGTTCAATCATTTCAATGGATCCTATGCCCTCATAGGTTCCGGTTTCGTCGCGATAGTCCCGCAGGGCCACTTCAACCCGTTCCGACAGTCCCTCTTTTTGGACAAGTGCAGAGGTATGTTCAAAATGTGCTTTTGACAAAGTTAAAGCTGTCACTTTGGCACCCCGTTCTTTGGCCGCATAAATGGCCAGCGCACCCCAACCGCATCCGATATCCATAAACCTGTCCTCTTCCTTGAGGTTTATACTATCGCACATGCGTTTGATCTTGCGGCGTTGCGCAATTTCCAAATCTTCGTGTGGGTTTTCGAAAATTCCAGACGAGTAGGACATGGTTTCATCCAGCCACGCGCCATAGAACGAATTGCCCAGCTCATAATGTTTGGCCAAGTTTTTTGGAGCTTGTTTCTGAGTGTTCAGCAATAACCAATGCCGAAAAACTTCATACCAGCGCACCAGACTAGACCCAGGAACAGGCTGGCTGATCGATGCCATATTGGCGACGAGAACATCCATAAATGCCTGTAGATCTGGCGTATTCCACCAGCCATCGAGATAGGCTTCCGCAAAGCCGAGGTTTCCTTCACGCACCACACGGGTGAACAATTGGTCGTTCGTCACGTTAAGATGCCCGACTGGGCCAGATTGGCTGCCCTGAGCGCAAAACTGATGCCCGTCAGGCAGGGTGATAGTGATTTGCCCACGTTCGATACTTTGAAACTTCTCAAACATCTGGGGGAAGTATTTCGGCAAATCGGTGTGACTTGTAGTACTCGCTAGAGCCGTCATAATATCCTCCTCAAAATAGCCTAGTTTCCCGGCCAAACCATTATCGCAGCAGGGTGTTTTTCTACGGAATCGAGGAGAAACAGCCATTCGCTGCCGACCCGCAGACTCACGAAGATGGTCACGGGCAGGCTCCTTATTTGAACCGGGACATTGCGCTTTCGTAAGACCCCGAAATGCTGTTCCAGGCCGTGTCGAAGCCAGACTTCATGTCCTCCCATGCCTCGTCACTCGCGTCGTGTAACTCTTTCAGCTTCGCATCGGCCTTGTCGCGCTGATTGCGCATCTCGTCGAGCTGCTTCTTAGAGCGCGTCCGGTTTGACCAGATTCAGGATTCCCTTACTTCATGATCCATGATTCCATGTCTTTGAGCAGATATGGAGATAACAGATGGGCAAACCACATCCACTTGCGTTGCGAGAGCGCGTTG
>NZ_UIHC01000122.1 GCF_900499075.1 Roseinatronobacter ekhonensis | reverse complement strand
TCGGGCAGTTCAGTGATGGTAGTCTCTGGCATGTGGCATATCCCTTTCTCGACTGAGAATTGACGGCGTCTGAACACCGCCATGATATGCCGCCCCTCAGGGCATCACCAACTTTCGCGCGTTTCTCCACTGGGAACAACTGGACCAAAGATTTCATTGCGCATGATGTCTGCATCCGGTGCCATGTCGACGAGCACTGTGGGATCGAACCAAAATCCTCCCTCGGTCGGTGGGTTTTCCAACCTGCCGCCTCCGATCAGGGCACGAGCCCCCTGAGACAAGGCGTTTTGGACCATGCGTTCGACCTTGGCGCATTCTTCTTCGCTGACTTTCGGCCCGATATCTGTGTCAGGTGATAGCGGATCGCCGATCTTTAACGCCTGAGTGGCGGCAACAAACCTCTCGACAAAGGCATCGTAGACAGGCCGCTGCACCAAGGTGCGTTCATTGCAGATGCATGTCTGGCCGCAATTCATAAACCGTGATGTCACGGCAGACTGAACGGCAAGGTAAAGATCGGCATCAGACATAACGATAAATGCAGCCTTGCCGCCCAGTTCAAGCGACACCGTGGTCAAATTCGCGGATGCGTTCGCCATGATGCGGCGCCCGACTGGAACGCTGCCCGTCATGGTCACAAGGTTGACGTCCGGCGAGGAGGTCAAAGTTTCACCAATGACCTCACCAGCACCGGTGACGATGTTGATCAAACCAGCGGGAACACCAGCTTCCACGAACAATCGCGCCATCGCCAGCCCGGAAAGTGGCGTCATTTCGTGTGGCTTTACAACAACCGCATTGCCGGTGATCAGTGCAGGAGCAACCTTGCGGCAAATGAGTGCCGCCGGATAGTTCCAAGGTATAATTGCCGCAACAACTCCCACGGGTGAACGCCTCACCCAAATCTGTTCTCCGGCATGATCAGAAGGCAGTATCTCGCCAGGAAGACGGCGCGCGAATTCGGCGAAGTAGTCTATGAACTCAGCAGCACCAGCGATCTCTCCGCGCGCCTCCTTGATCGGCTTTCCCTGCTCTCGCACGACCAGTTCCGCGAGGTGCTCCGCGTCGCGCCGTATCAATCTGGAAACTTCGCGCATTAGTCTCGCCCGCTCAATTGGCGCATGTGCGGCCCAAGCTGGTTGCGCCGCTTTTGCGGCGGCAATTGCTTCCATCGCTTGGCCCATGGACGCATCTCTGACGGTCGCAACTACCAGTCCGGTTGCCGATTCGATAATTGATCTGGGGGCACCGAGGCCCTGAACAAAGTCGCCATTAAGCCACTGTGAGGTCTGCAAGTCATGGGTACCACCCCATGACCTAGTTGCGTTTTCCTGGACGTGCTGGGGCATTTCTGACCTGCGAACATGTCTTCCATCTCGCGGCGCACGCGCACGGCGTCCTGATTGGGATCGAACTCGATGTCGCTCCAGCAGACGGCTTTGCCTTTTGCAACGTCACGCTTGAGTTTAGCGCCATGCGCCAAGCCAATCGGCAAACCACCACAAGCTAGGGAGTCGGCCGCTGGCATCAGCTTGCCATACACCATGAACCCACCCTCACCATCGAGAACTTCGCCAGCCTTCAGATCGCGTTTGCTGGTGCTGACCGCATCACCTGAAAACCCTCGGATAGAGCCCGTCGCTTCCCCGCGCAGCATGATATTTGCGACAGAGATACCCAGTTCGAGTCCGATCAGGTGATAGGGTTTGAACATGGCCCCATAGCGACCCGTGGAATCCGTTTGCATGCCGTATTGTGCAAAGCACTGCTGGACATAATCACTGGGAGCTTCGAACACGCAGTAAACGCCCCATCGGAGGTCCTTGAACACCGGGCGGCCATCGCGTTCGAGTGACGAAATGACCTCGACCATGCCTTTGCGTTCAAGCATCCCACCGTCCGACGCGGGTCGCAGCAGGGTAGGAATATCATCCACACCGCATGGCGGGAATTTCAGACCGTCCGAGGGAACGCCAAGCCCTGTCGCGTTGGCGACGGCAGCCATTTCGATGGCTGATTTGGTACCATCCAAAAACGAGTTGAACATCTGCGCATTGAAGTCACCAGAAGCGACCTGTTCCTCGCTGAACCCATAGTAAGACCACACCGTATCAGGAGTCGACGTATGATATTGAGGCAAGTATTTCGTACCTTTGCCTGCGCAGACCACTTCAAAACCAGCGGCCTCAGCCCAGTCCACCATTTCGGCGATCAAAGCGGGTTGGTCACCATATGCCATGGAATAATGCAGTCCGGCATCGCGCGCCTGCTTCGCCAGCAGAGGACCTGCCAGCACATCTGCCTCGACATTGACCATAACGATGTGGCGACCATATCTGACCGCAGCCTGTGCATGGCGGATGCCGGCTGCCGGATGTCCGGTAGCATCCACGACGACGTCCAGACCTTCTGCAGCGATCAAATCATCAGCGTTGTCGACAATGTAGGTTGTCCCGTTCTTCCTCGCTTCATCGAAAGATGTTGCCGAATATTGCTCCTTTGGCCAGCCAACGCGGTTCAACGAATTGCGGGCCCGATCTGGAGAAAGGTCAGCGACACCCAGCAGGCACATTCCTGGAGTGCGACGGATTTGGGACAGAAACATTGATCCAAATTTACCGGCCCCGATCAAGCCCACCCGGATCGGATTTCCTTCAGATTTGGACCTGTCACGGTTTGATGCCGCCCCTTTGATAGCATTTACTGCAGCAAAGGAGATGAACTATGGGACTGAAACGGACGGACGAATTTCGCCAAGATGCGGTGCGTATCGCGCTGACCAGCGGGC
>NZ_UIHC01000129.1 GCF_900499075.1 Roseinatronobacter ekhonensis | reverse complement strand
CTGTTGATTGCCACTGAGAATTGACCCGGCATTGTCACCGAGAACTGACCCACCCAATGGTTATGTTCTGCGTGTCATGATGGCGTCAATGCTGGTGTTTCCTTCCGTTTCTTTTTCGCTGTTTCTGAGCTGGCCTTGAAGCGGTAGCTGTCATTGCCGGTCTCCAGAATGTGGCAGCGGTGGGTGAGGCGATCGAGCAGCGCGGTGGTCATTTTGGCGTCACCAAAGACCGTAGCCCACTCGGCGAAGCTCAGGTTGGTGGTTATGATGACGCTGGTGCGCTCGTAGAGTTTGCTCAGAAGATGGAAGAGCAAGGCCCCGCCAGAGGCGCTGAATGGCAAGTACCCCAGCTCATCGAGGACCACCAAGTCGGTTTTCACCAGCGCCTCGGCGATCTTCCCGGCCTTTCCCTGGGCCTTTTCCTGCTCCAGCGCGTTGACCAGTTCGACGGTCGAGAAGAAGCGCACGCGTTTGCGATGATGCTCAATGGCCTGAATGCCGAGGGCCGTTGCGACATGTGATTTCCCGGTTCCGGGACCACCGATCAGCACCACATTCTCTGCGGCTTCTAGGAACTCACAGCGATGGAGCTGGCGGGCCAGAGCTTCCCGCATTTCACTGGCCGCGAAGTCGAAGGCGGACAAATCCTTGTAAGCGGGGAAGCGAGCGGCTTTCATGTGATACGCGATCGAGCGCACCTCTCGCTCGGCCATTTCTGCCTTGAGCAGCTGCGACAGGATCGGCATGGCAGCCTCGAATGCAGGCGCTCCCTGATCGAGTAGATCCTGCACGGCCTGCGCCATGCCTGGCATCTTCAGGCTGCGCAACATGATGATGAGGGCAGCACCCGCGGGATCATGACGCATGACGGGTTCCTTTCTGAGTGCGCAGCCCATCATAGCGCGCGACATTGGCCTCTGGCTCTTTGCTTAGTGAAAGAGCCGCTGGAGGGTTCACATCCGGCTGGTCGGTCGGTTTGCCATCCAGAAGTCTGTGGAGCAGGTTCAGAACATGGGTCTTGGTGGGAACACCCGCCTCCAAGGCCAATTCCACTGCGCAGAGCACGGCCTGTTCGTCATGTTGCAGCACCAAGGACAGGATATCGACCATTTCGCGGTCCCCGCCAGGCTGGCGCAGTATCTTCGCCTGTAACATGCGGAAGGGTTCAGGCATTTCCACGAAGGGGGCACCATTGCGCAGCGCTCCGGGCTTGCGCTGAACCACAGCAAGATAATGGCGCCAATCATAGATGACGCGCCCCGGCTGGCGGTGCGACCGGTCGATGATGCGCTCATGCGTGCAAATCACATGCCCCTCGGTGACAACCATCAACCGCTCAGGGTAAATGCGCAGACTGACAGGGCGGTTCGCAAAACTGGCGGGCACAGAATAACGGGTACGATCAAAGTTGATCAGGCAGGTCGGCGAGACGCGCTTTCTTTCCTCGACAAAGCCATCGAACATTGTGGGGAGCGGCATAAGCGCTGGCTTCTCAGCCTCCCACACATCGGCGATGCTTCCAGGCAACCTGCCATGGGCCGTCTCAGCCCACAGCAGCTTGCAGCGCTCTTCCAGCCAGTCATTCAGCGCGCCCAGATCCGGAAAGGCCGGCATCAGCTGCCACATGCGATGGCGCGCGTCGCGCACATTCTTCTCGACCTGCCCTTTCTCCCATCCTGCGGCCGGGTTACAGAACTCGGGATCGAAGACATAATGACTGGTCATCGCCGTGAACCGCGCATTCACATCGCGCTTCTTACCAAGTCCAACTTTGTCGACGGCGGTCTTCATGTTGTCATAGATCCCGCGACCCGGGACGCCTTCGAAGACGCGGAAGGCATGCCAATGCGCGTCAAACAGCATCTCATGCGTTTGCAGCAGATAGGCCCGAACCAGAAAGGCGCGACTGTGCGAGAGCTTGATATGCGCGACCTGCAGCTTGATGCGCTCGCCACCGACATAGGCCCAGTCCTCGCTCCAGTCGAACTGGAACGCCTCGCCAGGTGCAAACACCAGCGGCACGAAAGTTCCCCGATCCGTCGTGTGATACGCGCGCTGCCGTTCGCCTTTCCATTCCCGAACGAAGGCCGCAACGCGCTCGTAGGAACCGTCATATCCCAGATTCACCAAATCGGCGTGCATCAGCTTCGCCGTCCGGCGCTCTTTGCGTGATTTGCGCTGATCCGAAACCAGCCAGGCTGTCAGCTGTTTGGCATACGGATCCAGCTTGCGCGGACGAGCCGGCGTCTGGAACGCTGGCTCAACGATCCCCTCTCGTAGATACTTCTTGATCGTGTTGCGCGAAATACCCGTGCGCCGAGCAATCTCGCGAATAGGCATCTTGTCTCGCAGCGCCCATGTCCTGATAACCTTCAAAAATCCCATGTCGATCACTCCAAATGCCCCCAGCTGGTTCAAGCCGGGGCAAGGTTGCACATGGGTCAATTCTCAGTGACAATTTTGGCCGCTGCCGGGTCAATTCTCATTGGCAATCAACAA
>NZ_UIHC01000132.1 GCF_900499075.1 Roseinatronobacter ekhonensis | reverse complement strand
TCCGCAAATTAGCCAAGATCTTTCCTGCGCCGCAGCAAATGCGCAAAGCCTGACAGGAAAGGCGCGCGCGCCCGGTTTGGAACGACTATTTCTGCGCTCGCAAACGTCTGTTTTTCCACAGAATCGGCGGGTAGCGGACCTTCGCTGCGTCGGACACGAACGGCTGTAGAGCGTAGACAGCAGCCTTTGAAAAGTTGCCAACTTAGTTTGCCCACCAAGACATACTTGGCCCATACTGGCCTTTCAAACCCGACAAAACAAACGTCTGATCGAGGCCCCGTTCCACGAAGCACTGGAGCGGAGCATGGTCAACAGAGGCGGCCTCCAACCGTTAGGATTGATTATGTAATTTTTTGGCCCTGCGATCCAACTATCCTCCCGATTTGTGGAGCGTTTGCACGCGGTTGCACTGTTCCAGGAGCCCGTCCGTGGTGCGGCATGACCCCGTTTTGCCAACATGGCCTGGGAAATGATCGCGGGCTTGCTACAAAGCACTATTCCAAAGAATATGGTCTCCGACGATCTGATCGGACTCAGGTTGCTTGGAGGCTCCAGTGAACTACCATTCGTTAACTATATTTATCATCGGGTTGGCTCTTCAACAAACTCCTTCGAATGCTGCGGACATCACCTTGGGCGGCGATGCGGTCATGGACTGCGACGCTACCCTAGACGGCCAAATTTTGTCGGGCGACGCTGATAAACTGCGTACAATCGCGATTGAGAAAGGCTGGAGAGGCATATCCAACTGGCTTACGCAAAGGGGAAAAACTATATGCCTGAACAGTCCCGGTGGAAGCTTTCTGGAAGGAATCAAAATTGCCGATGTGATTGTTGAATTTGGTTTAAAGACTGCGATCGGTTCTGAGAAATTGTGTGAAAGCGCTTGCAGCATCGCCTTTATGGCGGGAGGACTGTGGGGGCCGGAGGACTTGTACTTTACTAACCGGCGATTGCATCCAAGAGGACGTCTCGGGTTTCATGCGCCGGGTATCGTGGTGCCCGAAGGAGATTACAACTCGAAGAGTGTTGCTGAAGCCTACGAAGTCGCCATTCAAAGCACACGTGAAATTTTGAAGTTTCGCAGGGACCGGCCCGACAGGATACCGGAAGATCTGTTGATCGAGATGCTTGGGACGCCGCCAAGTGACATGTTCTATATCGATACCGTGACCAAGGCCGTCATGTGGAAAATAGAAATTACGCCTGTTGGAAACCCATCATTTGACCGCCGAGAGGCTGCAATAAATGCCTGTTCGAACGGTGCAGGGTGGATGGAGCCGAACCCATCATTTGCTGGCAGAGACTTCATAAGGGGAGTCGAGCGAAAGGACGGAAAAATAACAGTCTTGGGCCCCACCGGTGGCTTCTTGGGGGAAGGAACCTATGGATGTAATGTGGTATACGGCAAGGACTCGAGCGGAGAGTTTGTTGTCTCAATGGACTTTCCAAGTGGGACGGCACCACTCATAAAGGATTTTGAAAAGGTTTACTTGTTCGCCCCGGATCTTCCACTTGCGGAATTGCCCCTCAGGAGGGATTGGAGCGCCAAACAGATCATTGAGTACTTGGCGGGAACTCTGCCACCCGCGCGGCCTGCCGTGTATGAGGCGACAGTGCTCCGGCCATCTGTAGCTATTGCGCCACCGGCCCAAGGTGCTCCCGGGGCGAGCATTCCCGCGTTCGCCACCGAGGCCGACGAGGTCTCAATGGCGCTGGACCGTGACACACGAAGGGAAGTCCAAAGACGGTTGTCACTCATTGGTTTCGACACCAAGGGCGTTGACGGTGCATTGGGGCCAAACTCGCGCGCTGCGATTCAGGCCTGGCAGCAATCCAATGGCTTTCCAGTCTCAGGCTATCTGAACCAAGCTCAAAAAATTGCTCTCTTTTCCGACAGCCAAGAGCCCTATGGCGAATGGAAAAAGAAGCAGGCGAGGACACCCAAAAAGAGGCGCGTCAAGGTTTGTCAACGCGGGCCGTTGGGCCTACTTGTCAATTGCCGCACCGAGTGGCGGTAGAGCCGCTGTCTCGACAACATCTTCATCGAGCGCCTCTACCCGGACCTGATAACTGATCCTATTAGGTCAGGGCCTTGGCGCAACGATCTGTTGAAAACAGTTTATTCCGTATTACGGAGGACTTCGACGATGGCAGTTCCAGCCGCCTATCTCTTCGGAAAATTGCTGATCTTTCTTGTAGGATCGGCCAATTGCCAACCCTGAATGTCATAACGACTATCTTCCTCTGAAAAGCCTCCGGTCAGGACCCTAAGTTGCCATCGATCTCCATAGTCAACCAGCACAGCGTCCCAACTAGTGTTCTGAGTCTGACACTTCCTACCTGTTTCCGCGAATTTCATCGAGCGCGTTCAGAGCGCGGCGTTCCCGGGTGAGGATGTCCTCGGCGGTTTTGGTCCATTTGAAGGGTTTGGGCTTGTCG
>NZ_UIHC01000137.1 GCF_900499075.1 Roseinatronobacter ekhonensis | reverse complement strand
CGCTCCTCCGGCGTGGCGCGGGTCAGCTATGACGGCAAGACCGTCGAGTATCGCAGCGTGGTCGAGATCGACCGCGCCATCGAGGCGCTGGACCGCGAGATCGCCGCGGCCGAGGGCCGGCGGATCGTGCGGCAGCTGCGTGTGACGTCGACGAAGGGGCTGTGATCCATGGGGCTGTTCGACCGGTTCCGCCGCCAGCCCGCCGGCGGCCCTGCGGGCATGCGTGCGCGCCTCGAAGGGGCGATGTCCCGGCGCCGGTTGCGCGGCTGGAACCCGCCGCTGGAGAACGTCAACGCGCTCGTCGCCTCGGGCGGCCCAAAGCTGCTGGCGCGGGCGCGCGAACTGGTGGTCACCAACGGCTATGCCGCCAATGCCTGCGAGGCCTTCGCCGCCAATCTCGTCGGCGACGGCATCAAGCCGTCTTCGCTGATCGACGACGCGGAGCTTCGGGACCAGGTCCAGCGGCTCTGGCTCGCCTGGACCGACGAGGCGGACGCGGACGGGCTGACGGACTTTTACGGCCTTCAGGCCATGGTCGCGCGAGAGATGTTCGTCGCGGGCGAGTGTTTCGTGCGGCTGCGCCCACGTCGCACCGAGGACGGTCTGCTCGTGCCGCTGCAACTGCAGCTCCTGCAATCCGAGATGCTGCCCTTCGAGAAGACCGAGACGGCAGCCAACGGCAACCGCATCCGCTGCGGGATCGAGTTCGACGCCATCGGCAGGCGGGTGGCCTATCACTTCCGCCGCAGCCATCCGGGCGACAGCACGGACCGGCGCGTGGCGGTGCCGGAGACGGTGCGTGTGCCGGCGGCTGACGTCCTTCACGTCTATCGCCCGCTCGATGCCGGGCAGATCCGCGGCCTGCCGCATGTCGCGCCCGCCATGGTGCGGCTTTTCCTGCTGGACCAGTACGACGACGCCGAGCTCGACCGGAAGAAGACCGCGGCGATGTTCGCGGGCTTCATCACCAAGACGGCGCCCGAAGAGCCTATGATAGGCACGGAGGAGGCCGACCCCGACGGCGCGGCCATCGCCAGCCTCGAGCCGGGGACGCTGCAGGTCCTGCTGCCGGGCGAGGACGTGAAGTTCTCGTCACCGGCGGATGTGGGCAGCAGCTACGAGGCGTTCCAGTACCGCACGCTGCTCGGCGTCTCGGCCTCGCTGGGGCTGCCGTATCACCTGGTCACCGGTGACGTGCGCCAGGCCAACTATTCGAGCTTGAGGGCCGAGCTCGTCGAGTTCCGGCGTCGCGTGCAGCAGCTCCAGCACGGGGTGATCGCGCATCAGCTCTGCCGCCCGGTCTGGGCGCGCTGGCTGGAAACGGCGCGGCTGGCAGGCCGGCTGGATCTGCCCGACCCGGCCGTCGCCCAAATGGTGCAGTGGATCCCGCCCCGCTGGGACTGGGTCGATCCGCTGAAGGACATCCAGGCGCAGGTGCTGGCGATGGAGGCGGGCATCACCTCGCGGCGCAAGGTGGTGGAGGCCACCGGCTACGATGTCGAGGAGGTCGACCGCGAGAACGCGACGGACACGGCGCGCGCCGAGGGGCTCGGCCTGCGCTACCGCACCAGCCCCGGCGAGACGCAGGGCGCGCGGGCGACGCCGGCAACGCGGCCCGATCCGGGCGATGGGTCGGCAGATGACAGCGGTGACGACATCGATGCGGCCGCGACCGACCGCGCCACCAATCAGGAGTGACATCATGAACAGCTGGTACACGATCCGCGCCCGCGACGGCGGCGCGGAGGTGCTGATCTATGACGAGATCGGCGCCTATGGCGTCTCGGCCAAGGGCTTCCTCGCCGAACTCGGCGCGCTGCCGGACGAGACCGCGATCGATCTGCGGCTGAACAGCCCCGGCGGCTCGGTCTTCGACGCGGTCGCGATCCACAACGCGCTGAGCCGCCACGCCGGCAGCGTCACCGTCTGGATCGACGGGATCGCGGCCTCGGCCGCCAGCTACATCGCGATGGCGGGCGACGAGATCGTCATGCCCGAGAATGCCTTCCTGATGATCCACGATCCCTCCGGCCTCGTCATGGGCACGGCGGCGGACATGCGCGAGATGGCCGGGACGCTGGACAAGAT
>NZ_UIHC01000154.1 GCF_900499075.1 Roseinatronobacter ekhonensis | reverse complement strand
CCGCCAACACGCCAGCCAAATAAGGCACCCGCATGAGCGACCTGAACATCGCCCTTATTCTGAAGTTCGTCGATCAGGCCACCGCGCCTGCGCGTGCGGCCATGCAGAATATCCAAGGGGCGGCGGAGCGGGTCGAGCGGTTCGGGGCCGCGCAGATGGCGCAGGGCACCGCCATGCGAGAGGTGGCGCAGCAAAACACCGCCGCGCTGCGCGGGTCGGCCCTTGCGACGGCTGGGGTCGGCTTTGCGTTATACACGGCGATGCGCCCGGCCATTGAGTTCGAAGCCCAGATGGACAGTGTCGCGGCCAAATCCAAAGCCACCGTCGAGGAACAGGCTGCGCTGGAAGCGCAGGCGCTGGCCTTGGGTGCAGAGACCCGGTATTCGGCGCTGGAGGCCGCGCAGGGTATGGAAGCTCTGGCGGTCGCCGGGCTGAACACCAACCAAACCATGACGGCCATGCCGGGCATGCTGGACCTCGCCGCAGCGTCGGGGGTGGCTCTTGGCACGACTGCGGATTACGCCACGAATATCCTGTCGGGCTTCCAGCTGCAGGTCGATCAGATGAGCCGCCTGGGCGATGTCATGGTCAACACTTTCACCAGTTCGAACACGACCTTGGACGATCTGGCGCTGACTATGTCCTATGCCGCGCCGTTCGCGGCGAACCTGAATGTCGATCTTGAAACGACCGCAGCCATGGCCGGAGTTTTAGGCAACAACGCCCTGAAAGGCGAGAAGGGCGGCACCGCATTGCGTGCGATCCTGTCGCGCCTTGCCGCGCCCTCGACCGAAGCCCGCCGTGCGTTGGAAGATCTGGGCGTGTCGATCACCGATGCCGACGGCAACATGCGCGCGCTGCCGGAAATCCTGTCCGAGATGAACGCCGCCATGGACGGGATGGGCAACGCCGCACGCTCGGAAATAAACACCGTGATCTTCGGGATGGAAGCGGCGGGCGCTGCGAATATCCTTATGGGCGAGGCGTCGAGCGGCGCGCTGCAAGCCTATATCGAAAGCCTGCGCGAGACCGGGTCCGCGTCGCGCGTGGCAGCCGAGATGAGCGACAATGCACGCGGCGCACTTGCCCGGTTGCGCTCTGTTGTGGAAGGCGCGCAGATCGCCTTGGGCAACGGCCTGTTGCCTGTGCTGGTCGATCTGGCCGAACGGGCCATGCCGTTCATCGCGGCGACGGGCGACTGGATCAGTGCCAACCAAGAACTGGTCACGACCATCGGCTGGTGGGTGGCAAGTCTGCTGGCGCTGAATATCGGCGTGCTGGCGGCGCAACTGGCCTTCTGGCTGCTATTTGGCTGGGTGGGTAAGCTGCGCGTGGCCTTGGGTGCGCTGTTTGTCGCGTTTGGCTGGTTGGGTCGCGCTTTGGCCATCGCTGGTCGCGCCCTGCTGACCAACCCGATCTTTCTGGCCATCGCGGCGGTGGCGGCGGCGGTCTATGTGATCTACGACAACTGGGACGGGATCACCGCCTATTTCACGGGCAAGTTCGACCGCGTTAAAGCCGCCTTTGAAGACGGGTTTCTGGCCGGGCTGATCGCGCTCTGGCAAGAGTTCAACATCTTCACCCTGATCCGCGACG
>NZ_UIHC01000138.1 GCF_900499075.1 Roseinatronobacter ekhonensis | reverse complement strand
ACGAAACCCCTCAAGACTGATAACCAAAATACGCTGCCTCACGGCAACGCGTCACAGGTGGCCGGATACCCCGGAACAGGTGGCCGGATGTTGTCGGAATAGGTGGCCGGATCCTCCGGAATACGCAATCGACCATCTGCTGCACAACGACCGCCATGCGCAGGTCATCAAGCGATCCCTTCTGTCCGCGGTAGAACAGCGCCCGCTCTGAAAAAAACGAGGTCCAGCAATCGATCACTCGCCGACGGACGTCTTCGGCCCCCACCACATTAAGATAGGTTTCCTGCTGGCCCGCATAGCTTGCCGCTTCGGAATCCTCGGCACTCGCCGAAGAACGGACGGCAACTTTGCCACCGAGCTCTTCATAGGCCGTCATCACTTCTTGCGGCACCACGGCTGTGTCCTCGACAAGCTTCATGGCGGCGGCGTAATCCTGCGCTCGAGCGTATGCCTTCAGTGCCTCTGCATCGACGCAGGCCTCAAGCACCCCTGCCGGAACGACGAACCCGTTCGGCACCGGCAGCCCCTGACGGACCATCGACGACAGGCTCGCGCCCTTGCCACCGGCGACCGCGACTTGGTCGCATTCCGGCTCGTCGAACCATATGACATACCGTTCCTCAGTCATCGAGGATCGCCACTGCGCGGACGGGAGCACCGGTCGTGCCAACCCATTTGATTGGGAAGACCGATAGCTTGAAGCCGTGAGAGGGCAACTCTTTGAGGTTTGTAAGGTTCTCGATATGCCAGTAGGGGTCAGTTTGCATCACCTTGTGAGCAAGCCAGAACTTCTTCGTCTCGAACATCGCCCAGACCGGGGGGTCATAGGTGGGCGCGTCGATGCCTGTGACACGGCAATCATTTTCAATCAGATACTTAGTTGCCTCGGCCGACATCCCGACATGGTCGGTCAGGTAGCGGTCCTCGTCATTGTATTCCGATGCGCCGGTTTGGATCAGCACGATATCGCGCGGCTTCAGGGTGTAGTTGATCTTGGCCAACGCCCCTTTCAGATCGTCAAGGGTGATCGCCGACCCAAATTCGAGATGCCGGAAATCCAGCACCACGCCGTCGCCAAAGCAGTATTCAAGCGGAATGCCTTCGGGACCCGGGGTGTTCTCGTCACCCATATGCTTAAGCGAGTCGATATGGGTTCCGGCGTGATCGCTCAGGGTTACAGAGAAGTGCGCGGTCAGGTGGTCCTCACCATACTCGCCCGCGCCGATCCCTATGGCAAACTCCTCCCAGCTTTCCTTCATAACCAACTTCGGCTCGGCAATGCGCGGAAACAGCTTCATATTCTGGTGAACGGGCATGGATAGATCAACGAACCGCTGTCCCACGGGACACCTCCTTTGGGGTTTGACTGTCTGGAAGGCCGCCTGACAACTTGTTGCGTCGCGAGGCGGCCCGAGGTGCAAATCAGGTAAGGATTTCCACGATACCCGATGTGCCGTTCACGCGAACGGTGTCGCCGGTTTTGATATCCTTGGTCGCGACCGATGTGCCGACCACGGCGGGTAGTCCGAACTCTCGCGATACCACGGCCGAGTGCGACGTCGTCCCACCGGCATCGGTAACCAGGCCCGCAATCTGCGTAAACAGAACCACCCAAGCGGGGTTTGTCATCTTGCAGACAAGAACCTCGCCTTTTTCGACACTGTTGAACTGGTCCATCGATGTGATGACGCGTGCCTTGGCCTCGATAACACCCGGCGACGCTGCGAGTCCGGTGATCTCACCGGCCTTGGTCGGAGGCTTGCGGTAGAACTTGTCGGGAAAGCCCCACAGATCAGCATACGGGAATGCCAGCGCTTCCTCTGTAGCAGTTCCAAGCCAATCCGGCGGCCGTTTCGAGGTGGCCTCTTCATGCTCATCGCGCCGGTCAGACACGATTTCGCGTGCATCATAGGCGGAAGCGTTGCCAACCAGCGCACGCAATTCATTGTATACTCCGAGTCCTGCAGAAGCCGAATTTGTTGACTTGACTGCTGGGTTTGGAACGATTCAGCTATTGCTTATGATCCGCCCTGACTTTCTTTCCTCACCAGCCCGCCTCGAGCTTGAGGCTTGCG
>NZ_UIHC01000185.1 GCF_900499075.1 Roseinatronobacter ekhonensis | reverse complement strand
TCCGCAAATTAGCCAAGATCTTTCCTGCGCCGCAGCAAATGCGCAAAGCCTGACAGGAAAGGCGCGCGCGCCCGGTTTGGAACGACTATTTCTGCGCTCGCAAACGTCTGTTTTTCCACAGAATCGGCGGAAAGCCGACCTTCGCCGCGCGATGCAGGGATGCACAGGTAGTTGCCGGTCGCGCAGGTCACCCGGATGGCCGCCAGACTAAGATTGCACTTTCCGACGGCATGCCAAGTGCATCTGGCTAAATTAAAAATCACCTTTGAAACCGATATCTGGCGACGCAGAGCCGTAAAGTCACAGAATCTTCTCTTCGAACTTGGGTCCTATGTTCGCTATTTCGATGGTTCCGTCGACATGCCACCAAAACATCAATCGGAAACCCTCGTGGCGACCCGTGAGGTGCATTCGGTAGGCCTTCGCGTTGTCTGACTTTCTCACCCGGACTCCCGAACTCTTGGCTTTCGTATTTCTAAACTCGGAAAACTCAACGTCATCGGGTTTGAACACGAGTTTCGTGATATGATCCATCACTATCGACTTCAGGGCTCCATCAATGCCCCCGCAAGACTGAGCGGTCGGAAGAAATTTGGGGCCAAACTCGAAATTTACATGTTCAGTTTGGGAACCAAATCTTTTTGCACCCATCACTTTAATATACTCCGAGTCCTGCAGAAGCCGAATTTGTTGACTTGACTGCTGGGTTTGGAACGATTCAGCTATTGCTTATGATCCGCCCTGACTTTCTTTCCTCACCAGCCCGCCTCGAGCTTGAGGCTTGCG
>NZ_UIHC01000139.1 GCF_900499075.1 Roseinatronobacter ekhonensis | reverse complement strand
CAAACTGCATCATTGCCGAGCTTGATGAGGAAGAGACGGCAATATTCGGCGCCGAAATAGATAATAAAATAACATCAATATCTTACGGGCCGGATAAGGTTCGACGGAGGTCGCGTCCGCTCCGCCATTATCCCCATTACGAACCAGTGACACCACCCTGATGGGCGCGGGATTTTCGTGTTGTCAAAGCGGTTTTCATGAACCGACCGAACCTCATTGACAAGCGGCATGCCACCTCCCCCTTGGTCGGTGCCATAGGCGCCGCAATCGCGCCCAAGCCCTCATGTCGGAGATTGACCGCCAACCCGGCCTCGCTAGCGGTGGCCAACTCTTTTTGGAAAGAATGCTGAAGCCCGGAGGTGGATCATCATACCCGGGAATTTACCCGCAATGGAAAGCATCAGGCCTTCGGCCCCGGCTTCCCACTCACGCACCGTTTTACGGAAGTCATTCAGTGGGCTACGCGCATCTTCGGTGAAGTGGATATTCCATGGACGCGCGTAACCCGCGTCATCGGTCACGAAATCGAGCGATAGTCGTCGATCAACTGCCGTTTCCATCAACGCTTCATCGGCTTATGCTTTCGGGCGTTGTATGGAGGCGGATTCCGGCCAGATCGGAAAAAACTGCGCCATATCGGTATGGGGCCGGATACTGTCTCAAGATTTCTGGAATGTTCGTGTCGCCCAGCGTCGATCCAAGCGACCAAAGTAGCCGGTTTAGTATTGGAGTCATTCTCTCCGCCACCAACACCCTGAAATGCTGTATAAATAGCGTCGCACCCCGTCCAGAGGCGGCAGCAGGCGGACCCGGCTATCAAGGGGGTCTGTGCGGTTTCCGATTATATCGGTTTGCCATGCGGCGTGGACATGGCCTTTGTTGACATCGCCCTTCGCGCGATTGCTTTACCCCAAGTGGGCTAGGTCCTTCAGCACGGCGCGCGATGCGCGGAATGTCAGTGCGGCGATGGTCAGGGTCGGGTTCGCAGTGGTAATGGTTGGGAACGTCCCGCTGCCCAGCAAATACAGATTCCTGTGGTCCCAGCACCGCGACTCTGCATCAACGACAGAATTAGTGGGGTCGCTGCCCATCCGATATGTGCCGGCGATGTGCCCTGCCCCGTACAGGTTGACCTTATATTCCTAACCATCGAGCACGAATTCGATGCCCGGATAGCCGGGTTCGTCGATGAACTGGGAGTAGTTCATCCCGCTTCCGGGAAAAAACGGGTTGGCACCGATTTTCTTGAAGATCAGATCTGTGGCTTGCTGTGCGGCCACGATGCCGCGCAGTGTATATTCGCTGCCGGTGACGGAATAATTAACCTTGGGGCGTGGCAGGCCAAGCTTTTCCACATAGTGGTCAGACAGTGTGATCTTGTTGGTCGCCTGCGGTTCCTGTTCGACAAGGTAGCACAGGCGCATCATGCGCGTGTTGAACGTGTTGACCCGCTCGACCAGCGCCGAGCCGAACAGTTGTGCGCAATCGGGGTTCAGCCGAGAGTTGTTGTCGCCGAAGATAAAATCGCGGGCAGAGGTCAACGGGTCGTCATCTGACCACTCCCAGCCGACATTTCCGACATCCACGCGCCACGCGGAGCGATGCTTGCGGAACGGGCCGTCACGCAGGCTTTCGATACCCGAACCGCTGCGCGGGCCGCGATAGGGAAAGCCCTGCACGGTGTTCAGCCCGTAGCCCAGATAGCACAGATGATCCATCAGGTTGCACCCCAACTGGCCCGACCCGTTGGCGATGCCGCGCCCACCGTTCGACATGAGCAGGATCTTGACCGTCTCGACCGCATGGGCGGCCAGTATGACGATCTTGCCAGAAACCGTCTTGCGCGTTGTCTGGTAGTGTCCCGTGGTGCCGGTATATTCAAGATAGTTGACACCCGTCACATGCCCGTTGAGATATGCGCAGAAGTTGGTGACGCCTGATCAGGCGGCGGCTTGAACGTGGCGGAGGCCGTCGCGGAACTCAACCCCTTGGATGATCTCGGGCAGGCGGTTCCGGCCATCGAGTTTGCGCCATTTC
>NZ_UIHC01000140.1 GCF_900499075.1 Roseinatronobacter ekhonensis | reverse complement strand
CAAATCCACAGTGAAAATCCTCCCGCCCTCCCTGTCGCCAGAAAGGGTAAAAGTGGACGACTTTTACGCCGCCCGCAGCAGGCTCATCCCGCCGCTACCGTGGCCGACTTTCGCACCGCCGTTCTCAGATCACCTGTTCCCCTGCGGCGGGTTTTGCAGGGACGGTGGACAAGACCGCCATGGCCGCCACGCAGGTCGCGGCGCTGTTCGGCACGGCCACGCCCGCGAGCTTCAACGTCTCGGGTCAGACGGTTTCGTGGATTGGGCCTGCGGGCGACTGGGGCCTGCGCCGCATGGTGCTGCACTACGCCCATCTCTGCGCGGCGGCGGGCGGGGTCGACGCCTTCCTGATCGGCACCGAGATGCCGGGGCTCACGACGATCCGCTCGGGCGCGGCCACCTATCCGGCCGTGCAGGCATATCGGGACCTGCTAGGGGATGTGCGCTCGATCCTCGGGTCGGGTGTGAGCCTCGGCTATGCTGCCGACTGGTCGGAATACTTCGGACACCAGCCAGGCGACGGCAGCGGCGACGTGTTCTTCCACCTCGATCCGCTCTGGGCCGATCCGGAGATCGATTTCGTCGGGATCGACAACTACATGCCGCTGTCGGACTGGCGCGACGGGTTCGAGCATGCGGACGCGGCCGAGGGCTGGCCCGCGATCTACGACCGCGCCTACCTGCAGGGAAACATCGCGGGCGGCGAGGGCTTCGACTGGTTCTATGCCAGCGCGGCGGATCGCTCGGCGCAGGTACGGACCCCCATCACGGACGGTGCCGCCGCCAAGCCATGGGTGTTCCGCTACAAGGATCCGCGCGCCTGGTGGTCGAACGCGCACTACGACCGCCCCGGTGGGGTGGAGAGCGGGACGCCGACGGCATGGGCGCCGCAGTCGAAGCCGATCTGGTTCACCGAGCTCGGCTGTCCCGCCATCGACCGGGGCACCAACCAGCCCAACGTCTTCTTCGATCCGAAGTCGTCGGAGAGCTTCACGCCGCACTTCTCGCGGGGCTGGCGCGACGACGCCATCCAGCGCGCCTATCTCGAAGCGACATATCTCTGGTGGGGCGAGGTCGCGAACAACCCGGTGTCGTCGGTCTACAGCGGCCGAATGGTGCACGTTCCCGAATGCGCCGCCTGGACCTGGGACGCGCGGCCCTATCCGTTTTTTCCAGCGCTGACCGACGTCTGGACGGACGGGGCGAACTGGCGGCTCGGCCACTGGCTGACCGGGCGGCTTGGCGCGGTGTCGTTGGCAGCACTCGTCCGGCACCTCTGCCTGCGCGCCGGGCTGCCCGAGGATCGCATCGACGTCACCGGTCTCTGGGGCGCGGTGGAGGGCTACGCCATCACCGCGCTGGAAAGCCCGCGCGCCTCGATCACAACGCTGTCGCGCCACTTCGGATTCGACGCCGTCGAGACCGAGGGGGTGATCCGCTTCCTCATGCGCGGCCGCGCCTCGGTCATGACCCTCGCGCCCGACGATCTTGTGGCCCCTCGCGAGGGCGACGTGCTGGAGCTGACGCGCGGCCAGGAGACCGAGCTGCCGCAGGCGCTGAAGTGGCAGGTCGCGCGGGCCGACGAGGACTACGACGCGGCCCTCGTCGAGGCGCGGCGCATCACCGTGGACACGACGCGGACTGCCTCGGAGTCCTTCCCGATGGCCGTGCCGCCCGAGGAGGCCGAACGGCGCTGCCGCCGCGCGCTGATGGAGGCATGGGTAGGGCGCGAGACGGCGGCATTCCGACTGCCGCCCTCGCGGCTCGCGCTCGATCCGGCCGACGCGATCCGGCTCGCGCATGACGGGCGGCTGGTCGATCTGCGGCTCGTCTCCATCGCCGACGCCGGGGCGCGCGGCATCGAGGCCGTCCGCCAGGACCGCGCGACCTACGATCTGCCGCCCGGCGATCCCCGCGCGGCGTCGCTGACGCGTGCTGTCGTGTTCGGCGCGCCGGATGCGGTGCTGATGGACCTGCCGCAATTGACCGAGGACCAGCCCGCGCATCGGCCGC
>NZ_UIHC01000143.1 GCF_900499075.1 Roseinatronobacter ekhonensis | reverse complement strand
ACAGCTCCTCAACCGCGTGCAGATCGCCCGGATACTTGTTGCGCAGCACCTGACTGACCAAGGCGGCAGACCGGCCCATGCGGCTGGCGACCTTGTTCTGGCTGCTGGCGGCGCATTGCAGGGCCATCCGCTCGACCCAATCGGGCAGCGCGTCACCCCATGCCGCACGGGCCACATCGACCGGGCCGCTCATAGGCCACCCGCCACATGCGTGATCTGGCTTTCGTTGGGGTCATAGACCGCGCGCACGCGGCGCTCTACCGGCGCCAACGGGCCAGAATTGCGCGCCAGACGATAGGTCGCCTCGCGCCGTCCCGGCAGCGCCTTTTTCAGCACATGCAGATAGCCCGCGCGCGACAGCATCTGACAGTAGCTTTGCGCAAAATCCCGACGCACCTCGCAGGTGTCGGTGCTGGCATGGGCCGCGATATCGGTGGGCGTAAACGACCGCAGGCGGCGCATCGCCGTCCAGCAATTGCCCTGCGCGGTCTCGGCCCGGCGCTTGCGGCCATCGGCGCGCAACTCGGCAGGGACCTGCCCATCAGCCACAACCCGAAACCGCAAAGCGCGCTTTGGCCCTTTGTCCAACTCGACCGCGCGCTCTTGGCGCAACCATGCCTTGACCACGTTCTGCACGGTCGACAGCGACACCTCGGCCCGTGCGGCCAGATCGGCATAGGTGAACTCGCCCAGCTCACACGCGGCGGTCCAGATCAGCGCGTGACGAGCCGCGCGGTTGTCATGCGTCATGCTCATGCCAAACCTTTCAGTGGTGTTGGCGCTTCGCCGGTGAAAAATTGCCGGGCATCCCAATCCTCCAACGTGATTGTCTCCAGCCCGCGCACGCGCGCGTGTTCCGCAATACGTGCAATATTGATGCTGATCCTCCGAATGGACCGCTGGCTGTGCTTAAGGATCGCCGCGTGCATCTGGCTGTCGAACGCGATGCCGCTGCCATAGCTTTTACAAAGCTGATTTACGTCATCCAGCGTGGCCTCTTGAGCTCGGACCCAGTCAGTCATGCGCCCGTGAATGCGCTCCCAGCGCATCAGCTTTTGCGGCAACAACTCCTCACCAATCAAAATCACCGGGGAATGGCTGCTTTCGTGGATATCGCGCACGATTTCGATCATGTTGCGGTCCACAAGGAAATCCGCCTCATCAATGATCAGGGTCGCGCCGGTTACGGCCAAGTGTTCACCGATCTGATCAACCATGTCGCCGATTGTCTTTTCTGGGCGCAGGCTCATTTCAGCAAGCGTCGCTTCGCAGAATTTCTTCCGCGCCCAAGTTGATTTGACCTGCACCTGGTATGCTCGCCGGGCGTTCTCGGCATGACACGCAGCTGTTGTCTTACCGTAGCCAGAGTGCCCGTAAAAACACGCCATTCCCGGCAAACCGAAAGCTCGGTTTTCCAACCGATCTATCAGGGCAATCAACGCTGTTACGTTCCGCAACGGCGCAACGTTGTTTACTATCTGCCTCTCTTCTGTCATCGTCTTCTCCATTCTACCGCTCTATGCCGCCGGTGGCGCAGCCACGCCCCGGCGGTTCTTCATCCGAGGTAGGACACCCCGAAATCCTCCAACATTTGCCGATGCGCCCGGTATTCGGACGTCTGCGAATACATTGTCAGGAAGCGCTCTTGCTCTGGCGCAAGCGCCTCACCGGCCTCGCGTTTGGCCTCCAGTTCCAGCGCGCGCTTGAACCGGTCCATGTCGCTCTCGACCGTCACGCCGGGCTTGGCGCGCCGCGCCTCCAGATCGGCCACAACCGCCGCATGCGCCTCTGTCAGATCGGGCGCAAGCGCCGCCTCTGGCGCGGGTCGCGCCCGCTTGTCGAAAACAGGGCGCACCACCTTGGCCTCGACGGCAGGTGTGGGCGCGGGCAACGCCGCCGCGTCCAGATCGGCCCCCAGATCGCGGGCACGCAACTTGC
>NZ_UIHC01000146.1 GCF_900499075.1 Roseinatronobacter ekhonensis | reverse complement strand
GCGCTCGACAAACGCACCCCAGACGCGGCATACTTCGAGCAAGCAGAGATACGAAAAGCGGCATGAACATAAATCTGATGCATCTTAGACAAGCCGCAAACCTGTCCTAAAAAGCAGGACCACTTCAGAACGTGTTCCTGAAGAATACAAAGAGCAACTTCGTGCTTTTAAACAGATTGTGTCAATTGCTGATCGAGTACCGGCAGATGCCCCGATTATTCGACAGCGCTTAAATCAGTTAGACTTTAGTCAGGGCGTGCCTGACCCAGTGCAATTTATCCAAACGGCGGTTTTCAGTTCGCCAGATTACAACAGTGGCGTAAGCCAAGCCACGCAGGATGCGATTGCCGCTGAGTTTGGCATCACGCCAACGCGACCAGCGCAACCGCGTAACGCCAGTGAAATGCAGACCACCTTGCGCGAAGGTCGGGGGACCCGAGATATCACTGAAATCCAAGAAGTGGAAGAACCACCGGGTTCGGGTATTTTTGTCGAGAAAGAAGTCGTGGTTGGCGAAGAACCGATCCCGTTTGATGAAGGCGATCCGTTGGTATTATCGGCAGGCAATCCGCGAGTGGTTGCCTACGCCGACCCGCCAGGCAGTGAAAACTACCGGTTTGTGGGGGAAGTGGACGGAGCTAACCCAGTCGCTATGCGGCGGATGGTTCCATCTGATGGAGCTTTTCAGGCTGAAGATATCAACAATGACATGAACGAGATGCTGGTAGACGCCGTCTGCCGTAACCATGGCTTAGCCGGTGGGGTGCAAGGCTTGCTGGGCTTGAGTGACGGCACGTTGGGTGTCGCTACGGATATTGATTCAAATGCGCTCGGGCGTAATGATTTAACGCAAGGGTTTATCGGTATGTGTTTGGGCGAAAACACTACGTTGGGAAATCGCTTTCTGACTGGTGAAGAAATGGCCGCGATTGGCAGTGAGATGCGACACCTAGCTCCAGATGGTGACTTTGGGGCCTTTAACCGTATGGATGCGTCGACTTCGGCGCAAGTAATGCAGGCCATGTTTGGAGAGGGTAACAACGAAATTGTCAGAAATATGGCCCGGGCACGCGATTTCATTAATACGGGTGGTGCGGAAACTCCAAGCTACCAGAACCTTTATGCCCAAATGTATCCGGATGATGCGGCAAATGGTTATGCGCGCTTACGAGGGATTATTGGTGGTGATGGCATGGCGATGTTAGACCTTAATGCTGTGGAAACCGTGTAGAGACTTTTTTTGGAGGTCTTGCTGAAGCGTGGCATAATGATTGTTGTATAGTAATTCTGTTTCCATGAAAAAGCGCGGTCGGTTTTTGTATGAAGACACCGAAGGAACGATTTTCATAAAGTTTGAGCATCCTGGGAAAGGGGTCTCAATCGAAAGCCTTTTGCCAGAAAATGGGAGGGGCGCTGGTTTCGCGGATTTTCGGATAACCGATTACTTTGATCTGGCAGACTTAGTTTTGGCCGCCCCAGAAGATTGGAAAAAATTCGGACAGAACACAAATGTTCAGGGAGCTACAAAAGAAAAGCCAGTCAAGGTAATGCTTCCGCCACCTAATATGAATTTTCTAGACCTGAGAACTGCAGAAGGGGACTTGGACGCCAAACGCGCTGTAGATTTGTTCGCAATCGTTGCAGCTTACTGGGGAGCCTCGCAGAATGAACTAGTGTTCTGAGTCTGACACTTCCTACCTGTTTCCGCGAATTTCATCGAGCGCGTTCAGAGCGCGGCGTTCCCGGGTGAGGATGTCCTCGGCGGTTTTGGTCCATTTGAAGGGTTTGGGCTTGTCG
>NZ_UIHC01000149.1 GCF_900499075.1 Roseinatronobacter ekhonensis | reverse complement strand
GCGGTGTTTGTCAAAGAAGTTGTCCGCCGCTTTCAAGCGGCGTCTCTGATTTCAGGGGCGCTGATTTCGGTTTCGGGGTTGAGCCAGACGGGTCCGGCGGGTTGCCAGTTGCGGGTTTTGCCTGACCAGCGTTCCGGATTTTGCGCGCGGGCATTTGCGTAGAGAATGGCGCGGCTGGCGAGCGTTGCGCGATCGAGCCCGGCGTGGCGCGCATCTGGCGTGACGAAGCGGATGGCGCTGTGCAGGTGCACGCCGTTATACCAGTTGGCGAAGGATTTCACCCAGGCCTGCGCATCGGCCTTCGTGGCAAAGCCCTTGGTCGGCCAGTCGGGGCGGTATTTGCAGGTGCGGAACAGCGCTTCGGAGAACGGGTTGTCGTTGCTGACGCGCGGGCGGCTATAGGACGCGGTGATGCCCAGTTTCTCCATGGTCGTTTTCATCGTCGCGCCCTTCATCGGGCTGCCGTTGTCGGCGTGCAGCACCAGCGGGCGCGTGATGCCGCCCTCGGCCAGCACCGCCTGCCGGATCAGGGTCGCCGCCAGATCCGCGCTCTCGCGCTCATGGACCTCCCAGCCCACGATCTTGCGGCTGAAGATGTCCACGATCAGGTAGAGGTAGAAGAACATGCCGACGACGGGCCCCGGCATCCAGGTGATGTCCCAGGTCCAGACCTCGCAGGGCGCGCAGGCCTTGTAACTGGCGGGTGGTTTGCTCCGGGCCGGCGGCTTGGCCCGGCCCCGGTGATGCTGCTGCCCATCCGCCCGCAAGATGCGGTAGAAGCTGGACTCCGACGCCAGATACCGCCCCTGGTCGGCCAGTTTCGGCACGATCTGGCTCGGCGGCAGACTACCAAATTCTTCGGAATTGCAGGTATCCAGCACGGTCGCGCGTTCAGCTTCGCTCAGCTTGTTGGCCGGCTCCGGGCGCGGCACGAGGGGGCGCTGATCGGCGTGAACCTGACCGTCTTTGGTCCACCGCCTGAAGGTGCGCTCACTGAGCTCCAACTCCGCACAGGCTTTGATGCGGCATGCGCCAGCGGTAACGGCCTTGTCGATCAGAACAACGGCGGTTTCGCGATCTGAGGTGCTGATCATGCGTCCTCGTCGCCCCCCCAGATCGCTGCCGCCTTTTTTCTGAGAACCAGAAGCGCTGCGGTTTCGGCCAATGCACGGTCCTTGCGGGCCAGCTCCCGCTCCAGGTTCTTGACCCGCTTCTTGTCATCTTTCGTCGCCTGGCCGATCCGGGCCGTACTGCTGCGCTCCCAGTCGTTCGCCTGCTCGCAAGCCATGCGCCATGTCTTGATCTGCTCGGGAAAAAGCCCGCGCTTGCGGCAGTATTCGGCCAGATCAGCCTCGTTCAAGGCAGCGGTTTCGAGCACCGCCGCGAACTTGTCACCCGACGACCATCCCTCGGGCCCAGCATCGGCATCGGGCAGAAGCTGCCCTTTGCGCCGCGCCTTAGCGCGCCAGTCATAAAGCGTCGCCTCCGAGATGCCTTCCTCCTGCGACAATTGCCGAATGGTCATGCTGTTCGGCGGCAGCATCCGCTTCAGCACAGCCGTTTTTCGTTCCAGTGAATAGCCCAAGTCATCATCCTATCCCGCCCACCTGAGAAATAGAGGAAAAGTAGAGCAGCGGACAACATCCCTGACAGACGGGG
>NZ_UIHC01000150.1 GCF_900499075.1 Roseinatronobacter ekhonensis | reverse complement strand
GAGGTCGAAGTCGACCTCCGTGGCCGGGGTGATGCCGAACTCGGCGTGGTAATCGATCACCGTGGCGCCGTCCCTGGGGTCCTTCACCACGCCCTGGATGCCGTTGAAGAGGTGGAACTCGAACGTGGCCTCGGCGTCGTTGCGCAGGCGGCCCAGCTTGCGGGCGACCTCGGCCTGCACCTGCTGCACCGCGGTTTCCGAGCCGAAGTCGCGGATCGCCTGGATCTCCGAGGCCCAGAGCACGTCCTGCTTCTTGAACTGCCGGCAGACAAACGCCCGCATCTCGCGGCGTTCAGGCGTCTGGCTCTCGTAGGCAGAGCCACGCTCGGAGAACGGGATCAGCGACAGCGTGCCGTCGCGGCTCTCGATCATCACGGTGCGGCTGCGCACACCGCGGGCGCCGAAGAGGTCCGCGCCCGACAGGATGGCGGGCTTGTAGGGGATACTCTCGAGCGCGCGGGTGAGTTCGACGATGGTGAAGGCATCGCCTTCGAAGATGTCCATGGTGGCCATGTTGATGCCTCCTGTCGGTTTCGGATCAGCGGACGATGATGCCCGCGGCGAAGAGCGCGGCGTGGGCGGCGGCGACCTCGGGATCGCTGGGCGTGCCCGCGAAGACGAGATCATGCCGGTTGACGATGGCGGGGCCGCGGACCACCGCCACGGCCGGTGCATCGCCGCCGCTGGCGTCCGCCTTGCCCCAGAGCACGGCGACGGCGGTCTCTGTCCCGTCGGTGGCGTCGGGGTCGTGGGCGGCGTATTTGCCCGAGGCGGTGATCTGACCCAGCACGGTGCCGGGTGAGAGCGTGCCGGACGCAACGGTGACGGTCTCTCGGGTGTAGTCGCGATGGGCTTCCCAGACGAGGAAGCCGCCGGGGTGGGTGGACTCAGAAAGCGTGGTCATGGGAGCCTATCCTTTGAGCTTGAAGGTGCGGGCGATCACGTCGCCCCAGGGACGGGTCGTGGCGCTGCGGCCGGGTTGCGGGTGATGGGGCGTGATCTCCGGCGCGGCCTCGGCCTTCGTGTCCAGCAAGCTGCTGCGCACCGCGTCGAGGCTGGCGTCCTCCTCGAGGAAGCGCCCGGCCATCTGCGGCTGACCCGCGAGGCGGCAGAGATCGACCACGGCCCGGGCATGGGCGATGGCCTCGGCGCGGATGGCGGTGGCGTTCGGAGCCGTGCTGGCGTCTGCCATGGGGCCGTCCGGATCGTCGGCCACGGGCTGCGGCGCGGGATCGGGGACCGACGCGACATCGTTGGCGTCGTCAACGATGTCGGTTTCCGTCTTGGCGTATTCCGGATCTGGGGTCTCGACCGCGTCCACCAGCGCTGGCGGCGCGTTGCGGAACCGGGCGATATCGAAGCGCGCGGCGATGCGCACCGGCTCGGCCAGGCGCGTGGCGAGACCTGCCTCCAGCGCCTCGGCCGCTGTGAGCCAGGTCTCGGCGGCCATCAGCCCGGCGATCTCCTCCTCGGGCCTGCCCGAGCGGGCGGCGTAGCCGCGCAGCATGCCGGCCGCGATCTTGTCCAGCGTCCCGGCCATCTCGCGCATGTCCGCCGCCGTGCCCATGACGAGGCCGGAGGGATCGTGGATCATCAGGAAGGCATTCTCGGGCATGACGATCTCGTCGCCCGCCATCGCGATGT
>NZ_UIHC01000151.1 GCF_900499075.1 Roseinatronobacter ekhonensis | reverse complement strand
GCCTCTGGCGCGGGTCGCGCCCGCTTGTCGAAAACAGGGCGCACCACCTTGGCCTCGACGGCAGGTGTGGGCGCGGGCAACGCCGCCGCGTCCAGATCGGCCCCCAGATCGCGGGCACGCAACTTGCGATGCGCCTCCATGGCGGCGCGCTCGGCCTTGACGAACGCAGCGCGTTCCCGCGACGTGCGGCGCGCATCGTCAATCGACAGGAAGCCGCCTTTTTCACGGCAAGGCGCATGTCCCAGATATTCGTTTTGCGCCGAGTAGACGTGCAGCCCGTCCCACAGGTCGGCAGGATCGAACCGGGCCACCACGCGGGTGCCCGCGATCTCGTGCATCCAAGGTGCCCAATACTGGTTGCGCTGGAACTTCAACTCGCCGGTCTTGGCGTTTCCTCGCAGACCTTCTGCACCCATCAGCCACAGACGGCGCTGCGCCTCGGTCGCCTTGCGGATCGGCGCGCTCGCATAGCTTTCATCGAACACGGCGCGGAAGCTGCGCCCCCATGCGACCTCGGACCTGCGCCCCTCGCGCAGATTGTGCTCCTGAATGCCCTCTTCAACGATCCGCAGGAATTCGTCCAAGGGCACGGCGCGGTTGCCGTAGTTTTCGGGCTTGGCGTCAATCGTGTTTCCGGTCCAGGCCCCTTCAAGGCGTGGGTCGCGCGCAATCGCGTCGCACATGTCCCGAAAGGCGCGCTCGATGGGCTTGGACTGGCCGCTATAGGGGGTCGCCCAATGGATTTCACAGCCCAGGCTGACGAACAGCCCCGGTATGTCATCCTCGCGCACCTTGAAGCAGAACCGCGTCTGCGCGCCGCCCGTGACCAGCTTGGCCGCGAATTCGCGCCCGTTATCCAAGACCACATGGTCGGGGATGCCCCAATCTTCGATCATGTCACCTGCGGCCAGCATCACGCCGCTGGAATTGGCAGTCAGGTCCAGACGCCAAGACAGGATCAGACCAGAGTGAATATCCTGAAACGCCACCATTTGCGGGCGCACGGGCTTGTCTTCGCCGGGCCAGCGCACGAAGACGTCGAATTTGTGATAGTCGGCATTGACCACTTCCATCGCGCGCAATGCCGTCTTGTCGCGCACCTGCGCCGGGAACATCTGTTTCAGCCGTTCCAGACCATAGCGCGCCAGAACCTCGGTCGGGCGTGTGACTGTTTCCTTGTAGCGCCGCCGGGCAGTGTGTTCAGGGGCGATCTTCCAGCCCTTGCCCTGCGCCACCCGCACGGCGCGGCGATAGCAGGTCGCAAAACTCGGGCGCGCCAAACGCAGGTAGTCGGATTTCAGCCAGTCCATGAACTCGGGATCGACCTCGTCACGGGTATTGGCGCGCTTGGTAGCGCGGTGGCGCGGGGCCAGATAGGGCAAGCGATCATCGCGCCGCACACCCTCTATCATCGACAGCCAGTTCCAGACGCTGCGCGCGCCCACGCCCTCAGATCGTGCCACGCTCTGAACGGCCATATGCCGCCCCAACTGATCCTCCAGCGCGTCTACTGACTGGATGATCCGCAACCGGACGCGAGCCTTGTCCTGCGCGGCCTCTGGCAACCCCTCGAACCACGCCCATGCCGTGTCGCGGTCCACAGCGGGCG
>NZ_UIHC01000152.1 GCF_900499075.1 Roseinatronobacter ekhonensis | reverse complement strand
CGCAAGCCTCAAGCTCGAGGCGGGCTGGTGAGGAAAGAAAGTCAGGGCGGATCATAAGCAATAGCTGAATCGTTCCAAACCCAGCAGTCAAGTCAACAAATTCGGCTTCTGCAGGACTCGGAGTATATTCATATTCGGGAGCCTGACAGAGAACGAGGGCTATCGGCTGACTAACATGGAGGCCCGGTGACGAGGTCATCATCCCGCCCTCCATCGACGACGCGGCGGCGAAGGATTTGTTCGGCAGGGCTGGACCACTGTCAGGCCCTACGTTCGCACCACGACGCTCTGAGCAACCAATAATGATCCCTTCCAATTTATCGGATGGGGGCAGAACGCATCTCGAATGGAGGCTAGCCCCATGTTTGGCGACATATCGGCAATTGATCTGGCCCGGTTCCAGTTCGCCTTCACTATCTCCGCGCACATCATCTTTCCGGCCTTTTCGATCGGCTTGGCAAGCTTTTTGGCTGTGCTGAACGGTCTATGGCTCTGGACACGTGATGATATCTATCTCCGGCTGTTCGACTATTGGAAAACGATATTCGCAGTCGTTTTTGCTATGGGCGTCGTGTCGGGCGTCGTGATGTCCTATCAGTTTGGCACGAACTGGTCGGTGTTCTCCGACAAGGTTGGGCCGATTCTCGGGCCTCTGTTGGGCTATGAAGTGCTTTCCGCCTTTTTCCTGGAGGCCGGATTTCTCGGCATCATGCTGTTCGGGCGGGAACGGGTCGGCGACAGGTTGCATTTGGCGGCCACGGCCATTGTGGCCATCGGCACCTTGTTGTCCGCCTTCTGGATCCTCAGCGCGAACAGCTGGATGCACACACCGCAGGGGTATTCCGTAAATGATGTCGGCCAGTTCGCCCCCGAAGACTGGTGGGCAATCGTCTTTAATCCCTCATTCCCTTACCGCCTGGTGCATATGGTTCTGGCAGCCTACCTCACGACCGCTTTTGTCGTAGGAGCCGTCGGCGCGTGGCATTTGTTACGTAGTCCGGAAAGCCGCGACGCGGCGATCATGTTCTCGATGGCGATGTGGATGGCGCTGATCGTCGCGCCGATCCAGATTTTCGCAGGCGATTCCCATGGTCTCAACACTCTAGAATACCAGCCTGCCAAGATCGCGGCCATGGAGGGACATTACGAGAGTTATCCAGACGGCCGCGCGCCGTTTATCCTGTTCGGCCTTCCCGACGACGCGACAGGCGAGACCCGTTATGCGGTCGAGATCCCGCTGCTCGGCTCGCTGATCCTGACGCACGACCTCACCACCCCGCTGCTCGGGCTGGATGCCTTTCCCGAGGATGCGCGGCCGCCTGCGGCCGTTATTTTCTGGACCTTCCGCATCATGGTTGCAATCGGCTTTGCGATGCTGGGTATCGGCCTGTGGTCGGCTTGGGCGCGCTGGAAAGGGCGGCTTTACGACGCTCCTTGGCTGCACCGCGCCGCCGTGGTCATGGGACCGTCGGGTTGAGAAACGCGCGAAAGTTGGTGATGCCCTGAGGGGCGGCATATCATGGCGGTGTTCAGACGCCGTCAATTCTCAGTCGAGAAAGGGATATGCCACATGCCAGAGACTACCATCACTGAACTGCCCGA
>NZ_UIHC01000156.1 GCF_900499075.1 Roseinatronobacter ekhonensis | reverse complement strand
GCGAGCATCTCGTCGATCTCGGCTTTCTTGCCGATGAAGGCGTTCAGCGCGGCTTCTTTGTTGCGGCGCGCCTTCTCGGCGCGGAGCTGGTGGCGGGGCGTGGTGATTGGGTTCAGGCGCGTGGTCATCCGGTGGCTCCGTGTGCTGAGTTGCATCGTCCTTCTGGATCCAGGTTCGCTCCGGCGCAGAGGCTTATCAACTCAATAAGCACATGATTTCGAATGATAATCGGAGCGCGGCATGGAGGGTCTGAGCGAGCGCCAATACGCCGCCCGCGTCGGCCTCTCGCGCGGGGCGATCCAGAAGGCGAAGGCCGCCGGCCGCCTGGTGCTGCACGCCGATGGGAGCATCGATCCCGACGCCAGCGACGCGCGCCGGGCCGAGAGCACGGACCCGTCGAAAACCCGCAAGCCGCCCGCGCCGAAGCGCAAGCCCGTACCGGAGGCGGCTGTTTCGGCGGTGGGCGATACCCTCAAGGAACAGGGCCTGGCCGCGCCGGCCACGGGCGGCGGGACGACCTTCCTGCAGGCGAAGACGGCCAACGAGGTGCTGAAGGCGCAGGAGCGGCGCATCCGGCTGCAAAAGCTGAAAGGCGAGCTGATCGACCGCGCCCGCGCGCTGGCGCTGGTGTTCCGGCTGGCGCGGCAGGAGCGCGATGTCTGGGTCAACTGGCCCGCCCGGGTGGCCGCACTGATGGCGGCCGATGTGGGCGTGGAACCGGCCGCGATGCAGAAGGCTCTGGAGAAACATGTCCGATCCCAGCTCGACGACCTCGCCGAGATCCAGCCCGATCTCCGCTGAGGACGCGGACGCGCAGGCCTTCGACGGGGCGCAGGACATCCTGCGTGCCTGGGGCGCAGGGCTGCGGCCCGACCCGGACCTGACGGTATCCGAATGGGCCGACCGGCACCGCAAGCTGTCGTCGCGCGCCTCGGCCGAGCCCGGGCAGTATCGCACGGTGCGCACGCCTTACATGGGCGAGATCATGGACCGGCTGAGCCCCGGCGATCCCACGCAGCGGGTGGTGTTCATGAAGGCCGCGCAGGTCGGCGCGACAGAGGCCGGGAACAACTGGATCGGGTTCGCCATCCACCAGGCGCCGGGCCCGATGCTTGCGGTCCAGCCGACGGTGGAACTGGCCAAGCGCAACTCGCGCCAGCGGATCGACCCGCTGATCGAGGAAAGCCCGGAGCTGCGGGAGCGAATCAAGCCGGCGCGCTCGCGCGATGCGGGCAACACCATGCTGTCCAAGGAATTCGCGGGCGGCATCCTGATCATGACGGGCGCGAACTCGGCGGTGGGGCTGCGGTCCACGCCGGCGCGCTATATCTTTCTCGACGAGGTCGACGCGTATCCGGCCTCGGCCGACGAGGAAGGCGATCCGGTGACGCTGGCCGAGGCGCGCTCGCTGACCTTTGCCCACCGGCGCAAGGTGTTCCTCGTCTCGACGCCGACGATCCGGGGGCT
>NZ_UIHC01000184.1 GCF_900499075.1 Roseinatronobacter ekhonensis | reverse complement strand
CTGCGGCCTGCGCGCCTTGGCACACGTCAGCTATCTGGAGAGCACCCGCGCCAAGGCGCAGCTAAACCGCGACCAAGCTGATCAATTTTACACCGGGAACTTGGCCAATTTTGCTCCGGGATTGACAATCAGATGCTCTGCGCTTGGGTGGATGCGGACAGGCGGTTCGAATTCCGAACGCTCGCGCGCCATTTCCGGCATGAAAAGCAATCGATCGAACGTATCTTCAAGGATGTCGGTATAGCGGTCAGCCTGACCCATCGACCAGCGCTGCGTCGTGTAGAGCCAAATTTCTTCGAGATCATTTTGGGCTGTCGGTGTCAGACGATAAGCGATCAGACTACTTGCGAGCATGCTGCTCCCGCATCCGCGCCTTGAACGCCTTGAAGTCGAACGGTTCAGGCTCGCCGCTCTTCACGCCTTCATCTATCGCTTGCTGCAATGCATCAATTGCCTGCGCACGCTCCTGGTCACGACGAATGAGGTGACGCACATAGTCACTGGTGTTGCTGAAGCTGCCATCCTTCAGTCGCGTTTCAACCCAGGTCTTCATCGGATCGGGAAGGGAAACGTTCATTGTTGCCATAGCTAATCCTCCATCATCACACAGCTATACCAGATATGACAGACTCCGCCAAACATATTGGCAATCATTGCCATTGAGCTATGCCCGAAAGTTGGTGACGGCGTGATTAGGCGGCTTTTTGAAGTTGCTTGATCCCGTCCTTGAATTCAATCCCCTGGATGATCTCAGGCATGCGGCTTGCGCCGTCGAGTTTGCGCCATTT
>NZ_UIHC01000158.1 GCF_900499075.1 Roseinatronobacter ekhonensis | reverse complement strand
TGACCACGCGCCTGAACCCAATCACCACGCCCCGCCACCAGCTCCGCGCCGAGAAGGCGCGCCGCAACAAAGAAGCCGCGCTGAACGCCTTCATCGGCAAGAAAGCCGAGATCGACGAGATGCTCGCGCGCTTGGCAAGCCTCAGCGACGACCACTTCAACGCCCACCCCGACGAGGTGAACTGGGGCCATGTCGGCACCCTTGAGCACTACGCCAGCCTCCTGAAGCGCATCTCCGACAGCGCCTTCAGCGAAGGCGAGCACGCGGAGTGACAGGAGCAAACACCATGGAAACCAGCACCATCCGCATCGCCATTCGGGGCCTCAACGAGCCTTGGGATACGAGCCGCATCCCGACCGTCCTCGACGAGATCGAAGCGTCCCTCCGCGAGGAAGCCGATATTCCCGCACGGCTGACCGCCGACAGCATGGCCATCGCAATCGACGTTGCCACCGACCGGCTGCCAGCTGCCGCTGCGCTCCTGCGCGAGATCGGGTTGATCTGACCTCGGGCACATGCCCGAACTCCGGCCGCGCGGTCTGCGCGGCTCGGAGTCGTAGGAGACCGCGACGGTCGCGGTCCGAACACGGAGACGACCCAATGACCAAGCTTTCAGACGCCCAGATGATCATCCTGTCCCGCGCGGCCCAGAACGAGTGCCGCATTGCCCTGCCGCTGCCCGACAGCATGCGCGGCGGTGCCGCTTCAAAGGTGGTCAGCGCAATGCTTGCCAAGGGCTTCCTCGAAGAAGCCGACGCAGACATGCGCAAGGGCGAGCCCGTCTGGCGCGAGACCGGCGATGGCCACGGCGTCACGCTGATCGCCACCGATGCAGGGCTCTCCGCCATCGGCATCGAGCCAGTGGGCGCGACGGACGCGCCTCCCGAGGAAGCCGCGCCCGATACCCTCGCTGAGCCCGACGCCGCGCCCAAAGTGCGCACGCAGCGCGAGGGCACCAAACAGGCCAAGCTGATCGCCATGCTCCGCGCGTCAGAAGGCGCGACCATCGAAGAGATTATGGCGGCAACCAATTGGGCTGGTCACACGATTCGAGGTGCCATGTCCGGCGCGCTGAAGAAGAAGCTCGGGCTCGAGGTCACCTCAGAAAAGACAGAGGAACGTGGACGCGTCTATCGGATCGAAGACTGATCCCGCCCTGCTGCGCCGCTGAAATCCCGGCGGTAGGGAAGCCGCCGCCGAACAGAGCCGCCGCTCCTCATGGGCGGCGGCTTCGTCGTTTTGACCCGGATTGCCTCGAATAGCCGCCGCAGCACATAGGACCGCGCTATGCTTACCACCGTTTATGCCGAGCGGATGATTATGCGGAGTCTGTGGCGCCCGTGATGGGCGCCGCAGGGGCTTTTGGCGGTTGTCACTCCGCATAATTCCGGCCGTTGCTCGCCTCGACCAACATTGCCATCA
>NZ_UIHC01000160.1 GCF_900499075.1 Roseinatronobacter ekhonensis | reverse complement strand
AGGGCACCTCGATTTTTGACCGCTTTTGCTGGCGCGTAGTGCTTTCAGCCGCTTGAATTCGCAAATGACGCCATCCGCAGCGCCCTGGTCGCGCCCGTCGGTCATGGTCAGGGGTCGCTGAAGTGCAGTTTTGTGGCCTTTTGGCCTGATTTCCGCGCCCCGGGGTTAGGCCGGGGAAGGGTTCAGGCGGCGCAGCTGGACGAGGCGACGCATGTTGTAGGCAAGATTTTTCATCCCGATCTTGGCCTTGGCCCGCACCATGCCGATCGTGCGCACCAGCGTGCCGCCCATGTCGTTGGTCTGCGCGCCGAATATGTGCTCGACCCGGACCCGAACGGTCGATTTGGTCCGGTTGCTGGCCTTGGCCTGTTCGGTCAGCGGCTTGCCCCGTTTCCCCTTGCGGTGAATGTGACTGGTCAGCTTCCGGTCGCGCAGCTTCGCCTCCATCTCCTCGGACCGGTAGGCTGAATCCGCCCAGACGCCCGCGCCAGTGTTGCCCCGCATCAGCAGGTGATCCACCGCCTGACTGTCGTGCAGGGCGGCGTCGCTGACATGGTAGCGGCGCACCAGCTTGTGCTTGTGGTCCACATTCACGTGGTTTTTGTAGCCGTAATGGCTTTTGCCATGCTTTTTCGTCCAGCGCGCATCGAGGTCTTTCTGTGAGCGCATCGCGGGCTTGTCCTTCCAGTCCTCGGGCACCTCACCGCTCTTGATGGTCTTGTTTTCCTCGCGGGTATTGCGGTTCTTCGGCACCGGCACGATGGACGCATCCAGGATCTGACCGCCCCGCGCGATGTAGCCCTGCCGCGCCAGATACCCGTCGAATTGCTTGAACAACTCCTCGACCAGACCCGCCTGCGCCAGCCCCTCGCGATAGAGCCAGACCGTCTTGGCGTCGGGAACGCGGTCCTCCAGTCCAAGACCCAGGAACCGCATGAACGACAGCCGGTCGCGCACCTGGTATTCGATCTGGTCGTCGGACAGGTTGTAGAGCGCGCTCAGCACCAGCGTCTTGAACATCAGCACAGCGTCTATCGGCTTGCGCCCGGCGCGCGACTTTCGCTCCGTCTCAGGCTTGCGCCAGACCCGCTCAAGCGTCGGCCGGAATTCTTCCCAGGGCACAACGGTGTCGATCTCGACCAGTGGGTCCTTCTTGGCGTCCAGGCTCGCGTAGCGATCTGAAAGATCAAAGAAACCCATCTGCGCCATGGCTGCATTCCCTGTGCTGGTCCACCGCCTCAGTTATACAGCAGCGCCAAGGTTGGGGCAATTTTTAGAGGTGCCC
>NZ_UIHC01000161.1 GCF_900499075.1 Roseinatronobacter ekhonensis | reverse complement strand
GCGCCGCTCGGCCCCGGCGACACGCTCGACGTCCGCATCTTCCAGCTCTCCGCCCTGATCGGGCGGGGCGCGCCAAAGACCGTCACGCTCACGTTCTGAAGGCCATCCCATGTCCGACGCCACGACCAATCTGCTACTGCCCTACATCCTCGCGGCGCAGGCCCAGAAGCATGTCACCCATAACGAGGCGCTTCGGCTGCTCGACGGGCTCGTCCAGCTTTCCGTCCTCGACCGCGACCTGACTGCACCGCCCGGTTCTCCCAATGATGGCGACTGCTACATCGTGGCCAGCGGCGGCACGGGCGACTGGGCGGGCTGGGACCTGAATGTCGCGGTATTCACCGATGGCGCCTGGCTGCGCCTGCCGCCCCGGGCGGGCTGGCGTGCGTGGGTTGAGGACGAAGGTCTGCTGCTGGTTTACGACGGCGCGGGGTGGATTAGCACCACGCCTGCGTTCTTGCAAAACCTCGCGCTGCTCGGTCTTGGCACGACCGCCGACGCTGCCAACCCGTTTTCAGCCAAGCTGAACGCGGCACTCTGGACAGCCAAGACCGTGGCCGAAGGCGGGACCGGCGATCTGTTCTACACCATGAACAAGGAAGCGGCGGGCGACGATCTCGGCCTGACCCTGCAGAGCGGTTTCGTGACAAAGGCGCTCGTCGGGCTGTTTGGCTCCGAAAGGTTCCGCCTCGCTGTTTCGGCCGACGGCAGCACCTTCTTCGACGGTCTGATCGTGGACAACGCCACCGGCATCGTCGAGCAGCCGCAACTGCCGCGCTTCAAGGCTTACACGAACTACGACAACTACGTCGGCGTCGGCACCTGGACGAAGATTGGCCTGAACAACACCGACTATAATGATCAGGGCTGTTTCGATGCCGGGACAAACCTGTTCACAGCGCCTGTGGACGGCACTTACCTGTTCGGCGCAACGCTGCTTTACAAGATCAACGCCAGCGCTACTGCCCGCATGCGTGGGCGGCTGGTGCTGAACGGCGCGACCGAAATCCGGGGTTCTTTCGGCGAGATCTCCGCCACCCACGTCACGCTCGCCACCGCCATCTGGCTGCAGACCATGGTGCCGCTCACCGCAGGCGATACCGTCGAGCTGCAGGGGTATTTCCGGGTCGCGGACGGCTACTTCGCCGCCGATCACACGTCCTTCTGGGGCTGCAAGGTCGGCTGAGCGGTGGGAGGATGATCCGATGACACCACCCCAATACGAGGGCTTCGTGCGCATGCCGGATGCCGAGTTCGAG
>NZ_UIHC01000191.1 GCF_900499075.1 Roseinatronobacter ekhonensis | reverse complement strand
GAGTAGCTCACCGCCAAACCTGATAATCAACCATTCCTAAACAACCAACGCGGGGTGGAGCAGCCAGGTAGCTCGTCAGGCTCATAACCTGAAGGTCACAGGTTCAAATCCTGTCCCCGCAACCAGATTCAACATACATTACAATGCCTTGCTCCCCGACCAGATCGGGGCTTCATGCGTTGCCCGCACCGTGGAAGCACGGTGTCCGCAATTGCGATGCAGATAATTCAACTCAGCAAGCCCATGCACACGACCGTCAACGTCAGCCACGGGAAGGGAGCTTGCGGCCCAGAGCGGACGGTCGACGAACAAGAATTTGGACAAGTCTCATGCCGCCAAGTGACTTTTCGGTCAAAGCAAAAGGAGCGTGCGCCGACGCTCCTCCGTCGCACAAGTCGCAGCTCTTGAATCTGACCGTGAGAGAAGATCACTCTTGACGCAACTATCGCAACCGTTTCATAATTTGGTTTGGATGTTTTCGGCGGGAACGCCGGAAGGACGTTGTTTAAAGTCTGTCACTGTAATTGTTACTTTTGCGGCTGCTATACTCCGAGTCCTGCAGAAGCCGAATTTGTTGACTTGACTGCTGGGTTTGGAACGATTCAGCTATTGCTTATGATCCGCCCTGACTTTCTTTCCTCACCAGCCCGCCTCGAGCTTGAGGCTTGCG
>NZ_UIHC01000162.1 GCF_900499075.1 Roseinatronobacter ekhonensis | reverse complement strand
GCGCCGCTCGGCCCCGGCGACACGCTCGACGTCCGCATCTTCCAGCTCTCCGCCCTGATCGGGCGGGGCGCGCCAAAGACCGTCACGCTCACGTTCTGAAGGCCATCCCATGTCCGACGCCACGACCCATCTGTTGCTGCCCTACATCCTCGCGGCGCAGGCCCAGAAGCATGTCACGCACAACGAGGCGCTGCGCATCCTTGATGGGCTGATCCAGCTTTCCGTTCTCGACCGTGATCTGACCGCGCCGCCCGGTAGCCCGGCCGATGGCGACCGCTACATCGTGGCGAACGGCGGGACCGGTGACTGGACGGGGTGGGACCTGAACGTGGCGCTGTTCACGGATGGGACCTGGCTGCGTCTGCCGCCCCGGGCGGGCTGGCGTGCATGGGTTGAGAACGAAGGGTTGCTGCTGGTTTACGACGGCTCCGCCTGGATCAGCACGATCCCCGACGTATCGCAGAACATGGCGCTGCTCGGGCTTGGCACGGCTGCCGACGCTGCCAACCCGTTTTCGGCCAAGCTGAACGCGGCACTTTGGACCGCGAAAACCGTCGCCGAAGGCGGGAACGGCGATCTGTTCTACACGATGAACAAGGAGGCTGCGGGCGACGATCTCGGTCTGACGCTGCAGACCAACTTCGTGACAAAGGCGCTGGTCGGCCTGTTCGGGTCGGACCGGTTTCGTCTCGCGGTCTCCACCGATGGCAGCACCTTCTTCGACGGCATGACCGTCGACAACGCCAACGGCATCGTCGACCAGCCACAGCTGCCGCGATTCAAGGCGTACACCGACTACGACAATTATGTCGGCGTCGGCACCTGGACCAAGATCGACCTCAACACCACCGACTATAACGATCAGGGGGATTTCGATGCCGGGACCAGCCTCTTCACCGCGCCCGTCGATGGGACATACCTCTTCGGCGCAACGCTGCTCTACAAGATCAACGCCAGCGCCACTGCCCGCATGCGTGGGCGGCTCGTGCTGAACGGGACTAAAGAAATCCGTGGCTCCTTCGGCGAAATCTCCGCCACCCATGTCTCGCTTGCCACGGCCATCTGGCTGCAGGCCATGGTGCCGCTGACGGCGGGCGATACCGTGGAACTGCAAGGGTATTTCCGGGTCGCCGACGGCTACTTCGCCGCCGATCACACGTCCTTCTGGGGCTGCAAGGTCGGCTGAGCGGTGGGAGGATGATCCGATGACACCACCCCAATACGAGGGCTTCGTGCGCATGCCGGATGCCGAGTTCGAG
>NZ_UIHC01000163.1 GCF_900499075.1 Roseinatronobacter ekhonensis | reverse complement strand
TGCACTTCAGCGACCCCTGACCATGACCGACGGGCGCGACCAGGGCGCTGCGGATGGCGTCATTTGCGAATTCAAGCGGCTGAAAGCACTACGCGCCAGCAAAAGCGGTCAAAAATCGAGGTGCCCTAAATTCAATCAAGCCACCAATTCTTGTTCCGCGAATGCGCTTGAGCACTTCAGATTTATCTTTCCCCTCCATGAGCTCCGGGAATTCTTCGACCAGCTCCTCGATGATCTTATTTTGCTCACGGTTGCTGCTACAAAACACTGAGTCACGGAAAGCGCATCTTTGATCCCCCTCAAGCTGTATTGTGAATCCCTCTCCGTACAAGCCGCCGCCGGCTTGCGGCACGTCGTTTGTACCAGTTGCAACAATATTTCCGTTTGCATCCACGAGCGCAGCGCCAACCTGTCGCGACAAGCAAGCACTTCTCATCTGGGCTGAGCGTGCATGGTGCATGGCTGTTTCGGATATCGTGGGGCGGACAATTTTCGACTGCGTAATTAAATTAACGAAGCGACGAAGCTGATCATTCATGCCTGTGAAAGCAAGATCGTCGCCAGCGTCGATAGAGTTGTCAACAAAAAAGTCAGCCTCGTGAAATGTATCCGAAACATGCTGTCCATGCTTCTCGGGTGCATCTTCATCTCGTGTCAAGAAATCCCGGACCTGCTCCCTTACTGTCGGTTCACCCCATTGGGATCGGTCGAAGAAGTTTTCACGAATTCTCTTTTCTCGTTTAACTGGATCACAGACAATACCAAGCAACGTAAAGGCATCTTGATAAACCTCGCGGAGTATAGCGACTTCAGCAGGGTGTCGAAGCGAATCAATTATATAGGCTCTGTGCTTCCCGTCAGGCTCTACTGGGACACCCGAGAAAGTTTGCCCTTGAAGCGACGCTCGCAGTTCGGCGATCTGCTTTAGAGCGAGACGCGCGATTGCTGAATGATCCTCTGGACGAGCGTACAACTTTCCCTCCCGAAGCTCGTCACCGCGGTCCTGCATTATTTCGACATTCTTGATGGATTTACGTGCACCAGTTGGGGGCACGGGACGCCCTGCGCGTTCGGCAGCACCTCGAATTAGAGCGCTAGTGTTCCCCACCTGACACAGGATTCCCATTGAGGGCCTGATGTGCTATATTCGGGACATGAGACGCAATGACATTTGCCTTTACCTTGGCCCCGCCGACCGTGCTGAGCTTCAAGCTCTGATCA
>NZ_UIHC01000164.1 GCF_900499075.1 Roseinatronobacter ekhonensis | reverse complement strand
TGGACCTGTCACGGTTTGATGCCGCCCCTTTGATAGCATTTACTGCAGCAAAGGAGATGAACTATGGGACTGAAACGGACGGACGAATTTCGCCAAGATGCGGTGCGTATCGCGCTGACCAGCGGGCTTACACGCAAGCAAGTGGCTGGTGATCTAGGTGTCGGGATGTCGACGCTTAACAAATGGATCACGGCGCACCGAGACACGGATGTGGTTTCGAAAGAGGATTTGAGCCTTGCCCAAGAGAATGATCGGCTTCGGCGCGAGAACCGCATTCTCAAGGAGGAAAGTGAAATCTTAAAAAAGGCCACGGTGTTCTTCGCGAGCCAAAAGCCGTGAGGTTTAAGTTCATTGAAGAACACCGAAATCAGTTTGCAACAGAGCGCTTGTGTAAGGTTATGGACGTGAGTGCGCGTGGTTTGCGAGCTTTCCGCAACCGCCCTGCCAGCCTGAGACAAAGGTCTGATCTGGTCACGCTGGCACATATTAAAGAACAGTCGCGCCTCAACCTGGGCAGCTATGGCAGGCCACGCATGACTGAAGAGCTGAAAGAGATCGGTCTGGATGTGGGCCACCGCCGGGTCGGCCGTTTGATGCGTCAGAACGGCATGTCCGTGCTCAGAACGCGTAAACACAAGGTCACGACCGACAGCGATCATAAGTTTAACATCGCGCCAAACCTGCTGGATCGAGACTTCATAGCAGATGCGCCAAATCAAAAATGGGCTGGCGACATCAGTTATGTCTGGACGAGAGAGGGCTGGTTGTATCTGGCTGTGATCCTAGACCTGCATTCCCGGCGTGTGATCGGTTGGGCCGTCAGCAACCGCATGAAGCGCGACCTGGCGATCCGTGCGTTGAACATGGCGATCGCATTCCGCTCACCGCCCAAAGGCTGCATTCATCATACCGACCGTGGCAGCCAATATTGCTCTCACGATTATCAGAAAATCCTGCGCCAGCACGGCTTCAAAGTATCCATGAGCGGAAAAGGCAATTGTTATGATAACGCGGCTGTGGAGACGTTCTTCAAAACCATCAAGGCAGAGCTGATCTGGCGGCGGTCATGGGAAACGCGGCGACAGGCTGAGATGGCCATCTTCGAATATATCAATGGCTTCTACAATCCGCGCCGCCGTCACTCAGCACTGGGCTGGAAAAGCCCGGTCGCATTCGAACGAAAGGTAGCTTAAACGAGCACTTGG
>NZ_UIHC01000166.1 GCF_900499075.1 Roseinatronobacter ekhonensis | reverse complement strand
ACTTGATGATTTTCGACACGACGCCTGCGCCGACGGTGCGGCCGCCTTCACGGATGGCGAAGCGCAGCTTCTCTTCCATGGCGATGGGCGCGATCAGCTCGACCTCGAATTTCAGGTTGTCGCCCGGCATCACCATTTCCGTGCCCTCGGGCAGCGTGACCGTGCCGGTCACATCCGTGGTGCGGAAGTAGAACTGCGGGCGGTAGTTGGCGAAGAACGGCGTGTGGCGCCCGCCCTCATCCTTGGTCAGGATGTAGGCCTCGGCTTCGAACTTGGTGTGCGGTGTCACCGATTTCGGCTTGCACAGCACCTGGCCACGCTCGACATCTTCACGGCCGATACCACGCAGCAATGCGCCGATATTGTCGCCTGCTTCACCACGGTCCAGCAGCTTGCGGAACATTTCCACGCCCGTGCAGGTCGTGGTCTTGGTGTCGCGGATGCCGACGATCTCGATCGAATCGCCAACATTGATCACGCCACGTTCCACACGACCGGTCACAACCGTGCCGCGGCCGGAAATCGAGAACACGTCCTCGATCGGCATCAGGAAGGGCTGGTCCACGGCGCGCTCGGGCGTGGGAATGTAGGTGTCGACCGCTTCCATCAGCGCGCGGATCGAGTTCTCGCCGATCTCTTCGTCACGGCCTTCCATCGCGGCCAGCGCAGAGCCCTTGATGATCGGAATATCGTCGCCCGGGTAGTCGTAGGAGGACAGCAGCTCGCGGATTTCCATCTCCACCAGCTCCAGCAGTTCCTCGTCATCGACCTGGTCGACCTTGTTCATGTAGACAACCATGAACGGAATGCCGACCTGGCGGCCCAGCAGGATGTGCTCGCGCGTTTGCGGCATCGGGCCGTCGGCGGCGTTCACAACCAGGATCGCGCCGTCCATCTGCGCCGCGCCGGTGATCATGTTCTTGACGTAGTCGGCGTGGCCGGGGCAATCAACGTGGGCGTAGTGACGGCCCTCGGTCTCATACTCGACATGCGCGGTCGAAATCGTGATCCCGCGCGCCTTTTCTTCGGGCGCACCGTCAATCTGGTCATAGGCCCGGAAATCGCCGAAATACTTCGTGATCGCCGCCGTCAGCGTCGTCTTGCCGTGGTCAACATGGCCAATCGTGCCAATGTTTACGTGCGGTTTACTGCGGTCAAACTTTGCTTTTGCCATGG
>NZ_UIHC01000167.1 GCF_900499075.1 Roseinatronobacter ekhonensis | reverse complement strand
CTAGTGTTCCCCACCTGACACAGGATTCCCATTGAGGGCCTGATGTGCTATATTCGGGACATGAGACGCAATGACATTTGCCTTTACCTTGGCCCCGCCGACCGTGCTGAGCTTCAAGCTCTGATCACCAACCGCAACACTGCGCGCAAGCTTGTCTGGCGGGCCGAGATCGTGCTGGCGACGGCGGGCGGTCACGGCACCTTCGAGATCATGCGGCGCGCCCGCACGTCGAAGCCCACGGTCTGGCGCTGGCAGGCTCGGTATCTCGATGAGGGTGTGGACGGCCTCAAGCGCGACAAGACGCGGCCCTCGCGGGTGCCGCCGTTGCCCATGGAAACAAGGCTGAAGGTGATCACCAGGACGGTGCAGGAGACGCCGCCCAACGCCACCCATTGGAGCCGCGCCCTGATGGCCGAAGCCATGGGGATTTCGCCGTCGAGTGTGGGTCGCATATGGGCCGAAGCTGGCTTGAAGCCGCATCTCACGAAGGGGTTCAAGGTCTCGAATGACCCGCTGTTCGAGGAAAAGGTCACGGATATCGTCGGTCTCTACCTTGATCCACCGGATCGGGCTGTGGTTCTGTGTGTTGATGAGAAGTCGCAGATCCAGGCCCTCGACCGGACCCAGCCCGGGCTGCCGCTGAAGAAGGGGCGCGCCGCCACCATGACGCATGACTACAAGCGCCATGGCACGACCACGCTGTTCGCAGCACTCGACGTCAAATCCGGCCAGGTCATCGGCGAATGCCTGCCGCGACATCGGGCCACGGAATTCCTCAAATTCCTGCGCAAAATCGACAAGGCCGTGCCCCTGCGGCGCGATGTTCATCTGGTGCTCGACAACTACGCGACCCACAAGACGCCCGACGTGCGGGCCTGGCTGGACAAGCACCCACGCTTCAAGCTGCACTTCACACCCACCAGCGCCTCATGGCTGAACCTGGTCGAACGGTTCTTTGCCGAGATCACATCGAGGCGCATCCGACGCGGCAGCTATTCCAGCGTCGATGATCTGGAGGCCGCGATCTATGACTATCTCGCGCAACACAACGACAAGCCCAAACCCTTCAAATGGACCAAAACCGCCGAGGACATCCTCACCCGGGAACGCCGCGCTCTGAACGCGCTCGATGAAATTCGCGGAAACAGGTAGGAAGTGTCAGACTCAGAACACTAG
>NZ_UIHC01000169.1 GCF_900499075.1 Roseinatronobacter ekhonensis | reverse complement strand
CTACGCCACCTGTTCGAGACGACCGTCGCGCGCTGCATCTCTGAAGGTCTTGTCAGCGGTCAGCGCATGGCGATTGATGCCAGCCTGATCGAAGCGGATGCCAACAAGCAAAACTCGACGCCGAAGGAAGACTGGGACGCAGCGAGCATCGACCCGGCGGATGCACCCCGCGCGGTTCGCGAGTATCTCGAAACGCTGGACGAGGCAGCATTCGGTGCGGCCAGCGAAGTGCAGCCAAAGTTCACCTCACATTCCGACCCGGCCAGCCAGTGGACTGCAGCGCGCAAGGGGCCCGCTTTCTTCAGCTATTCCGACAACTACCTGATCGACACGGATCATGGTGTCATCGTGGACGTCGAGGCGACAAGGTCGATCCGGCAGGCCGAGGTCGGCTCGACCAAAACCATGCTGGACCGCGTGAAGACCAGGTTCGATCTGCATCCTCAACGGCTGATCGCGGACACCGCCTACGGCACCGGACCGATGCTGGGCTGGCTGGTCGACCGCAAGATCGCACCGCACATTCCGGTCTTCGACAAGTCTGGCCGCAGCGATGGCACCTGGAGCCGGGCGGACTTCAAGTGGGACGCGGAGAGCGACCAATATGTCTGCCCCGAGGGCCAGGCACTGAAGCAATTCCGTCGGAACTATTCCGACCCAAACCGGGGGCCGAGCAGTGAGGGTCGGGCCAAATACCGTGCTTTGAAATTGACCTGTCAGGCCTGCCCGTCGAAACAGAAATGCTGCCCGAACGCAGATGCCAGATCTATCACCCGCGAGGAACACGAAGATGCGCGCCAGGTTGCGCGCGACATCGCCAAAACAAAGCAATACGACATCTCGATGAAGCTCCGAAAGAAGGTCGAGATGCTCTTCGCGCACCTCAAACGGATCCTCGGCTTGGGGCGGCTCCGATTACGTGGTCCATGCGGCGCAAATGACGAATTCCTGCTCGCCGCAACCGCCCAGAACCTCCGCAAATTAGCCAAGATCTTTCCTGCGCCGCAGCAAATGCGCAAAGCCTGACAGGAAAGGCGCGCGCGCCCGGTTTGGAACGACTATTTCTGCGCTCGCAAACGTCTGTTTTTCCACAGAATCGG
>NZ_UIHC01000170.1 GCF_900499075.1 Roseinatronobacter ekhonensis | reverse complement strand
GCGCTCGACAAACGCACCCCAGACGCGGCATACTTCGAGCAAGCAGAGATACGAAAAGCGGCATGAACATAAATCTGATGCATCTTAGACAAGCCGCAAACCTGTCCTAAAAAGCAGGACCACTTCAGATCGATCCAAAGCAAATAGTCTTGCTCATCATGCTCTGGACCCTTCGGTATGGTTAGGCCGTTTTTAATGACACCTTGCATGAGCTGGTTCAGACGGGCGCTTCTAAGGCTCATTGGCCCTTCTGCCGCGTCTTCTGAAAACAATCTGAAATCCTCACAGCGCTCTATTAGGCCCGTCATAGCAGCTTGGCGATGTTCGGGTCCAAGTACAGTTCGGCCATCCCAAAACGCGCGAGAGACGCCAAGCATTTGCAGAACACTTATGAGACGTAGCGTCGAGAAGCCTGAAAGTTCTTCGCCGAGACGATCCGCTGACCGAGCGTTCTTGAAGCCCAGAAATGCGCGGGGATCGATAGATGGGTTTGTTCGTATCTGCCCGCGCCCGATTGAACTCAACACCGAAAGGGCTCTTCCAATTTGCGAGTCTATCACCGCAAGCGCAGAGTATTCAAAGGCCTCAGCAGAATGAAGGTCAGGTATGATCTCAACAACGTGTTTCATAGGTAGCCAGTTGTAATCTCGCTCCTCTGCATGGGCGAGTTTGAGAATAGCTGCGCGGCCGCCAGCTTGATGATCAATTGCGCGCACAACTTCTGCCCAACGGCTCGTCAACAGCCTATTTAAGCCGCCATCCCAACATTCAACTGCGAAACATTGGCTCATCCAGGCGTCAACGCGCGTCATGGCGTCAACGGATGGATCGGAAGATTCGCTCGCGGGAACAGCAAGTGTTATGCGATCACCTCGGTTTGTAGAGAGGCGCGTCCAAGTACGACGTCCGAGCTCACGCAAACTTATGTCAAACAATCGAAGTTTTTCAGAACTCCGCGAGTTTTTAAGCAGGATATACTCCGAGTCCTGCAGAAGCCGAATTTGTTGACTTGACTGCTGGGTTTGGAACGATTCAGCTATTGCTTATGATCCGCCCTGACTTTCTTTCCTCACCAGCCCGCCTCGAGCTTGAGGCTTGCG
>NZ_UIHC01000171.1 GCF_900499075.1 Roseinatronobacter ekhonensis | reverse complement strand
ATTCCTGCGGGATGGTCTCACGCATGAATGCAAGGATGGCGTCGGCGAATTGCTTCTGACTTCGGTAGTAGCGATTGTGGGTGACATAATGGTGCAAGACCGCCCAAAGACGTTCAATTGGATTGAGATGTGGGCAATAGGGCGGCAGCTGGATCAAATGGATACGGCAGGCTGCCCTCGCAAGAAAAGCTCTGACATCCGGTCCTTTATGGTAGGCGGCGTTGTCCCAGATGACGTGAATGATACGCTTGTCGGGGTTGCGCTCTTCGACCTTGGTCAGAAGCTGCACGGCACTGACCCCATCAACGGTCGTGGGCTCGACAAAAGGTGCGTCGAAGGTTTCGAGGTTCACAGCCCCATGAATGTTCACACGACCACGTCCCGCCGTGCTGAGAACCGCTGGATTTGACCCAACCTTCACCCAGCCAAATGCAGGCTTGGTCTGATATTCCGGATGCACCGCATCGGCGAAGTAGACGGCTTCATCTGCAGGCAACCCACGCATCAGGTTCTCGTATAATGCGATGAAAGCTGCCTGCTTTTCCGCTGATGCCACGCGCGGCAGAGGTTTGGGCTTGCGGTATTCAAAGCCCAGCCGGGCCAGAAGCTTGATACAGCCAGAATGGGAATATTTTACACCAAACTCAGCGGCGACATGGGCCCTGATCTCGACCGTCGAGCGACAGAAGCGTGCTTCCAGCCAAGCACACAATGTAGCTTCCTGTGCCTGCGTCATACGGGACTGACCACCCTTCCAGCCGTCAAAGGCAAGCGCGTCCCAGCCATCTTGCCGGTAGCTCTTATACCAGCCACGGATGGTGTCGTCGTCCAAATATAGAAAATCCGAAATCTCTTGGCAGGATTTGCCGTCGTCGAGCAGCAAGATCGCATTTGCCCGACGGGCAATACCGTGGTCCTCGCGCTGGCGACGCACGCAAGCCTCAAGCTCGAGGCGGGCTGGTGAGGAAAGAAAGTCAGGGCGGATCATAAGCAATAGCTGAATCGTTCCAAACCCAGCAGTCAAGTCAACAAATTCGGCTTCTGCAGGACTCGGAGTATA
>NZ_UIHC01000174.1 GCF_900499075.1 Roseinatronobacter ekhonensis | reverse complement strand
GCCTTGATCTCGGCGGCCATCAACGAAGCGAGGTCGGGCGTGACGTCGAGTTTCAGCTTCATGTCGGCCTCAGATCCACGGTCCAGACGAGCCGCTCGCGGTCGCGGACCGGCTCGCCCTGGATCAGGAAGGCCTCGCCGTCGATCTCGATGCGGTCGCCGGGGCGCGGGGTCGGAACCTCGGCTACGCGCAGATCCACGCGCGTGGTCTCCGACCAGAGGCGCGCGTCGCCGAAGCCCGTGGTCTCGTCCGCCCGGCGGGTCACCACCCGGACGAGGACAGGCGTTCCACCCTCGGGCGTGTAGACGGCCTCGCGGGCGATGTTGTCGTCGGCGAAGAGCGCGTCGAGCGCCATCGCAGCCGCCGTCATCAGGTCCGCCGCGCGCTGCGCAGGACCTGCGGTCGGGTGCAGATCGGCAGCGGGTTGCTCTCGATCTCGAGCCGCACCCATTCGTCGCGGTCCCGGTCCGGGATCATGCGGGCATAGAGCGGCAGGCCGACGGTGTTGACCGTCTCGAAGGTGTCCGCAGGCGCGTAGTAGATCTCGAACAGGCCTTCGACGCCCTCGGGGTAGAAATACGCCTTGTCGGTGGGCACGCCGAAGCCCAGCCCGCCGCGATACCGGCGGAAGGTGATCCCGCCGAAGCTGACCTCCTCGCCCACGCGGCCGCGCAGATCGGCGGCCGCCGCGGTGTTGAGATAGGTCTCGCGCACCTCCTTGTGGGCGACGAGATCGGCGAAGAAGGCCGAGCCGCATTCGGCGCGCAGCTGCACCTGGCCAGCGGCGAGCCCGCCAAGGCTGTCCTCGACGCTCTCGATCAGAGCCTGGCAGCGCTTGCGCAGCGCGCCGGAGGCGGGCGTGGCGTTGTCGAGGTCGAAGTCGACCTCCGTGGCCGGGGTGATGCCGAACTCGGCGTGGTAATCGATCACCGTGGCGCCGTCCCTGGGGTCCTTCACCACGCCCTGGATGCCGTTGAAGAGGTGGAACTCGAACGTG
>NZ_UIHC01000177.1 GCF_900499075.1 Roseinatronobacter ekhonensis | reverse complement strand
TGAAGTGGTCCTGCTTTTTAGGACAGGTTTGCGGCTTGTCTAAGATGCATCAGATTTATGTTCATGCCGCTTTTCGTATCTCTGCTTGCTCGAAGTATGCCGCGTCTGGGGTGCGTTTGTCGAGCGCGGTGTGAGGGCGCTCTGTGTTGTAGAAGCCGATCCAGCCGTCAATGATCCGTTTGGCCTGGAAGCCGTTTGTGATCTCGTGCAAATAGACTGCCTCCTGCTTCAGGGACCGCCAGAGCCGCTCGATGAAGATGTTGTCCAGGTATCGGCCTCGGCCATCCATCGAGATTTTGATCTCGGCTTTGGTCAGCGTCGTGATCCAATCGGTTCCAGTATATTGGCTTCCCTGATCTGTATTCATGATCTCGGGGGTGCCGTATTTGGCAATGGCCTCCTCCAGCGCCTCAACGCAAAAACTGGCGTCCAGCGTATTCGACAACCGCCAAGACAAAACCTTGCGCGTCGCCCAATCCATGATTGCCACCAGGTACAGAAAGCCGTTCTTGACCGGAATATACGTAATGTCACTGCACCAAACTTGATTGGGGCGTGTGATTGCCAACTTCCTCAGCAAGTATGGCCAGATCTTGTGCTGGGGGTGCTTCTTGCTGGTGTTCGGCCCCTTATAGATGGCCTGCAACCCCATGCTGGCCATCAAACGACGTACGCGGTGCCGTCCCGCCGAGAACCCTGATTGGGGTAGATACGCCGCGATCTGGCGGCTGCCAAAGAACGGATACTTGGTGAATATCCGGTCAATCTCATGCATCAAGTCAATCGTAGCCGGATCAAAGCCGACCGGCGTGTAGTAGATCGAGGAACGGCTGATTTTGAGCAGCTTGCACTGGCGCGTAAGGCTCAAGCCAGTGTTCTCTTTACGGATCATCTTTCGGCGTTCAG
>NZ_UIHC01000178.1 GCF_900499075.1 Roseinatronobacter ekhonensis | reverse complement strand
GGGCAGTTGGGTAATGGTATTTGTCGTCATGTGGCATATCCTTTTCTCGGATGAGAATTGCGGCGCGTGAACAACGCCATGATATGCCGCCCCTCAGGGCCATCACCAACTTTTAGCTATATCTCCGCATCTAGCACTGGCGGCCTATGGTCCTTTGAAATTCCCGACCGTTGGGTTCGGTTGACCAAACACCTTGGCACCCAGAGGGCCGGACAGCATATCGCATACGTGAAAGATGCGCGGGGCTGGTCGCAATATGTTGCGAAACACTCGGCACGCCACAACTCCCACGCACAGCGTCAACAGGTCCTACCAAAAAACTGGGAAAGGCCGGGGCGAATGTGGGGCCATTCTCGCGGCTTTCCTCTAGTCGCCCAAACGCTCCAGATCAATACTGACACATTCCACCTGATGCGGCGCTTGATGTTGCGCTATCTGATCGCAAAAGAGCGGTCGCGTCGTCGTCGGATGATCAGCATGCGCAGATTCGATCAATGCACCAGACGGATCAAGTATCTGAAAGGCTATCTCTCAAAGCCGCGCGCAGTATCAGAGAAACTCACGGTAACAGATTGGGTTGATATGTCAGTCACCGCACGTCTGTTGGAATACGCTGTGACGGCAACCGAACCCTATCCAGACGAGCCGGGTGCTCGTGTATGATCGGGACACAGGCGCTTTGCAACAGGCGCAATTAAACTCCTATATCTGAACAACACTTCATAACAGGGCGACCCCTCCCCTTTCCCTATCGGGCAGTGCCTAGTGTTCCCCACCTGACACAGGATTCCCATTGAGGGCCTGATGTGCTATATTCGGGACATGAGACGCAATGACATTTGCCTTTACCTTGGCCCCGCCGACCGTGCTGAGCTTCAAGCTCTGATC
>NZ_UIHC01000179.1 GCF_900499075.1 Roseinatronobacter ekhonensis | reverse complement strand
GATGTCGCGGGCCACAGCACTTCTGTGGGCTGGTAGGTTGTCGAGGATGACGACATCGCCCGTGCGCAGGGTCGGGGCCAAAATGCCCCTGACATAGAGCTCGAACATCTCCCGATCCATCGCGCCATTGATCACACCGGTGGCATCGATCCGATCATGTCGCAGACCTGCGATGAATGTCTGGGTGTTCCAGCGCCCGGCGGGGGCATGATCAATCAACCGGTCACCGATTGGGGCCCAGCCGCAGGTCTTTGTCATGTTCGTCTTTAGGCTGGTCTCATCGATAAAGATCAACCGCTCCAGATGGTTGCGCATGAAAGGCTGGCGACGATTGATCCAGATCGCCCGGTCGCGTGCAACATCCGGGCGTTTCTGTTCACTGGCCCGCAGGTCTTTTTTTGTGCGACAGACCAAGCCGTTGCAGCAAACCGCCCACCGAGGAACGGTGCACCTTGATGCCGTGTTCCTGCTCCAAGGCTGCCCGAAGCTCGTCCAGCGTCGTCGCAGGTCCAGCTTCCATCCGCTCGCGCACCCAACTCGCTACAGGGGCCAGCTTGCCATGGCCACGGCGGCCCTGCGGCTTCGGATCAAGTTTGCCGGTTTCCCGCTTCAGCTTGACCATATCGTTCACGAACTTGATCGAAACACGGAAGTGCGCGGCTGACGACCGGTGCGTGTTGCCTTCCTGTACAAACGCCACAACGCGCTCTCGCAACGCAAGTGGATGTGGTTTGCCCATCTGTTATCTCCATATCTGCTCAAAGACATGGAATCATGGATCATGAAGTAAGGGAATCCTGAATCTGGTCAAACCGGACGCGCTCTA
>NZ_UIHC01000180.1 GCF_900499075.1 Roseinatronobacter ekhonensis | reverse complement strand
GCGCCTCAAGCGCCACAGCAGCTTTAAACTTGTCTGAAAAGTTCCGTCGCTTTGTCATTCTCGTATCCATTCGTGCGCGTTGGATACATCTTAGCACGCTGTCCAAATTTGCCGGACCACTTCACTGGGTCAAAGGGCAGGCGTAGCCCGTCTTGCTGCCCAATCCGACGAGGGTAAGCCGCGCACCAAGCTCTAACAAGAAATGCGCCACACGTACGTCCGCCTCGCGACGCCCGATATTGATCAAATGCTCGACAACCATTGCCTCATCACGTGACGCAGCCCAAAGAACAGCAGTGGCCAGCCGCGGCGTGTCCGAAAACGTCTTCATAAGGTCCGACACATGCACTTCTGTCACTTCAATGTCAGTGACCGGCTCAACGCTGTGATCCGACAGGTGCAACATGACGCTGCGCAACCCAAGGAAATCGCCCGGGATCTGGAAATCGACAATCTGCCGCTGACCATCCTCCAGAAGCTTGTAAGAACAGGCCCAGCCAGAAATGAGGATGTACGCAGCCTGATCCGATTGCCCTTGATGCACCAGATCGCGCCCGGCGACAAAGGTGCGGCGACGTTTGTGCAGGCCTTCCAGTACGGACAGTTCAGCCTCTGACAAGGCGACGAAAGCGCCCAGTTTGCGCGCGAGTGGCGTATTCTTCATCATGGGCCCCTTTCCACAAAGAGATATGCGCAGAAGTTGGTGACGCCTGATCAGGCGGCGGCTTGAACGTGGCGGAGGCCGTCGCGGAACTCAACCCCTTGGATGATCTCGGGCAGGCGGTTCCGGCCATCGAGTTTGCGCCATTT
>NZ_UIHC01000183.1 GCF_900499075.1 Roseinatronobacter ekhonensis | reverse complement strand
GTTCACTACCTGCTGCGGCTCTGTGAACTGGAACTGATTGAGCGCGAACGTCGGATGATCGAACGCCGGATCAAGGACGCCAAGTTCCCGGCGACCAAGAGCCTGGACAGCTTTGACTTCAAGGTCATCGCCTCTCTCAACAAGACCCTGACCATGGAACTGGCCCGCTGCGCCTTCGTAGATCGGCGCGAGAACGTCATCGCCCTGGGCCCGAGCGGCACCGGCAAGACCCACGTCGCCCTAGGGCTCGGACTGGCGGCCTGCCAAAAGGGTCTGAAGGTTCGCTTCACAACCGCTGCAGCCTTGGTCCACGAACTGATCGAGGCTGCCGACGAACGGCGCCTACAGCGTATTCAAAAGCTCCTGGCCAGTCAGGACCTTCTGATCATCGACGAACTCGGCTTCGTTCCGCTCAGCAAGACCGGCGCCGAGCTGCTCTTCGAGGTCATCTCGCAACGATACGAGCGCGGCTCCATCATCATCACCTCAAACCTACCGTTTGACGAATGGACCGAAGTCTTCGGCTCGGAACGCCTCACCGGTGCCATTCTCGACCGCCTGACCCATCACGTCCATATCCTCGAAATGAACGGCGAAAGCTTCCGGCTGCGCGAAAGCCGTAAAGCCCAAATCTGAACTCCAAATATCCGCGATCAAAAGTGCTGGCCTGCGGCCTGCGCGCCTTGGCACACGTCAGCTATCTGGAGAGCACCCGCGCCAAGGCGCAGCTAAACCGCGACCAAGCTGATCAATTTTACACCGGGAACTTGGCCAATTTTGCTCCGGGATTGACA
>NZ_UIHC01000186.1 GCF_900499075.1 Roseinatronobacter ekhonensis | reverse complement strand
GTGGTCCGGGGGCGCGCATGACATCGACCATCGATTTCAGCCAGATTGTCGTCGTGGCGGCGGGCATCATGACGCTTTTGAACCTTGGTGCCATGGTCTGGACTATCTTCACCGGTCCCGCCCGCAAACTGAGCGGGCGCGTGAGCGAGCTGGAAGACCGCGCCAGCGAACAGGACAAGCGCGCCGAGCGCCACGCCCAGCAGCTGGTTGGCCTGAGCCAGACCGTCAACGCCATGCCCGGCAAGGATCAAATGCACCAGTTGGAGCTGGCACTCGCCGGTATCCGGGGCGACCTGCGCGAAATCGGGGCCACGATGGAAGGCAACGCCAAGATCATGGCGCGGCTGGAAAGCGTGGTCACGCGCCATGAAGATCACCTACTCGAGGGGGGCAAACGATGAGCGATTACCCCGCCACCGTGCGCCGCCACAGGCGTCTGGCGATCCTGCGCCACCTTGAGCGTTGCACCGAATATACGTCGAACGCGTCGATCCTGTCCGATGTGCTGCGCGGCGTGGGCGTCACCTCGACCCGGTCGCAGGTGATCACCGAATTGGCGTGGCTGAATGAGAACGGTTTTGTCGAGAATGACGACCGGGGCGATTTCGTCATCACGACCGCGACCGAGCGCGGGGTCGAGATTGCCCAGGGCGTGGCCACGCACCCGGATATCCAGCGCCCGCACCCGCGCAATCGCGGGGCCTGATCCATGCCGCCGC
>NZ_UIHC01000188.1 GCF_900499075.1 Roseinatronobacter ekhonensis | reverse complement strand
TTACAGATTGCCTCGCAGCATCACATCACAGGGTGGCCGGATGCTCCGGAATCAGTGGCCGGATAAAATCGGAATGGGTGGCCGGATACTTTCGGAATCACTGGCCGGATGACCCCGGAATACGCAATCTGACAAGGAATAGCTGGTTTCCGCCCCCGGCAGCCCCGCCAGAATAGTTGCGGACAAGGCTGCGACCTGTTTCGCATCCATCTGTTTGAACCGCGTGGCCGCTGCGCTTTGTACCGCAGCGCCATAGCTTTGCACGGCGGCGGGGCGCTTCAGGATGAACATATCGAACACCGCCAGATCGACGCGGTCAAAGCGCAGGCATTCCGCACCATCGGGCAGGCGGTGCCGCAACTCCGTGCGGGTCCAGTCCAGAACCGGCATGAAGTTGTAGCAAATCGTCGTGATCCCCTGCTGCGCAAGGTTCAGCGCGGATTGCGCCCACATGTCGCTGAGTGCGTCGCAGCCGTCCTGTCCCAGCTTCACCGCCTCTGGCACGGGTATGCTTTCGACCACCGACCATGTCAGGCCAGCGCCCACGATCATTGCTTTCCGCCGCGCAATTTCGTCATGGAGATATGCGCAGAAGTTGGTGACGCCTGATCAGGCGGCGGCTTGAACGTGGCGGAGGCCGTCGCGGAACTCAACCCCTTGGATGATCTCGGGCAGGCGGTTCCGGCCATCGAGTTTGCGCCATT
>NZ_UIHC01000189.1 GCF_900499075.1 Roseinatronobacter ekhonensis | reverse complement strand
TCGAGAGGCTTTTAAGCATGGCGCCACTGTGAGGCAGATATGATCTCCTGACCTCGAAGACGACAACGCAATGGACGCACAGCGACAAATAAGACCTGGAAAGAGCCTTGACCGATTAGACGACAAACGCGTTTACCGCATCTACTGCGAGCTGGAACTGAACCTGCGGATCAAACCTCGTAAGCGGTTGAAACGGGACAAACCTGACGCGCTGGCTGTGCCGGAAGCACCCAACATGACCTGGTCGATGGATTTCATGGCGGATCGGCTGGGTGATGGTCGGGCATTTCGGCTGCTGAACGTGCTGGACGACTTCAACCGCGAAGGGCTGGGCATCGAGGTGGACTTTTCCCTGCCCGCCGAGCGCGTGATCCGGAGCCTTGATCGGATCATCGAATGGCGCGGAAAGCCAAGCACCATAAGGGTCGACAACGGCCCGGAATACATCAGCGAAAAGCTGATGAAATGGGCCGAGAAGCATGGGGTTGCCATCCTGCACATCCAACCCGGCCAGCCCCAGCAGAACGCCTACATAGAGCGATACAACCGCACCGTCAGGCACGAATGGCTGCGTATTCCGGGGTCATCCGGCCAGTGATTCCGAAAGTATCCGGCCACCCATTCCGATTTTATCCGGCCACTGATTCCGGAGCATCCGGCCACCCTGTGATGTGATGCTGCGAGGCAATCTGT
>NZ_UIHC01000190.1 GCF_900499075.1 Roseinatronobacter ekhonensis | reverse complement strand
CGCAAGCCTCAAGCTCGAGGCGGGCTGGTGAGGAAAGAAAGTCAGGGCGGATCATAAGCAATAGCTGAATCGTTCCAAACCCAGCAGTCAAGTCAACAAATTCGGCTTCTGCAGGACTCGGAGTATAACCCTGATTTGTTTTCGGAGAGACGATCCATGACCCACCCTAAACCGTTCGGTTGGACTGACGGCGACAGCGCGATTTCACGTTCCAGCAATGTGTCAGCAATCTCGACCGCGATGCAGAAAGATGCCGCGCTTTATGCAATGGCCCTGCGTGAGGATGGCCTTTTGCCCGGAACCCTGGTGGCGACAGGCACGGGCTGGCGCAAGATCGAGACACTCCAGCCCGGTGATATGGTGCTGACCTTCGACAATGGCATGCAGCCTGTGACCCGCGTGCATGACCTGACAATCCCGCAGCACGCCCTGCCCGAGCACAAAGCATTCATCATGATCGTGCCGCAAGGCGTGCTGGGCAACCGCCGCCGGATCGAATTGCTGCCGCTGCAAGAGATCATCATCGAATCGGACTTTGCCGAAGAGACGTATGGCTGAAGTGGTCCTGCTTTTTAGGACAGGTTTGCGGCTTGTCTAAGATGCATCAGATTTATGTTCATGCCGCTTTTCGTATCTCTGCTTGCTCGAAGTATGCCGCGTCTGGGGTGCGTTTGTCGAGCGC
>NZ_UIHC01000193.1 GCF_900499075.1 Roseinatronobacter ekhonensis | reverse complement strand
CAACGCGCTCTCGCAACGCAAGTGGATGTGGTTTGCCCATCTGTTATCTCCATATCTGCTCAAAGACATGGAATCATGGATCATGAAGTAAGGGAATCCTGAATCTGGTCAAACCGGACGCGCTCTAATAGAAGGTTCAGAAAATCTCGAAAACCAGAATTTTTTCTGAATTTACAAGATTAGATATCTTTTTCGAGTGGTAATCGTGGCCGCAGATCAAGCAATTGAACAGTTACCGACACTGAGCCACCGAGGACTTCTTGGATTCGCCTGGATTCGCTATGCAAAAGCAACATTAGCTCGTCGACGCCAATTCGTCCTCCAACATCAGGATCATCCCATTTTCGATCTCTCGAAAGAGTTATTAGCAAGGCCCCAGATCGACTTTTTTCAGCGGCCAGATATTTTCTAACGAGCTGCTGTTCAATCGTATCCCTTAGATCTTTTGCTGTGCGCCCGTCAGCAAGTTTTAGTTCGATGACGGCCTCATGATCTGAAACAGTTGAGCGCATTCGAATTGAAGTGGTCCTGCTTTTTAGGACAGGTTTGCGGCTTGTCTAAGATGCATCAGATTTATGTTCATGCCGCTTTTCGTATCTCTGCTTGCTCGAAGTATGCCGCGTCTGGGGTGCGTTTGTCGAGCGC
>NZ_UIHC01000195.1 GCF_900499075.1 Roseinatronobacter ekhonensis | reverse complement strand
CAAGCCCAAACCCTTCAAATGGACCAAAACCGCCGAGGACATCCTCACCCGGGAACGCCGCGCTCTGAACGCGCTCGATGAAATTCGCGGAAACAGGTAGGAAGTGTCAGACTCAGAACACTAGCAGCTCGAGCCCTCAAAGAAGCATAGTAATTCAGCTCTTGATTAGTTTTTAGAATAATTGCGCCATTTGAAAATGTTGTATCAGGATCATCAAGTAAAATATTTTTACCATTAGCTAGATGTTGGATCGCAAGTGAGGAATCACATTCAACTAAATCGACTACAGAGCGAACCATACCTACCCAATTTGCCGCACCACATGCATCTGGATTTTCAAATGGAACATTTACTGCTTGCATTGGCCTTAGGTCGACAGAATACAGTGTATTTCCCTCGAAATATTCGATTTTATGGTCGTTCCGGTTTCCATGTAGTGAGAACCGGAACGACTCTTCTATGGCGCAATCACCACCTAGTGTTCCCCACCTGACACAGGATTCCCATTGAGGGCCTGATGTGCTATATTCGGGACATGAGACGCAATGACATTTGCCTTTACCTTGGCCCCGCCGACCGTGCTGAGCTTCAAGCTCTGA
>NZ_UIHC01000196.1 GCF_900499075.1 Roseinatronobacter ekhonensis | reverse complement strand
CAAGCCTCAAGCTCGAGGCGGGCTGGTGAGGAAAGAAAGTCAGGGCGGATCATAAGCAATAGCTGAATCGTTCCAAACCCAGCAGTCAAGTCAACAAATTCGGCTTCTGCAGGACTCGGAGTATAGCGTATTTGCCTCTGACGCTGTCAGTTGCCGATCATGGTTACGCTTGCCAAGATGTCTGTTTTGGAGCCTGCGCTGGACTGTCGAGCGGCTGACAGCCACAAAGCTAATCTCGGAGTCGAGATCCAAGCAATATCCGAGCAATCGTGACAGTTCCTGAACTTGTTCTATGGACAGGTCATGATTACCAGACAATTTCTCAATTTGGTCCTCACTGAAGATGCCGTGATCTCCGTAGTCTTTGAGAATGAAGTTAAGTGAGTCCTGCCGAACCCGATCGCGCAGCGGATAAATCGAATAATTGTCCGGATCGTCGAGAAACGCGCGAAAGTTGGTGATGCCCTGAGGGGCGGCATATCATGGCGGTGTTCAGACGCCGTCAATTCTCAGTCGAGAAAGGGATATGCCACATGCCAGAGACTACCATCACTGAACTGCCC